>JBCCHX010000031.1:0-74823 GCA_039028535.1 Cyanobacteria bacterium P01_B01_bin.77
AAGGCTCTGAAGGCGGAGAAGGCTCTGAAGGCGGAGAAGGCTCCGAAGGTGGAGAAGGCTCTGAAGGCGGAGAAGGCTCTGAAGGCGGAGAAGGCTCCGAAGGTGGAGAAGGCTCTGAAGGCGGAGAAGGCTCCGAAGGCGGAGAAGGCTCTGAAGGCGGAGAAGGCTCCGAAGGCGGAGAAGGCTCTGAAGGCGGAGAAGGCTCTGAAGGTGGAGAAGGCTCTGAAGGCGGAGAAGGCTCTGAAGGTGGAGAAGGCTCTGAAGGCGGAGAACTCACACCTGGAGAACAGGCCAATGCTGATTTTGTAGACCAGATCGAAGGCGAAGACCTGTTTGATGAACTGCAAGACGGTGGCTATGTCGTTTACTTCCGACATGCTCAAACAGAGAGAGATTTTGCCGACCAGGTTACAGCCGATGTCGATGACTTCTCTACGCAGCGAGTACTGAGTGAAGCGGGTATACAGCAGGCACTGACCATTGGTGAAGCGTTTGAAGACTCTGAAATACCGTTTGATTCTGTGATCACTAGTGACTATGGTCGGGCGATTAAAACAGCTGCGATCGCATTTGGTCAATACGAAACAGATTCTGCGCTGAACTTCCTACCGTTTGAGGACTACACTGATGCCCAGGTCGAAGAGATGCGGGCAAATGTCCTACCGTTCTTAACGGCTGAGCCGACAGCGGGATCAAACACCATCATCGTGGGACATGACGATCTCTTTGAAGCTGGCACAGGTATCTATCCTGATCCTCAAGGTATCGCTTATATTCTTGACCCTGACGGTGAAGGCGGTTTCGAAATCGTAGCGAATCTGCTGCCGGATGAGTGGACTGAGCTAGCTGAATTTGCCGAAGGTGGCGAAGGCGGCGAAGGCAATGAGCCCACTGAAGGTAACGACACCATTGTCGGAACTGATGGCGATGACACCCTCGCTGGTGACTTGGGTGACGATGTGATTGAAGGTGGCGAAGGTGATGATGTCCTACGGGGCGATCTCAACTCTCGCGACCCTCAAGATGGCATTGCGGGCGGTAACGACATCATCTTTGGTGGTGAAGGTAACGACCGTATCGGTGGTAAAGCCGGTAACGACATCCTTAGCGGTGACGCTGGCGATGACATGATCTGGGGTGACGCTGGCGACGATATCCTGATGGGTGTTACCGGTAACGATATTCTTGTTGGGGATAACTTCTCTGACGGTAGCGGCAGCGACCTGTTTGTCTTTGGCAACGGTGACGGTACCGATACCATCCTCGACTTTGAGATTGGTATCGACCGAATTGGCCTGGTTCAAGACGAGCTGGTGTTTGCTGACCTCAGTCTCAGCCAAGATGGTAGCGATACCCTACTGGGTGTTTCTAGCACAGGTGAAACCTTGGCTATCCTCAAGAATGTTCAGGCATCTGCCCTTGGTGCAAGTGACTTTGCCATTGTGCCCGATGTATCGAACCCTGATGAGGCTGCTAGTCTGATCTAAGCTGTCATGACAAAACCGGATGGGTTATGCCTATCCGGTTTTACGATAGTCTCTGTAGGTAGATGAATGCATCCTGTTCGTATCTTGATACGGCTGGCCGTGTTTATCTACCTATCCTTATCTTTAGTAAGACACTGTTTTTTGCCCAACCCGTCTTTTCAAATTTCCATGGTTGTTGAAATTCCTAACCTATTTACCCAAGAAGAAGTTGACGATATTTTAGATAAGCTTTCTGAAGCAGAGTTTATAGATGGTAAAAAGACCGCTGGCTGGAACGCCCGTAGCGTCAAAAATAATCAACAGCTTAAGAAAAATGACCCTAACGCCACTGCCCTAAAGGAAAAAGTTAAGACCACGCTAAATAAAAATTTATTATTTCAATCGACGGTGCGACCTAAATCGATTCACACCATGCTGTTTAGTCGTTATGAGCAAGGCATGTCCTATGGCAAACACACCGATAATGCCATGATGGCAGGCACTTGGCGATCTGATGTATCGTTTACTATTTTTCTGACCGATCCTGAGACATATCAGGGAGGCGATTTAATTATTGAAGGGGCAACCAATCAACAGTCCTACCGATTAGGGTCGGGAAGTGCGATCGCATATCCGTCGTCGACGCTGCACCAGGTTGCGCCCATTACCCAAGGCAGTCGCTGGGCAATTGTTGGCTGGGTGCAAAGCTGGATTAGGGATCCCTCCAAACGGGAGATCCTATTTGATTTAGATACGGCGCGGCGTTCCATTTTTAATTCCCAGGGAAAAACTAACGAATTTGATCTAGTGTCCAAAAGTATGACCAATCTGCTCCGTACCTGGATGGAGTAAGAGCGCTTACATGTTTGCAAATGTTTGCAAGTCGGCTGAAGATTCTTAGGATGGGGATTGTTCAGATAGAATGTAGCAATTCGCTCAGTATTGAGCGCGTTCTCAAGATCTGATTAGTTATCCCCTATGCCCTATCATCACTGGGTTCTACTAGTTTTAACGGGGCTGCTCTGCACCAACTGCTCTAAGCTTTCCACCGCACAGCCAGAATTCCAAGAGCCCCAGCCTAGTACGGTAAATGTACCAGCTCCCCGCGTGGTGGCCTTAGGGCGACTAAGTCCTGCGGGTGAAGTCATCAAGCTGTCGGTGCCCAATGCTGAAGACAGTCGGGTAAATCAAATCCTGGTCGAAGAAGGAGAGTTTGTTACAGCTGGCCAGGTGATTGCCGTACTCCAGGGATTTGAGCGGCGCAGTCGCGATCTTAAAGAAGCTCAAAAGACAGTCGAGCTTCACAAAGCGCGATTGGAGCAGCTACTGGCTGGAGAAGGCAAACAGGCAGAAATTGCTGCTCAAACGGCCAACATTGAACGGTTAGTCGCCCAGCAGCGCAACGAGATTTTGGAGCGAAAAGCGGCCATTGATAGTGCCGAGGCGGAAGTGCGTCAGGCTCAGCTGACCTACGATCGCAATCAGAGTCTGGTAGAGTCAGGTGCCCTTAGTCAGGCCCAGCTGGATCAAGCTCGTGAAGCTCTTGACCAGGCCCAGGCTATGCTGGCCCAGCGCCAGGCCCAGTTGACAAGTACCCAGCAAACCCTGAGCGAGCAGATAGAGCGCGAGCGGAGTATGCTCGTCAACCTGACGGAAGTTCGGCCCACCGATGTGCGCGTAGCCGAGGCCGAATTAGAGCGGGCCCAAATTGCAGTTGAGCAGCGCCAGGCGGATCTGGCAGATACCCAGGTGCGAGTACCGGTTGCGGGCCAAATTTTGCGGATCAATACCCGTGTGGGGGAACGGGTCAATACCCAAGAAGGAATTGTAGAATTGGGCAATACACGAGAGATGGTTGCGATCGCAGAAGTCTATGAAACGGACGTTACCCGGATAGCCGTCGGTCAACCCGCAACCATTACCAGTGAATATGGCGGTTTTGACGGCACCATTCGTGGCCAGGTGCAACACATTGGCTTACAAATTGGGGCCCGTAGTCTTGCTGATGGGTCTACTAACCCGACAACCGATGAAAATCAGCGAATTGTGGAAGTACGTATCGCTATTGACGAGCAAGACAGTCCTAAGGTGGCCAGTCTGACTAATATGCAGGTACGAGTAGATATTGATGTAGCCAGTCCCAACGCTCAACCGAGTGCAGCAGCGGAGGTAGAAGACAACAACTAATGTCTCTGCAGACCTACTGGCAAGCCCGTAAACCCCTAGGCTGGGCGCAGCTCACTCATCGAAAAGGAAGATTGTTGGTGGCCATGACCGGTGTAGCCTTTTCCAACATTTTGATTTTTACCCAGCTAGGGTTACGGGCGATGCTGTTTGACGGGGTTACCCTGGTGCCCGATCATTTGCAAGGGGACTTATTTCTGGTGTCGGCCTATGCCCCCAATATTGACCTGGGCCACTTTCCTAAAATTTATCTTTACCAGGCCAATGCTGTTGATGGGGTAAAGCGAGCCAGTCCTTTATATATCGAATTTTCTAACTGGGTTAATCCTCAAGATTTGTCCAGTCCGGAGACAGATGCCCCTGAGTTTACGCTGTTCCCTAACCAGGTAAAAATTTTAGCGTTTAATCCCACCCAGCCCGTATTGGCTATTCCAGACGTTAATCAGCAGTTAGATCGTCTGAGCGCTCCAGGTGCGGTACTCTATGACCGGCTGGGGCAAGAAAAGCTTGGCCCCATTGTGGAACAATTTAATCGACAAGAGATTGTTTCTACACTGATGAGCAATCGTCGGGTCTATGTGGCGGGTCTTTTTAGTTTGGGTAGCACTCTCTTTGACAATGGTCATGTTGTTATGAGCGACTGGAACTACACCCAGTGGTATGGTCGCGAGGGACTCGATCGAGTCAATGTCGGGTGCTTAACCTTAGAATCTGGAGCGAATATCGAACAGGTTCGATCTCGACTGCAAACAGCTTTACCCAACTCTATTCGCGTTCTGACTCAATCCGAATTAGCCCAGGCTGAGCAAGCCTTTCGGGCTTCGCTACCCAATGGTAAAGTGCTCAATTTTGGCGCGGTCATGGGCTTTATTGTCGGAGTGGTGATTGTTTATCAAGTGTTGTATACCGATGTTAGCGAGCACCTTCCTGAATATGCCACTCTCAAGGCCATGGGCTATTCGGATCGGATTTTATTGGGGGTAATTTTGCAAGAGGCCATTATCTTGGCAGTGCTAGGATTTATCCCTGGCTATTTTGCCTCCTACGGCGTATACCAGCTGTTGGTGCAAATCACGCGAGTACCCCTCACCATGAAGACGGCTGTTGCCATTCAGGTATTTGTGTTAACACTAGTGATGTGTAGTGCATCAGGTGTCATCGCCATGAATAAACTACGTTCTGCCGATCCAGCGGAGGTATTTTAATGCCTGCAGTGGTAACGGCGCATCAGCTGACTTACGCTTTTGGTCGCGGCATTCTGCGCAAAGCAGTTTTATCTAATATTAATCTCACCTTAGAGAGTGGAGAGATTGTTATTTTAGAAGGCCCCTCTGGCAGCGGTAAGACTACACTGCTCTCGCTGATTGGGGCACTGCGAACGATGCAGTCAGGCAGTCTTCAGGTGCTGGGCCGAGAACTATTGGGTGCCAAATCTCGCCATCTGATGCAGACTCGCAGCCAAATTGGCTTTATCTTTCAACACCATAACCTACTTAGTTGTCTAAGCGCCTGGGAAAACGTCAGCACCTCTCTGCGGCTCCATCCTCATATTCCTAAACGGGACTATCGTCCTCAGGCCGTGGCCATACTCAAAGCAGTGAGATTGGGAGATAAACTTGATGCCTATCCTGAAAATCTTTCAGGAGGACAAAAACAGCGAGTTGCGATCGCTCGTGCTTTGGTGAGTCATCCTAAACTTGTCTTAGCCGATGAACCGACTTCTTCTTTAGATAGTCAGGCTGGACGAGATGTGGTAGATGTTATGCAGCACCTTGCTCGTGAAGAAGGTTGCACCGTTTTATTGGTCACCCACGACAATCGCATTCTTGATATTGCCGACAGAATTTTGCATATGGAAGATGGTCGGTTGACATAAAAAAAGACAGTAAAAAGAAAACCACGAGCATAGCCTTCTTTCTACTGTCGGGTTGAGAGAGGATATTGTTATACCTATTCGTTAAAGCTACTCGTTAGACTGCAGTTAGCTGCTTTTCCAGGTCGCTGCTATATTCGCCCTTGCTGGCCAAACTGTTAAACTTAGCCCGCTGCAACAGACGCTGCTGAGCTTCTGCAATGTTACCATCTTTACCTGCCCAATAATCTAAAGCAGGCTGTTGAATGGCCCGAGCATAAGAGAAGGTAACCGGCCAGGGACATTGACTACCAAAATGCTTATTCATCGCATTCAGATGGGCGGAGGATTGTTCCTTAGTTTGACCACCTGATAGAAAAGCAATTCCAGCTACGGTCGCAGGCACATTTTTTAACAGACAACGGATTGTTGCCTCCGCCACGGCTTCTACGCTAGCGGTTTCGCCAGATGCTTTACCAGGGACTACCATACTAGGCTTTAAGATCATCTGATCATAAGCAACACCTTGGGTATAAAGCTGTGCAAAAACAGCATCCAGAGTCTCATCAGTCACCTGATAGCAACGCTCTAAAGTATGGTTGCCATCGATTAGTACCTCAGGCTCTACAATTGGCACCAATCCACCTTCCTGACACAGAGCGGCATAGCGTGCCAGCCCATGGGCATTGGCTTCAATGCAGGCTCGACTGGGAATTCCATCCCCAATGGTAATCACCGCACGCCACTTAGCAAATCGGGCACCCATTTTGTAATATTCAGCAATGCGTTCCCTAAGACCGTCTAGACCTTCGGTTACCTTCTCTCCAGGATGCCCAGCAAAGTCTTTAGCTCCAGTATCTACCTTAATCCCAGGAATCATGCCTGCATCTGCAATTACCTTGAGAAAAGGAATCCCATCGCGAGTGGTTTGACGGATGGTCTCATCATAGAGAATCGGGCCGCTCACATAGTCAGATAGGCCTGGTACAGTTAAGATTAATTCCCGATAGGTTTGACGAGAAACTTCTGTAGTTGGAATGCCCAAAGCGTCAAATCGCTTATTGCAGGTTCCATTACTTTCATCCATTGCCAAAATCCCTTTGCCCTTTTGAACCATAGATTGAGCAGTGGATTGAAGCTCTTTGGTATAGGTGCCCATAATCGCCTTCCTAACAAAATTTTGAATAAACTGGCAGTAACAAGCAGATTGAGAATGATTTTCTACTAAGCTTGCACGGCCTCGTCTTATTGACATATAATCTCAATAGTGACACACGTGTCAACTATGTTTTTGAATCAGTGTTAGCGGGGCAGTTGTTATGAATGCAAGCACTCAAGCTGTATCAATTGGTGCTACGGGAAAAATTGCTAGTATTCCAGTATTATTCCGGACAGAGTTTTCATCAGCAATTGTAGACTTTAGTCCCTGGACCATGGATGAACAGACACAGCAACAGTGCGATCCTAACTCGATGGATTTTGCATTTTCATTTCCTAAGTGGCATTCTCAATTAAACTGTGGCTGCGTTTTACTGCAGGTTTGTTTTGTAAACCAGCTTTCAAATGGCAACAATTGCTTCCACGGTATTGAGGCTTCTGGTCATGGTCATCGGGCGCAATATTGGAAGTTTTCTAGTATGATTGATTGGCGATTTTCCGGAGACTCACTACCTTCTGATATATGCCAGCAACAGCTCAGGCATATCTTTCATCAAATTCATACGCTGTTTGGTTATCCCGCTTCATTGCCCCATTAACTACCAACGCTGATAGATAAAATAGTGATGATCAAAAGTAAACGTCCCCTGGGTTAAGTCAAAGGGGACGCTAGCATGCTTAAGAGATATTGACTAACTCTACTAGAGAGTTTTAATACTACCCTTACCAAGGTCTGTTATGCGGCTCAAATTCTCCGTAGATCAGCATAGCCCAGGCAAAGGCAACAGTAATAGGTGAAAGTACCAACAGCAGTCGCAAATTTATTAAACCAGATAGACCAGAATCGAAAAAACTATACATAGTGCTGTCCTAAAGGTTCTTCTAAATGCGTTTAATCTCTTAAGAATCCTTGGATCTCATTTAGCGTTGGTTTGCCAAAGTTAATTACATTCCAGATAACAGAAATCACTAGTGGTAACAATACTAGTAATAACCGTGAATCAATTCCAAGAAACTCAATCTGAATAGGCAATTGAGGTTCACGTCTAATAAACTGCATGGATCCAATAGCCCCCAAAAACCAAACAGTAGGTATGCCTAAAGCATGGATTGATAACCAGCGAACAGTATAAATGGGATACTCTACTGGCCGATTCGGATCTCTGTTAGGAACATTAGCTGTCATTGGCTTAAAATCTCCTTGAATGGTTAAAAATTACTACTTTAGGGATGGCGAGGTGAGAGGAACTCGGTCTTGGAAATACTCATCAAGTTGCTGTTTGACCTGAACTCGATTTTCTACAATCGGAGCGCTGATTTGACCCGCTCCGTAATATTCATCCGGTCTAGGTGTGCCAAATGCGTCATAGGCTAATCCCGTACTGACAAATAGCCACCCTGATATAAACACAGCCGGAAAGTTAATCAGATGTAGAACCCAAAACTGCGGATCGGTAATGATGTCCGACAAGGGACGTTCTCCAGTAGTACCTGCCATATCATAATTTCCTATTAAGGCTAACTTTTTCAGTTTTATGCAATAGTCGTGGCTGCTTGACGGTTGATCTCAGGAATAAAATCTTGATGTTGCTGATCTTTGAGAGACAATAAGCTGCGAGATATAGCTCAATAACAACTGCGGCAGCCAGACTCATCTCTTGAATTAGCAACGGCAATTGTTCAGTAACATTAGCTTGATTTAAATGACATCTATTGTCAATAAGATCTGATGTAAAGAAATATTGACTTCTCAGGGCTTAGATGTCTTTGTGTATCGGTTGTCTGACAACGCTATTACTGCAAGGTGTTGCCGATATCACAATCAGAATGCCTGGCGGATGTAGCCCATGTGACAATCGTTAAGGCTAGATTTCTTATCAAGACCTATTCTCATTAGTATGTTATTGTGGATTTTGTATTCTCAAGGTGCCTTGACTATATGGTCACCTTGAGCGCATGAGTTGCTTCGACTTTTCTTGCTATATAGGTTCGTCGATTTGCAGGCGGTTTAAATCTTGCTTTCAAGATTTTGCATCGAGAGAGATTCTGGCTCTTGTAAAGTGGCTGGAATAAGGGTAGTTGGAATGAGATGAAAGATTATTTTCCCAGGTATTCCTATGAGGTTATTGATTAGGATTAGTCTAATCTTATTAATCGGGTTTTTATGCCTGTATATAGCTCCAGCGGCGCAGGCCTCGACAGCGACAGAGTTTGAAGGGGCTGTGCATGGGCAAGTTCAGAAAAACTTTTCTGAACAAAACCTTAAACAAGACTGTTTCTCTATGGCTGGAGCACAGGGCCTAAAAAAATGCAAGGATTTGATTGCTCAAGAGCGAAACAATTCAGAAGCTTGGAATCAGCTTGGTCGTCTTTTTTATGATCTAGAGAATTATAAGGAGGCCTATTTGTCCTTCATGCTTGCTACGCACTTTCGAACAGATTATGCGATCGCATGGGCCAATACATGTGCTGCACTGAGTCAGCTGCAGTATTATAAAGATGCTTTAGATGCCTGTGATAAGTCTCTAAGCTTTAGCTTTTCATCAAAAGGATCTGTTGATGAAAAAGTTGTAGCCTTGAATAATAAGACAATAGCTCTTTATTTTCTAGGTCGCTATCAAGAGGCTCTCAAAATTTCTGATCAAGCAATTGCGCTTAAGCCAGATGATTCTCAGGCAAACATAAATCGTACGGTCACACTTCATGCGCTGGCTCATAGAACAACAACGTCTAAGCGAGAGGGTTTTACATAGTTAACTGTCTATGCTGCTTGAGCAAAAGCTCTCTAAGCTGTTGTCTAGAGCATGATTGATTTGGCGACTTACGTGTTTAGTATATCTATTAGGTGGACGAGATGGTTTTTTGTGCTTTAAGGCGATTAGCGTTTTTTGCCTTAATTATTTGCTTTGGTTTCCTTCTAAGGCATGAGCCTGCATTTGCCATTACTTACTCATTCCAATCCCCTGGAACACCGGGGAACGAGGGCGTTTTGACAGGGTCTGTTACTTATGATGTGGATGTTGCCCGTGAAGCTTTGAAGAATATGACCTCTGATAGAGGTGTATCAGGGGTGCTTAACCTTGAAGAACTGGGAGAGGGTAGTGAGTTTTCCTTTGAGTACATTTCTCCTCATTCAGGCATCAAACATTCAGAGCAAACTATTTGCGATCGCAAAATTTATGATCTCAATAATGGCCTAGAAGGTAATGATGTCATTGGGGGTAAAGAAGGTCCCTTCTTTGATTTTAATGGTTACTCTGATTTGGAGTCGGTTGATTTTAGATCCTGCGTGGGCGACAAAAACGAGTTTGGCGTTTCTTCCATCTCGGATCGCGATCCTCAAGTTAGCTACAGTGAGCTTGAATCACAGTTCAATAGGCTTTTGCTAGTTGAATCTGATTACAGTGGCATTAAACCAGGCCGATATAAGAAAAAGCTGTCTGTCAAATTTAAACTAGAAAAACCGTAACCCATTACGTAAAACCTTTTAAGAGTTCTGCTCCTTAAGTTTTTTGAGCTTGTGGAAGCAGCTTCACCGTGCTGGACGCAGCACGGTTTTTTTATCTTAAAATTACTGTATGGCACAAACCTTAAAATAGTTCATCCTCCACTGAAGTCTGAATCGTACAATCTGATGTGGCATAAGCGACGCAGATTAGCGCATAGCCCTGGGCTAACTGATCATCATCGAGAAATGACTGATCAGATTGATCAACAGTCCCTGTTAAAACCTTTGCGGCACATACGCAGCAAGCGCCTGCTCGACAAGAATACGGTAGATCCATGCCCGCTTCGTTAGCGGCATCTAAGATATATTCATCTTCTTGCACCTCAAGGATCTGCTCAAGATTGGAGGATGGATCTACCAGCGTGACTTGAAAAGTTTTCATGACGGGCAGTTGTTCTATAATTTGGATATTATTGTAGGCTTCAATTGAGAATCAATTTCAAATGAAAAAATATGTTTGCCTACTTGAAAAAAAACTTTAGAGAATTTAGAAGTTTTGGAAAATATAGCCTAAATGAAGCCACATAAGCTTTTGCTCAGAATTGCATATCTATAGATAGCTTTAATCTCAATAGAAAATAAGGTATCTAATATTAAAATATTTAATGAGAACCTATCTTATTTGTGGAAAAGCTGTATTTGTATAGTCAGTCTACAGCTAGGGTGCCGTAATCCAGTCGCTGGTGTAGATGTTCTTCGATACGAAGTGGGGGGAGAGTTATGTTAGCTGTGCGTAATCTCAATAAGATTTATGCTAATGGCATCCAAGCACTCAAGGATATCTCTTTAGAGATCGATCAGGGCATTTTCGGGTTGCTAGGTCCCAACGGTGCAGGAAAATCTTCTCTCATGCGGACATTGGCCACTCTCCAAGATGCCGATAGTGGTTCAATTAACCTGAATGGTATTGATCTCTTGGAAGATCCCCAATTGGCCCGACGTCAGTTGGGCTATTTGCCCCAAGATTTTGGCGTGTATCCTAACGTCTCTGCTGAAGAACTTTTGAACCAATTGGCGGTCTTTAAGGGGTTTACCCGAAGCCGACAGCGTCGAGATATGGTTGCCCATCAACTGCATTTGGTTAATCTCTACAAGCAACGTCATCAGAAGTTAGAAACCTTTTCAGGCGGTATGCGCCAGCGCTTTGGTATCGCTCAAGCCCTGTTAGGCTCACCAAAGCTCGTGATTGTTGATGAGCCGACAGCGGGTTTAGACCCCACCGAACGCATTCGATTTCAAAATCTGTTGGCAGAGATTAGTCAAAATCGAGTGCTGCTGTTATCTACCCACATTGTTGAAGATGTGGCTGAGTTATGTTCTCGAATGGCAGTTTTACAAAAGGGCCAGATTGTTCGTCAGGGTAGTCCACTTGAATTAGTGAATACTTTGCAAGATCAAGTTTGGACTAAGCGGGTAAATACTCCAGCAGATATCGATCCTGGTTGGCGTCTGATTATCTCGCGGATGGTGCAGGGACAGCGTTCAGTTCGAATATGGAGTGAGACCTATCCAGGTGAAGGATTTGAGAAAGCCATACCTGATTTGAATGATGTCTATTTTACGGCTCTAATGAAGACGCCTGCTGCAATGAGGGTTTGAATACCGGCTAGTTAATGATTGCTGCTAAACGTATTGTATTGGTATAGGTTCTAGGCCTATGCTCCCACAGTTATCTCTGTTGCTCCTATGTCTTCTACGATTGCTATCCTTCTCTTTGAGATTCGCTATCATCTACGCAGACCGACGTTTTGGTTAGTTTCAGGTTTGTTTTTTATCATTGGTTTAGTAGATGTTGTTTCTAAAGCTAGTGAAGGCAATGCATTCTTCTTTGTCAATAGCCCCTCACAGATCTTTCAGACAACAATTTGGTACACGATTTTTGGCATTTTAGCGGCCTCTGCCTTTGTGGCTGAGACATTTGTGCGAGATAGCAATACTCGGATGGAACCGCTGATTTTGGCTACGCCTATTCGTAAGTGGGATTATTTGACAACGCGGTTTGGGGCAGCGTTTGGAGTGACGGTGTTGGCATTTTCTTGCTACATCCCTGGCATGATTTTGGGTACGTTGTTTCCGGGCTTAAATCCCTATGCGTTAGGACCGTTACGTCTAGACGCTTACCTAGCCGCCTATGGCTTAATCGCATTACCGAATTTGTTAGTGGTGAGTGCGCTCTCATTTGCCATTGCCGCCCGCACCCGCAGCATAGCTATCACCTACGCCGGGGCTATTGTGTTAGTTATGCTCTATTTAGCGTCGCTGATGATGGTAGGAGCTGACGCTATTAACTATCAGCAGTACCAGCTATGGGCCATGGTGGACCCCTTTGGGTTTTATGCCTTTGAAGCAAAAACGCTCACTTGGACAGTGCATCAACATAATACTCAAATGCCCACACTGGGGGGCAGCTTGGCCTGGAACCGATTGCTGTGGTTAGCGGTAGGAGCCGCGACTTGGGCTGTCAGCTACGCTAGCTATTCGATGCAGCCCCACATTGCTAAAAAAAAGCCAAAGAGACAAAAGAGCAATGGCAGCTACATGGCAGATATTCTCTATATCCCTCTCCCGGCAACCTCTCAGCCAGTGGGTTTTTGGGCTAGGATGCAACAGTGGCTCATTCGCAGTGGCTTTGAAATACGTGCGGTACTGCGAGGCCAGGCATTTTGGCTGCTCACAGCCTTTGGCCTGATTAGTTTAGTGATGGCAGCAGTTGGTAGCCAATCTTTCAACTACTCTAATCCTAGTACGGATATACTTATCCATTCGGCCAATATCTATCTGGACTATATTCTGTTTGCCATTATTGTGGTGTATGCGGCTGAGCTGGTGTGGCGCGATCGCACTCTACGGCTGCAGGCTGTCATTGATGCTACCCCTGTCTCCAATGGGGTGCTGTTATTTTCTAAACTTACTGCTTTGTTTGCCATCATCACCGTCAACCTGCTGTTGGCCATGGCGGTTTTAGTCGCCTACCAAATCGTTTCAGGCTATACCCAGTTTGAGTTTCCCCTCTACTTTCAAATGTTGTTTGGAGAGCATGGGCCATACTATTACCTAACTGCAGTTTTAGCCCTCTTTACTCAGGTTGTTACCCGTCATAAATATGCTGGGATGGCCCTTACAGTTCTGCTCTCTCTTATTCATATTCCCCTAAATTCTTTAGGACTGTTCCATAATCTCTACCGCTGGGCTGCCACCAACGACATCGAATATTCGTTGATGAATGGCTACGGTCACCTATTTACAGGCCATCTTTGGTACAGTCTCTATTGGGGTATTGTTGGCGGGATTTTGATGCTGGTGGCCTATGTCCTATGGCCACGGGGGGAACAGCGACAAAGAGCTTGGGCGTTAGCTCATAGGCGAGTGAAACAGCTGTTGGTTGTTTTGATGATGGCCTGGGCTACTGTGGGCAGCTGGATTATTTACAATACCACGATAGTGAATGCCTATCAGCCTCCAGGTAAAGAACAAACCGCTGCTGAGATTGAACGACGCTTCAAACAATATGAGACTTTACCGATGCCAGTGGTAACCCATACGGACCTTCGTATTGAGCTATATCCCGACCAGCGCTACTTTCAGGCCCAGGGGGAATATCAGCTGGAGAATCGTACTGACCAGCCTATCAATGAGATTCATCTGATCACCTTTATAAACCTTAAACTAGGTGAGGTAACCTATCCGGGGGCTACCCTGCGAGAGGCCCATCCCGAATGGGGGTACTACATTTATGATCTAGCTACGCCGTTACTGCCAGGAGAACAACAAACTCTAAACTTTGTTACCCAAATAGATCGTCCCCGTGGATTTCAAAATCATGTGGACAGTGACGATGTATACATGGTTTATCCCAATGATGTGGTAGGTAACGGGACCAATCTCTATAGCCCGTTTATTTTACCCTTTATTGGCTATACCAAAATGGTGGAGCATAAAAAAGCCTGGCTGCGAGCTAAACTCGACTTGCCCGCCTTAGATGAGCGTATGCGTCCCCATGATGATCCTGCTGGTCTAACCCAGGGGCTGATGCTTACTCATCTCACTTGGGGGACTACCGATGTCACCATCGGTACCGATGGTGATCAAATCCCTGTCAGTACGGGACAGTTAGTAGATAAATGGACTGAAAGAGATCGCAACTACGCCCGCTATCGTTCACCACAACAAAGTCGCGGCAAATTTACTATCTATTCGGGAGACTATGAGATTCATCGTGATAACAACTATCGGATACCCATTGAGATTTACTACCATCCCCAGCATGATGACAACATCGAGCTGATTGCCCAGCAGGTAGGGCAGTCGCTCACCTTTTATGAAGACAAATTTGGGCCCTATCCCTTTGAACAGGTGCGGGTGGTAGAGTTTGTTTACTATGACGGCATGGTGTTTTCAGAGGGAGGCACCTTGGGAATTCCGGAAGTGTTGGTGTGGAAAAGTCAGGCACAGGGGCTCGGCAAGGAACATATTATCGACTGGGTCACCTATCTATTGGCCCAAGCCTGGTGGGAAGATCAGCTGATCGCAGCGGATGTGGCAGGGGGCATGACTCTGCGGGAGTCGCTAAGTGCCTATGCCAGTAATTTGTATTTGCGATCGCAACGTACCCCTATTCAACAAGAGCGTGCCCAAAAACAACGCATGCGCAATTTCTTTCGTAGCCTTGGTAAAATCGACTTTAAGGAACCTCCACTAATCGATATTTATAATGAACTCCCTATTGCCCGTCATAAAGGTGGCATGATTCTAGAATTGATCGAAGATCAAATCGGGCAAGATGCTTTATTAAAGGGGATTCGTACGTTTCTCGAACAATATCGTTATCAACCGGCTCCCTATGCGACGGTTGTGAATCTGCAGGATACCATTTTGGCTCAAACCAACAAACCGAGTGAGCAGGCAACTATCCGCGAACTATTTTCCCAAGTTGTTACCTATCAGGTTGGACTAGCTGATGCAGTTTATACGCCTCGCCCTGATGGCAAGTTTGATATCCACCTCACCTTAGACGCTCAAAAGCTTCAATCCAGCGAACTCGGACAGCAGCAGGTTATGTCGCTGAATATGCCAGTGACAATACAGCTAACCGATGAGAACAACAATCATATTTATGTAGCTAAACCATTGCTGACGAAACCACAAACTACTCTAACACTAGTGACAGATCAGCAGCCCGCCTATGCAGCGATTGATCCTAACTATAAACTGCCCTCTGCTTATTTTCAGGACAACATAAAGCCCTTTAGATTAAGCCGAGCAAAGGCTATTACGGTTGGAGAAAGTGACTGATTCTGATTAGTAAGGTTTTGCGATGATCGCGATATCGTTCAACTGAATATAGATGAGATCGTAGCTGTTGCTGTGGCATATATTGCACGACACAACAACAACTGTGTGTCTAACAGCACCCATGCTACATGCATCGAACAATTGAGAGCGTACGACAGGGCTAAAGCCTGTAGACAACCTACCCCGTGTAACGCTCCAACTGTCCTTGTTCTCACGAAAAATAAGGCTCACGGCCTGTGTTCTACAAGACAAAATGCTCAGCTGTCAGATCGCTGGCATCGACCCCCTCAAGAATGATGCGACCACCCCCGACAGAACGCAGGTCAATCAGGGCATTCCAACCTTGATTGCGTGTGAGACTTGCTACCTCACTCAACCCTAAATTAAACGCGGTCAGATCAATTAAATCTGCCTGGCTGCCAGTTAATCGGAAATCAGTAATCCGATCTTTACCAAAGTTGCCAACAAATTCGAATGTATCAATTCCTTGCGCACCGGTCATTTCATCATTACCAATACCACCGTTGAGCCGATCGTTCCCCCGGCCGCCAATCATGACGTCTTTACCAGCTCCTCCCAATAAAATGTCATTATCTCTACCGCCAAATATCACATCATTACCACCTTGGCCCTCCAGGATATCTTCTCCTTTTCCTCCTTCCAAAGTATTCGCCTGCTGAGAGCCGATGATGGTGTCATCACCACCCCGACCTTGAATAGACGCCTTCACCAGTTTGACATCACTGAAATCCCAATACTCACCAAGGGTCTTGTCACCACGAATATTAAGGTAGTCATTACCACTTGCCTTAATCACTTCAATGCCTGTTTGGGCAGCATCGAAATAGGTCTTTAAGCCATCGAAGTGATAACTGTGGCTAACGATGATGTCAGTTCCCTGTACACCAGAGTCAGCGTAAACATCACGGCCATCTCCTGTCTCCCAGAAGTAGAAATCACCGTCTTCACCACCATCTAAGGTATCGATGTTGCGGCCACCATAGAGTCGGTCTCGGCCCTCTTCACCAAAAAGAGTATCCATGCCCGCATTGCCCTTGATAGTGTCGTTACCACGACCACCGTAAACATCATCGTCTCCCTGTTCGGCATAGATTTTATCGTTACCTGCTAGGCCATGAACTTCATCATTGCCTCGGGTCCCGTACAAGGTATTTCTGCGATTAGTGCCTTCGATGACATGATCAAAGACTTTAAAGGCATTTTTCTGAAGATCAATGACGGAAGAGTTTTGCATGATCAGCTCCGACAATTGATCATGGTCCTGGAAATCAGGAGCAAACACCTTCAGCGCATCTTGCACACCATCATTTTGGTAAAAGAAGCGATCGCCATCCCGCAACCGTTGAAACTGATCGGAAATCAGCAGATTGAAGACTTCACCCGATAACCCGCCATTCACTTTATCTTCGGCAAGCCCACCAACCCACAGATCAACATTATCCACATTGCCAGCACCATAGGCATCCTCTAGCTTTTGGGCAACGGCAGGATCAGAGGAAATATCATAAAAGTCTTCAGCGCGCGCTAGCCCCAAAGCGACGCGGGTCTCATTATAGGTCGGTAATCCCACATCCCGTCCGCGGGCAATGTTAACGGCAGCTAAGTCTAAACCACCGCCCGCTGCCGGGAAGAGAAAGTTGCGGACGGCATCATTGACCAAGTTATCAATGGCCTGGGCCTTCTGAGCCGAGAGACCTTTGTATAAGGTATCAATCCCTCGTACCGTTTCCGCAGGGTTAAAGAAAGAAGCTGCAAGGGAAATGGATTCTTCATTACCATTATTGTCCACCCGCTTTAACTCATTGGGTAGCATGGTATGGCCAATACGATAAGCTGCATTGGCAAACTCGTGGGTAATTCCTGGGTTGACCGTAGGATCGTACCCTTCAAAACTAGATATGCCAAAGCCACCCCCTAAAACACCTGCCATGGGGATAAAGGAGCGACCCACTAACAGCGGCAGAAATTCATTGTAGGTAACTGCTTGTAGTTCTGCACCTACAACATAACGCGCGGCTTCATAAATAAAGTCTCCTTCACTTAATCCAGAGTTATTAAAGGCATCGGTTAGATCAGTATCCCCTACATCTAGCCGTTGTTTTAGAGCATCAGTCAAACGGTTATGTTCACGCACAAAGAGAGTATGAACCGCTGTTAAGCCAGTTTGTTCAGCTGCTCGAACGTCTCCAGCAATATACTGTCCATTCTCAATAGGTAACAGAGTTTCGCCATTGCTAGCAAAACTGGTCCTGAGTTTACCTGTACCATCATTTGTGCGCAGGTTTGTGGCCGTTGTTGTATCGGAACCATATACGTTAGACGCATCAATAAAGGCCGTGATTAGATTCTCCTGTTGCCTAGGATTAGAGGGGGCTGTACCAGTACCCTGAACCGCTTCTACTCTGATAAACGGTAAAAATTGAACACCGTTTTGTACAAAGGGGTCGGTTGGGTCATCCTGGGGAACTAGAATCGGCAGAAAATCTTCCGGTGGGCTAGTGATTTGGCTACCCTCATTCAAGTCAAGATCGTGATCCATAAATTGCCCCCACTGCCATAGCCAATCACTGGCATGCAGGTCGTTGGGCACAGACTCTGACTGGCGAGCCACAATGTTACTAATGGTGCGAGGATTGGGGAGTAGACCATTAGCCCCCGTGATGCGAGGAGCATTAAAGCCATCTTCATAAAAAGGGCCCGCAATTCGTAGTAGCGGAATATCAGCTTCACCCCAGGTAGGATTTGCAATGTTGTTGCCTAAACCATTAATTGAGCGAAAATCGGTGACCATATCGATGCCAAGCGTTGTTAAAGTGATTTTTGAGCTGAGAAAATAAGCGTGGTGATTTCTCGATTTAGGTGCATGTAGTTAAAGAGACAAGATCTTATAGATGCAGCGCCTTTAATGCAGTCCTTTCTATCCAATAAAATAGACCTCGAAAGCCTTCTAATTAGGCTTTGGATGTACTTAGGGATCTGCTTAAAATTAAAGTAACAATGTGTTACGGCGATCGCCTGATATATCCTGCATAAAGCAGGCGCGTCCCTGAATCAAGAATTATCTTGGTTCGTATTTAGTAAGTGATACAACACGCTTAAAACTTTTCTTGCATATTTATCTTCTGCAAGATAGCTGTATGACTGCAAGTATGTACACCTATAATTTAAGGAAACCTCAAAGTGCTTTGCACAGAATTATGAAACCTTTATCATGACTGGACTTGGAAAGATAAAGCTAGCTGTAGTTGTAACAGATTTAGTTGATACTTTGGAGGTTATAACCCGATTTCTCCACTCTTCAACAGGTCTCTTTAGATCTATCTATTCGGCAACTTTCACACTGTTGTTAAGAGTGGATTCATAAACTAATAAGTGGGTTGTCTGAGATCTTGCACCTGTTTCAATAAGGGGTGCCAAGCGGCTAAAATTCTAAAAAACGGGTGTAACCAAAAATAAGAAACAGTTATGCAACCCCTTCTTCAATACGCTAAAGGGTAACGTATCGCCTCGTAGCCATCATTGCGCTCAAAATTGCATGGTTCCTTGGATACAGCAGAGATATCGAATCTTATCAATTAACCTTTTCTCGCCTTGAAGATGACGCCAACATTATGCAACTGAACCGATCGAGCGCTTACCTCGTCTAATCAGTAATCTAAAGCTAACCCATTATTTCAAAAGTAGCAGAGTACTGATGTAGAAGCCAGAGCTAACTGCAATTGCTGCTGAAGCAAAATGGCTAAACGCGCTACGATAGGTTGCGTCGCAACTCCATCAACCATGCCTAGAAAAGGCTATCTCGGTGAGTGCTTGATCCTCTCCCCATTTCTGCGATATGTCATTAATCTTTCTGGATTACCAAGCACTGGCGTCACTCATCCGTATAAAAACGATAGAACAGATAATCGTTTTTAAAATCTTGCTCATCAACAACATGATGAATAATCTTTCTCTCTAGCATCCGTTGTCCAATGCGAATAGCGTCATCCAGAGTCAGGTTAAAGTTGAGCATTAACCATTGGACAGCCTCAGAACCAACAAAACACTTTGGATAAATCTTAAGCTTATATCGACGGTCTTTAATGACTACACCGCCTGTACCTCGCATCTGGGCAACAAGTTGTGCCAAGTCTTCTGGGTCAGTGTATCTAGCTAACGTAAGCTTGCCGTAAGCATAGCTCATATCACCGGCTAAAATCCATTGAGCTAACATTTGATAATCATATTGAGGAAAACGTTTATCCCATTCTGAAACTAATGTCCTAGCTTCACCATAGGGAATCTTGAGATTTAAATATACAACCGCAATAGCTTCAACTTTTACCATAAAATAAATTCTCTTTGAAAATACAAAAACCTATAGGAAATTACTATGACAACAAATTTATAAGATGTAAGTTGTCCCTCGTCTGTTTTGTAATAATGCATTGAGATTATGATTGCGATCGCACCCCATAATCGGCAGCATCTTGACTACAAAGATGTCAAGATTATGATGTCAAGATTATCTGAATGCTGTCTAACCAAAAACTGAAGATTACTTAAATCGTTTCTGAGAATGCCTGAGAAAGCTAAGAGACGATGACCGCAGATCTTTAACCATCCTAACGTTCTCGGCACTTGACACCGACAAACCGCTACCCTAAGCGATGCAGTCCGCTATCGCTCCTATGCAAATCCAAACCCCTGACTGGGTAAAGCACGCCGTTTTCTATCAAATTTTCCCGGATCGCTTTGCCCGTACCCAGCGGCGACCGCTACTCCCAGCGATGCAGGTACCGCTAGAGCCTTGGGAATCAGAGCCCACGGGCAGTGGCTACAAAGGGGGCGATCTGTGGGGTGTGGCCGAAAATTTAGATTATTTACAAGATCTGGGGGTGAATGCCATTTACTTTACCCCGATCTTTCAGTCGGCTAGCAACCATCGATATCACACCCATGACTACTACCAGGTGGATCCTCTGCTGGGCGGCAATCAAGCTTTTACCGATTTGTTAGACGCTGCCCACCAGAGAGAAATAAAAGTAGTTCTAGATGGTGTCTTTAACCACGCTAGTCGCGGATTTTTCTTTTTTAATGACATTCTTGAAAATGGCCCCACATCGCCCTGGCTGGACTGGTTTAAGGTCGAGGGCTGGCCGCTGTCTGCCTATGACGGTGCCAAATCGGCTAACTACGAGAGCTGGTATGACAATCGAGCCCTGCCGGAGTTTAACCACGACAACCCCCAGGCGCGGGAATATATCATGCAGATCGCTGAGTACTGGCTGCGTCAGGGGATTGATGGCTGGCGGTTGGATGTTCCCTTTGATGTCAAAGCGGAAGGATTTTGGCAAGAGTTTCGGCAGCGGGTCAAGGCAATTAATCCAGAGGCTTATATTGTGGGAGAGATTTGGACCGATGCCCGACAATGGCTAGACGGCACTCAGTTTGACGGGGTAATGAACTATCTCTTTACAGGACCGGTGTTGGCCTTTACGGCTAAAGAACGGGTGGTGATGTCTCTAGTGGAACAACCTGCCTATTTTCCCTACCCAGCCCTTGATGCCCAAGGTTATGCCCAGGCTATAGAAGTCTTGTTGGCTCTATATCCTTGGGAGATTCAGCTGACTCAGTTAAATCTGTTGTCAAGCCATGACATTGCCCGTGCGCTAACGGTTATTAGTGACGATCAGGCCAGCTTTGAGCTAGCGGTGTTGTTGCAGCTAACATTTCCAGGGGCACCCAGCATCTATTACGGTGACGAGGTGGGCTTAGCAGGGGCCCACGATCCAGACTGTCGCCGGAGTTTCCCAGCAGAAGAGAACTGGAATCGTTCATTATTGACGCTCCACAAAGAGCTAATTGCCCTCCGGCATGCACATCCGGCTCTACGGACGGGTACGTATCAAACTCTCGTTGCCGAGGGGGAACTCTATGTCTTTGCTCGTCACCATGACCAAGAGACTCTAGTGGTGGTGGTAAATGCAGCTGAAACATCTGGACAGATAGTGCTCTCAAATCTGATGGAAGCAGAGCTGATCCAGAAGACCACGATTCTATGGGGCCAAGGCTCGATGACAGAAGATACGCAACAGATTTTAGTCCCAGCTCGGTCGGGGATGATTATGGGGGTGAGTGATTAGAGTTGAGTGATTAGAGTTGACTGGCCCAACAAGACGGGCATTAGTTTGCTAGGGTGTGTGAGTTTGTGGGCTGTGGGTTTGTGGACTGTAGGGACTTGATTATGAAAACGCACTGGTGGAGAAAATGCCTCTGGGTGGTTGTACTCGGTTTGTTCTTGGGAGGCTGTGCTGTGCCCCAGGTCAACGCTGAGCAGCGACTGTTTTTAGATCTATCAGTGGCGGCAGTGGACCATGTGGTGCTCCCCATGGATGACTTTGAAGGTACCCAGGTGGGTGGCCTATCGGCCATTGCCTACGATCGAGATCGCAACCAGTACTATGTCCTCTCCGACGACCGTCAGCGACCTCGCTTTTATACCCTCAGCTTAGACCTCAGCCCCACCGCCATCAACGATGTCACCGTTGAAGCGGTCACCGATTTTAAGGACGCTGATGGGACTACCATCGCCCCGCTTGACGCTGAGGGTATGGCCCTCACACCAAGTCGCAGTCTGATTGTCGCTAGCGAAGGGTCATTTCAACAGCAGATTTTGCCCCAGCTCCAGGAATTTGATCTGGAAACTGGCCAGTTTAAAACCAGCTTTCGTCTGCCAGAGCGGTATCTGTTTGGCCCGGAATCTGGCTTGGGTGACGACCAGACCACAGACAAAACCGCAGATACCCAAACCCAGGGCGTCCAGGAAAATATTGGCTTTGAAGCCTTGACCATCAGTGCCCCCGGTGGTTCCTACGAGCCGTATCGTCTGTTTGCTGCCACCGAGGGACCCCTGTACCAGGATCTCGACCTGGACCCGGAAATTCCTTTTAAGAATCGCTGGCTCCATTATTTAATTGACCCTAACCAGTCCACCCTGCTGTCAGAGCACTGGTACGCCATGGATGATGCCCCTCTGGGTGCTGTGGTGAACGGCCTATCGGAAATTTTATCCATCGATGTGGGGGGACATTTCTTGGCCATTGAGCGTGCCTTTGGCCTCCAGGGTTTATCAGTCAAGCTCTACCAGCTGGCCACTGGGGTGGCGACGGATACCAGTGCGATCGCAACGCTCCAGGGCGACATCAGCGGTATTACCCCCATCCGTAAACGGCTCATCGCCGACCTCACCCCCCTCGGGCCGGATAACCTCGAAGCCATGACCCTAGGTCCCAGATTAAGCGACGGCAGCCAAAGCCTGATTCTAGTTAGTGACAATAACTTTGACAATCGCCAGGAAACCCAGATTTGGCTGTTCAAATTGACCGGTTTATAACCCTCTGACAGGGATAACGCAAACTCAAATCACCTCAAAAAAAGCCCTTCCACCACGGCAGCACCTTTTTCTTCCCATAGAGAATGAAGAATACGGTTGTGCTGTGGAGATAGTTAGCTGGAGTTACTTACTAAAACAGCTGATATATAAAAGTTTTACCAGCATTTTTCCACTGTTGGTCACACCATAATTCCGTGTCCTTGCTTAAGTCTCCCAAGGGCAGACGATAACGATTTATACCCATATTCTGTATAATTCTTGCTAATCATGAAGGAGGCTTAAGCGCTAAAGGATGAAAGTAATCGTATTAGGTGGAGACGGCTTTTGCGGCTGGCCCACCGCGCTGCATCTATCAAACGCAGGTCATGAGGTTGCCATTGTCGATAATTTATCGCGCCGCAATATTGACAATGAGCTAGAAATCTCTTCCCTAACTCCCATTAGCTCCATGTCCACCCGACTGTCGGCGTGGCAAGAAGTCAGTGGTAAAACAATTGATTTTTATAATCTTGACATTGCCCAAGAGTACGACAAACTCTTGCATTTGATTTGCGACTATGCCCCCGACGTGATTGTTCACTTTGCTGAACAGCGGGCTGCCCCCTATTCCATGAAATCGGCAAAGCATAAGCGCTACACCGTTGATAATAATCTCAACGGCACCAATAACGTGCTATGCGCCATTGTCGAGTCTGATCTAGATATTCACGTGGTTCACCTCGGTACCATGGGTGTCTATGGGTACGGCACCGCTGGCATGAAAATCCCTGAAGGTTATCTGGACATCCAGGTGGTTACCGATACGGGCAAAGTCATCGAAAAACAGATCCTGCATCCGGCAAACCCTGGCAGTATCTACCACATGACCAAAACCCAGGACCAGCTATTCTTTGCCTACTACAACAAGAATGATCAGGTGCGGGTAACTGACCTACACCAAGGTATTGTCTGGGGTACTAATACCCGCGAGACTGCTATGGATGAGCGGTTGATCAACCGTTTTGACTATGATGGAGACTATGGTACCGTCCTCAATCGGTTCTTGATGCAGGCCGCCATTGGTCACCCCTTAACCGTACATGGCACCGGCGGTCAGACTCGGGCCTTTATCCACATTCAAGATACGGTGCGCTGTGTTGAGCTAGCCATTAGTAACCCCCCTGCCAAAGGCGACCGGGTTAAAATCTTAAACCAGATGACTGAAACCCATCGGGTGCGCGACCTGGCCCGTATCGTGGCCAATATCGCTGGGGCTGAAATTCAGTATATGGAAAACCCCCGTAATGAAGCGGCTGAAAATGAGCTAGTGGTTGATAATCAGTGCTTCCTAGATATGGGGCTAGAGCCCACTCAGCTAGACAAGGGGCTGATGCTAGAAGTGACAGAAATCGCTAAGAAGTACGTTGACCGCTGTGATACGTCAAGGATTATCTGCACATCGAAGTGGACCAAGAAGTCAAAACCTGCTCCTACGCCTATTCCGGCGAGCTAGGGCATAAGTTTTTGATTAAACATGCGGAAATGAGGTAACTCAGCTCTTGCACCCAGTCGATTGTGAGGCTAAAGTCCACGTCAGGTTCAAAACCCAACGCTAATTGAGGGTTGTCCACTAAAGGGGCAGTTGGGCTGTAAGGCTCTAGATATAGGGCTTTTAGCGATCTTGAACCCCTTTTAGTGGGTTTCATTCAGTGAGCCCTGTCACTTTGAGTGCAGGGTGTGTGGGCGCTTCATTATCAGGTGCAAAATCTATGAGGTCATAGCCCTCTACCTCATTTCCTATGTCTCGGTCATTGTCCTGTGCGCTGTCAAATCTGTGGCAAAAAAATCTTATAAACGCTTGAGCCTGGACCAATTTCGCGATTGAATAATCAACAGTTCAGTATTTGCGATTGCTGATTAAGAGGATGAACCGATCTACAGCCACTGCTATTGGACGGTTCTTTATACTCAAAGTCATCTCGATGATCAGCAATGCCTAGTCTTTCTAATACATCCGCATCCTACTACCGTTAAACGTATGCGTATTGCCCTGTTTACCGAAACATTCCTTCCTAAAGTCGACGGTATCGTAACTCGCCTCAAGCATACCGTTGAACAGCTGCAGGCTTTAGGTGATGACGTGTGTGTGTTCTGCCCAGAGGGCGGTCTGACGGAATATAAGGGGGCTAAAATCGAGGGGGTTTCCGGCTTTCCCATGCCGCTTTACCCTGAGTTAAAGCTGGCTCTACCGCGCCCGTCCATTGGCGAGGGCATTGAGGCGTTTAATCCTGATTTGATTCATGTGGTCAATCCGGCTGTCCTGGGGTTAGCAGGTGTCTACTATGCCAAGGCGTTAGAAATACCTCTGGTGGCGTCATACCACACCCACCTACCCAAGTACCTAGAGCACTATGGGTTTGGCATGTTTGAGGGCATGCTGTGGGAATTACTGAAGGCAGTGCATAATAACGCTCGCCTTAACCTGTGTACATCTACGGCAATGCAGCAGGAGCTGACTGAGCATGGTATTGAGAATGTAAATGTCTGGCAGCGGGGTGTGGATACGGAGCTGTTTCGACCTAGTTTGGCTAGTCGAGAGATGCGAACACGGCTGAGTCAGGGGCACCCTGATGCGCCCTTGTTGCTGTACGTGGGCCGTCTGTCGGCGGAAAAAGAAGTCGACCGGATTAAGCCCATTTTGGCAGCCATTCCAGAGGCGCGACTGGCCCTGGTGGGGGATGGTCCCTACCGAGAAGAACTAGAGGAGCATTTTGCGGGAACGGCAACCAACTTTGTTGGCTATCTTGAGGGTGAGGAGTTAGCCTCGGCCTATGCTTCTGGTGATGCATTTGTTTTCCCATCACGCACGGAAACCCTGGGTTTGGTGCTATTAGAGGCTATGGCAGCTGGCTGTCCGACGGTGGCGGCCAATGCGGGGGGGATTCCGGATATTGTGACGGACGGCACCAACGGTTTCTTGTTTGACCCCCAAGATGAGGATGGAGCCATTAAGGCGACCCAACGACTATTGGCGGCCCGCACAGAAATTGAACTATTGCGTCGGAATGCCCGCATTGAGGCGGAACGCTGGGGCTGGCGAGGCGCAACTCAGCAGCTGCAAAAGTTCTATGCCGAAGTATTGGCGGCCAATGTGCCCATGGTTGCTTAGACTCTTCAGCTACATCATTTTGCCTGCAGTCTTGTTGTATTCACTGACTTTGGATTCGGTAATTTTAACGTCACTAGTTCCGCTAACAGCACCAAGAGCGTAGATACCCACAGACAGCCTACTAATCCATAGAACTGAAATACTAAGCCAGAGAGCACGGTGCCCGTCAGCCGTCCCCCTGAATTTGCCATGTAGTAAAAGCCTACATTTAGCGCCACATTGTCGTCTTCGGTGTAGGCCAGTACTAAGTAGGAATGGACGGCGGAATTAAAGGCAAATACGATGCCAAACACCATCAGACCGATAATAATGGTTTGTCCGGGGGGACGGCCTAGCTGAAGCGCCAGTGCGATCGCACCTGGAATTGCGACCAAAAACCCCGTCCAAAACCGGATGGTGCTAGCCTGGGGCGGCTGCCCTGAGCCAAAACGTTGCAGCAACGTCGGTGCCAGTGACTGTACGGCACCATAGCCAATCACCCAAGTCGCCAGGAAGCCCCCCACCTGCTCAAACGACCAGTTCAACCCGCCATATAGAAACACAGGCAGACCGACTACAAACCAAACATCTCGTGCTCCAAAGAGAAAAAAGCGGGCGATAGAGAGACTGTTAATCTCAGAACTTTTAGAAAAGAGCTGGCGAAATTTCACCTTTGCCTTGATTTTTCCCATTCCTGAGGGCAGCCATCGACTCGACAACAGCACCCCAAACAGACCCGCCGCCATTATTGCGAGGGCTCTAGGGTAGCCAAACACCGATAGCAGCAGCCCCCCTAAGAAAAAGCCCACTCCCTTGAGAGCATTCTTAGAGCCGGTCAGAATCGCCACCCATTTAAATAAAGAGGACTGTGCCTCTTTGGGAATCACAAGACGAATGGCACTTTTTGAACTCATTTTAGTGAGATCTTTGGCAATACCTGACAGGGCCTGGGCAACCATGACGTAGGGAACTGCGATCGCAACACCCCAAGCCTCATTTACGGGCATCAACAGCAGCAGCGCCACAATTTGCACCCCAATTCCGCCATACAGCGTCAGCTTAACGCCAAATTTGGCCCCAATCCAGCCGCCAAACAGGTTAGTAACAATGCCAAAAACCTCGTAGAACAAAAACAGCATTGCCACTTCCAACGGCGTATAGCCCAGCGTATGGAAGTAAAGCAGCACCAGCATTCGCAACGCCCCGTCAGTAATCGTAAAACCCCAATAGGCCAGGGTCACGAGCATATAGTTGCGAACTCCAGTCCGATCAAACGTGGGTGATGAGTCCATCATGCTGACAATGTCTAAAATTGAACTAAGAGATATGCAGGGAAATAATCAAATCGCTTTGGCTTATATATCAGCCCAGAGAAAGCGCCACTTTCCTTGTCAGTTCGGCCATGCGGCTAGAATATCCCCACTCGTTGTCATACCAGGCCAGCACTTTCACCTGGGTACCATCCACCACCATGGTGGAAAGCGCATCAATAATCGACGACCTTGGATCATCCTTATAATCCACCGAAACCAGGGGTCGTTCCTCATACCCCAAAATTCCGTGGAGTTCTCCCTCTGCAGCAGTCTTAAATAGCTGATTGACCTCTTCGACAGTGGTGGACCGAGATACTTCAAACACACAGTCCGTCAGGGATGCATTTAAAAGCGGTACCCGAACAGCAATACCGTTGAGTTTGCCCTGGAGTTCGGGATAGATCATAGTAATGGCCGTGGCTGAGCCTGTAGTCGTAGGAATCAGCGATAGCCCAGTGGCTCGAGCTCGTCGCAGATCCTTGTGGGCTTTATCGACAATGGTTTGGGTGTTAGTTTGATCGTGAATGGTGGTAATCACCCCATGCTGGATACCCAAACCTTCTTGGATCACTTTGACCACAGGGGCTAGGCAGTTAGTGGTGCAGGATGCCGCTGTTAATAGGTGATGCTCCGCTGGCTTGTAAAGATGATCATTAATACCGTAGACAATATTGAGTGCGCCTTGTTTAACAGGAGCTGCAACGATAACTTTTTGGACACCCCGCTTGAAATAGGGCTCCAGCAGCTCCGGAGTACGAAACTGCCCCGAGCATTCTAAGACGATGTCTACACCCAGTTGATTCCAGGGCACATCGCCCGGTGTAGCATGGGCGCTAAAGCTGACAGGCTTGCCATCGATCACGATGCGGTCATCGCTAACCGCTTCAACGTCTGAGCCCCAGCGTCCGTGAACAGAGTCAAACTTTAGTAAATGGGCGGCGGTGGCGGCTCCGCCTGTGATTTCGTTGATGTGAACAAAATCTAGGTATGGCCAAGCTGCCCGTAGAACTAAGCGACCGATTCTGCCAAAACCGTTGATTGCAATTCTTGCCATAGCCTGGATTCACCTAGCGGAGCGTGTTTTTATTATTTCAACTTAAATTGAAATGTCAAGTGAGCCACAACACAATGCTCAACCAGCAGAACGACAATGCCGGAAATAGTATTCAAGTAGACATCATCCAGCAAACATCGCGATAGGCAATGCTTGCCCAATGTACAAACTGCTTGAAAAATTTTATTGCTTCTAAAAAAAAATGGAAGTTTTCTATATACCCGTTAGAACCTTAACTACCGTGAGAATGGGTGCTCTTATAAATATAAAGAGGCATTGCTGATCCTCGGGATGGTTGTAGCTATGAGGAACCATCAAATAGCAGAAGTTACCGATCGCTCCATCCCCTAAATCAGCAATCGCAATAAAGAAGGCGTTGTTGCTCTGAGCTATGGTTTCATCTAAAAGATATCGGCATGTAGTATATCTGGCAGATTGGACCTATCCCCTAAGTCAGCGACGGCATAAAGAAGATCTGATTACAAGAAATATAGGGATTTTGGGCGTTGCTGCTCCCCGGTATGATTTCATCTACCCAGTATTGACAAACAGCACATTTCACAGATTGGGCCATCCCTTAAATCAGCAACGGCAAATTTTGAGATCGGTAAATAGGCAGCAATTTAATACTTCGTTTTAGTAATGAACTATCAGACAAAGGGAATTCTGGCGGTTTTAGCCTCCTCACTGGCAACAAGTTTAATCGTCGCGTGGCTTGTACCTGACAAGGTGAAAGGAGCATTAGCCGGTGGTGGTATCGGTGCAGTATCGATGCTTGGTGCGATCGCAATCAATCATCAGCAAGATGACCGGCTACAAAAGATGAATAGGTCTGACCTCATTTCAATTCAACATGACAAGAGATTTACTGAATTGTCAGCTCAATACGGCACCATTGCCAGCTCAGTCCAATCTCTATCTACTCAAATTGAAAAAATCACATTATCCCCCTCTGCTGTCAATGCTATACAAAAAGAGATCGCTACCTTAAAGCAAAGACTCGATGCTAACCCTGCCGTATCTGAGCTCACAGTGAATAGTGCTTCTAAAACCAATGCAAGCGATACGCGTGTACTCTCAGAGAGTATTGTCATAAACAGCAATGACGAAAACAGTGACGATGATGATGAGGGTAAGGAAGTCGCCACTACCTCTGCCTGGTTTCAGTCTAGAAACGTAGAACTACAGGGATCCTACCAGCCTGAACCTGCGATTGATGAACTATTGGATGATCTGGCCGTTTATCTGGGCGATAACTATGAAATACTAGAAAGCTTCTATAAAAAGCTAAAATTCTCCCTTGGAAAAAGATGTCCTTTTCCACTTCAAGATAAAAGTCAAAAGGAAATTTCTATTCACAATCTCTTCTTCAAAAAACTAAAGGATAGCTCACTGTTATCCAAAGGGTTTTATAATAAATCTGACAAAATCCTTATTGCTACGACTCAAAACCGGGAAGATGTTAAATTCTTTCTTGAAGGAGGCTGGTTTGAACGTTTCGTCTACTACAAGATCGTAGACTTTTTAGATTCAATAGGAGCCGATTACCAAGTATTGAGAAACCTGGATATTACCTACGAAAATGAGGACCATTTTGAGCTAGATATCTTCTTTATGATCCAAGGCCAGCCTCTACTGGTTGAATGTAAAGCAGGCAAACAATTTGACAGCGGCATCGAAACCTTTGCCAAACACAAGCAACGGTTATCCTTGCAACCAGAAAATGCAGTTTTTGTTGCCCTTGAGCTTGAAGAACGTCTAACTGCAGTTCGCACCAAGCGCATGGGAGTTACCGTGGCTAACAAAGATATCTTGCTCTCTCATATTGAACAGTTGCTGACAAGTATGGGGATAGGGCAGGATGCTGAGGCCGTATTAACCGAAGCAGCTTTGGAAGATAGCTCTCTGAGTATGGATACATTCGCTGTAGTGGTGGATGCCGATGCCCCAGATAACGCTGACACAGTTGATCTAAAGCAGGTTTTCAGTAAAAAGAAAATAAATTTAGCTCCTGAACATAGAAAGGTTGTCATTAGCGAACTGATTCAGATGTTCCAGGAGCGTGATATAGCGCTCAACTTTACCCAGCTGATCCGAGAAATCAAAGACAAGCTAGAAAATACCCCTAACAAGCTGTCTAGGAATAGGCTTACTGAGATTCTAGACACCCTAAGAAGATCACGATGTTTTTTGACTAAGTCTAAGCGACCGGTTCTCAACGTTGGTAAACCCATTGAACGATTGACTTCAATTAATATTAATACACTTGAACAGCGCTGTTTGCGACACTACATGAAAGAAGTATCAAAAGAAGTTGGGCCTGACTTTTTTGATGATCCTGCCAATATCGCTCAGTTTAATCAACTGACTCATGGTGAGATTTCTCTCCAAAGCTAGTGTTAGGTTCATTAGTGGAGCCTGTTTGGGTGATTTTCTGAATTTCATAGCTGATGGACGAGTTCACGGTACTAGACGGCGGCGTTGTCACCTTTCCAGGGCGAATGGAATCGCTCCAGTGGAACACAGCCCGTCGTCGTACAACTTCGGTTTGTAAGTCTTTGGGACAGATCAGCTCTATCCGAGTGGGTTCAGGGCTCCAGGCAAACCGGACACATTCCACATGGGGAGAATTACCCCGATGATGTCGCAGCAGACCATAGGCTGCCTGGGTGACTGGGATGACAGATTCATGGATAATATCGACGGGTAAAACTATCTCAACATCTTCCTTGGCTGTTGGTACAGCTAGTTTAAATTGCAGCCTGTCGCCAGTTATAAACCGCAGCTCGCTGAGAGTTTGGATAGCAGTGAGAGAATAGTGTTCTAATCGATTTGACTCAATTTCAAGGCTATCTATCGCCTGGTTTGACGGATCGGGTAGCTTGAGCTCGGTGACGGCTCCAGTGGAGCTAATGCGCGCCACACTAAGGATGGCTTTTGTCGGTATGGATGTTGCTGTTTCTGGGGCGGCGTCCCAATCATAGCGCAGGAATATCATACTATCAGGATTATATTCACGACGGTCAAGGGACAGGGTGACCGTGCGAATCTGTTGACTAGCTTCGCTGCCAACAGGAACGTTACGGGTAGCATGGGCGGCATTGGAAATTAGCAGACGGTTGTATTCAGGATCTTCGAAGACGATAAACTGGGGTCGCAGGGGCAGCGGCAAGGTAGTTTCGTCAGTGATCCGTAGGGGAAACGTGAGCGTTTGTCGGAAGTTGTCATTGTCACCGGTTCTAACAGGCTTAACACTGGCAGTAATCAGGAGTGAGTCACCTAATGCCTGGCTGGATAACACATCACTCAAGGTCGGAGACTGCTGTGGTGTTTGAGGCTGCAGAACAAAACGTGACGGGTTACTAGGATCTGGTTGATATATGAAGGTCGTCTCCCCATCCGTAATGGATAGCTGAATCTCCCAGGTGGTTGATATAGTCTCCCCTGCTGAATTCTCGGAGGTAAATACAAAATTTTGGGCCCTGTCAAGGGTGATGGTCTGCTCATTGGTCTCATCACCTGATGGTGCTGGCGATGCCTCTAGCTGGAATAGCACGTCCCCATTCCAGCTAGAGGTAATTGCTCCATTCAAAGGTGTTTGCAAAATCATCTTTAGTCCCTGGGCCGGATTGGTACCGCATGCGGCAAAGAAGGCCGTGTCGGCAGGGGTATCAGAGACCAGGCTCGACTGCTTGATGTGGAAATAGCTGGCCCAGGTTTGTAGGGCGCTGTCAGCCGTTGTGTTTTCAGGCAGGGGTACAGGCCGTGGCATACGATGCTGGACGGGAATGCTGCCAGATACCAGTGCGGCAGGATGGTCAGTTGTTTGGGTAAATAGCTGATGGCGAATGGCAAACGGGACACCAGGACGATTGCCTGTTAGTAAATAGTGAAAGGTGCCAGGGAGAACCGGTTGCCACTGTTGCAGCTGTTGTAGTTGTTGGCTGTCGGTACCATCACTGCTGCCACTATTCTCCACTGGTGACAGCGTTGGCAACGGCGGATTTGGCAGTACAGGTAAAAGACTACGAATGGCAGCTGCCCGAAAATTGGTAGGGAGGCCTGCGGTGGGATGCTCCGACTGAGCGTTGGAGCGAAACTGGACTGGGTAGTGGGGGGCTTGCCACCATCGAGTTTGGGTAGGGCCATCAATGGGACCTATGGTTCCCTGCTGTTCCTGGGTACATTGCACACTCAGGCGGAGGGCACTGAGGCCCCAGGGCCAAGCTGCGGCAGGAGTATCACCGGAGATGGTTTGAGGGCGTTCTTGCAAATAAAAGGGTTGTACGCCCGTTACCTGAGGCGGTGCGATTTCAAAGTTGCGGAGGGAAGCAGGTAGTTCAGGGCCGCCAAACTGTCCCTCTCGAAAACGCAGCTGTTGCGGGGTGGCCCGTAGCCGAAAGACTGGCTGACAGAGAGATTTTGGCTGTTGTAAATCGGTGACGACCGCAAATGCATAGGAGATGGTGACGGTGGCATCTGTGGGAGATTGGGGGGCACGATTGGTGTTGATTTCACGGAATCGTAAGAGGGCGATGGCTGACTCTGGAGCTAGTCGCTGGTGGGTTTCCCTGGCCCAGAACAGGTTACGTTGCCGTAGATTTTCTCGCTGCTGTTGGAGTTCGATATCGGTCAGGGTGTCATCATCGATGGGACCAGGAATCTCTTCTAAACGGCTGGCAACAGGGAGTAGGGTTCCAGCGGTACGATCAAGACAGAGCAACTCGGTGGAAATATGGCTGAGATTAGATGAAGCGGTAGCAACAGGCCGAAATTCTAGCCCTAGGTAAGGGCTCACGGTCAAACTCAGGAGCATTTCGTTGGGGTGGCTGTGGCGGCCCGATGCTGGGATCAAAGTGGCGGCGGTATGCCGTTCTAAAGGGTTCTTGTTATTTAGAAGAGAGTTGAGCTGTAACCCGCTGAGATACCAGCCCTCAGGATATGGACGGTTAAGACGACGGGCCTGAGGTAAGCCTTGGCGGATATGGTGGCGCACTTCCGTGGGGCTAAAGGCACGGTTGTAAATGGCCACTAGATGATAGTCGCCCAGCCAAGCTCGCCTGTCATCGATTTGGATCTTGCCATCCTCTTTTTTTTGTTCGTTAGCTAACATGAGATGGAAATCGTCATCCCAGTTTCGGAATGTGCCGCCGACAGTGCTTTCTGTCTCGACAAGATTACCGTCGGTATTAGTAGTATAGAGGCGGATTGTGCCATCGGCAGCGCGGGTAAAGATGATGGGAACCAGGCTAGCTGTTACAGATTCAAGTTCGATCGGGGTCCAACTCTCCCTGGGCCTATTTCTCAAAAGACCGTTGTTAGTGGTGTCTGTAGTCCGCAGGCGGGTTAAGTAAAAGTTGTTGTTTGGTGCCGTAGAGTCATCATCTGGTTCGGGAGGAAGAGAAAAATCTTGCCCTAGGGTAATGTTGCGTTCAGTGGAATTTTTTGAAAGGCTGACGAGGCGGGCAGGACCGTTCTGAGATAAGGGTTGAGTAGAGTTTGGAGCGCTAGCAGGTTTTACCCACACGGCAATAGTGATCTCATTGGTGCGCTGACAGGCTGCGGTCAAATGGCGGGCAGGCTGAATGGAGCGAATCAATGTGCGAGCTTTAATCCGCAGACCGCCACCGGGAATCCATTCGGTAATGTCTGGGGAGTTAGTATCGTTCAGGATTTGCAAATGGAGGGGAGTATCACTGACCCCTGAAACATCATTAATTTGGTTGCCACTGCCTTCTTCAAAGGTATAAAGAGCCTGTAATCCGTTATTTATATCCCTGGGCCGATCGGGGGTGGCGAGGAGGCTTTCCTGTCGCCACACTAAGGGGTGATCGGTGGCCAGGGCTGGTTGGGGTTGGCGCTGATTAGAGGCGATCGGTGGGCTGTTGGGTCGTACAGGATTAAAGGCATAGCGAAGGGCAGTGGATCGACTCAGCTGGGCAGGGGTGTTGGGGAAGGCGGCTAAAACACTCTGCAATGTCTGGGAAGACGCTGCTGGAGTATCCGGTAGGGGATTTTGGAGGCGAAACCAATTTTCTTCGAGGGTCAGGGGATCAAGCCTGGCCCAGGTGCGTCCTGGGGCGGTGTCAAGACCGGATACTAAAATCTCCATAGGGACGTCTTCAACCCAGTGGGTCAAGGCCAGGGCTAGGGGGGAGGGAGAGAGGGCAGTAGATAGAAGATGGATCGGATCTACCTGAAGTGGGGAGGCGCTGCTGAAATCGTCAGCAACATGCTGAAGACGTCCCAAAAAGGGCATGGTTAACAACAGCCATTGAGGGGCGCGCGGATCGCTGGGGCCATAGTCCTGGGGATTGCTTAGAATCGCTAGCTGGTTGCCATTGGGCAAAAATTGCAGGGTGGTGGCGCTGGTGGTAGTGACTGGAGTTTGGTTGACCCAGTGAGGGGCACTGGCCTCAACTAGTAGGGTATTGTCGGGCAGACCATTGAGGGCGGGACTGTCACCGGAGAGGAGCATTGCCTGCAGCTTAGTGGAGAGATAGCCCTGGTTTGCAGCTCCAAGGGTGGCGATGCCCTCTCTTGGGTCAAGGGTGTTGCCGGTACTCAGGGAGGTGAGAAACTGGCGGAAGTGATCAGGGGTGGTCAGGCGCACTTCCTGAACGGCGGTCCAGCGCCGATCGCTAGCAACGCGTTCGATGGATATGCGTTCAGTAGCCTGAACCGGACTGGCGTGGATATCAACTAGCTGATGTTCGACGACGGCGAGTAGCTGCCAGGCCTGACTAGGAGCAAATTGGAAAAGGGTTTCACCACGTCCAACCGTCAGCAGGGCATTGGGGATTTGGTGCTGGTTGAATAAAATGCGAATGGTGTGACGCCGATGATTTAGCGATCTCAACCCATCAGCACCTACATCCAGCGACGGCAGTGCCGGAAATCTGAGCACCGCCAGGTCATCCTCCTCTGAGTAGGCAAACTCCTGGGGCCAGGAGATTAGATTAGTGACTTCTAAAAAGCCGTTAAGTAGGAATGACTCTTGCCAGGTATCGGTTTGCCATTGGGTGGTGTAGCCTACCACCAGTCTCCCCGCTGAAGATTTGAATACTCGGTCGCTCAAATTATCGCTGCTGGTCAGCTCAGCCACATTGGGCACCTGCAAAAAGTCTCCCCACTGACAAGTGAGCAAAAGTTCAACAACAGCTGTTTTGAGTTGGAGTGTGGGAAACTGGGCAGTGTCGCTATCGTTGACTTCGCCTTTTTCAACGGCCTCAAAGGTCAAGGCAGCAAAGCCAGGGGCTGTTTGGGTGTCTGCCAGGGCCATCCCAGAGAGAAACTGTGGAACAGTATTTTGATCTCGGGCAACGTAGTTTTTCCACTGCAACTGGAGTGCGGTTGGAGTTAAGACAAGGCTTTTATCAGGCTGCAGCGAGTCTATGACCAGGTCGTCAAGTAGGGTAACGCTTTCCCAAGTGGTCGGAATCTGGGCAGATGTGGCAGTGGCAACAGGCAGAAGCAGAATATTCATATGGGCGGTAAAGGGCACCTGTTCTGCACGGGTGCGTATCCCGACAGCCGATGAGCGCTGTTCTCCCAAACGCACCATCAGCTGGAGGTCAACCCGATGAACGTAGCTGTCTAGATTCAGCGTAATGTTGACGGCCTGAGGTGCTAAGGGTGTATTGTCTGCCAGGGAAAATCCATCGTAGGTGGCCTTGAGTTCAACTATGTCTGCTGCTGGAAACTCAAGAGAATTAGATAACGGCAGGGACCAGGCCACATTAAACAAGAAAAACTGGATCCGCACACCGCTAATGACCAGTATGGGACCGCTGCTATCCTGGCTCAGACTAATCTCGGACCAGGTAAGACGAGGCGCATGGGTAATCTCACCAGCCTGCAAAGCCAGGGGCCACTCGTTCTGGGGGTGGTCAGCATCAGTCACCAGGGCGATGGCCTCTAACTGTAGGCCCGTTAGCCCCCCTGCCGATTCCCCTACAAAGGTAAGTCGGACAGCATTACTTAAATCGGTGAGTTCACTAGCATCGGTGAGGGGCAGCTGCAGACGTCCGACAATCTCGATTTTAACAATCTGCGTATTATCTGCATTGAGGTCTACCGACTCCAGGGTGAGGGGATAAAATCGCAGGTTAAACAGGGGCAAAAAGTCTGGAACTTTATCCCGGGCCTGCTCGGTGCCTGAGGTGGAAGTAGAGGCCAGTCGCCATTCGTAGCCGCTGAGAAAATTTTGATGTCGTGAGAAGGCCTCTGGATCGTTAATGTCTTCGGCAACGGGCGAGCGACCTTCGTTCCTAGATATATTCTCGGCTTTCTGACTAAAGCGATGGGTCGTTGTGTTGATAGGAATATCTCGAAACCATAGCTGCCAGGGGGTGTCGGGATTATCAACGGTGAGGGAAAGCACCGTTAATAACGAGGTTAGCTCATAGTTAGATACCTCAGTGGCGGTGCGCTGGAAGGTGAGGGGGGTGTGCAGCAGCGAAGATGATGTGGTGGTACGGCTGGCGGAGCGCAGCAATCCCCGCTGATCGCGCAGGCTGGGACTTTCTGTGGGAGTAGGTTCTAAATGGGCGGCGAGACTGCCCGCAGTGATTTGGAAGGGGGTAGTGCCGCTGCCATTGATATTGTTCAGAGAGAATTGCCCTGAAATACCCTCTAGAGCTGAAATATCCAGGGGCGAGGCGTTCGCCGTAATGTTGCCTGGGGCAGCATCGCTATTAGCCAGGGTGAGGCGACCGGGATAGGTGGCTATATCCACTGTGGGCTTCACTGCCCAGGTTAACGGTTCGATCAGGGTGTTAATCTCAGTTGCTGAGTCAGAGGTCGCGAGGGAAAAAGCAGTGACGGTATCGGCACTGGCGAGGCTGGCCAGCTGGCTTAGCTGTTGCCAATGGTCGGCAAAGGTTTCTCGGGTTAGAGGTTGGGGGGGGGCGGGCGGTATGTCATCAGGGAGAGGACTGGTTTGTTCGGGGGGGAGGGCGGTGCTGGGCAAATCGGCCAGGGCGTTGAGCTCGTCAGTATAGGGCAGGTCAAAGCGATAGGTCTGGGAGAGTTGGGCGATGGTCTCAAGAGCAGGGTTGTCAGGGCTAGACGTATCAGGGGTATGGTCTGGATCCAGCGCTAGACCGGGCAGGGAGAGCGATACTAACGGTAGGTCAAACTGCTGCGTCCATTCACGGGCAGGGGTGGCGGCAGTACCCAGAAACTGTGGCCACTGGCTGGCTCCGTTGGCGTCATCCGAAATGTCAACACCAAAATACCAGCGGTGGGGCAGTCCCGAGGCATCAATGGGCAGCTCAAAGGGGATGAGTTGTCGGCTAGCGCTGGGATAGTTGGGGGGGGATTGGCTTTGGGTGAGGGGCAGTGCCTGCACCATGGGCAAGGAGGGATGTCGTTGCCAGACCCAGGGTAGCGCTTGGCTAAAAAGATTATCTGGGAGTACGTTTTCGGTTTGAAAGTCTTGCAGCGTTTCTGAGTGAACGATGTAGAGGAGTTTCCACCCTTGTAGCTGAGGGATAGTTGCCAGGGCGGCTGCCGGATTGGGGGGACGGACAGCCAGGGTTAATGTTTCTAGGGTGAAGGTAGTTAGGGAGGGAAACAGATCGGTGTCGGGATTGGCGGTGCGTAGGGAATGCGATCGCACTCCCGCCACCCAGTCATCTAAATCCGGCAGCGCATCTTCAATCCGTGGTTTTGACCGACTCAGCCACACCAGCCCGGTCACCGTAACCTCAGGTTGTTGGATCAAGAGGGTGACTTCGGTCAGGGAGAATCCGGTGGTCTCTCCAGCATTTCCAGAGGGACTTAAAATCCACTGACCCTGAAGCCTATCAAGGTCGGTCAGGGTAATATTCCAAGGCTGTTCATTGGGGTGACGCTCTAAACTAGTGCGGCGACTGTTACCCAAGGATATAGCACCCTGGAGGGGACTGGCAGTGGGGCTCGTGACTGTGTTGGGGTCTGGCAGGTTGGCCACACCGCTGTCCAGGTAGATTTGTTCGGTCAGGTTAGGAATTGGCAGCTGTGCCCAGCCGTCTTCTAAAGGCATAAAGCCCCAGATTAAGGGAGGCTGAATCGGTCCTGTGGTCTCGGTCCACTGGGGTGGGGGCAGCTGTTGAGACTGGCGCAAAGCCTGGGGGGTGGCCGTCGGGTCGAGGGCTAGGGTGAGATTTTGCAGGGACAGGTCTTCCGGTGTTGTTGCTGCACTATTAAACCGGTATTCAACCGTATTATCTCGACTGGCCGTGGTGAGGGCATGGGCCGCTGTGGTAGGACTAGCACCAGGGACGTTAGGGCCTACGTCCACCATTACCCGCAACAGGGAGTCGGGCTGGTCGGGTTGCAGTTTATCCACCGTGACCCAGGTGGGCACCAACCGCCCTAACGATGTGGGGGGATTAATCGGGTCGTAGGGGGACTGGTCACTGAGCAGAATGTTAATCTCACTGGGGTCAAAATTGAGCACCGGAGTTTCTCCCCAGGCGGCCATTGTCCAGAACAGATTGGGAACGGCAATGGGGTCGGTGATTTCTAGGGTGGTCCAGGTGGGTGTGACACCAGTGAAGGAACGAGAAGACCCATTTTGAGGATTTTGAGGATTGAGGTAGCGGCTAAGTTCATTCCAGGCAGCAGACCAGTTTTGTTGTTCATCAGGCGTCAGGCGTTCTCGTTCTAGGGTGAGCCGCAATGAGCCGTCACCAGCGTCGGTAATTTGTTTGGCTAGCTGAAATGGAGCTGCGATCGCACCGGATCTCCAAGGTAGCTGAATTTGTCCGTGGATGGAGAGACCACTGCCATGGACGGCCAGGGCACTGAGCAGGTGGGCCGCACCAGCGCGATTTTGCAAAGCATTGTCGGCGGGTAGAGACAGCTGGAGGGCACTGTAAAGATTGGCAAGAGTGTGAGAGGTGGGAACCAGGGCATCGGGGATATCAGAATTGGCCAAACTGTCCCCCAGGTAAATCTCTCCTACCAAACAGGTAAGTTCTGGAAAAAATGTCTCGCCCTGCCGATCGGGAAAATCCTGGGGCCATGTTTCAGGATCCGCCTGCACCAACAGCAGCGATAAACTCCCGGCTTGAATAGCTGCCTGGATTTGGGTCGGTGTTTGCGGGTTGGGGACACCGACTTGAGGATTGCGCTCCCAGCCATAGGGCGTGTCGGTGATTTGCACCTGCTGAACGGCCCCCAGCATTAACAATGTGCCCGGCAGATAGAGAGAGTCTCGTCCTAACCGCGATCGTCCCGTGCTATCTAAAAAAAGATTGCGAAATGCAAGATGGCGATGGGGATCGGCCAGTTCAGCAACGGCAACGGTGGCCACCCAGCAAGGGCCTTTGACTTGGACGATTTTAGCGGATTCGGGGAAGGGAGGCATGGTGGGACTCCTGGGAGATAAGAAGGAGGGAAGGGGGAAAGGGGAAAGGGGAAGGGCTAGGTTAGAGGTCGGATGGTTAGGGTGCCGTCTTGGTTATTGAGACTGCTAGGGGTGGCGCTGCCGCGTCGGGTGCGGATTTTGAGTTGGCTGCCGTTGAGGCCGCTATTGAGGGAGGTGTTAAATAGGCGGGCGATGGCGGCCTGGTTAGGCGGGCTGTTAAATCGTTGCTGTAGGGCCTCACCTTCGCTGATGGCCATGAGACCGTGGTAGCGCAGTAGGATGCGTCCTAGCAGGATGCGATCGCGTAGCAGATCTGGCAGCCGATTTTCTACTGTCTCGGGTAGTTCTGGAGCACCGGGCCGCACTGGCAGATCAAAGGCAACATTGGTGGTTCTGGCGGCTAGATCGGTGATAAGACGGACAATCGCTGCTTTAAAGTCGTCATCTCCCGGCAAACCTTCTAGCAACTGGAGCTGTTCAAGGCTGTGGATACGTCCGCTCCAGGCTACCTGGGTGGGCTGATTTTCGGGGGTGAGGGTCAGCTGGTCTCTTAGGTCTGGGGACAGCTGTCGCTGGCGGGGGCGATCTGGACGGGGCTGCATGGAGACGGTATGAGTTTGATCAATCGCCGCTAACAAACGACGGCGGGCATCGGCAAAGTCCGAGTCGCTGGTGAGATTGAGCAGGGCCGTTCGCTGGGCATCCCTTGGGGTCGGACCGTTCCAGATGAGTCGATTGGACTCAATGGTTAATTGTCCTTGAATGCTGGCGGGCAGGTCTGTCTGGCGGGGTCGCAGCACCATCGGTTCAACATAGTTGAGATCAATCTGCTGCAACAGCGCGTTAGTCGCACTGCGATAGCCAGCTTCCAGCCGTGAGTTGCCGACAATTTGACTCTCCAGAATTTGTCGCTGGGTATCGTTGGGAGCGGGACCAATCCACACGAGCTGGTTGGTCTGAATGTTGAGTCGACCCAGCAGCGCCACTGGAATCGTCCGTGGCTGTTGGTCAATTTGGGTGAGCGTAGCTCGACGAGTCTCGTCAATTTGCCTCAATAGCCCCTCTAGGGCAGCTCGAAAGTCCGAATTGCCGACACTGGGGTTATTGAGGCTATTGAGGGCTGCTCGCTGGACGTCATTGGGGGCTGGGCCGCGCCACCTGAGGCGATCCTCTTCTGCCTCAATACTAAACTGGGCACGAATACTCTCGGGAAGATCATCTGGCTGAGGATACCTGAGCAACGGTACTGCCTGGGTCGTATCAATGGCCGCTAAAAGATCTCGCTGAGCGGCTAGAAAATCATCGTCACCTGTGAGAGTTTCCAGAGCTGTACGTTGTTCATCTATGGGAGCCGGGCCGCTCCAGGTTAGCTGGTCAGCGCCAATGGTGAGCTGACTAGCAATGCTGGTGGGGAGTTCATCCTGTAGGGGACGCGGTATGGGAAGGGTAAAGCTCAGTGCGATCGCATCCAGCTGCTGCACCAGATCATTGACAGCGGTAATAAAGGCGGGCATGTAGGTCCACTGGCGCAGGGTGGCAGCTTGTTGATCAAACAGCAAGCCTTGCCAGATGAGGGCTGTATAACGACTAGACGTGTCGTTTGCCGCCAGCTGGATACTGCCGCCCCTGGCTGTTATCACCTTGGCCGGTACCCGCTCTAACCCGATCAGTAGAGGAATGGTGGTGACCGTGTCAGCGGCCACATCTGTGACCTCAGTCAGCTGTGTGAGGGCAGCGGCGTAAGCTTCATCGTCAGCAAAAACGGTGGCCAAAGTTCTCAGTGCGGTGGCTTCGGCCTCGGAGATCGGACCGACACAGATTAGAGCATGTTTGGTGGGTTCGACAAAGTCCACCAGGTCTATAAATGGGATACCATCAGCGGACTGCGTTTCTAGGGGAGGAATGTCATCCACCAGAACCTTGAGAGCATCCACATTTGTTTGACCAGAATTCGTCTGACCCGACAGCGGTAGGTTAAAGCTGGCCGGAAAGGCAATGTATTCCTGGCTAAACCAGCTTTGGTAGAGGGCTTCAAGGGTTTGGTAATCGCGGAAGAATATATCGCGCTCAGCTCCATCTGGGAAAATATCCTGGAAGGAGAGGGCCTCTAGTTCAGGCTGCTGTAGGCGGGCCACCAGAACAGCCTGTTGGTCAGCTGCCACTGCACTCTTGAGAATATTGTCGCGGTCTCTTCGTCGGAAGATGCCTGCCACGGATAGGAGAGACTCACTAAAGGCAATTTTGTCGCGGGTGGGTCTAGCAATCTGGTCCACTTGGAGAGGACGCAGTAGCCCTACCTGGCTGACCTGTTGCACCGCTGTTTCCAGCATGTAGTCTCCCTGGGGTACCAGCGGAGCCGAGATCACCGGAGTATCTGCTAGGAATCGCTGGCCCAGCTGTCTGAGGGCATAGCGATGGGTGATCGGGTCAACATAAAGCTCGGCCTGGACTTCAACATTGCCGCTAAACAGTTCGACGATTTGGTATGCCACCTCTGGGTCGGGTAGCGATGAGAGTTTGCGGCTGGGGATATCGGCATCGGCAGCGGCGGGCTCTTCGGCTTGCCACTGGGCCTGGGCCGCTGGGGGCAGGCAGTCCCAGAATCGCTGGAGCGGTATCTGAATCAATCGCGCCCGTAGAGACACGGGGTCTGTGCTGCTGCGAAACGGAGGATTGATTGGCCGCCAGGGACGCTGGTCGCTTTCAGCAAATGCTGTCGGCAGTGGGGCCACATATTCAAAGTCTCGCTGGGTGGTTTCATTGATGGTCGAGACTGTGCCTGTAGTTTGGGCAATGGCCATCAAACGGTGTTCGTAATAGTAGGGGAGGGCATCCCATTGAATGGCCAGGACGCCCTGCTGGAAATTGCCCACCCGCAGAGGCAAATCCAGACTGCGGGCAGTGGCTTCATCTAGGGGAGAATTCAGGTCAATATGGTCCGGTGGGCCGTAGGTGTCAGGACTATTAACGGGGACATCTTCGACAAACTCAATGTCAATGTCGTGGCTGGTGGCATTTTCTAACTGGGTAATCCAGTCGGCATAGGCAAACCGTCGCACCAGGGTAAAGGCAATTTGTCGGAACGAGAGCTGCCGCACCAAGGTTTGGTTGCGTTCCACCAGGAGCTGTTCGGGATGCTGGGCGATCAGTACTTCCCAGGTGCGCCCCGGTGGGGTGGGAGAGCCGGGAGGGCTAGCGGCATCGAGACGGCTAGAGTTAAGAATCAGCGGTTTATCAACGGGACGGGTGCGATCAAGGACGACGTCCAGCCCCCCGGCCTGGGGGTCGGGAATGGCTTCTGTAAATAGATCGGCAGCGGCTATAATCCTATCTTCGTAAGTGGCGATCTCTTCGGTCTGCAGAACATTTTGCAGGGCATTGATTAGCGCCTGTCGGCCTCGGAAAACCCGATCTTTTAGCGATCTTAGACGGGTCAGAACAGAATCGGGAACTTGGCCCTGTAACTCTTGCAAAGACTGGCTAGAGAGAATAAACGAGGCCAGCTGGGTGACAGCGCTGAAGCCGCCTGAGCGGATGGGGAAGAGGGTGGGAGACTGGAGCAGGCTGCGCCACAGGAGTTCATACCGGCTGTAGGGGCGGATGTAGTAGCGGTAGTTGTGAGCCCACTGGCTGTCGATCAGGTGATCGTACTGGAGTCTGCCGCTGGTGTCTGGACTGGCAAAGGCGGGGGTGCTCACCCGTGGATAGGCGGTCACTAACCAAGGAGATTTGGGCTGTGCATCTTGTAATTCGGGTGCGATCGCATCGGCACTATGGTCAAAGAAGCACTGCAGCCAGTTGAGGACATCGGCCAGGGGCAGCTCTTTAATAGCGTCGCTACGGGTAGGTAATTGGATGCGCGGCAGAGTAGGGTCAGTGGTGTTGATGGATTCTAAATAGCGTTTGAGATATCGCCACTGTTGTCCCAACCGTTCTCCCAACTGTTGCTCCAGCGTTGATTCGGTCTCTGGGTCGGGTTGGCTAAAGTTATCGGCTAGGGAGCCCGGCACTGTGAAGTAAGTGGAGCGCTCGTCGGTGACGGGAAAGGTTTCTAGATTGGTGAGGGTGACATTGTTGCGAATGTCGTCGCTGTTGTTCGGTGAGAGCACCACCGCCACCGCACTGAGATCGTGATATCGCACCAGCAGTCTGGTTTCGCCCGATAGGGGCAAGGTCAGGGTGATTTCACTGGGCTGCACATCCGGAACAAGTTCAATTTCCCCACGGGCCGGGTCAGTTTGGTTAATCAGGCTGCAGGGGGCTGGCACCGCACCGTCTGCAGGGGGCTGGACCGTGATGCTCAGGGTGATGGGGCTGCGGATAGAACCCCGAATGGTGACTGCAGCGTATTTTAGGTAAGGTTGCACCAATGGACGCAGGCTGAACTGTGCGATCGCAAGTAAATCATCAGCGGCCAGCGGACTTCCCTGGTCAGGCCGAATACTGCGGCTGGGCTGCACCAACAGCTCTAGATACAGATGGGGATAGAATTGATCAAAGGTATTAGCCTCGGCCAGCGCTGTGAGGGCATCGTTGAGAGCATTGATCAGGTTCTCCCCGGTGATTAGCTCACTCAGATTCTCATCGCGCAGGGTGATCGCCATGGACAGACCCAGCCGCTGCAGGATGCCCCAGCCATAGGGATCGGTGTTGGGGGCGGTATTCTGTCGGAAGGTGGCAAAATCATTGGGCTGCATCGGTGGCCCATACTGGACTTCGACATTGTAGGTGGGCAATACCTGGTCCACGCCATCGACAACCTTAGTGAGATTGTCTAGATTCTCATTAAGGACATCGACAATCGCCTGCAGAAAAGGATGCAGCGCTTCTGTGCGCTCTCCAGTGAGACGGCCATCGGTCAGCCCCGACCATACGGGCCAATCCAACCTGGATTCTCGCCAGGAATACCACGGCCCCTGGGACAGTTCCGAGCCTTCAACGGGGGTGGCAGAGCTATGCTCTCGGCTTCGCAATAGCGTACTGGGATACCAGGCTTCCCACTGGTTTGTGGTAAGGGTATCGTTGGGCACCAGCAACAAATCGTCGGCAGGCACCATCCGTACCTCCTGCAGGGTGCGCAGCGCTTCGGTCAGTCGGGCCGGATCGTCAAAGGTTTCATCGGTGTGGGCATCCACATTGAGCTGCAGCAGGGTGTAGCCCGCATTGAGATCTAGAGGGTAGTCTGGCTGCTGGCTAGCCCCCTGGTTCCACCGGATGCGCACCAGACGAATCCCCGCCGGATGCAGACCGTATTGTAGCCGAGCCAGGGAGAGGTTGTTCTCGTTGTTCTCGCTGCCGCTATACAGATCGCTAAAGCGAGGGGCTGTGCCTTTCTCTAACACAGGCATGGGCACATGGGTATCGCCAGCAATCGCCCGCTGGTCTTCGGGGGGCAGCATAGCAAACTGGATCGGATAGGGCAGCCATTCCAGTTCGGCCGGTTGGCGCTCTTCGTTGGCATCCGCTAGGGTAGCTTGCTGGTCCGACTCTACCCGGATCACAATCTGGAGGGGGGCCAGGGCCGATGGCACATTGTTAGGAGAGAGCGTTTGCAAAAAGATTCGCCAGGACTCCGGCTGCCATTTGGGAGAGTCTCCAGCTGGGAAAATACCCTTGGCTTGCAGGGTGTCTAGGGAAATGCGAGCGATACTTTGTTGAGTGCCCTCGGCGGTGGTTGTTTCGTCCACATCATCGGGATTCAGCTCCAGTTTAATGTCTGTGGGTAGGGGGCGGGCATTGCTGGTGGGCAGGGCACGGCTACGTTTGCCCTGGTTGGGGCTGTCCATGCCATAACTGCCGAGGGGCAGGGTGTTGTCCCGACGGAACACCAGACAGTGTTTGGCGACAGGCACCAGCGGTCCATTGCGGGTGTCCGCTGGTTTAGACCAGGTGACTACAATTCCTGGCTGCTCAGCTGGGTTGTTAGCTGCGCTGTCAGACGGATTTTCGGGGGCCGCCATCATCGGGATCAGCAGCTCGGGAGTGGTCGTGCCAGTTTCAGGATCTGGCGTGAACCGAGCTAGGGTGGCAGCGTCCAGGTTGTAGCGCACCAATAATTTCCCATCCACGGGGACTCGCGGCGGCTCACTGGGATAGCGGGTGGCAATCAGGGTGAGGGGGCGGCCAATATTGCCACTAAAGTCAATGGGGGTAATGCTGTAGAGATAGCTACGACCGGTTTCGGGCAGGGCAATCTGGTCTTCTAGGGTTTCGTCGGTAAAGTGATCGACCACCTGGAAGCGCGATCGCAAACACCGCAACACACTTCTGCCCCCCTCCAGTTCTTTATGGACCGCCTCTCCGGTTTTGACGGTGTACACCACCTCAGGTTCGCTGCCATCCAGCACCCGCCGTCGCACCTGATAGTGCAGCAAATGATGCTCCGGCGATTGCTGACAGGGACTAGCATTGGCCGGGGGTCGATCCCAGACAAGATCCCATGCGATCGCAATGGTGTTAGTATCCGTCAGAGGCTGTACCCGTTCAAACTGAGGTGGGTTCTGCGAGAAGTCAGTTTCTAGAATGTTAAACGTACGCACTTCTTGAAATGTGGCGTCCGGCGTCCGGGCATCAATACCCAGACGTTGAGCAATTTCTGGAGCCTGCGGTTCCGGTGGGGCCGAGTCGGTTGGCAACACCGTCCGCAGCCAGGCCGGCAGATCTTGCAACGTGGCCTCAGGTGCCGTCAAACGCACCCGGAATACCAGCCCCATCTGAAAAGCAATCGACTCTCGGGTAAGGTCAAGATTGTTATCGGGAGCCGCCGCATACTGCTTTAAATCGCCAATCATATCTTGAACAATTAACCCTCGCAGCTGGTGAGCCTGCTGGTTGGTTTGTTCCTCGTTTAGCTGTCCCGGTTCCCTTAGATCGGAGGTTTGCCCAGACTCGCTGTAAATGGTGGTGTTTTCCCGGAAGGCTGCATCCAGCACTTGTTCGTAGGCCGAGTTCGGATCGCGCTTAAAGAAGGGAGAACTGCGGAACTGTTCCACCGCGCCCTGCACCGCTGCTTCATAGGCATCTTCGGTGGGGTTTTGCACCCGCTCGTCTTCAATCGCATTTTCCCCGTCAGCAATTGGAGCTGGGTCCCCGATGGGGATTTCATTCTCATCAATTTTGAAGGCATAGTCTAGATAATCCGCCAGGGTGAGAAATACCTGGGGCGGTTCGGCAGGGGTGTTGTCGGGATTAAAATTGTCTCCTTGCTCAATGGGAGCGTTCCAGTTTACTCGCCAGCTGCGGGTTTCATCAGTCCAGGCTGTCCAGGTAGCGCTTATACTATTAGGAATAGCATCATCTATGACGGCGGGCAGAAACTGTTCTAGCTGCACGTCATCTCCCAGTGAGGGCAGCTTTAGGGTAAAGTCGCTCTCAACAGAATTCCTAGAATTCTCCCCTTGTTTAATGGGGGGAACTGGCAAGAAACCCCGTTGCTCAATGTCATCTTGTTTTGTTCCCTGGCGGAAGGCTTCTCCCCTGGGCAACAGCACAAAGTATCGCCAGCCCTCGCTATCGGGCTGGTACACCACAAAAATGTCATAATCAGGGGCATTAAAGCCATCTAGGGCCTGAATTCTAAACGCAGTCTCTGTGTCGAACGTGCCAATGGTGCCTGCTGCACCAGCCGCAGTAAAGGTCTGGTCTGGGTTAGCATCCGCTGCTGATATTGTGCCCGTACTCACCATTCGGGCGGGGGCACCGGAGGCGGACGCGACTCTAGCGGTGGCGCTACTCTGGGTGGCGGCGACACCGGGAATGCTGCGGTCCACATCGGTGGCTTCTAGGCCAACATTTAAGAAGGGTTCAGTGCGTCGCAGGGCATTTTCGACGGCCCCCTCGTTAAAGCTCACCCGCACACCTACTTGCAGACGGCGGCCCATGGCCGCGATAAACAGGGTGCCGGACCCGCGCAATCCTGGGTTGGTAATGCCGTCAAAGCCTACCTCTAGACCTGCCGTAAAGCCGATATCTAGACTGAAGCGGAAGGTTTTGCGAATAAATAGGAATTTAATCCACAGGGCAATGGATACCCGGATGCGAATCTCCAGACCGATCCCCGCATGGAGCGTAGATCGCTTGGGATCGTTAAAGTCCACCAGGCCAATCATGCGAGCCCCAAAGGCGGCATTGGCCTGGGCAGACACCCGCACCCCGACCACCCGCAAGCTGAGGCTGGCCTCAAAACTGAGACTGGCCCTGGCCCGGTAGCTGATGCCCAAGAGCAAATAGTGCTTGGTTACTCGAAAGATAAAGCCCCCGGATATTTCGGCGACAAAGGGACCAATGCTCTGCCGCCACCGCAGCATATTGGGCCACCCCATTTCGGCATGGACCAGCCCCGGCTCGATCAGCAGTGTGGCGGAAAACTGACCGCTGCCGACAATGGCTTCCTCCAGAAACTCAGGAAATGCGGGCAGATTACCCAGGCTGCCGTCAGGATTGGAGGAGAGTTGGGCAATAAAGCGACGCTGCCGGACAGATAGCAAAATAAACCCGCTAAACAGAGGTCGGGTGCGCAGACCGTCAATATCACTGTCAAAACCGTAGTAGTTGGTATTAATCCAGGCCCGCACTGCCATAAAGAAAGTGAGGTCGCTGCGGAAAGCCAGCACGGCGTCAAACAAAAACAGACAGGGCAAAAATTCTTCAGCCTGCTCTAGCCATTTGAGGGAGGTTACTCCAGGAGTGGCCGAAGTTTGAGAAATCAGGGCACGAGCCACAATGGTCCAGCGCGGGTCTTCGCCCCGTTCTTCAAGGTCTACGGCCCAGGCATCCCGCTTTGAGAGGTTGCCCTGAGTGCGCGACAGTCGCCGTAGTTCCCCAATCAGCTTGGCTAAGTCTCCTTCCTGGTCGGCGGTACGAATGCTGGTGAGGGTATAGCGATAGCCAAAGCCGAGACCAATTTCGCGAATATACAGTTCGATGCGGGGAATATAGAAGCTGATGCGACGAATTTCAAGAAAGATAAACCAGGCGACAACCCAGGGAGCCGACTCATCCTGTCGCACCCGCAGGAAGGCAAAACTAGCGGCAAACACCGGCATACCGGGAATTTCCAGAGAACCTTCCCCCAGAAAACCCTGTTCGTTAGGCTCGTCGCGGAATTCCACTACGCCGTTAAGGGAAAAGGATTCTCCCAGGCTGATGCTGACTTCTAGCTCCCTGAGATAGAGACGGGGAATAAAGCTACCGGGGGCGGGCAGGCCGATAAACAGGCTGTGGAAGTCCACTTCAACAGTTTTGAGATCGCCAGTGCCCCCTTTGGAGAACATTATTTGCCCGCCAATTTCCATAGCTCCGTCGCCATCAAATCGATCAAACTGCGGCACAAACCCCAGGGAGCGGATCTCCATGGTGAAACAACCGAGGAAGCTAAAGGAGACTGGTTCGGGCAGTTCAATCAGGAACTGAATGTGATCGGCAATGACGCTGGCATCCCCGGTAAGGGGACATTCCACCAGGGCGATTTGAACGCTGGAGAGCAGGGCCAGGGGACCATTGCTATCATCGGTGGGCAGCGGCGAGTATTGGGCCGTACCGGTGAGGGTAAAGTACAGGTGGAAACGCCCGTCATTGACAAACTTGAGACCGATGCCGTCAATGGAAAAGTTGAAGCGGGTGGCCTGACAGCTGAGCAGTTTTTCCCCCTGGAGGCTGGCGCTGCCAGCTACCAGGGTGAGGCCGTTGTTTCGCTGGCTAAACTGTAGGGAAATATCTGCGATCGCATCCCCCACCAGTGCGGGCGGCAATGGCCCTGACCCCGCCAAAGTAAAGTCTTGGATGCTGTTATTAACGATAGATAGCTGACTGCCGTGGAACCGAAATCGAGTATCAAGACCGTTGAGACGGGCCGGACGATCACTCACCTGGGCTGTTAGGGTAATCCCTAGATCGCTAATGGCAAAGTCTCTTACCGAGAACGTAATTGGCTCTCCCTCGCGGCTGGCGGCAGTATAATCTAACTCAATGACCGCCCCCGGAGCCTGCTGAATCTGATAGTTAAAATCCTGGGTCACCAGGGTCATCAGGTGATAGCGGCCATTCCCCACATCCGCCCCCTGAAAGCGCCAGGTCATCCCTAAAAACGCCGGTATGTCCACTTCCGGCGATTGGGTAAACAGCTCAATGCCGCCGCTATGATCGACTATCAGTGCAAAAGTTTCCCAGTTAAAGCCAATCTCAAACAGGGTTGACAGCCCCAGCTCTTTCACGCCGATGTTGGCCTCAGCATTAAATGTTATGGATTGGCTGGCAAGATTGATTGTGAGACTTTCCTTAAATTGGACATTCAGAAACTGACTGTTGCTTGAGCCATCGTTGCGCAAAAACGGAAAGGTAAAAAAATCGGGACTAAATTGAGGCGTAACCGTCCATACGTCATCAGTTTGCAAGCTGCTAGGATTAACTACCAAAGCCGTGGCCAAAGCGGCAGCATCTTGAAAGTCGAGGGCGGGCAGGGCAGCATCCAACTGCTGAAAAAATTTAGGCAGGCCGATTTCACTGCGGTTGAGATCCAGCAAAACCAGGCTTACCCTCTGACTGGGGGTAAAATCAACGGCAAACAGGGGAGGCTGTGTGGCGTTGCGGTCGGAATCGTTTTGGAGTTCACGGTCGTCTCCCCGTTTCCAGGCAAAATTACTGGCGGCGGTAACGGTCTGCTCCGGTGCCAGGGTGGCGATCAGCTGTAGCTGGTCGGGGAGGGTTGAGGAGGGTTGCGATCGCAACAATACACTCACCCGCACGCCAGTTGGCACTGTCGCCTTTAGCCCTGGCAGCACAAACGAGCGCTGGGTGGCCACTTGCCAATCCATCCGGATTTCGGGCACCGGATCCCCCAATACAATCCTCAAAGACACATCTTGAGCCGCGCCAGCACTTTCATCCCCAAAATTAGATGCCAGCTGTCCTAGCCAGTAATTAATATTGGGATCACGCCATTTCAGCGCAAAAAATTCATCAGTAGCACTAAACTCCTGGAAGTCCATGGGTACCAGGTTTCTAGCATCTGGCTCATAGCGCTTAAAGTAGGAATCTTGCACCTGTATCCCTGACGGATCAAAAACAACCCGCAAATCTCCCGCTAGCGAGACACCCGGAACAACAGAGCTACTCAAGCGTAAATCAATGGCCTCTAACCGATAGGTAACCGCACCCGCTGCACCTGTGGGAATTTCAATCCGGAGTCGCAACAGCGTCCAGCTAATTGCCAGCGATGCCGCCACCAGGTCGAGCGTATGCGCAGGAAACTCAAGAGTCTGTGTATAGCCCCCGCTTCCTGTTCGCAGTTGTTGTCGAGAACTATCTCCCCCTATCGGCTCCAAAAAAACATTGGGAATAGTGAGATCACCCGTCACAGGAACAGTCGCATTTCCTAGACTTAAACTTGTAATTTGAACACCGTCTGCGGGAGGACTAGTCGTTCCATTTAATACGATAGGAAGATAGGAAATTCCTTCATATATAGGAATTACAACATCCGTCATAGGATAATTCTCCTCGCAGACTAATTTATTGTTCTGGCGGTCCTGCCCTAAACGATGAATTTATCCGTAAGATGCTGGTCGATAGCATTGTTAACAGATCGACTCATCGTCGAAATCAGCAACAGTATTTTTTCTGGGGATACTCCCTCAGGTCACTGCATAAGATCAGCCCAATAGGCTTCTACGCATTTCAACGAGTATTACACATCAATCTAGCCATGTCTCTCGTTTACCGCTCTGTACAAATACAGTTGACCCTAATTTGCGGCAGGTCTTTCCCTTAGTAGCCTGGTCTACATCTACAAACGCGACTGTGTAAACTTTTTATTGGATTATCTGGGCCAAAAAATAACAGGGGTAGTTGCTACTATTACCTTTACGTTTGCTCACATAATGCAAATGTTCAGATAATTTTTGCAACAAAAATTGGCACTCCTGCAGAGTTTATGCTTCCATTCACAGCTCTAAAATTCACACTTTACTACGGGATGACAAATACTTAATTAATACTTTTAAAACAGACTTTACTCTGATCGGCTTACTTAAAAAATCTGATGCGCCCACTAGTTTGGCGCGGACACGATCAGCAATTCTGTCGTTATTTGTAACAAAAATGATGGGCGTTTTTTTAAAAGCAGAGAGCCGCCGAATCTGAGCACATAGCTCATAGCCATTGGCCACAGGCAGCGCTAGCTCTAAAAAGATGAGCTGAGGGCCATGCTCTATAAGCTGAGGTAGGATCTGCAACGGATCGGAAATGTTGACATACCTATAACCCGCACCTTTTACGATCTCGGCCATGGCCTGACTATCCGCCAAGTTGTCATCCACATATACTACTGTAGTACGACTTGACTGATCGCCATGGGCATCATCACCGCTTGCTTGAGTCGGCCGACCGACCGCAGGAGACAAGGAGGACATGGGCTTTGGTAGCCCTTGGACAGTCATAGCATTATCAACTAAACCGTCTATTTTTTGAAGAATATGCCTAGCCGATACGGGCTTGCGTTCGTAGGTGTCAAACCCCGTTTGGAGTAACATCTGGCCGGTAATAGTCGGATCGGCCATGGCAATCACTGGAATTGACCATGTAGTACTGGATTCTTTAAGAACTTTAATAACTTGCCAACCGTTTAACCCCATGGCGTCCATATCCATAACGATGACGTCGGGAGACTCGGTTACAGCTAGGGTGACGCCTTCATCGCCATGCTGCGTCGTAATGACTTCATGCTCATACAGCATAAATGCATGTTCGAGGATCTGACGGCTCGCTCGTTCACTATTGATTAAAAGAATTTTAGCCATAATTTTTTTCAGAGAAACAGCTAAAACTCTGATAGGTGTACAGCATCAATTTTCTACGCGTGTGGGTAAAAAGCTCAGAACTCTAACCCACGGTTTTGGTCTGGAGGCTGCAGATGTACTCTATTCTCCCTTTTTTGAATTGAAAAGCGCCATATCAAATCCTATCTAAGCAATTTCACGGACAAAATTCAATTAAAGTTCTAAAGTTTGAGCGTATTTGTGAACTTTTCTAAATTGGACGTCCAAGGTCCAGCAAAATCTGAGAAACATCACTGTGGCCATAACCTTTAGTATTTTTTCTTCAGGTTCTCAGCCAAGCTTCAGAAACCACCTGTAGCTTTTCAACTATGAAACCAACCAGGAGCAGCAAGCGATGACAGTTGAGTACGATCTTGTAGTAATTGGCGGCGGATCTGCCGGTCTAGTAGCCGCCAGTGCTGGGGCCCAGCTCAACGCTCGTATTGCCCTAGTCGAAAAACATCTCCTAGGTGGAGACTGTCTCCACTACGGCTGTGTCCCCAGTAAGTCCCTGATTCATGCAGCCCAGGTGGCCCACCATGTGCGCACAGGCTCTCAGTTTGGGATCTACACGTCCAACCCCACCATCAAATTCGAGGAAGCCATCAATCACGTTCAGAATGTCATTGGCGTGATCCAGGAACATGACTCAACGGAGCGCTTTGAAGCCCTTGGTGTGGATGTATTTTATGGTTCCGGTCAGTTTACTGACTCCCACACATTTGAAATCAATGGGCAGCAGCTAAAAGGCCGCAATTTTCTAATTGCCACCGGTTCTCGACCGGCCATTCCACCCATTGAAGGCTTAAAAGAAGCCGGTTTTTTAACTAATGAGCAGGTCTTCTCGCTGAAAGAAAGACCCGATTCCTTGGCTGTGATTGGCGCTGGTCCCATTGGCTGTGAGTTGGGGCAGTCCTTTGCCCGGTTGGGAGCAGAGGTAACCATTATCGCTAGCCGCGATCAAATCATGCCAAAGGAAGAAACCGAAGCGGCAGCCGTTGTACAAAAGCAGCTAGAGTCCGAAGGCATTCGGGTGCTCACTCAAAGTCGAGCTAAAAAAGTGGAGATCATTGACGGCAAAAAGCATCTGCATATAGGGAATCAAGTCATCGTCGTGGATGAAATCTTAGTCTCCACGGGGCGAGTACCCAACGTAGAGTCCCTAGGATTAAAAGCGGCTGGCGTAGAGGTGGGTAAGGCAGGTGTCAAGGTCAACGAAAAGCTCCAGACCAGTGTCAAACATATCTATGGCGCAGGCGATGTCATTGGCGGTTATCAGTTTACCCATGTCGCCGGTTATGAAGCGGCTGTAGTCATTCAGAACGCCCTCTTTTTTGCCACCAAAAAAGTAGATTATCGAGTTATTCCCTGGGCCACCTTTACAGAACCCGAGCTATCCCGCGTAGGCTTGACTGAAACCCAGGCACGGGAACGCTATGGCGATGATGTGGCCATCCTCAAACATGACTTTAAGGAGGTGGATCGAGCCCTAGCCGAAGCCGCCGGTTATGGCTTTGCTAAGTTTATCACCCGCAAAAATGGTGAAATTTTAGGAGCCCACATCGTTGGTCCCCATGCGGGTGAGCTGATCCACGAAGTTGTCTTGGCCATGAGCCATAAGATGAAAATTGGAAAAATCAACATCATTCACGTATATCCTACCCTGTCAGAAATCAACGCGAAAACGGCTCTGCAGCTGACTAAACAAAGCTATGCCAAAAACAACCGACTACAAACAATTTTGCGACGTTTCTTTAATTGGCGGCGCTCTCTGGTTTAAAGCGCCGTAGCTAGGCAAGACTCGATCAATGCTTCGTGGCATTTAAATCTCGTGATCAGTGTGATCAGCATCATCTTCACAGTAAATTCACAGAGGTATTATGAATTTAATAGTTCCCTGATCAGAGCATCTACTGAATTTTACGAGAGTGTCACTATGCCTTTCTTACCTCTACTGATCGTCATCGCTATCTTCCTAGCAACGAGTAAAATTCTCCAACCCAGTCGATCTCATCTGCAGCCAGCCTCTGAAGATTATAGTGAGCAGATGTTAAATCAAGCCTTGATCGATTACATTGCGCGTGAATCTAGAAAGAAGGCGGGATCTGAATACGGTACTAAAACTAGCTCTAAGTCCGGAAAATACAATACTCAAAGAAAGCAGCAGCGATAAACCTGCTGACGCAACCTGAAATATATCCTTATAAAACCGCCCTAGATATAAGTCTAGGGCGGTTTTATATAATTTAAAGAGCTTTTCGCTCCCGCACATCCTAATCGACCGGGTTGAAAAAGCTAATTGCTAACGGATAACGCACTCCGTCGAGTAAAGCAGGGCGGTACCTACTTTAGAAGGGGAACGCCTTAAATACCTCGATATTTTGCTGTATCAGAACGTTGGCCACACCTAAGTAATTGAAGCGATTAAAGTTAAGCCTACCTGGAAAGTAAAATCATCATATGTGCTTATTTTTAAGCTATTTACCTACGCCAAATAGCGATATATATTTACTTATTTTCTTAGTTATTTAAGCCGCAAAAATTTATTTCTTTAAAAATAAAACCGTCTTAGCCTCCCTCAGAAAAGGGTTTTAGAGATTTTGAGGGTGATTTAATCCGATTAAGAAAACTTCTACTTTTATCTAGCTAACAATGTTCAGTTTTGTATAAAACACATCATTAGGTAAGTACAAGCACGGTTTTGATTGCACGCTTTAATGATTTAGAAAAGTTAAGAGAAACGTGTATAGATTAGTTCAATCTCTACATATCCACAGAAATGTAAGCGCAGTTTTGTTTTGTCATCTGTCTTCAGTGTCAGAAAAACAAATTTAGCAGGACATCTGGAGTAGAGACTTTTTAATCAAAGATCTCGATACCAGATAGCTCTGTGCCTATGCCAAAGCTGTAGAACGTCAGATTTACTCTTTCATATGACACTCACTAACGTTGTAACTATCTTAGCCTCTTTGTATGCCTCTAAACGGTGGGGACGTCACGTTACATTAGGGCTAGCTATTTTTCTTGGATTACTGTGCAGTTCTCCCGTTGTTACCCAAGCTGCAGACGACAATGAACAGGTTCACCAAGGATTGCCAGGCAGACGAATTAGCGGAGCTTCTCGGCTACCCTCCTCCGCCTGTGCTCAAGATGCAGGTCCACTGGTAGCCATTGTGCCCGAAACTAATTTAGGCACAACCGCTGTGGCTGAGCCCATACTCTGGCTTAGCGTACCTGATGTGGCCAGTGCCAAACAACTAGAGTTTTATCTGTTTGATGCTCAAGATGAGATTATTTATCAAACGAGTTTCACAGTAGAGCCGAGTACTGAGCTGGTGGGGTTAGACCTTGGGACTATGACCCATGCTCCCAAACTAGAAGTTGATCGGCGTTATCGTTGGGCAGCTTCAATCGTGTGCAATCCTAATAATCGCTCAGAAAATATTTCCGTGGAAGGTTGGGTTGATCGGGTTGAGGCATCTAATTCAGGCAGTACAAGGCTTTGGTACGATCACTTAGGATTATTAGTTGAGGAACTTCAAAGCTATCCACACAATCAGGATGTATTAAGTCAGTGGCACACACTGATGGCATCAGCCAGACTTGATCAAATTGTTCCTTTATCCGTGGATGCCGATTCTGTGGAAATTACATTGCCAACAGCAGCTGAAACAACACATTGAAGCTCTGTAATAGTTCCTACAGAAAGACTGCACTGATTAGAGATAGTCATCTGAGCAATCGCGATGGGCAAGTTTGAGGTATCGCGGCGCATACAAACGATATGTGCTGTTGGAGTAACAACAACCATTGCTGCAACCCTGTTAGCTGGTACGGCCTGTGTGAACGCCCAAGTTGTATCGGCCCAGGACTCTATACAAACTCAGGTCGTTCAACAGGCTAATCAGATTGACATTTTCGGTGGTACATCTGCAGACAACGCCACACTGTTATTCCATAGTTTTGAGCAGTTCGATTTAGAGCCAGGACACACAGCTGAGTTTCATATAGCTCCCAGCGTAGATACTGTTTTTAGTCGGATCACAAACGGTTTTCCTTCTCATATAAACGGCAGGATTAAAATCAGTGGTAGTCCAGCTGGCTTGTACCTAGTAAATCCGGCAGGAGTCCTGTTTGGGAGCGAGTCATCGCTCAATTTGTCCGGTGATTTTATCGTCTTGACGGCTGAACAACTAGACTTTACCCAAGGGCATTTTGGTTTAAGAAATCATCCAGACCAGGTGCAAGGTAATATCTTACAGCTACACTTTAACCCTGAGAGCCCTGGAACCATTACCAACTTAGGCGATCTCAGAGTTAACACTGCCCATTCGTTATCGCTAATTGGTCATAGTGTTGTTAACCAGGGAACACTAAGAGGTGGAGTCATTAACATAGCGGCCGTTGGTAGTCATCGGAACATTGCCCTGACTGGCGGCTTGAATTTTGCTTCTCCTGCCAAAACAATCCAGACATTACCACCTTGGCTGACGCCTGCGGGAACAGAGCACGCCTCAGCGATTGAAATCGATACGAATGGAACCCTTAGATTGACGGGGGCGCAGCTATCGGACCTACCTTCAGGGACCGCCCTGGTGGGTGGTGAACTAACTACCCATGGCTTTCCAGGCCGGATCCAAATTTTAGGCGATCATATTGCAACGGCAGGCGCTACAGTGCAGGCAGCTGACGGTGGCCAAATTTTGATTGGCGGCGATTACCAGGGGCGGGGGGAGGTACCCACAGCGCAATCGGTATTTATTGATGCTACCTCTATGATCCGGGCAGACGCTCTGGACACAGATAATCAAAACGGCGGGCAGGTGGTGATTTGGTCCGACAGAATTACCCAGTTTCGAGGGGCGATTAGTGCCCAAGGTATTGCAGCTGGGGGAACGGTTGAAGTGTCTGGAAAAGAGCAACTTTACTTTGGGGGGCGAGTGGATTTGCGATCGCAAGGCACCCCAGGCACCCTCCTGCTCGATCCAGAAAATATCGAAATTCGAGCCGGTAACGACCCCGGTAGTGCTGACACCAGTGAACCTCAAATACTGTACGAAAACACTCTAGAGACCTCGATTATCGGCAACACCAACCTTATCCTTCAAGCAGACAACGATATTACCATTGCTCCTTTGAGTGACGGTGTCTTAACATTCCCCCAAGGTACGGCTGGCATTAGCTTTATAGCCGATGCCGATGGTGACGGCCAAGGCCGCTTTACCATGGCCCCTGGCGATCGTATCAGCACAGCAGGCCAAGATCTTCAGATCACAGCCGCTGACATTACCGTCAGCGATTTGAACACCAGTGCATTCTCGACCATCGACAACTTTGAGAGTGCCGGAGAGATTCGACTGACCGCCACCCGAGGCAATATTGTTGGTGATAATCTGACCAGCACCGCTCGCGGTACCCTCAACAACAATGGAAATGCGGGCGAAGTGATACTGTCAGCCAGCGATGCGATCACGATCGGGACGATTAGTAGCACAGCTAGTGCCCTCAACAATAATGGTAGTGCGGGTGGAATCACCCTCAACGCACAAACTGGTTCCGTGACCGCCGGAGCCCTCAATGCTAATGTTTCTGGCAATAACAACACAGGCACTGGGGGAGATATTAATATCAATGCCGCTGGCAGTATCTCTACGGACAACATTAACACATCTATTAGAGCGACCACCAATAACTCAGGCAACGCGGGAACTGTCGCTATAACGAGTAGGACAGAAAACATTACAACAGCCTCAATTTCTACCAATACAACGGCTGACAGTAGTAACATCGGCCATGCCGGAGCTATCTCTCTCCAAGCTCTCCAAGGTGCCATCATCAGTCAACAAATTACAGCTACAACCGTCAGCCCCGATCTGGCAGAGACCCAGGGAGGAGATGTTGCACTCGGTGCCGATGGCAATATTATTGTTGATTTTATTAATATCATCGGGCAAGGCCAGGGTGGCACCATCAACATCACATCACAACAATCATTCCAAGCCATTAATAGTATTCCCAATATCTCCCCTCAGACCAGTCTTCTAACCACAGGCGGCGGCACCATTAATTTGACCTATAACAGCGATACAGCTAATCCGTTTACCATCGGTAATGGTGGTACGAATGGAACAGCAGGTACTATTAACACGGGCATAGAGACCCTAACCGCACCCCAAATAGTTGACCAGTCCCTGACTTTAGAAACCATAACAATAAACAATCTATTCGAACCGACTCCAAGTCTACAACCATCACCTCAGGTAAATTCTCCAGACTTTTCTGCATCGGTGGATATCCCCATTGAGCTACCTGTTCAGACATCGCCATTCATACCTACATCCACTCCTGCACCCAACCCCGCATTCACACCTACCTCTCGAGATAGCCTAACTCCAGCCGAACTTGAGACGCTTAATGTTCTAAACAATAATGAAAGTACGCTCAGTGGCAACCACCAAGGAGACGAAGAAGGAGTCCTGAGCAATAGCGAATTAATCTGGGCTCAAATAGAGACAGTCTTCTCAACCGAGTTTGCCAAGGCACTGAATTTACCCACGCCCACACAACCATCGCTACAAACGACTCAGGAAACATTAAGACAGATTGGCAACACCCAGAATATAAACCCTGCACTGATGTATGTGCGGATCCAAAATACCCATGTAGAACTGGTACTAGTAAGTGGTGAGCATCCGCCAGTGTATCACCCCGTTGCTGTAACTGCAGCAGAGATCCAACCAGTCATAGATAGGTTTCATCAAACAATTACCAATCCCATGTTGCGCCCAGCTCAATACTTACCTGAAGCACAACAGCTTTACGATTGGTTGGTGCGTCCCATGGCAGATGATTTGGCCATGGCCAATGTTGATCACATTGGCTTTATTCTGGATGCAGGTCTACGATCTTTGCCCATGGCTGCCCTTCATGATGGAGAGCGATTTTTAATTGAAAGCTATGGCCTAGGGTTATTACCCAGCGTAGGCTTAACCCCCATAGAATCTTCCTTGCAATCTTTCTCAAAAACTCAACGGCCTAGCTATGGAGCTACACTTGCCATGGGTATTGCCAATTTTGATGATCAGGCTGATCTCGCAGCCGTCCCCTTTGAGTTAGACTTGGCCAGTCAAAGTTATAATGATGAACAATATTTAGATCATGAGGCCACTTTGGCTGCATTTCAGCAGCGTTTAGAACAGGGTAAGTTTACCAATGTTCATTTAGCCACCCATGCGGTATTCCAACCTAGTAGTTTAGATACCTCCTATGTGCAGCTTTGGGACCATCCGATCAACCTCACTCAGCTGCAAGAGTTACCGCTAGATGCCGTTGAATTTTTAATTTTGAGTGCTTGTGCTACAGCACTTGGCGATCGTCATGCCGAATTTGGATTCGCGGGATTAGCGGTTAAGGTTGGCGTACAGACAGCCTTGGCCAGTCTGTGGTCAATCAGCGATGAAGGGACTCTAGGCCTTATGTCCGAATTCTATCAGGCGCTAGAACAACCCATGACCCGCAGTGCAGCACTACGTCAGGCTCAATTAGCCATGTTGCAGGGAAAGGTTGGTATTATAGATGGCACGGTATACGGTAGCGGAGAGCAAACCATTGGCCATCTTTCTAGCCTAGATGCCAGCGGCAGTTGGGATTTTAGTCATCCCGCCTATTGGTCTGGTTTCACCATGATTGGGAATCCTTGGTAATCGTCGCCGCTGTTGTTGATTTTGGGATATATCAGTTTGAAGCAATCTCTAGTGAGGGTTGTGCAGATTAAATTCTCCTAAAAATCGGCAAGAGCCGGACGCATACCGTTGTTAATTTAGGGAATGAATCGATCTGTGCAATATACTACTCATCAGTAGCTTGCAGATGAAATCATCCCAAGGATCAGCAACGCCGAACATATTTACCGTCCGATCAGTTGTTATTTTGCACCTATCTGACTACCCAACTCTAGGGGGACCCATTGCGCTTTGGTAGATTTTGCCGCTTTGGTCTGCGGTCTGCACAGCTGTTGCTATGGAGACAGTTGCAGCAGCATGGCTATGTGTTAATTGCACTAATTATTGCTCTAGTCGTCATAGGGGTTCGACAGTTTGGCGGTTTGCAGGGATTAGAACTTAAAACATTTGATAGTCGCGTCCGCCATTATGCAACGGATGTTGGCTTACCTGAAGTCATCGTTGTCGGTATTACTGAGGGGGATATTCGCCATTATAATCAATGGCCTTTGAGTGATAATACGGTGGCTGAACTGCTAGCACATCTGCAGACTTACGAACCTGCAGCAATTGGGCTAGATATTTATCGAGATATTGAGCATCCGCCAGGGCATGAGCGCTTAGCTGAGCAATTGGCGCTGGAGAATGTTTATGGTGTGTACGATGCCGGTCTTAACCCATCTCACAACAGCCCTCCTCCCGAGAGTATGGATCCTAACCGCACGGGCTTTGCAGATTTTGTAGCCGATGCTGATGGGGTGATTCGGCGCTATTTTATGTTCGCATCGATTAAACCGGATGAATTCTATGCGCTTAGTTTACGATTGAGCCTCCACGTTCTGAGAAATTACTATGGCCTAGATGGATTTGAAAAAAATTTAGAAGGTCTCACAATTGCAGATACTTTGTTTCCCAGACTAACTGCAAACACCGGTAGCTATCAAAATGAAGATACCACTGGCTACCAGGTCATGTTGCAATATCGCACTCACAATGAGGCGATTAAACAAGTCTCTTTAACAGAGGTGCTCAATAACGAGGTTAATCCTGATTGGTTTAGAAATAAGGTAGTTTTAATCGGGGCAGTTGCACCTAGTATCAATGACATCTTTTTTACCCCCTTAAATACTCAAATCCAATCTGCAGTCAAAACACCTGGAGTACTTATACATGCCCACGCTGTCAGTCAAATTCTTTCGGTTGTCCAAGGGGATTATGCTCTGATTTGGTGGTGGGGCCAGTGGCAAGAAATGCTATGGATTGGGACCTGGTGCTTGATTGGGGGGGGCCTAGCCTGGCATATACAGCGGTTTGTGTTGCTAACGCTGAGCAGTGCGATCGCACTGTTCATTCTGGTTGGCACGGGCTGGGTAATGTTTCGCTATGGCGGCTGGATTCCCATTGTGCCAGCCATTTTAGGCTTTGCGTTAGTGGTGAGCAGCACCATTGCCTATCAAGTTTTCTATCGCACATTTTACGATCCGCTCACCAGCCTACCCAACCGGATCTCTAGCCTTAAGCGCCTACAATCCCATCTAAGTCAGCGACATCCTTCGGCCTCGATGGTAGCTCTGTTACTCATTGATTTAGATCGTTTCAAATCAATTAACGAAAGTTTAGGCGTAGATGTGGCCGATCGATTGCTAAAAATCATTGCCCAGCGAATCGTTCAGCATATGCCTAGAGGCTCAGTTGCTAGGGTTGGGGGAGATCAGTTTGCCATTATTCTGCCGTCAGTTAGCCATAGTCAGGAGGTGATTACCATCACCGAACGTCTACGCAAAAATCTGATGGACTCAATTCAGGTTAGGGGACAGCAAGTAAGTTCTACCGTTAGCATTGGCATTGCCCTTCATCAGAAGGGACAAGGCTACCGGGCCCATAAGCTATTGCAGGATGCCCACCGGGCCTTGGGAAAGGCTAAAAATCTGGGACGGGATCGCCATGAAGTTTTTAACGAAGCCATGCGAACCCATTCAGTCTTTCAGTTTCAACTAGAAATGGAGCTACGCCATGCTGGAGACAATCAGCAGTTTCAGCTCTACTATCAGCCAATTATAGCGTTAACCTCAGGGAAAATAGCTGGATTTGAAGCCCTAATTCGCTGGCAGCATCCTGCACGGGGAACAGTTCCCCCCAATGACTTTATTGGCATTGCCGAAGATACCGGCATGATTTTAACCATGGGGGATTGGATCCTCAATGAAGCTTGTCACCAGATGTACCAGTGGCAGCAGCTGTTTCCCCAGGCTCAGTCACTCTTTGTGGGTGTGAACCTCTCCAGCAAACAATTTATACAACAGGATCTGGCAACGACAATTACAAACATTATTCATCAGCATCGGATTGCCCCCCGTAATCTCAAACTAGAACTGACAGAAAGTGTGGCCATGGAAAACGTAGAGACAGCTATTCAACAACTTCTGCGACTCAAGAACAAGGGATTACACATTAGTCTGGATGATTTTGGCACAGGCTATTCTTCCCTGAGTTATCTCCACCGGCTTCCCATTGATTCCCTTAAAATTGACAAGTCATTTGTTGAGCGCATGGAATTCATTAGTGAAAATGAAAATATTGTTGGCACCATCGTCACCCTAGGCCATCGGCTCAAATTGGACATCATTGCGGAAGGCGTAGAAACGTTAGCTCAAGCGCATCTATTAAAGCAGCTGCAGTGCCAATATGCCCAGGGGTATTTCTTTGCAAAACCCTTACCTCGCGATGAAGCAGCTGAACTGTTGGCTCAGAATAAAAGCTGGCCCTTTAACGGGGAATAGTATTGAGCGATAACAATTAATGACCCCCCAATCATAACAACGACGTCTATTTTCTCAAGAGAGAATTTCAGCTACTCCTGATATCATTTAAGTTGATCCAGTTGATCCGATTTAGTTATAAACTAATTGAGCTAAGTCTACCTGAACAGTCTATATAGTGGTTCTCGTCACTCTACTCTCCAATTTTTTATTTTACGCTACACAGGTTCAGAAGCGGCATAGCACCTGTTTACTGTTATCGTGAACCCGTTGATTAGACAGGTGACTGCTTGTAGGTAGGTTGTATCGAGTCAATACGTTCATGAAATCTCTTGGCCGCCATATTTTAGTCGAATTCCACGGTTGCTCTTCAGAAATCCTCAACGATGTACCCCTTATAGAGTCCAGCATGGTAGGTGCTGCCAAAGAATCTGGCGCTACTATTATTAGCTCTGTTTTTCATCACTTTTCCCCGTTTGGGGTCTCAGGAGTGGTGGTGATCCAAGAAAGTCATTTGGCTATTCACACGTGGCCGGAATACCGCTATGCAGCTGTGGATTTGTTCACTTGCGGTGATTCTGTTAATCCATGGACATCTTACAAGCTGCTTAAGCAGGCATTTCAAGCAGAACATGGGTCAGCTGTTGAAATTAATCGGGGCCAGCTGGATCTCCTGGAAAAAGCTAGCATGGAGCTGGGGGAGCTTCGAGAGGATGCTGCTCAGCAATTAGTTGTCCCTAAGTACAGCCGTAGCGTTTGGTTTACTGACCGCAATGAAAATATGGCCCTATCAATTCGCCATAAGGGAGATTGTTTATTTCGAGAAAAATCTCCTTATCAAACAGTCGAGGTGTTTGATACCTTTGAGTATGGCAAACTGCTGGCTGTCGATAAGATGGTCATGTGTAGTGAAAAAGATGAGAAGGCTTACCATGAGATGATTGTCCATGTCCCAATGGTGATGCAGCCTGAGGTCAAGGATATTCTTGTGATTGGTGGGGGTGATGGCGGTAGTATTCGAGAGATTTTACGCCATGGCCAGGTTCAAAATGTAACGATGGTGGAAATCGATGAGGCTGTTGTCAGGGCATCTAAAGAATTTTTACCCAGTTTATCCTCGGCATTTGATCATCCTAAGCTGCAGCTAATTATTGATGACGGGATTCAGTATGTAAAGCAATCTCCAGAAAATAGCTTTGATATGATTGTTGTTGACTCTTCTGACCCGGTAGGGCCAGCTGAAGGGCTATTTTCAAAAGAGTTTTATCAGGATGTGTATCGCTGTCTAAGACCGGGAGGGGTAATGACGGCTCAGAGCGAGTCACCCCACTTTAACCAAAAAGCTTTTGTAGAACTAAATCACTGTCTAAAGACTATTTTTGATCCCGATAGTGTTTTTTGTTATCTCGCATTTATTCCCACTTATCCCACGGGGATGTGGAGTTTCACCTACTGTACGAAAGGTGGCAGACATCCTGTAGCCGATCTTGATCGAGAACGCTCACAGCAAATTGCCTGTGACTTTAACCTACAGTATTACAACAGCAGCATCCACGGGGCTGCGTTTTGCTTACCCACCTTTATTAGCACCATGCTTGAGGAGTAGTATGGGTGAACAGTCTCAGTTTGAACCGGGCTCTTTGCCGAGCTCTTCTGAGTCGGATCCTTTTGAGTCGGGTCAAAGTATCTTAGACAAAATTGCCAGCTTTGATCCGGGTGGGGTGGGGGCTGTCAATGGCAATTTGTTTGGATTCCCCCATGATTATGCCCATGCCAATACGGTGGTGATTGGGGTGCCTTGGGATGTGACAACATCTTATCAGGATGGGACATGCCAGGGGCCAGCAGCGATTTTGAGAGCATCGCCCCAGCTGGATTTTTATGACTTTGATCATCCAGAGGCTTGGCGACAGGGGATCTATATGCTGCCAATTCCGGAGTGGCTGGTGGTGAAAAATTGTCAGTTACGGCCAGATGCGATCGCAATCATTCACGGAGCTGAACAGGGCATTACCCCAGCAGACAATCCTGATTTAGCCGCAGCCCTAAAGCGTGTCAACCAAGGCTGTCGGACTATGAGCCAATGGGTAAGCGAACAAGCCCAGACCGCACTGGAGCACCAAAAAAAGTTCATCATCATCGGCGGTGACCACAGTGTTCCTTTGGGGGGGCTGGAGGCACTGGCTCAGAAATATCCTAGTTTTGGTATTCTCCATCTCGATGCCCATGGCGATCTGCGCAATGCCTACGAAGGGTTTCAAGAATCCCATGCCTCGATTATGTTTAATGCGATGCAGCTGTCTCAAATCTCCAAGCTGGTGCAGGTGGGTATTCGCGATATTTCCCACGGTGAAATGGCGCTGATCCAACAGTCCGATGACCGAATCGTCACCTACCTAGATACCCAACTAAAACAGGCGGCCTATGGGGGACAAAACTGGCTACAGCAGTGTCAGGATATCGTCAGGCACTTGCCAGAGCATGTTTACATTAGCTGCGATGTGGATGGTTTGGATCCAAAACTGTGCCCACACACCGGCACACCTGTTCCCGGTGGTTTGAACCTTGAAGAATTGTACTGTCTGTGGCGTGAAGTGGTCCGCAGCGGTCGCCGTATTATTGGCGGTGATATTTGTGAGACGGGTAACCATGAATGGGACGGTAATGTCAGTGCCCGTATTCTCTACAAATTGTTTAGTTTTATGACGATTGTACCAAGTTAAGAAGTATTGACTTCTCAACGTTTTCTCATCATTTATTCCGATGCTAGTTCAGATGCTGCTCACATAGAAGCTGACCAGCTAAAACTGGGTTTGAGTATTTATTTAGAGGAGTCTGTGAATGGCGCGTCGGGTTAGTTCGCCAACGGTTTTGCAAATGGAAGCTGTGGAATGTGGTGCCGCAGCTCTCAGTATGGTGCTGGGGCACTATGGCCGATACGTGCCGCTGGCGGAGCTGCGCCACGCCTGCGGAGTATCGCGGGATGGGGTGACTGCCGCCAATGTGCTCAAGGCCGCTCGCACGTACGACCTACAAGCCAAGGGGTTTAAGAAAAGTCTGGACAGTCTTAGACAGCTAAAGCCGCCCTTCATTGTGTTTTGGCACTTCAATCACTTTTTGGTGGTGGATGGATTTGAGGCCAACCATGTGTATCTGAACGACCCGGCCACCGGTCCGCGCCGGGTCACACAGCAGGAGTTTGATGAAGGATACACGGGGATTGCGCTGACGTTTGAGCCGACGGATAATTTTGAGCCGGGGGGGCGTAAACCGAATGTAGTAGGCTCCCTGGTGCGGCGACTGGCCGGGTCGTCGGGAGCGCTGCTCTACTGTACGTTAACCGGCTTTTTACTGGTATTACCCACACTGGCGCTGCCCGCATTTAGCCGGGTTTACATTGACAACATTCTGCTGGCCAAACGTCTGGACTGGCTGCCCTATGTATTGCTCGGAATCGCCCTAATAGTTTTGATGCAGGGCATCTTGACCGCGCTACAGCTGCGCTATTTGCGGGCGCTTAAGATTAAACTGGCGGTGGGCATGGCGAGCAAGTTTGTGTGGCATGTGCTGCAGCTGCCAGTGGGGTTTTATGCCCAGCGATTTGCGGGGGAGATTAGCGGTCGCATTAGCCTCAATGACAGTGTGGCCAATGTGCTATCGGGGCGACTGACAACGACGATTATTAGCGCTGTGATGATCGTGTTTTATGCGATCGCAATGCTCCAGTACGACATTCCCCTCACACTTATCGTCATTTCCTTCGCCATCATCAATGTCGGTGTGTTGCAGTGGGTATCTCGCCAGCGTAAGGATGCCAACCTGCGACTGGTACAAGAGTACGGTAAGGCCTCGGGCATCGCTGTGGCCGGACTACAGGGGATGGAAACTCTCAAGGCAGGCGGTCTAGAGTCTGACTTTTTTGCCCGCTGGGCGGGCTACCACACTAAAGCAGTTAACGCTCAGCAGAACCTGGGGCTGGCTAACCGCGTTATCGGTTTACTGCCGTCACTATTGTCCACCTTGGCTGCGCTATCGCTACTCATCATCGGCGGTTGGCGCATTATTCACGGTAGCCTCACCATCGGTATGCTGGTGGCATTTCAGCTGTTGATGCAAAGCTTTCAGGGACCGGTAAATGCCCTGGTCCAGTTTGCCGGAACATTGCAAACGCTACAGGGCAATCTCGACCGCTTAGATGATGTCCTCGAAAATGAGACCGATTTAGCCTTTTGCCAACACTGTAAACACAATGTATCTGAGGAAGAAGAAGCGGCCAATCATCACCGGCTTTCGGGGGCCGTGGAAATTCGTAATCTTTCCTTTGGCTATAGTCCCTTAGATCCTCCTCTGATTGAGGACTTTAACCTAACGATTCAACCAGGGCAGCGGATAGCACTAGTCGGGGGTAGCGGCTCGGGTAAGTCTACCTTAGCTCGGGTGATTGCAGGGCTTTATCAGCCGAGAAGTGGTGATGTTTGTTTTGATGGTCGACCGAGACAAGAGATCTCCCAGGCAACTTTAACCAACTCCATTGCCATGGTGGAACAGGATATTCTATTGTTTGCCGGGAGCGTGCGAGATAATCTCACCCTGTGGGACGATACGGTGCCCGATGAGGACTTAAAACAGGCCTGCCGAGACGCGGCAATTGAGGAAGCAATTTTAGCCATGCCCTATGGATATGACGCCAACCTATTGGAAGGGGGACAGAATCTCAGCGGCGGCCAGCGACAGCGATTAGAGATTGCGCGGGCACTGGTCAATAATCCATCAATTTTGATTATGGATGAGGCTACCAGTGCCCTAGATACAGAGACCGAAAAGATTATTGATCAGAATCTGCGGCGGCGAGGGTGTACATGCATTATTGTGGCGCACCGATTGAGCACAATTCGAGATGCAGATGAGATTATTGTGTTAGAGAGAGGCAAGGTAGTGCAGCGAGGGAACCATGAACAGCTTTGGCAGCAGGCCGGTCACTATGGCGATTTAATTCGCAGTTCGGGGACAGCACTAGCAGTTGCGTCGTGAGAGAAGAGAAATATTAATCGAAAATCTAACACCGCACATATCGCACATTAAACTCTATGGTTCTTGCAGATTCACAAAGCACCTTTAACACCGCTGACCTTCATGCCATCGATAGTAACGGTGTTTTTGCACTGTTATCTTCTGGACTGTGGCGCGTTAAATCTGGTCACCTAGGCATTTTTGCTGTCGGTTGGAAAGATGGAAAACCTGTGGGTGAACGCCGCTACCTATGGACAGTGGATGTTGGCGACTTGATAATTGGAACTGAGGCACGGACATGCGATCTGGCTCTCGTGGCAGTGGCATTTGAAGCCAGTGAGATCGAGCCCATAGCCAGGGACGCAGATGCTAATGGCGAGGGAGGAATCTGCGGCCATGTGACCATACCGTTGCTCAGACAGGTTGAGCGCTGGGTAGGTGAACTGACCCAGATAAAAGGATTTCCTGGTAGGTCGATTGCGGAGGTATCTGAAGTTGTTGGAACGGTAAGCCTTGAGGCTGAGAGTGGGTATAGTCCAAAAGCAGCGATGATGTGGGTGAGACCGACAAATAGCCCAGCCTATTGGCTAGACGGCGAGCGATTTGTACTGGAGCCGTCTTCTCCTCTATTTCCCATTTCGCGAACTACTTGGGTGCAGGCTCACGAGCAGCCAGTGGATCTGGAGGTGGTATCAGCTGAACAGCTTTGTTCCAAGAGTTCTTACAAAGACTTTGTTCAGGGCTTAAATCTCTTTCACCAATATGCTCTGGAGGTAATTGACCAAGGCTGGCAAATTGATCGCCAGCGAGGAGAAGACCAGTTTACGGCACGGCAGCAGCTCAATCAGGAAGTAACCCAGACAACACTGCAGGGGCTGGTCTCTGTTTTGCAACCCAGTGCAGGAGATTTTTTGCTAGCAGAGACACCGCTGTTGAGGATGGCCGGGGCTGTAGGCCATGCCCTGGGGGTGAAAATTGAGCCTCCAGCGGAATCTGAACAGGCACAACAGGTAAAAGAACCCTTGGAAGCCATTGCCAGGGCCTCTCAATTACGCCTCCGGCAGGTATTGCTGCGGGGGCGCTGGTGGCGACAGGATGCGGGACCGTTGGTGGCCTACACCCAGGACGGGCACCGTCCGGTGGCACTGATACCAGTGCGTCAGACTCATTATGAGCTAATGGATTCTACCGGCAGGCGTGTGGCTGTCAATGAAGCAGTGGCTAGAACAGTAGAGCCAGTGGCGTTTATGTTTTATCGGCCGCTCCCCGAGGGGCATCTGACGGCCTGGGATTTGCTTAAGTTTGCGTTTCAGGGCCGACAGCGAGACCTGATGGTGGTCGGGCTCGCTGGAATGGTGGTCACTCTATTAGGAATGGTATTGCCCCAGATGACGGCGGTGCTGGTGGATGATGCCATTCCTTTTGGTAGTGAGGGGTTGCTATTTCAAATTGGTTTGGCTCTAGTGGCTGTGGCCATTGGTCGAGCCAGCTTTCAGCTGGTGCAGGCGATTACCACCATGCGATTGGAGACTGGTTCGGATGTGGCGCTACAGGCGGCGGTGTGGGACCGATTGTTAAAACTGCGCACGTCGTTCTTTAAGGACTATGCCACGGGAGACTTGCTATCGCGGGTGTCGAGCATTACGTCTATTCGTCGCTTGCTCAGCGGCTCGGCTTTGGATGCAATTTTGTCAGGGACGTTTGCAGTCCTGAACCTGGGGCTGTTGTTTTATTACAGTGGCAAACTGGCGGCGTTGGCTCTGGTAGTAGCGCTGCTAATCATGGCTATCACGGTCACTTCTGGGGCGCTCTTACTCAAAAAACAGCGACCTATGTTGCAGCTACGGGGAGAACTCTATGGCCTGATGGTGCAGCTGATTAACGGTGTCTCGAAGCTACGGATTGCAGGGGCAGAGTCAAGGGCGTTTGCCCAGTGGGGTAACAAGTACCGGCAGCTATTGCAGATAGAGCTCAGCACCCAACAACTGGAGGATTCGGTCAATGTGTTTAATTCGATCATTCCGACGGTGACAACCATTGCCCTATTTTGGGTAGCCAGCACATTGGTGGGACCGTTTGAGCTGACAACAGGGCGATTTTTAGCGTTTAATGCGGCCTTTGCCATTTTTATCAGCGGCATTACTAATTTGAGTTTGACCATGATCGATGTAATGGATGTGATTCCGCTGTGGCTGCGATCGCAACCCATTCTAGAAGCCCCTCCCGAGGTCACCACTGAAAAGATCGATCCAGGTAAGCTATCGGGTGCCTTTTGCGTAGATCGAGTCACCTTTCGCTATCGGGACGACGGCCCGCTGATTCTAAACGACGTTACCGTAGAAGCTAAACCTGGAGAGTTTATTGCCCTAGTGGGACCGTCTGGGTCAGGGAAATCAACAGTGCTACGACTGTTGCTAGGGTTTGAGCATCCCCATTCGGGCACCGTATACTATGACGGTCGAGATATGTGCGGTTTAAATTTAACTGCTGTGCGTCGGCAGCTGGGGGTAGTGCTACAAAATGGACACATCAGCTCTGGCTCAATTTTTGAAAACATTTCGGGGGGGGCGCTGATCACCCAAGATGATGCATGGCGAGCTGCGGAGATGGCAGGATTTGCTGAGGATGTGCGTAACTTTCCGATGCAGCTCCACACGGTCGTCAGTGAAGGTGGGGGCAACCTGTCTGGTGGACAGCGGCAGCGGTTGATCATTGCCAGAGCGTTAGCCCTGAATCCAAAGCTATTGCTATTGGATGAGGCTACTAGTGCCCTAGATAACAAAACCCAGGCGATTGTTAGTGAAAGTCTCGACCAGCTCAACGTGACCCGTGTGGTTGTGGCCCACCGTCTGAGTACTATTCGCAACGCCGACCGGATTTATGTGATTAAGGCCGGACGCGTTGTGCAAGTGGGCAACTTTGATGAGTTGGCTAAACAGCCAGGTGTGTTTGCCGAGCTGATCAAGCGGCAGATGGCCTAGAACCTGGACATTCTTGCTCAAATAGAGCATATAGACAGACAAGACAGACGGACTGTTTTAGAGCGTCTCTACCCCCTCAACGACCTGTAATGACTTGAGCAGGGGCTCGGTAACGATCAAGATTGTCGGACGTTCCCGCTGAAACCTTGCCGTCACGGTAGAAGGCGAAAATCATATTTGCTTCCCCGTCAATGGCCATACCGACGATGTCGGTCGGTGCATATCCGGGTGGAAGGGTGTAGCGATAAGGTGCTCGAAATTTGTCGAGATCGTTCGAGGTTCCGGCAGAGACCATACCATTTCGGTACCATGCAAAGTTGTAGTTGTTCTCGCCATCGACTCCCATACCAACGATGTCGTTTGGGCTATACCCTCGGGGTAAGGAATAGCGATAGGGCGAACGGGTTCGGTCGAGGTTGTTGCTTGAACCTGCAATGACTCGTCCGTCACGCAGCCAGGTATAAACGGTGTTGTTTTCACCATCAAGCCCCATGCCAACAATGTCGCTACGCTTCACACCCGGAGCGATTAGGTAATTATAGGGGTGTCGGTAATTATGAATGCGGGTACTTGATCCTGCAGTCACCGTGCCGTCATCAGACCATGCGAAAACGTAATTGTTGTCTCCGTCGAGACCAAATCCGACCATATGCTCTGGTGCGTAGTAGTCTCTACCGACTCCCTCATAAGGATTGGGCTGAAGGGTGGCCACACAGCTTTCGATTTGCTCCGGAACCGTGTTGGGATAAAGCGTCGATCCTTTATCGTTTTTAGAATGATTTAACCCGTTATTGTGCATCAGCTCATGGGCTAGCACACTAGCCACGCGCAACCGACTGTTATTGCGCACGAAATCGCGGTCTACCTTCATTACCCCAGCTTCACGATAGATGCGGTGTGCACTCGCATTGGCGTCATCGAGATTGCGGCAACGATATTTGGTAGTCCGTGCCCGAGTCAAATAGCTGACAATCTTCTCGGGTGAGCGGCGGTCGTGTTCTACAAGATACGCCCGATCCATGCAATCGATCAACTTGTCCTTTTCCTGGATGGCGCGGAAACGCATCGCCTGATGGGCAGCGGTGATGCGCTGTTGCAGCTCCGTCCCACACTGTCGAAAGGTTATTTTGCTGTCTGCGAAAGCCGGGGTTGCGGAGGAAGAAAATAGGATCGCAAAGACCACCAAGATGGTGGTCAACTTGCGAAGATACGAGGAGTAGTCAAACATGGTTTAGAGCTTCCTTTGCTCTCTGGTATTTCTACTAAAATGAGTTTGAATTCTTAGGTAGTACTAGTCTAATTGAGGTTTTCGTGGTTGGTAGTACCCATAGGGGTGATTCCTTTTTTGTGAATGGAGATGCATGTACCATAACCAGAAAAAATGAAGAAAATAGTAACTCCAACCATGCCAACTTCTGACCAAATCCCATAAAGAGAGGGCAAGGGGTCGGTGTAGTAACACAGGTGATTGGCAATGCTCAACAAAATTGCCAATCCCTTTATTTGATTTGTTTGTGCAATAGAGAGAGGAAAGTCTCTAGTTTTCTTTTTTAATGTGAAGAAAAACAGAGCCGCAAACATCGCAGTCAACAAGAGTTACCGGTTTGAGTTGTTCTGGGTGTTCTGAAGTCGTTGTTGAACGGTTGCTTGGAGCAGCAAAATTTCGGTATCAATGAGGGTGCGTCTGGCGGCCCATACACTATTGATAGAGGCTATACCTGCCTCCTGGGCCACACTTTCCTCTGCATCAATTTGTTTGGCGATGGCAACCTGACGTTTACGCAGCTCAACTTCCTGTGGGGTAACTGGCACTCTGGGGAGAGGAACAGAACTGCCCGTCTGTAGACTTTGCTTGGCCTGTAGTACTTTAACCTCGAAATCGAGGCGAAATCTTTCGATGGCTAGGACATCACGTTGCAAGGTGAGGGATGCTTCCCGGTCTAGTTTGGCAAATTTGGCAAAGTCAGCCTGATACTGTCGCAGTTCGATTTCATCTTCTGTGACAATGGCCGGGATGATGGGCACTGAACAAAATGAGGGCACTGAATAAACACCGGGTAGGGCACGGGCTGCCATCAGCTGGGGATCGGATGGTGCTGAATTTTGTATCTGAGGCATGATATGGCGCGCCGCCAGCGTGGTGCTGTGTAGTCCCGCTAGGGTGATGATTAAAACCGCGATGAGCAGCGATCTCAAAACTTTTGGAGCAACTGGTCATATGTGCTTTAAATGCTTCATTTCAGGAGTTGGCAATACTTTCTAATAGTTTCAGTCGCCACTGTTGATTTTCCTTAGAAAATTCAATGCCTGGCGTTGGCTATAGTCAGCAGCCAGTGGCGACTAGCTAAGATAGCATTTGTCATATTACTCAGGTTTAGCGGGTTTTACGTCAATTGATGACAGCCCCTAGTGCATATACGTAAAAATCTGTATTCTTCTGGATAGCTAAAAACCCCTATGCCACGAAGTGGTGGGCACTACGGTCTTACGGACATTCCGCAGGTTAGTCAGCAAAGCAAATAATATTTCTGGCAGGGAGCCCCCAGAAACTTGAGTATCTTCAGTCGTTCAGGTGAGAGGTTAGAGACCTGAGGTTGGTCATCGAGCCAGACCAGATGCACCGCCTGAAACCGCTGGAAAATCCATCGTAAAGAGGGTGTTTGTGTCGGTCGCTTACGTTGGTCAAGGAGTGTTTCATTGGCTTGGTCTAAGGCTTGTCTCACCTGCCGTTGAGCTAGAGTGTACACCATCAGGGACAATCCCATAATGATGGCTAAGGCGGCAATGCGTTCAGGCGTTTTGAGAAAGACACTGGAGGTAAAAAACAAGGGGTCCTTGAGAATACCAAAGCCTTGTTCAGAGACCGATTGTCCTTTGTAATCGGCGAGAATCATCTCGTCAGTTAAGGTGGCATCCTCGATGGCATTGGTGGCCAAAATGAAGCGTCCGGCCTTTCGCTTTGCCCGATGAATCGCGGCGTCATCCGCGATGATTTGAGCGGTGATTCGATAGGTGATTCGGGTGGGTGTGGCCCCTGTTTTCGGGCGTCCGACCTGAGCATAGTGGTGTTGTTCGACCACCTCTAACTGGCTCAATCGGTGATAGGGCCATCGGGCAGCGAGGGCTTCGGCCTGACGGCGAGCATCCGCGTCACAATTAAACTCAATGGCCTGTTGACGACGGAGTTGTTTCGTCGCGTGGACGAGTTGTTTGGCAACCTGTGTGTCCACCTGTTGGCAGTCCGTTTCGACGCGGGTCTGATTCTCGACAACGACCCACCCTTGAGGGATTCCGCCATAGGTTGTGCACACACGAGCCAGTCGATAACCGTCACGGTCACTGGCCACAAAGGCCTCTGGAGAGATCTCAGTGACGACTGATTGAGCGGCCGATAGCGTTAGGGGGACACGGGTAATCCAACGCGGGGACCCTAAGATTGCCAAGTTATCGGCACTGTATAAGGCACTGTCTGCCACCAAGATTCCCTCCACACTCCAGTGCTCGGCAAAGGTCTTTAATCGGTCTGCAAACACCGCTTTGTCCGATTGATTGCCACTGGTGCAAAATCACCCCTACTTCGGCACCCAATTCACCCTTAACTTCGGCACCTGATTCACGCCCACTTCGGCACCTGATTCACGGGTAACTTCGGCACCCAATTCACCCCTAACTTCGGCACCCCACTACACTGCGTGTTCAACCGGCTGTAGAGGTAAAAAACGAGGAATGGGAGCTAAGTCACAAGGAGCGAACTTGCCGATGGAGAAGTTCAGAGAAATCATTCGACTGCACGAGTTAGGCCATAACCAGAGCGCCATTGCCCGTAGCTGTAAC
>JBCCHX010000032.1:0-74405 GCA_039028535.1 Cyanobacteria bacterium P01_B01_bin.77
ACCGCCCCTACAACGGCGATAGTGAACTACCCCTACATATCCTCTGAATATTGTTTTAACTATGGCAACCATTGTCGATATTGCGGTTAATACCCCTGGATTTGAGACCTTAGTAGCTGCAGTTAAAGCTGCGGGCTTAGTCGAAACTTTGCAAAGTGAGGGACCCTTTACAGTCTTTGCCCCCAACGATGATGCGTTTGCAAAGCTGCCTCCGAATACTGTAAATAACCTGGTGCAGAATCCGCCTCAGCTGGGCCGTATTCTTTGCTACCACGTAGTTTCTGGACGTTTGAACCAAGCGCAGATAGAACAGTGTTCTGAACTAACATCGGTGGAAGGATCGCCCATTCCCATTCGTAGCCACAGTCCTTTCGAAGTGAAAAATGCCACTGTTCTCGCTGCTGACATTGAGGCTAGCAATGGCATTATCCATGTGATTGATACGGTAATTTTGATGGGATAGGGAATGCGCGTCTAAAGGACTTACCGTTTTAAGCGGCTTGGTCTTTTTTGGAAAATCTCTGTTAGAAGCTTTACAAGTTACGTCAGGAAGCATGGAGGCGATAGCTGTATGGGTTCTCTAGAATAGAAATATATCTATTTCAGACACATATCGCTCAAGACATAGTTTGCTTCAGGAGATCATCAATTATGCGTAAGATTTTGACTGAACTGGATCCGTTCTGCTGGATGATAGCAGTTGCGATCGCAGGCCTTACGATTGTAGACGTGGCTAAATTAGAAATGATCAGCCCCTACAGTGATTTTGTTCAGGCGATGACTGAGCCTGTGGAACCGGTCCAGTAAGTAAGACGGCGAGAGGCATCATTGGTTGAATCCCGAGCATCGCTCGAGGTTTCATGTCAGAATGTAACTCGTGTGGATTACTTCATCTCCTACATCGGCGAAAAAGCCGACTAAAATTGCGCTTGGTAACTTTGATGGTGTGCACCTTGGCCACCAGCGTGTGATTGAACCTGTCTTGACTCACAAGGGAGGACTGCCGTCTCTGATTTTGGCCGATGATATGTGTCTGCAGGCGTCGGCAGCCTCTGGCTATAGCCATTTACCTGGGGCTAGTAGCTCGGTCTTGGAGCGACCAACGTCACCGCTAGAGCTGACAGAATGGGCCTCGGTGGTTACATTTTTTCCCCATCCAAAAGAATTTTTCTCAGGTCGGGCACGACCATTGCTAACGCCCCTAGAGGAAAAGAGTCGTCAGCTGGCTTGCCTTGGTGTCGATCAGCTAGTTCTACTGCCATTTAATGCAGAATTGGCGAATTTGGATGCGGCTACGTTTGTAGAACGGGTCTTAATTCATGATTTGCAGGCGACACACATTAGCGTAGGCAGTGATTTTCATTTTGGGAAGGGACGTGGGGGCAATGCTGAGTTGCTAAGTGCGATCGCAACTCGTCACAATATCCCTGTCACCATCGTTCCCCTACACAACGATGGCGAAGGCCGTATTAGCAGTTCCCGTATTCGTCAGGCCCTGACCGATGGCAAACTGGCTAGGGCAAACCAGCTGCTAGGACGGCCCTATACTTTGACTGGTATAGTCGTTCCAGGTAAACAACTGGGGCGCACCATTGGTTTCCCCACCGCAAATCTAAAACTGCCCAGGGATAAGTTTATTCCTCGCCAGGGTGTCTATAGTGTCAAAGCTTTTGGCATTCTACCCGAGCAGAAACCTGTCCTGGGGGTGATGAATATCGGCAATCGACCCACCGTTGCAGGCCAGGATTTGAGTGTCGAAGTCCATCTATTTGATTGGACTAGTGATATATACACTGAGACTTTAACCGTCAGCTTAGAGAGTTTTATTCGCCCAGAACAGAAATTTGAGTCTTTAGCTGTGCTACAAGAACAGATTTCTCGTGACTGTGCGACTGCACGGGCAATATTTGCAAACAATACCTCTGGAGACTATGCTTCAGCGGCTACTCAGCCATAGCACGACAGGTAAGGTGCCCAGGCTTAGCAGCGTCGATACCACAATAGTTCTAGCAACTCGCACCGTGTCACCCCCTAGCTCCGTTACCCAGATCAGGGAGTTTACGGCCACTGGCATGGCTGACTGTAGAACAACGACCTGGCGATCTATCCCTGTGAGGCCAATGAGGTTAGCAATATTAAATGCCAGCAATGGTGACACAATTAACCGTAGACTGGCTCCCATGAGTTCATACCAACCAAAGACAAACGGGGTTTCCGATAGCTGAATCCCCAACATGAGAAGGGCCACGGGAATTGCCCCTTCGCTCAGTAGAGTAATGCCCCGGTCGATGGGGAGAGGGAGAACAGTGCCTGTGCCCTGGAGGAGTATACCTGCGATCGCAGCCCACAAAACCGGCAGACAGGCCGTGTAGCGTAGCCCTTTAAGCACCCCTTCCCCTTTGAGTACAATGGGAAAGATACTAACAGTCATCAGGCTAGTGCCAACTAGATAAACAATCGCCCGTTCTAAACCCGCTTCCCCCAGGGAAAACAGGATAAACGGCAGCCCCATATTACCGACGTTGGCAAAAATTGTTGTGGCGATTAGACTCTTTCTTTCATCGGATGAGAACGTTAGCAGTCTGCCCAGGACTATGACGAGGCCATAAAGTAGGGCAATGTGGAGAATAAAGGCTGTGAGAATTGCGATCGCATTCCCCAACTCCAACGTTGTTTGTGCCAAACTGTGGAGCACTAATGCGGGCACCAGGGCATAAATGCTGAGGCGGGCAAGGGTTTGGCGCTCCAGCGTAAACATGCGACCCACCCAAACCCCCACCAGAGCCACCAGCGCAATGGGCAGAACGGCTGAAATCAAAATTCCCATATTGTCCAGACCCGTGTTGAGATGTAAATGATGATTTATGGCAAAGATCCGCCATCCCATTCGTGTTTGGGATCAGGATAAAAGGTAATACCGCTACCTTCGCCACCGCCGCAGCGACTGGCCACTAGCCACCCCCCTGGTACTTTGGCTCGCCAAAGACCTAATCCGCCGACGGGTTGCTGTTTACAGTCAAGCTTTTCCCAAATAATTGCAGACATTGGTTATATTGCTAAGTCAAACTGGTCATTGGTCCATGGTATCGCTTAGTATTTTTAAGGCGTTGCTGATCCCAGGTATGATTTTATCTCTAGACCATTGGCTAGTAGCGCATCATGCGCATTGTACAGATCGGTTTCTCCCTTATATCAGCAATAGCAAACATGACAAGACCTGTTAACCAGACTCCCATGCGAGGCTTTAGACACCTGGACACAATCACGGCACTCTTTGTCACGGTGCTGCTGATTTCCAATGTGGCATCGACAAAAATTGTCGATTTTGGCTTTTTTACCTTTGATGGTGGCACGCTCTTGTTTCCCCTCAGCTATATTTTTGGGGATGTGCTTACCGAAGTCTATGGCTATGCCCGCTCGCGTAAGGTGATCTGGACAGGTTTTATGGCAGCCTTGGTCATGGCAGTCACGTTTATGGTGGTGGGTGCTCTACCTGCGGCTCCCGAATGGACCTACCAGGAGGCCTATGACCAAATCCTTGGACTGACGCCACGGATTGTCACGGCAAGTCTAATTGCCTATGTGGTCGGAGAGTTTTCTAATTCGTTTATCTTGGCCAAGCTGAAGGTGGCAACCCAAGGACGACAGCTTTGGATGCGGACAATTTCGTCTACGCTGGTGGGTCAGGTGTTGGATACGGCGTTGTTTATTGCGATCGCATTCTGGGGCCTTTTCCCCCCTGGCTTAATGGCCACCCTAATTGTGTCCAACTATATCTTTAAGTGCGGGATAGAAATTCTCTTCACACCCATTACCTACTGGTTAACTGGCTGGCTTAAGCGTCAGGAGAACGAAGACTTTTACGATCGCTACACCAACTTTAATCCATTTCATCTGTTATCGCATCCTGCATCCCGGTAAGGCGACAATGTCCCCCATTGCCGATGCCGCCTCCCTGGTTATATCTCTAGAGATGTCAGCAAAAACATCAGGCAAAAGAAATACAGTGCTCAATCGAACAACGCTTTATTGGTCATACGAATCATCGCTTGAGCATAGGGATTAACTAACTCTCTCTCGTGGGGTTCTAGTCTGTTTAAGATTTCCTGCATCAGTAACGTAGTGCCATCAACGGTCATGATCCAGGGGATATTCAAGGCTCCGTATACAATCACGCAGATAGCTGATAGCTCCTGCTCAATATAGGTCAGATTTTTTTCTAGACAGCTTAGCCATAGATAGATTTGGAACATCTCAAAATCCCGGACAGACGAGTGTCTAATGGTAGGACTAGTGAGGGTGCCTCGTCGACTAGCATAGTCAGGAAATGAACGACTCCATCGCTCATGTACGACTTCAGCAATGTCTGTTGTCATCGGCAAAAGGCGCTCTACTGTCGAAAAAAGTGAAGAGCTTGGCGTATAGGCGGCGGCAGCGGAACACATACGCTGCCAAGGTAAGGCAACTTGCTCTTCAAGAAATTTAAAGTAGCCTCGCATAAATACTTGCTCTAAATCGGTTAATTGCTCTAGCAATAAACTGTTGCTTAAGTTGATCTGAGCTGTAGAAAAGCCCACGGTTTTCCAGTTATCAGATGACCGATTCCATTCTTGTAATTCTGATAATAGCGGTGATAAGGCAGTTGCTAGTGTATTAATTTCAGGAATTCCCCAAGATGCCAGCGATGCCCCTACCAGTGACTTGTCTTGAATGTCTCGCGACGGCCTTGTGATTGATGTTGTTTCTTGATAACTATCTAATAGTTGAAAGTAAATGCGACTGATAAGTTTGGCTAAGTGAGATGTCGGCCTGAATGTTGCAGCCGTATCGTTGGCGTAAAGCTGCCGTGCTCTCACAGCAGCCAGGTTGCATTGTTCCGTAATATTTTTTCTACTTAACTTTTGAACCGTGCGTTCGCGACCTTTCTTCGAGAGGATTTCACCGATCATTCGACGATCTGTAAGCGCGTTATTTATGGTTAGGAACTGAGAAAAATCGGGAACATATCGATTAGTCCAGATCTTTGCAAGACGATTGGCAGTTTCACCTTGAAATAAAGTTTGCGGCATAAGGGTAAATCAAATCGTGTTCCTAAATTAGAGATGAATAGACAGCATTGACGAATAGTGTTTGTTGACCGTCGCTGAATATAAAAAAGAGCCGCTGTGTCTAGGTAGACGATCTGCTAGAGCCTAGCGTAATAATTAGCAAGGATTACCATAAGTCTAAAAGCTAGGATGGAGCATAGATCATTGCCACATCAGTGCTAACGTCACCAAAAAATAAGTCACCTATTGTATTCAAAACATATTCCAAAAAACAGCATACTTTTCTATAAAAATCCTACCTGAGTAATTAAGAGAAGCTATCTAAGACTTCATGATTAAAAATAATATGATTTTAATTCCATTATCATAGGAGATCTAGACCTTAGTACTATTGCCACTTGAGGTTAACCTAGTTAAAGAGGAATTCAGTTAGTTTTATTTATCTTAGTTCAATTAGATGAGAGCATTCTCATAAATAATCGATAGCCATTCAATCAGATGAGAAAGCTCTTAAGCTCCTATGAAAGCTTTATGGAGAAAACGATTGATTCTAAACGTCACTTGACAACCCATTGGATTTTGTAAGTAAAATAAAAGATGCAAAAGCATAAAAAGCTTTCAAATGAAGGCTCATACATTACACTTTAGAATTAGGTTTTTGAGATTCTAATTTATGCACATCGTGTGCAAACAGACAGTCTGTTCATACTAATGTACAGTAATAATTGCTTCATAGACTGTCAAACAAAAGGAATAAATACCAGCTATTTATTCCTTTTGTTATTCATCAAATACTAGTTCACTAGCCCGTTAAATCAACGAAATTGATAGTTGATATTTATGCCGTAGATTTGGACGTCTACCTCTATGACGATTGATTACTCAAGTCTTCGAAAGTTAGATCTCAACCTGTTACTTGCCCTGGATGTCCTGATTGAAGAGGTGAATGTCACTAATGCAGCAGAAAAACTCAACATGAGTCAGTCTGCCATGAGCTATTCATTAAAGCGTTTGCGCACACTGCTGGATGATCCGATCTTGATTCGTTCATCTCGTGATATGGAAGCAACTCCCTATGCGCGGGAAATAAGTATTGCTGTTCGTCGTATTCTTAACGATATTCAGAACAGTCTTCTAAAAAGAAAATCCTTTGATCCAGATACAAGCCAGGAAGATTTTCGAATTGCTTTTAGTGACTATATTGAAGTTGTCTTAGGCAAAAGCTTGTTAGAGAAGTTAACCCAGCATGCACCTGGTATGCATATTTGGATTAGTAATGCTGATCATGCAGCGGCGTTGAATGACCTAGATGCTAATCGCATTGATTTATTAATAGATACTGATGAACATCATAAAAGCTGGCACTTTAAACAAGAATTATATCGAGAAGAATTAGTATACGTCATCAATAGCGAACCTGATATCGATGAGATGACGCTTGATGAGTATCTTAAAAGGCGTTGTATTTTGGTGCCTATGCAGGATGAGACTCAGAGATTAGAAGAGCAAGACACAATGCAACAACAGCTAAATAGAAATGTTGTTTGGTCAACGCCTCATTTTATGGCTATTCCTTTTTTGCTTGCGAATGGTGATTATGTTTCGTTACTTCCCAAGCGTCTAGCCCAGCAATGTGCCCGCTTGTTTGGGCTACAGGTGTTGTCGCCGCCTGCCCAGGTTAGTGACTTAAAAATTTCTATGTTCTGGCACCAGCGCAATAATAATCTGGCCGGGCATCAGTGGCTACGTTCTCAGTTAATCGAGGTTGCAAACACGCTACAGCCATCAACATAAGTTTTTTTGAGGGAACTATGCGATCGCACCCACCGTGACTAAATATAGGGCCGCTTCTTGTTTCCCATCAACGCCTAGTAGCTCATTGAGGGGATCGTCAAAGAAAGCTCCAACACCGCATACGCCCAGTCCCAGAGCCGTTGCGGCCAGATATAAGTTCTGTCCCAGGTGTCCAGCTTCCATCAATACATAGCGATAGGTGCGCTCGTGATACTTCCAGCGTGTGCGTTGGAAAAGGCCTGAGACCACAAAGCAAACCTGAGCTTCGCCCAGGAAGTCTTGACTCAGTCCTGCTTTGATTAGAGGCTGGCGTAGATCGCCTGCTTTGACCAGTTCTAGACTATGGCTTTGTACAGCATGATGGTAAAGTCCCGCCTGTAACCCGTCAACTCGATGGACAATGGGGTAAAGTTCCAAGGGATATAGTGCTCCAGAAGACGGCACTGTGCGAAACTCTCGTTCACTCCAGGTAATCCCCTGGGCTAGAAATAATAGCTGTGAGAGCTGAGTCAAAGACAGCTTAGCCTGGGTGTCATAACGGCGGTATGAGCGTCGAGTCGTGACAGCTGTGGCCAGGTTCAGTGTGGTTATGGCTGAGGCATTGGCAGACTCCACCTGAGGTAATGCTATTTGCTCAGACTCTGGATAGGTCTTGTATCGGGGTGGTGCTTGCCCCCAGTTGAGAATAGTGGCAATTGTCTCACCATAGCCGGGCTGACTCCACTGGTGGTAGAGCAGCCCTACATCCTGCTCGACATCTGAGAGCTCATCTGAGAGCCCAATGGTTTTCTGGGGGGTGACGAACCGCTCAAAGCCTACTCCAGTGGCAATGGCTAGCAAAAACAACAGTAAATTACGTCGTCCGCTAGGAGAGAGGGAGAATCGTTGGGAGGTGGAACGCTTTTCTGGCGGTTGACTCTCTGCGGGCTGAACAGGTCCTAATTTAGCAGGCTCCTCAAGTGACGTTGACGGCAATGTGGATAGCTTAGATTTTTCTCTAAATCGATTGCGCACAAAAGCCTTGACCCTTGCCCAGGTTTGAATCAGATGAGTCGCGGCCAGGGCGATCCACAGGTAACCCACCTGACTGTGAAAGCCAAAGTGATGCAGCCCCATGGCATCGGCGATCAACCCGGTGATAAAGACATAGATGCTGCTACCCACCAGGAGGGTAATCACCACGTAATCCAGATCGCGCCGTTTCACCATTCGCTTTATTGTCATGGAGCCCCAGAGATCGATGGATTAAGCGACCGGATCGGCGATTGATTCAGGGATACTTGCTGGCTCCGAGGGTATGGCTTGAGCCCTATTTTGATCTATAGGTGAAACGGTAGTATGGTTAGCGCGCTGGGAGGCTGCTTTAATCAGCCCCACAAACAACGGATGGGGAGAGTTGGGCCGTGACTGAAACTCTGGATGAAACTGACTAGCAATAAAGAACGGGTGGTCTGGCATTTCGATAATCTCCACCAGTCGGCCATCGGGGGAGGTGCCGCTAACCACGTAGCCGGTTTCTAAAAATAGATTGCGATAGGCATTGTTAAACTCATACCGATGGCGATGACGCTCATAGATTACCGGTTGGTCGTATAGCTTACTTGCCAGGGTATCTGGCTCTAGGCGACAGGCATATAGCCCCAGACGCATGGTACCCCCTAGATCCACCACATCCTGCTGTTCTGGCAACAGGTTAATCACCGCGTTCTCACTGTCAGGATCAATTTCAGAACTATTGGCTCCAGCCAAGTTGGCCACATTCCGTGCCCATTCCACGACAGCGCATTGCATCCCTAAACACAGTCCCAAAAACGGAATGCCGTTTTCTTTAATGTATTGAATTGTGCGGATTTTACCGTCGATACCGCGACTGCCAAAGCCACCTGGCACCACAATACCGTGGACGCCTTCTAGATAGTCAGCTGGCTCATTGGTTTCAATATCTTCTGAGCTAATCCAGCGAATACTAACTTCGGCATGGATTGCGATCGCAGCATGTCTCAACGCCTCAACCACCGACAGATAAGCATCATTCAAGCTGACGTACTTACCAACAATGGCAATATCCAACGTTTGCGTCGGCGTATACAACCGTTCCACCAGAGTGGACCAGTGACCCAGCTCAGGGGTACGTGGTTCTAGATTTAAAAGACGAATCGCTTGTTCTGCTAGACCTTCTTTTTCCATCAGCAATGGCACTTCATAGATGCTAGGAGCATCATTAGCGGCAATGACACAGGCCTCGGGCACATCGCAAAAGTCCGACACCTTGCCCTTAATGTGCTCAGGAATCGGCTGAGCACAGCGGCACACCAGAATATCCGGCTGCAGACCAATGGAGCGCAGTTCCTTAACAGAGTGCTGGGTAGGTTTAGTTTTGATTTCCCCAGCTGCAGGGATGTAGGGAATCAGGGTGACATGCATGTAGATAGCATTTTCACGACCGACATCTTTGCGAAACTGACGAATCGCTTCAAGAAATGGCAGACCTTCAATGTCGCCCACCGTACCGCCAATTTCCACAATCACTACGTCGGGGTTACGATTTTGAGCCACCCGGCGAATACGCTCTTTGATTTCATTAGTGACATGGGGGATCACCTGCACCGTTCGCCCGTCATATTCGCCCCGGCGCTCTTTGTTAATCACCGCTTGGTAAATTGACCCCGTCGTAACGCTATTGAGGCGCGACATGGAGGTGTCGGTAAACCGTTCATAGTGGCCCAGATCGAGATCCGTTTCGGCTCCGTCTTCGGTCACAAAGACCTCGCCATGCTGAAACGGGCTCATGGTACCAGGGTCAACGTTGATGTAGGGATCCAACTTGAGGATAGATACCGAATAGTCGCGGGATTTGAGCAAACGGCCCAGACTAGCGGCCACAATGCCCTTACCAATACTGGAAACGACACCACCTGTGACAAACACAAACTTAGTCATAATGCGATCGCAAAACGGGAAGATGGGACAGAACCCGTTAATTGTGCCACAGCCTTAGAAAGGCAGATTATTCTCTCAACGACAGAGAAAACCATAAGCGCTCCGGAGTTCTTTAGACAGAGTCATAGAGGATACGGGAGCCGCTATAATTTCGCCCGTAGGCTGAATTGAGGGGAGTAAACCATGGCAAATCGATGGGGGATGATGGCTGCGATCGCACCAGTATTAATAGGCCAGATCGGTCCGTTTGCGATCGCTCAGTCTGCCATGGCCCACCAAACTACTGCTCAAGCTACCGCTCAAAGCACCGACCAAACTCAACTATTTGTCGCCTATCCCCCTTCCACGCACACAACCACAGCAGACCGCATCTTTTTTATCGGTACCGGCGATCCCGACAGGGATGTTCTCATCAACGGAGAACTGATTACTGAACGCAGCTCTGACGGTCATTTTGCCCCCACGTTACCTTTAGCCATTGGCCAAAATCATTTCACCATTAGCCAGGGTGAGGAGAGCGTCATCTTTACCATCACCCGCAATTCACTAGAGCCTCCCCAGCCCAACGGCATTGCCTTTGCAACGGGCACCCTAGAGCCCAGTCTGAGCCTAGCCCGCCTGCCGGGAGAGCTGATTTGCTTTAGTGCCGTTGCTCCACCCCAGGCAGATGTAACTGTTAATTTACAAGGGCAAACGGTTTCCCTAAGCCCTCAAAGCAGTGTAGAGCTACCACCCAACTACGCCGTACTCACCGAACAGATCGAACCCTATGAACTCAGCTCTGCTCAATATGGTGGCTGTGCCACGTTTAACCAGCCAGGAAATTTTGGTACGCCCGAGTTTCAGATGACTCTCAATGGTGAAACCGTGACTCAAGCAGGCGGTGGCCCGATTGAAATTTTGTCACCCACCACATTTCAAGTAGCAGAAGTAATCGTGGATTCTGGCATTGCTCGCACGGGTCCCAGTACTAATTACTCTCGTCTAACACCACTTCCTAAAGGAACGCAGGCAGCTGTTACTGGTCGTGAAGGTGAGTGGGTCCGCTTAGACTATGGTGCCTGGATCAAAGCGGCAGAGGTAAATATTTCCTCTAGCCCAGTACCGCCAACAACAACAATTCGCGGTATTAGCTCTCGTCAGATATCCGAGTGGACTGAAATCGTCTTTCCGCTACAGGTTCCAGTTCCCATGAGTGTGGAGCAGGACACCACCAGTCTCACCCTGGTTCTGCACAATACCGTGCCTCAAACAGATACTATTTATTTTTCAGACGATCCAGTCGTAGAGCGGATGGACTGGCAGCCGATTTTACCTAACAAGGCGTCCTATACATTCCATTTCAAGGCAGATCAGCAGTGGGGCTATAAGCTGCGCTACGAAGGCACAAATCTTGTCTTGTCGTTGAAACACCCTCCCTCTGCCGACGCGACAAATTCTGCAGCCCCGCTCCAGGGCACAACAATCTTGCTCGATCCAGGGCATGGCAGTAGTGCAGACCTAGGTGCCCGTGGTCCCAATGGTTATCCAGAAAAAGATGTGGTATTACTGGTCTCTAAACTAGTGAGAGATGAACTGCAGGCACTAGGAGCCTCGGTTGTCATGGTGCGCGAAGGCGATGATGACCTGTTTCCCCGCGATCGAGTTGCGGTTATTGAAGCAACAGAACCCACCATGGCCCTGAGTCTCCACTACAACGCCCTGCCAGACAATGGCGATGCGCTCAACACAGCCGGGATTGGTGCCTTTTGGTATCATCCCCAAGCCCATGATCTAGCTTTGTTTTTGCATAATTATCTGGTAGAAACCTTAGAGCGCCCAGCCTACGGCGTGTATTGGAACAATCTAGCCCTAACCCGACCTAGCGTGACGCCCAGCGTACTGCTAGAGCTAGGCTTTATGATCAACCCCTACGAGTTTGAGTGGATTACAGACTCAGCATCACAACAAGAACTGGCTAAAGCACTAGCCAACGGAGTCGCTGAATGGGTAGTCAGTCGATAATGCGGTTCTTTGAGAAAACAATCTCTGCCAAACGCTTTTCGAGATCCTGAATTACGGGTATGGTGTCATCGATCTGAGTCAATGTCCATGGGATCATCCTCGGCTAAAGGTTAGGAAGCTGCGATCTCACTCTCTGCTACCTGTGCCCTTACCCTAGAAGAATGTGTAGATGCAATTGAACAAGCTACCAATTATGCTAATGATGCCGCAGCTTTTTTAGCCGAGTATACCGAAGAAGTCGACAACCTCAAAATCTAGATTATCCTGACCCGTGAGTGGCTTAAGATCGTGGTGATTATCCTAGCGCAGGTGAAATCCCTGTGCATTATTGCATCAAGATCAGCCGCCGCCGGAAGATGCGCAATCCTCAGCGCCATCGCCGCTGAAAAATAGGCAAGTAAATAATCAGGAACTCCAAGAGAATGAGGACGAAGACGACAGCGATGATGATGAGCAAGAGGAGGCTTCTCTTCGCATTCCAGAAGAGTTTTTTTGATTCTGAAGGCGTTGTTCTCGATCTATCTCTTTTATTGTTTCTTGAGCTCATAAGCAAGCAGAGTAACTCCGGTATTTAGAGTCTGGTCATTTCTAAAGTCCGAGGCCGCTATATCAATTCGATTTTGCCCCAGGCCCCCGTATCTCGTATAGCGGAGATTTTGTTGTCGTTGCCGTGTTCGATCTTTAGTTGAGGCAGTTCATGGATGAAAGCGATAAGTCCGCAATCAAGTCTGACCTGCTCGATATCGCTAGATGTACCTGTATAAATAGTTTTCAGCTGTTTATTATCGATGCCGAGTGCAGTTTTGTATCTACTGTTTTGGTAAAGAGCTGGCGGCGAAAGCGGATGAGAAATATTATCAGTTGCCTAAGGCGATGAATAAAGCGCTCTCAAATATGGCTCGAGGAGCTTTAGCAGATTTGCAGTCTTAGGTTTTGAAAGGACTGAAAAGAACAGGTAAGCTTCAATCGTTTTCAGTAGTAACCGAGTTTCAAACTATATATGCTCTTAGGTCGCTATTTATCGAGCTTCTAGCCATATTAACCAGTGGGCTTAGTCAGATTGAAACTGGTATGTATATCTAGTTTGGAGAATGGTTTTATGCTTCGCATACCAGAGAATATTGAGGTTTTTCATTGCCCACGAATAGGACAACTAATAACTGACGTAAGTAAAGATAAAAGAGGCCGAGTCAATACACGTAAGACATCTTGGTTTGCTGAACTTTGCATACCGGAGTTTTATGAAACCTTACCAAAAGGGTCCTATGTATATGCTTTAGCTCGAATCAAAAATACGCTGTTAATTGTGCCCAAAAACTATCTAAAGGTTTTCTCTTTGAAAGATAAATTTACAGCTATCCTATATGGACTTTTGTCACAGGAGAACAATCAACCAGTCACAAGTTCCCTACTCAAAAAATCATGGCAGGCATCTTCACATAACTTTTCGATTACGATGCAGCGCCAAACTCGAACACAGGAGAATATATTAGGCGATGATAAACAAAGCTCAGCTCATTCTCCTCACTCATATAGGTTGACTTCACTTTTGGATAGTAAAGAGTCAGAGCTACATAGAGTACACCCACTATCCCGTCAACGAAACAGCGTGGCAGTATTCATCGACGGTTCTAACCTTTTCCATGCAGCATCCGCTATGAATGCTCATATAAACTACCGTAGTCTTTTGAAATGTTTAGTGGCTAAGCGTTTTCTGGTAGGAGCCTTTTTCTATACAGGATTCAATGCTGCTAGACGCAGTGAACGTTCATTTTTGAAGAGGCTCAGATGTGAAGGCTATCAAGTTATAGACAAAAAGTTAGTCAGTCGTTCAGATGGCTCTAAGAAAGCGAATCTTGATGTAGAGATTGCTTTGGATATGGTGAGATATGCTAACTCAGGAAATTGCGATTCCATTATATTAGTGAGTGGAGATGGAGATTTTATCTATGCGGTAGAGTGTGTGAAAGCTATAGGTATAACCGTTGACGTTATTGGGCTACGTTCTATGACCAGTAGGTCATTAATACGTGCTGCAGATCGTTATGTTGACTTAGAAGAGATCCAGCATCTGATTTGTTTGAATAGCCCATCTCATCGTAAGTCAATAACTACTTGTGAAAATCCTCAAAAGCAACAATATAAACAAGCTGCGTAAGTGATTTGATCTATGCAAGTTAACGATTTTTCATCCCCTCTTTTGGGGATGAGGTATCTATCTCTTGCAAAAAATCAGAGATATTAGGATGTGAAATTATCGAAAAAATTGTAGAGAGTAGTATCTTATGGCACTAAGAACACAAAGTTCATGCAGTGGAGATCAAAGGCCAAAAGTCCTTATTTTAGAAGATAATAAATATATTCTTGAGAAACATCGAAAGGCATTAGAGAAAAAAGGATTTTTGTGCTATCCAACTCAGTATGCTGATCAAGCTATCACTCTAATGGAGCAGGATAAGTCTATTGGGTTTGCTCTGATTGATGTAATTTTGCATGATCCTCAAGATATTTCTTTCAGTCAAAATCACAATGAAACAACTGGATTCGATTGTATAAATGAACCTGAGTTACAGGCTAGAACTGGCGATGGAGTTGTTAGGGAGGTTAACTCTAAACGTCATGATGTAAATTTTGTTTTTATCACCTACTTACCTGAGCTTGAAAGTATACGAAACAACAACCAATTTCATGTTTTCAAGGCAGTAGAGGAAAGACTCATGAGAAATCGTGGTGTTGTTGATGTTATTCATCGTTATCAAATCAATACGAACCCCTCTGAGGTTTATGAGAGAGTAAGCAGTAGGATATGGGAGAGATATACAAGCTCTTATGTGTCGATTGTTCACGGCAATACAGTAGCCAACTGTAGTAAGTCTGTTTGCCAAGTGCAAATTTCTCCACGATTTCAATATACAGAAGACATTGTAGATTTGATGGAGTATGGTACGGGCTGGTTGATTGCTCCTGATATTGTGCTGACTTGCTGGCATTTATTCGATCAATCTTATCAGCAAGGTCGTAATTGGCCATCGACTAATTTAAATCTCAATGAGACTATTGCTTCTAGTCAGGCTATTTTTGAATATTTAACACCCGGTCAAGGTATTAAATATAAATTCTCAGAGATACTTGCTTGGGATAGTCAGCTTGACTATGTTTTTTTGCGCATTCGTGATCGAATTCATCACTCTTTGAGAAAACGAGAATTTCTTCGCTTAGAACTCCAGCAGCCTACTCAGGGAGAACCTGAGTTATTTATTATTCATCATCCGAAAGATTGGGTTCAACATTCATCATCAGGATGGTACGTTAAGCTCTCTGACAACTTAGAGAAAGTACTTTATAAGGTTTCTACAGAGCGAGGAACGTCCGGAGCTCCAGTAATCAGGTCTGATAATGCCAAAGTGATTGCAATTCATGCAAGTTTTAATCATGCTTGTGGTTTACAAGAAGGAATAATGCTCCAAAAGATTATGGAAGATTTAAAGCAGAAGAAGCCTGAGATTTATCGAGAAATAATGATTTATCAATAAGGAAGAAGAAAAATGATAACCGGTACTACTGCCTTTCAGTACCTGAAAGGTCAACCTCCCAACCAGATTTATATCAAACCAGGACACTATTACTATCAGTTTCGCTTGCATGAAGTAAGCGCATTTTTCAAGGCCAGTTGGCTAAAGAATTTTGATTCGCTAGTGTTGATTTCGGAAGTGACGAATACATTACATCCAGACATAACTGTAAGAAGCTTACACACTGTAAAAGCGATCGAGCGAAATCAAGCTTTTCAGTTAGGCATTAGGACTAACCTTACTAATTGGCTACCTGCTAGAAGTACGGATTCAATCAAAATTATTATCAAATATATGGGCATTAGGTCTAGCCCTGTTAAAGATTTGCTGATGCATCTAGAGCAAGCTGGTCTAGTAGCTACGCTATCTGCACTTGAGCCTGAGTGGAAAGTGGCGCTTAAGGTGAGTAATGTGGTTGGCAAATTGACTAGTCATTTGTTACAAGAAGGAACAGTACAAGAGCTGTTTTCGATCACTCAACAGTTTAATGTGAGTAAATTGAAAACAGGCTATTATGCTGCGTGGAGATGCTTGGATAATGAGGTTTTTCCTTCATCTCTTAGCTTAAATTCCCACAAACAGTTAGTAAATGGCTCTCCTCCGAGACCAGTTAAAAGCTGTTCCTATGTGATACTGCAAATACATGCAATAGAACGTTTGGGAGTAGAGATTTTACGTCATGAGCCTTGGTGGCAGCTGTTACAAGTTTCAAAGGACGAGATTATGTATGAGTGCGAGCTCGATGATTCGCTAAGTCCTGAAAAGGCTAAAGGCATTACAAAACAGTGGCAAGATACTTTGAGGCAGGTAAAAAAAATGCTTCGTGCAGATAAAGGATATCTTTTATCAGAAGGTAGCGATGTTATAAGAGCAGCATCTTATGAAGTTTCTAAAAAACTGCGATCATCGAAGATTTTGCAATCATTTGGATTGGAGCTTTTACCAACCGAGTGGCAACACTTATTGGGCGTCTCTACATTTGAAGAGCTACAGAAAAGTGCAGAAAATTATCAAGATGCTCTGCAATGGTCACAAGCACAGCAAGTCAACTAGCCCTAATGTACTAATGAACTTTGGGAGTCTCTGATTTATGTAGTAATTAATCGCTAACGTTAGGGTTTCATAGAGAAAATTGTCATAAGAGTATCAGTAAGAAAGCTAGCTTTCTCGATATCTCTGACAAGGCAGACTTTCAGAGTAAAAACTGCTTGTAATCCAGTTACAAATAGTTGTAAAGCTATAGGTGCTGAATTGCTTGTCAGAGAAGAAGTATAGGGATTTTGAAATTGTATGACATTACTTGTAAGTACTTATATAAGTACGCTTATTTGCTTTGGTATAGTCATTACAATTTATCTGCGTACAGGGAGTTCTGCTGAATTAAGTAGGTGACCAAAACTATTCAATATCTCGAATACCACCAGGCAAGTATCTTAGAGATTTAGAACTACATTTACTTATGACCAGCCACTTAAGATTTTATGCCATGTAATTACTGTGAGAAGAGAGGAGTCCACTTATGTCGATGGCTGGGAGTAAGGGGGGAGTATACGGAAGTAACGCCGATTTGATTGGCAATCAAATTCATATTGTACGTTACTGGAAAACAGTAGGTAATAAACAGATGAGTGGTTCTGAGCTTTACGAAAAGCTTTCTTTGGAAGCTCAGCCTATCCAATTAGAAGTAGGTATTGGCAACGAATGTGGCATGACTTGCAAACATTGCTACCTGGCTTATGCAGCAGGTCCTATGAACCTGCCTTTAGTATCTATAGAGAAGTTGAAAGCTACAGCTACAGAAATGGTCAGAGAGCTAGGTACTCGCATGGTTTGTGTAACCGATCGTGACGCTCTAACACCAGGGCGTTCAATTCCTTTTTTTCGTCACTTAGCTTCTTTGCGTGATCAATTTTCTGACCTTAAATTTGGAGGAGTCACTAATGGCCTGCTCATGCCCTCATTTGCTGAGCCTCTAGCTGAGTTGTCTTTGGACTATCTCGATCTATCGATTGATGGGATGCCCCATGAACATAATGGTATTCGAGGAAAAGGCAAATTTGAACAAGCAATAGACAATCTGAGACTTGCTCAAAAGCATCGAGTCGCTAAACGTATTATTACAACACATACACTAACTCGCTACAACGATGACTCTCTTATTCGGTTAATCCATTATCTTATTACTAAAGAAAATATTGTTTTTTTTGATGTGGGACCATTTATGGCGGTTGCTAAAACGATGATGAAACATCAATTACAAGCATCGGATATAGCCGAATTTTTAGATAGTCTTGCCAATTCGCTGCAGCCATTACATGTTGATCGTCCAGTCAATATCTTGATGGAGCTTTGTGCCTACTGTGCTGCATTTCTCCCTGCTTTAGTAGATAAGGGATGGCTGATTCCTGAACAAATCCGACAAGATCAGTATGGTCATCTTTATCAAATCATTCCTATTAACGATGCTATCAACATTATTTTGAGGCCAGAGCTAATTTCCGAGTACTGGCGTCATACACTTCGAATTTCTGCCGATGGCTATATGATAGGTGGCTGCGAGCCTTTGACCAGTAAAGACTACAGCAAAATATCTGTGGGCAATATTCAACAAAAGAACGTTAGCAAACTGTATAAAGAGACGTTAGCTCCTCAATCTCCTTTTCATTTAGCTACGTTGTCCGTAGATCGGACAGGTTGTCGGCACAAACCATGCTTTCAATATTGTTTAGGAGGAGATTCTTTGTTAGCTAAGTCTATTTATAACAATTATAACCAAAAAGATCCTAACTGTGTGTGGGATGAATATGTTCCTCAATCAATCACGACTAGCTCTGACTCTTCAAAGATGCTCACTTGATCAGGCGAAATCAATATTACAGACAATAAATATATGACTCAAAGAAGGATTGAAAATTTTTAAGAAAAACAAAGTAAGTCTGCAAAGCTTGATAGATGGACTCTTGATAAATGACAGTTTTTAGAAATTACATTAGAATTAATGCAACTAATTCGCGTTAAGCATAAATAAGTTGCTTGAACGCATGCAAGATTCTCATTGGGGACATTCCTATGACTTCTAATCCAAGGTTTGCCCAGTATGTTGACAGGGTGCAAGAAAATTTAGCTGCATTTTCATTGTCTGATAAGCAAGCAGAAGATTCTTTAATAAAAGGTGGTTCAGTTGAGCAGAGCGATTCAAAATTTGTAGTATTTGAAATTCTTGTTAACGATAATACTGAACGAGATTCTAGGCTCATACGGAAGTTTGAGCCCCATGTTTCTAGTAAGCTTTCCGAGGGATTCACTCCAAGGTCTTCTGCTCGTGCCATTGAGAGGCTAGATGCCAATACTGAATATCTTGACTTTCAATGGAATTCTATAGATTGGTCAACAAAGGAGTTGGCACAGGGTGAATTTGCAAATCTGGACAATGAGATTGATGGCCTGTTCGCCTTGCATAAAGAAATGCAAGGCGAACATCATCATAGCGGAAGGAGTTTAGATGAACTTGAGCGAGAGATCTCAGCAGCTAATGTAGATGAATATCAATCTGAACTAAACGATGCGACAATAACTTTAAAGCAACTAATAAAAATATATGAAAGAGAAAAGCTACCCACAAATTTAGCAGCTTCAGCATTAATTTATGAAGCATGGAATTTAGGGCGATTACAGGCTCTTAGTAGTAGTTCTAACAAGAATGAATGCAATTTTGAGTCTCTCTTAGATGCACTTTTTGTCCATATCAAAGAGAATAGCAATGAAGATCCTTTGATAAAAATGGCTCAAAATATTGGAGCTTCTCATCTTTCGATGCCTGGCAAAAGTTGTTTAAAGAATGGTGCAAAATGGATAAAGAGACCTGAAGAGTTATGGATTTCCTGTGTGGAAAATGCGCTTATACATGCGCTTATCCTTGAAAGCACTCCATCAGATACCTACATAATTCATTTTCCACTGATTATTGATGAATACAGATTTGTTGGCTTCTGTTATCTAATTGCGAGAATAAAGAATAAAGATGATTTGGCAGACATATTTACTAGAAGTAAATATGTTAAGTTTTTTCGTCTTATTCAATCTGTCTCTGAAACATTGAGGTTAAGTTTAAGAGATGATGCCCTAGATAATGTTACAAAATGTCTTAATAATGGCGAAAAGAATTTAGATAGAATCTTTTTAAGGGTTGTTAAAGACTATTTTGTTTGTTTTGATGTCGTACAAGATGATGGGCTTGTTGTCAATGCAGAGCGTAAAAACTCACTAAATACTGAAACTCTATATTGTGACCATAGCATTAAGATATATGGGCCGGAGTGGATCTCCAAGAAGCATAAGAGACTACTATGCGAAGAGCTTGATGGTCGAGGTGATCAATCCTTAGCCTATGCTGTTCCTGGTTTATACCAAGAAGTGAAGAATAGAATTGAGCAATTTCAAAGAGATCGAAGTCAAGCAAAGGCAGATCAGGCTGGTATATTTTCTCATCAGGCGGCTGGCTTAGTGGCTGAAGTTTGGTGTGATCCTCATATGGGAGACCTTAGACTGCAATCACAAGGTTGTTTGTGGCAGCTTAAAACTCTTATTGATCTTTGGGGGAACTTTGACTTAGAAGAAGATATTCTGTTGGATGAAGGACCTCAAGATTTTCCTGCAGATTGGATCAGTGTGACTGGCGAAAAATTGTTAGGGTATTTGATTGATACTGCTATCACTCATGCGTTGCGTCGAGCCACTTATAGACGGTCTGGAGAAGACCATATTCTCAATGAAGAAAGTAGACGAAAGGCCTTTGATATCAAAAGAAATGCTAATCGAGTCAAAGCCTTTAAAGACTGGGTAGGGTTAGATATTGTAAAGACAGACCCCTATCCTGAATGGGTGAATTATCGTGGGTTTGTAATCTGTTTTCATCATTGCTTTTGGCAGTCAGCATTTCATGGGTTTCGAGCTAGCTGCGGTTCTGAATATGCTAGCAATAAGTGCTTTGTTAGAGTTGAAGTAACTAATGCTGCTGTAATTGTATCAAACAGAAAAATACCTGATACATCAGAGACTTATTCTTCTAGCCCCACAACTCGAGATGCGGAATTTTATACAGAAAATCTACATGGTCGTCTCGAAAAATTCAAGATTGATGGTCCAAAGCCTATTTCTCCGGATACTTGGCAAGCTACTATTTCCTATCCTTATTCTTCTTAGGAACGATGATTAACTTAGAAGCCTTTGGCAGGCTACGTGAGAGACAATCACCTCTTGGCTATGTATGGCACCGTGATATAGGTTCGAGAGTTCTGATTGTTATTGATGATTGGTATGATATTCCAGTTTGGGAATCGGATGATGGTGAAGTTGAATCTTCCCATGCGTATGGCCTGACCCTGCTGCGCAATAAAGTGTCGCAATTAGATACGACACGTGCAATTGGATTCTTTGCGCTGCCGGATCCAGGCGCTAAAGATTACAAGGCTGATATCCAATATCTTATTGAGGGCATTAGTAATTGGCTCTTGGACATTAAGGATTCCAGATGTCGTGGATATATGATTGTTGATTATTACTACGGAGAAGGATTTAATCAAGCTCATCAGTCTGGTACTGCGGTTGTAGAGCATTGGAAAAGCCAAGAAAGTGTCTTAAGTAAAAAACTGTCCATGCCTATGAAATTATCGCATATAAGCATAGGTGGTACTCGAAAAACTTCTAATCCCTATGGTTTAGAAATTTTTCGAAAAACTGAGATGAATGCAATTCAGGAATTACCTGAGAAACTTCGTCAATGGCTTGATATGAATGAGCACCCTCTCGATAGCTTATGGCATATATCTCAGGATTGGTTTTTAGCTGGGTATGAAGATGATGATGTTATGAAGCATACTACAGGTAATATTCAAGAATATCTTGAGGCGCCTGAAGATGGCAGACTGGCTACCTATAGACATAATGTTGAATCAGCAGTGGGCCTATCCATGCCTGATAGCTGGTGGCAAAGTCCTGAGTCTGTTGGAGCAATTCATGAGTCCCTAAAGTGTCTATGTGGAGCCCTATGTTGTGGGCAGTGTGATGAAAATACCATTAAAAGGCCTATTTCAACGGGAGCAACTTTTCTAATAGCGTTGATGGCGCATCAAAAGCAATGTGGCGATATTGAGGCTTTAACCCAAAGTGATAATATTTGGAATAAAGCTGATAAAGCTGCGACTAGCTTTGTTTTTGCAAAACAAGATTGTCACATAGCTCAAGCATCAGCAATTGCTCTGTATGATTGCTTTCGCCTTCTATTTGAAGTAAGAGATAAAGTCCACAATAATGGTATCTATGAAAATTCTCAGGTTAAAAAAATAATGTTCTCTGATCGAGGTCGTTTTTTACGAATTGAGCTATCATGGAATTCTCACCAAAAAACGACTAACTGTGCCGGTAGTTTGTCAGAAAGAATGACAAATATTTTTCAAGGTGATGTTATCAGGATTCCTGATTCTCCACCAAAAAATACCCGTGAAGCCATGCTAAGGCTTTGGAACTTAATGGCAATTAGCGAAGATGGATGTTTCTCTCCAGGTGTGCTCTATCTCGAAAATAATCTTTTAACAATCGGATCTGTTAAGTAATTTCAATTTTGACTGAGTTTTAATCATGAGTATTACTGTTGACGCTGAATCTATACAGCAAAAATCTTGCACTCTATGTATTATTTGCAATGACGCTAGGGCGAAGAAATGGGGATTTATATTAGCTCAGTCAGGAAGATTTTCTCGAATTTATCTAGTGCTATCAGAGTATGACTTTCAAGAAATCTCATCAGAAAGTACGGATGGTAGTCTAATTGAGGAAGATCAATTGCCAAACGCTTTTGATGGTATCTTATTCCATTCTAGTAACCATAGTTTATGGCAATCGTTAGATATCACTGCAAAGTATATTTTTGAATTCAATACACCTGGAGATCCCAAGAAGCGCGAGGGTGTGTTACCTATTCTGCGGCAGACGGCTCCATACTTTAATATAAAGCAGCAAGATATCAGGGAGCTGTCCGACTATATTACTGAACAACGGAAACAACTACCCCTATGCTGTACCAAGATTGTACAGCCGCAAGTCTTACCAGGTTTAGCCTGCCTATTTCAACTATATTTTGAACAGCTCGAAAAAGGTAACCAAGCTATACAGCCCAGTTTCTTTCATGAGGTATGGGGACAACAATCCGGAGCTGAAATAGCCTATGGATCTTTCCAAAAGTGGGTCAATCAACTGACAGAGGAGTGGAAATACCAATGGCGCTTGTTAGATAATGCAAGTGTTAGTAAAAATTCTATTGATGATTTTTTGAAGGCAGTGCTGACAGATTCTCCTTCAATTACTCCTGACTTGATAAATCAAACATATCACGATTTGAGAGATAAATTAGGCCTGCAACTAAAAACTAATGATTTATCGTTTAAGCAGCCAGAGGAAATAAAATCTGTTATAAGCTTAATTGGTAGTCCAGCTAGTCATGCTCTGGCTAAAGTGTTGTCCGCTGTTTGGCAAGTTCCTCAGCTGTCCCTAACGCTGAATCAAGATAATGTTCAAAACATGCAACGAGATGCATTACTTGTTTTAGATGAATCTCAAGTGCATGACTTAAAACAGATGCGTCTGTGGGGCTTCGCTGGTGCAGTATTGGTGATTTCAAAAGAACCTTTTCACAATTTGAAGCAGCGTCATCGAGTGCTACGGTTTGGCCAAGGGTCCCATAAAAGTTTTCCTGCGCCTTGGAATTTGCAAGACTTGCTACAAGATTTAGAGGATATGATTCCATTAGCACCAGAAAACTTACAGTTTTTGCAGCAAGAGTTAAAGGCTTCTCAAAAACTTTGTAGTAGCCATATTAATCCTGCCCTGCAATGTCTAAAGCACTTAGATAGTTTGGACGGAATTATCAAAAATGTTATTGAAGAGTTGGAAGAGATAGTCAGTAAAATTCGCACTGATCTCCCAGTCGCTTGTCATGCGACGATCATTATAAAAACACATCATGGGAAAGAGCAGTGTCAAATACAGGAACATTTTCACGCTGCTTTAAAGAAGCTACGCTCAGGAGATAGGACTTCCGGTATTGAGCAGTTTAAACAAGCCTTTTCTCAGCTCCAATACTATGTTGTAGAAGCTTGGTAGATTGATTGACGATGTCTTTACAAGATCCTACTGTTCTGATTTTAGATGATGATGAGCTTTGGCTGGCTCTTCATGAACGGCGTCTAAAACAGGCAGGGTTTGATACCTATACAACCGATCAATCTAAAGAGGCTATCAATGCATTAAAGACTAGGCATGCCTTTAAATTTGCTTTGATTGATGAGATTCTTTATGTCCCTCCTATTCCAGTACATGAAGAAGATGGCGAACTTCAATCTTTACAAGGAACAGGTGTGATTCGTGAAGTTAATAAATACCGTTCTGATATTCAATTTATTATTGTGACTTCAGCAGTCCAAAAGACGGGGGGTGCTGATGTTCAGACTTTTCGTCGGGAGATGACGAATTTACGGCGTCATCCTGGTGTGATTGACATTATTCATAAGCTTGATATTCAGGAGGATCCAGAGGATTCCTATGCTTGGTTGATCGATTTGCTAAAGCGGTCTAAAAATACTACGAATGCAAGAGTGGTGACGCCTAAGATTCTAGTTGGTTTAGGCTTTCCACGCGAGCAGCATGAGGCGATGGCGGAGCAAATGGAGTTAAAACGCAGACAATATATGCCAATTGCACCTCTTTTGAAGAAGGGTGGTGCCAATAAAGTATTAAATAGCTTCTGGGATCTGGCTAAAGAAAAAACGCTTTTATTGGAAATACCAGGGGCTAAAAAGCCAGAACGATTAAGTATTAGGCCTAATTCTAGCGCTTTCAAAATTTTGTCATTTTTAGCTCAACAGACTGAGCTGAATAAAGAAGTTTTAATTTGCGATCAGGATTATGAGCATGCAAGGCGTCGCTCTAAACCAAAGGATGATAGTGTCACTGCGGAAATCGATGATAGAGCTGTTCGTGCCTTTGCTTACGGCTATGACTCGAAACATGGACGAGTAGGTTTAAATGCGGGGGTGCAAATTGAGGGTGGAATTCAAAAAAACTCTCCCTTAAAAGTTGCGATTCATCGGTTGTCTAAACAATTGCAAGAGATGAACGTTGGTCCTTCAAAAAAACTTTTTGATTTTGATGGTCGTGGATACAAGCCGACCTTCGACCTGGGTATAGTAACTTTCGCGGTTCGCTCTTCAAAAAAGTAAGCTGAACATTTTTTCCTTAGCTCTCTACGGTTGCCATTGCACAATCACTCTCTCCTCTAGACTATATAAACTATCAAACTGACTGTATCACAACCCCCTTCAACCTCTTTGCCCCCTGTACTTGAAGCTAGGCCTTAGAACAGTGTCTACGCGGCTCTAGTCAAGCAAGAGGGAAGCGAAGAAAATAGGTGAGGTTATTGTTTAATCGTTAATCGTTTGGTCAAAATTGCCATTACCTCGTTGGGGCGTCCGGTGGAGATGGGCTTACTCCAGTCGTTAGGTTAAGCGTATTTTTTTCTGTGCAGGGCTTGAATGGTTAGCCGGACGCCGGTAAGGGTGCCAAAGAGCAGGTGGCGCACCGTTTCGTATTGGTGCTCGGGTAGGGGCGCGGTGCCAACAGCAAGGTTGGGCGCAACTGCGCCCTGGGTCTTTTGAAGTAACATCAGCTTTGGTCTCCAAACATTGGTGTGGTTAAACCGAGCCCATAGCTAAAGCTGAGGGTCGTGTAGTCACGCAAACTACCGATCTCAGCTGGGACGCGGTTTAGGAAGAAACCAAAGCTCAACGTTCAACTACTCCGAGAATGGATGCAAACCGGGGTAGCAATAGGATAAAGTATCCCAAGCCTAGGACTGCCTGAATCAGTCTTGGGGTGAGTCAGCGGTTAGGTGTTGTCAGCACCTGCCGCTGGTGCCAAATATTGAGCTTTGTAGTCATGCCCCGAAGGGCGTAGAACCTAAATTACCGCTAAGGCATTTCGAACGTCAAGCAAAAAAGTGTGGTTGATGCCCAACCCTGTAGACTCTCTATAAGTTCTATGAATAGGGGTGTTATCACACCAAAGTGCTGGATAAGATTCAGGGGTGTGGAGTCTTATCCGACAGATCTGGCATTGAATTACAGTTAGCCTACCGTGCTGAACGAGTATCTTAGGAAGGTATGATATGGTCTCGGGCTTGGCAGATATTAATGGGGCAAAATTGTATTACGAAGTAAAGGGAACGGGGTATCCCTTACTTTTATTACATGCAGGCATTGCTGATCATCGGATGTGGGATGCCCAATTCGATATCTTTTCACAGGTTTATCAAGTTATCCGGTTTGACTTACGGGGGGTCGGACAGTCAAGTATGCCTCCTGGCGCGTTTTCAAATTATGAGGACGTCCATGCCCTCTTGGATTTTCTACAGATCAAAACGCTCTACTTACTAGGAATCTCCTTGGGCGGAGCAATAGCAATGGACTTTACATTAGCTTATCCAAGCTATGTTAAGGCACTTATCTTGGGCGCGCCGAGTGCAAGTGGAGAAAATCCGTCTGAGCAAATCAAAAGCTTTTGGGAGGAAGAAGAAGCGGCTCTGGAAAAAGGCGACATCGAAGGGGCTACAGAATTAAACGTAAGATTCTGGGTAGATGGACCACATCGGCAGGCACATCAGGTTAGTCCAGAATTAAGAGAACGAGTTCGAGAAATGCAAATAGATATTTTCAAAAAAGATATCCCAGAAGATATAGAGGAAATAGAGTTAACTCCTCCAGCAATAGAACGCCTAGAAGAAATTACAATACCTGTCCAAATCATGATTGGCGAGCTGGATCTGGCGGAAAAGCTGTCTCTTGCAGACAATCTATTAAGTCAGATATCCAAAAGTCAGAAAGTAACTATTCCGGGGGCAGCACACATGCTGAATATGGAGAAACAAGAAGTTTTTAGTCAGAGCGTGCTCGATTTTCTGGCTAAGATATAGGGTTTTAGCTTTGTAGGTTGAGATCCTGCCATTGCTGCTGAAATTTATCTGTTGTCTACCCATCAGGTTAATGTGGCGCTTAATCTCCGAGTCAATGTCACTTTAGGATTGCGACTACCCCGATTGTATCGTTGTTGCAGAGTTAGGCTAATCTGTTGCTGGGCACTGATAATGGTCTACTTAACAGTCCTAACCGGCTGGCTTTTGGCAATGCCCTACAGCCTGATCCAGTGGATTATCCTAAAGATGATTATTGGCAACGGTGCGTTAAGGTCGGGTGTTGTATCAATCGTCATCCTTCTTTCAAGCTCCGTTCACGTTTCCTGCAGATGGAGTTTAGGCTGACAGTCTTTCATAGGTAGCCGGATCTGCCTTCAAAATAAAAGAGTTACCATACTGCATAACCTCGCCTGTAATCTGAATAGGGTCAGCCACCATGTTTAGTACTTGGTCATTGACAGCCTGCCCTTCAAGATCTGACAGCAAAAAGTAAAGAGACTGGCCGCTTTGATTTTGGGTGCGGAAGACTGGTGGCACACCGCCGCTGATACAGCGGATGGCGCAGGCACGGTGGGTTTTGGTATGGCCTGGTTTCATAATGCCAGGATAGCATTTGCCATCGACGATTTCACCTGCGATCGCAAACTCCCCTAATGATACTGTTTGATCCGGCAAGGCTGCTGCTCCAGTCGGGGCCTCAATCACCTCTACTGAGCGAGCTGCCAACATCTCAAAACGGTTTCGGCCAATAAAAATACCACTGAGCCTAACCCAGTTGCCCGCATTCTTCATAATCGCAGGCCGAGGTGCTCGCTTATCCGTACCCGATAGGGGATATACCTTAAATGGTTCGTCTGGGGCCTCAGGGTTAGGCACCAACAAGTGGGGCGATGGCTCCGCCAACAGTAGCCCTTCAAACTCTTTGACCCCTTGAATTTGCCCCGCATTGGCCTGACCAAAATGGAGCGGTGGGCCAACCACCGCTAACGCCAAAACACCCAATACCAATACCGGCACAAACCACAGTAATAACCGCCGCACACTGCGCGGCAAGGGCGCGTAACCAATATAAAAATCGTCGCGTTCAGTCATCGGCGTATCCAAATGTAGGGGGTAAGGAAAAGTGCACACAGATCAAGTCCTAGGTAAAGATAGGTAGAGGGCAAGGGGCAAGGACTGTGACGGTGCTTTAACTTGAACGGCTAAAAAGTGCTTGCTTTAAATCACCGCTGGTTCGATCCGTGTACCTGGTGCGTGAGGCTGTGGGTTGAGCCAGATATGATCGTCGATAACCCGCACTTCGAAAGTGGGAATTTTTTCAGTAAAGGGCGGTGGTGATGCACCCGCATCAGGCAAATATTGATACCCATGCCAGGGGCAAGTAATACAGCCGTCTACAACTTTGCCCTCTCCCAAGGGCCCATTCTGGTGCTGACAAACATTAGAAACAGCTGAGAGCTTGCCGTCATACTTAAAGACGGCCACTCGTTCTCCGGCTAGAGTAACGATCTTCGCCCGATTTTCTGGAATTTCAGCTACGTTGCCGACCTCAACAAAACCAGCCTCATCAGGTGTGCCACTAATTGGCTTGTCTAGCTTTGCTTCTCTGAGGGCCGTCAATAAATGCAGACCGACAATCCACACCAGACTGATCCCCACACCGATGGTTAAGGCAGGGTGCTGGTTGGTTTGCAGTGGACCTAAAATCACATGAGATACGACTAATCCATAGGCCAGGTAAACGCCCATGTGAAGTGCTTTCCAGATCGGAGCTGTCAGGTTTACCAACCAAAAATCATGGCTAGTAGCAGCCATCACAAAGAAAATGACCAGTGCTGCTGCCCCCAAGCTTTCAAAGGGGAATCGAATCAAATCACCATACTCGGTGTTACTCACAAAGAGACTGACCAACGGCTTGAGATTACCAAAGTCGTGGTACCAGGTGAGCACCCCCCCATCTACCTTAAACGGTACAAATGGAAGATTCAGACCAACAGCATGAATCAATGCCAAAAAAAACATAGTGACGCCCATGTGGCGTCGATTAAATAAGAAGGGATAAAACCGCTTATCTAAACGGGTTAGAGGTCCGATGGACAAAATCACATTCAATAAAATAAATGCTGCTGAACCATAGGCACGAATGCGAATGCCCCTTAGGTCTAACCCTGTTCCTGTTTTGCTAGCAACGGTGAGAAAAATATAAATGTACAGACCCACAGTGGCCAACAAAATAGCATCATAAATTAGCTTTTGTCGGTTCCACTGAATTGATTTATAGGAGACACTCATAATAGTGAGGAGAACATATTACTGTTGTAAAAAGGCTGTAATGGGATTCAGTGCAGATGAGTCTTGTTGTTGAGGCTGGACTGTTAGACCGTTCGCTGTCTCTTGGGTAAACAGCTTTTCGGTGTCGGGTGTAATGGTAGCGTAGGTAGGTCTAAAGAGAAGACCCGCAATAAAAATAATGGGCAATAGAACTGCAAGGGCAATTGACGAGAACAAATGAAGCTTACGACGCGAAATAATCACCTGGACCTCCGTTCTTAATATTTCTTGGTGAGGGGATTGGTGCGGTTAACTGTCGGTTGAGAACTTAGCCGCCTGTCGATGAGCTGTTTGTTCCGTAGGATGTTGTTTCCCACGCACCAAACGTAGGGCAAATAGGGGCCAAAAAATGCTGACACCAGGAATTATAAGAAGACGAAAGAAAGGGGCTAACCCTTGGGCACCCGGATCGGTGCGCTGTACCCCCAATAATGAAAAAAGAACTGCAAAAATTAGCCCAGCGATAAAGTAAATTTGTATCGCTTTAATGAGAAATTCAACCAGGGCGACTGCAAAAGGATCCATAGCCAGGTAAATATCCCTGCGGGATGACTATATGACAGAAGTTTAGATCTGTACTAAACCTAGGGCGGATATTAGCCTGGCATGCTTAAAAAACGCTTAGAAGCTATGCAAAATTGACATAATTACACCTTTTGATGAGTGCACACGTTACTTCTCTGAAGTAGTCCGGTTCTATTGGGCTCACAGTTAGCGACCCCCGCTCGTTGGCTCTGATAAAAAGCCTGGCAGGGGTACATTTAGCCGCCACTGTTTGTCGCCGTAGAACAAAACTTGGTAAATGTGCATGCTGCCATCCCTAAAAGAGGCTTCAAAGGATTGTAAATAGAGGTACCACATGCGTTGAAATCTCTCATCATAATCAGAGGAAAGGGCGGCAATGGCCTCCCGGTTGGCGGTAAAGTTCTTTCCCCAACGTCTGAATGTTTCAGCATAGTGGGGTTTAAAGTTTTCGCAATGGGCCACGGTCAGCCTTGCTGCCCGCAGGTCCCGACAAATTTCAGAAAGCTGAGGGGCGTAACCCCCTGGAAAAATATATTTGTCAATCCAAGGACCATTGCGTTCTGAGCTTTCAGTGGTAATGGTATGGAGCATGCCGACACCGTGGGGTTTGAGGAGGGCTCTGGCTTTTTCCATAAAAGTGGAAAAATTGTTTTTGCCCACATGCTCAAACATACCGATGCTGACAAACTTGTCGTACTGTCCTTCGGCTTCTCGGTAGTCTTGAATTATGATTTTAATTTTGTCTGTTAATCCTTTATCAGCGATTCGTTGTTTGGCTAGAGCGGCCTGCTCTTCACTCAGGGTAATGCCGGTACCGGTAATGTCATAGTTTTCAGCGGCGTAGATCAACATACCCCCCCAGCCGCAGCCAATGTCAATCAGTGATTCTCCTGGTTTGAGCGCCAGCTTGCGGCAGATGACCTCGTATTTTTGACGCTGCATGGTTTCTAGACTGTCCGTGGGGCTGACTTGATAGCCACAGGAGTAGGTGAGGGTGGGGTCTAGAAAGAATTGGTAGAAGTCATTTCCGAGGTTGTAATGGTATTGCACATTTTTACGGCTATTTTGGATCAGTAGCGGTAAGGTTTTGAGCCGTTGGGAAATAATTTGAATTGCTAGGGGAACGGTCAGCTTTTGGCTGGCTTTTGAATATACTCGGTTGCGGTAGAGCATGCTGATCAGCTCAGTTAGCCGATTTTCTTCTTCGTCCCACCAACTGTCCATGTAGGCTTCGCCAAAGCCTAAAGAGGCAAAGGTGATAATGCTGCTATAGGTACGCGGGTCGTGTACTTGCAGATGGAGTTGGGGCTGGGTATCGCTAGAGCCAAAATTGAATACCTGGCCGCTGGGGTTGGTAACGGTTAGATAACCATCTGTAATCGAGCTAAAGAGCTCATAGAGATAGCGTTCAGCAGCAGGTAAGTTTTCCATGACCGAAGAAGAAAGTAGAGCGTTTTAACCGTATCAGAACAGAGCTGTCTGATTATGAGACGGTAGTGAGAGCATAGGAGCTGATTTTATCGCTATGGGGGGTGTTTGTGTCGCTTGTATCCCGGCAATCTAGTGTATGGACTGAAGTCAAAGCTTCATTAAAGCTCGCGATACCTCTGATGCTGATTCAGCTGTCAGAAGGGACTGTGAACTTGATCGATACTTTGATGATGGGTCGGTTGGGCACGGCGACATTGGCGGCTGGGGGGCTGGGAGCAACGGCGTTTTGGATGTTGATGTCGCTCTGTACCGGGCTCTTGGAAATGACGGGGGCGCTTGCGGCTGAGGCCCATGGCGCTCAGGATCCGCACCAAGTAAGTCGGATCAATGTTCAGGGGCTGTGGCTGAGTTTTGGGATTTCTGTGCCGACTATGGTGTTGATTTGGCACCTGGATACGGTTTTTCGGTTACTGGGGCAGCAGACAGCTGTTATTGAGGGAGCAATGGCCTATTTACATGGGATTGTGTGGGGGTTGCCTGCAGCCTTGGGGATGTTTGTTTTTAAGGAGGTGTTGACGGCCCTCTCTCGACCGTGGCTAGTGATGGAGCTGATGGGGCTGAGCATTCCTTTCAATGTTGGTCTTAACTACGGATTGATCTATGGCCAATGGGGATTGCCTAGGCTGGAGCTGGCGGGGATTGGGTGGGCGAGCACCCTGGTGTTTTGGCTGATCTTTGGGCTAGCGGTGCTGGTGTTGAGGATGTCTCCGGCTTTGCGGCAGCTGCAGTTGTTGCATCGGTGGTGGCGGTGCGATCGCAACCTCCTTACCGAAATCATTCACCTGGGTTTGCCCCTGTGTATAGACTACGGTACAGAAATGGGAGCCTTAACCGCAGCGGCCTTACTTATGGGGGTATGGAGCACAGAAATGCTGGCCGCCCATCGGATTGTCATGACCACCACAGAGCTGCTGTTGATGTTTTCCTGGGGCTTTGCCTATACAGCTGCCATGCGTACGGGCCATAAGATTGGGGCCGGTTCACCACGGGCCGCGCGACGGGTCGCCCATGTTAACCTCCTGATGAATCTGGTACTGGTCATCACATTAGCGATACCACTGTGGGTATTACCCCAAACCATTGCCGGCTTTTATCTAGATGTGCATCTACCCGAGAACGCGACAACAGTTAATCTTGCAGTCACCTTGTTTAGGGTGGGTGTGGTGTTTCAAATTGCCCAGGGGATACGATTAATCAGTGCAGGAACACTTCAGGGGTTAAAAGATACGCACCTATTGGCGACTGTAGATGTTTTTGCCCATTGGGGTATTGGCTTAGGGCTAGGCTATCTGATCGGTCATGGGTTGGGCTGGCAAGGTCTCGGTCTCTGGTGGTGTCTCACCTTAGGACAAATCGTGGCAGCTGTCGCACTAACGAAACGATTTCAGCAGTTAATTACTCGACGTGTTAATCTTGCACCTCTAAAAGTCCGTATGATACGACGAGATAAGACATAACCTACAGATAAAAAACTCAGTGTAACTTTGTGAGGAATGATAGCCTATCCTTTGGAAAACAAGGATATTTTTTCTGGCTCATAAAAGAAAAAAAAGCATTCATCAGAATTAATGTGCTTTTTGATACTGAAAAAGAGCTGGAATACGGTTTTTCTTAAGGGAAGATAAAGCGTAAAACAGAAATATCAAATAAGCTAAAAAATACAGCTTTTTGATTAAAATCTCTGTTATTTCGGATGATTTTTGATTGGTAGTTTTTAATCCAGTCAGATAGTCAATACAGAGTAGCGCTGTATTGATTAGCTAATGCATGTCAACGTTTGGTCTGAGATAACACATTTTTTGATTTTTGAATTTATGGGTGCCAAAACCTTTTGATGAGATTTGAGAGTTTATGATCATTCCTCAATCTTGTGGAATCAGTCTTTCAGTCTTCCAAACAATCTATCTATTTGCTTGTATGAGAGTACGGTTTTTCTGGTGCGATTAAGGCATCCGGATATTGTTGTGTTCTCAACATAAGTAAAATAATCAAGTATCGTGATTAGCACGCTAGTGATTAGTGTTAATCCTAGATCTTCGTTCCCTTCCCTGTTAGATCAGGGTCTCATTTCGTGATGAGATCATCTAGGCCTGAGTTCATATATCTGAGATCTACTGTTGTTGCTTTCCTTTAGAGGATGAATTTATCTGGCAACAGCCCTATGTTGTCAGATGTCTTATAGATGAAATCATACCAAAGGCCAGCAACGCCAAAGACACAGCCCCCCTATACGCAGTTGTAGGGGATATATTGGCCCACCTAACATCAGTTTTTGAGAAACAACATATGGTTTTTATAGATTTTGGGCATCAACACCTAGCTGTTTCTGATGCTGCTCCAGCATCTGTCTGTCGTTTATTTGAGACTCAGGTCAAGAGACAGCCCACAGCGACAGCAATTGAGTTTATGGGGCAGTGTTGGAGCTATCAGACCCTCAATGCTCATGCTAATCAGCTGGCCCATTATTTGCGTGAGCAGGGTGTGGGACCAGACGTGTTGGTCGGTCTATGTCTTGATCGCTCTTTCGAGATGATCGTAGGCATATTAGCAATCTTAAAATCTGGTGGGGCCTATGTTCCGCTGGATCCTAGCTATCCTACAGAGCGCCTTGACTGGATTTTAAAAGACTGTCAAGTCTCTTGCTTACTGACGCAACACGCTTTGATTGCAATTCTGCCAGTGCATACGGCAAAAACTATTTGTGTAGATACTGATTGGCCTATTATTGCCCATCAACCCACTCATAATCTGGAAGCTTTGCCAACCGTAAACTTATCGGCTTATGTTATTTACACATCTGGCTCAACCGGTGAACCTAAGGGGGTAATAGTTGGGCAGACAGCCCTAGCAAATTTTGTATCTGCAGCCAATCAATCTTACGGTATTGTTGCAGCCGACCGCGTATTACAGTTTGCCTCAATCAGTTTTGATGCTGCGGTTGAGGAGATCTTTCTAACGCTGACGCAAGGGGCAACGCTGGTGCTTCGTACCCAAGCTATGCTGAAGTCAATTCCAGACTTTTTGCAGGCGTGTGAGGTATTACAGCTAACTGTTTTAGATCTGCCAACGGCCTTTTGGCATCAATTATGTGCTTCATTAGAAACCCGAACTTTAGCTTCAACCGTTAGGCTGACTATTATTGGTGGGGAACGAGCGCTGCTTCAGTGGGTTCATGTTTGGAAACAGTTTGTAAATCCTCAGGTGCAGCTGGTGAACACCTATGGTCCCACCGAAACTACTGTTGTGGCAACCTGTTGCCAGCTGACTGGCTCTGATGCAGTCAAGATTAATGATGGGGAAACGGTTCCCATTGGAAAACCGTTGCTCAACGCCCAGGTCCATATACTGGATGGGCATATAAATCCTGTTCCTGTGGGGCATTCAGGGGAGTTGTATGTCAGTGGAAAAAGTCTGGCCTCCGGCTATCTAAAACGTCCTGGCTTAGCGGCTGAGAGGTTTATAGTGACAACTTTAGATGGCGATGAACAAGAGACTCGACTGTATAAAACGGGTGATTTAGCCCGATATCGTGAGGATGGTCATTTAGAATTTTTAGGACGTGTAGATCATCAGATTAAAATTAGAGGCTTTCGAGTCGAGTTGCAAGAAATTGAAACTCTCTTAGAAAATCATTCTGCTGTTCAATCAGCAGTTGTAATAGCACAGGAAGACAGCCTTGGTCATAATCGATTAGTTGCCTATGTGATTAAGCATCTGCGGTATTGTATGGCAGGTAGTCTGAGTTGCGATCGCAATCAGCTAGAGCAAGAACAGATCAAGCAATGGCAAGTTATTCATAATGATGACTACTTAAACGCAGGCAATACAGACTGGGATGATACATTCAACATCAGCGGTTGGATCAGCAGTTATACAGGTAAGCTACTTCCTGCTAATGAAATGCAGGAATGGGTCGATAACACAGTAGAACGAATTCTAAGCCTGAAGCCGGAACGAGTTTTAGAACTTGGATGTGGCACAGGATTATTGTTATTTCAAGTAGCACCACACTGCAAAAGCTACATGGGTACAGATATCTCAGAAGTTTCTCTAAACCATGTTAAAAAACAATTGTCAAAGAACCAAAAGCTTACGTCGCAAGTTACGCTTAAGTCTTGTGCTGCCGATGACTTTGATGGAATAACGCCTGATTCCTATGACACGGTGATCTTAAACTCGGTTTTACAATACTTTCCGAGCATCGATTATTTAGTTCATGTTCTAGAACAAGCTGTACGATTCATTAAACCTGGTGGCTCTCTATTTGTTGGAGATGTCAGAAATTATCGACTACAAGAATCTTTTGCAACGGCTGTAGAGTTCTTCAAGGCTGATGATGAACTCCCCCTTGAAGAACTCTGGAAACGAGCTCAGAAGAGAATATTTCAGGAAGAGGAATTGACCGTCGACCCGTTGTTTTTTCTGGCCTTGCAAGAACATCTGCCTAAAATAAGTCAGGTTCAGATTTTGTTAAAACAGAGTCAGTACCACAACGAATTGGCCCAATTTCGGTATGATGTTGTTCTGCATGTCGACTCAACTCCCCAATCAACCATCGAAACTAGCTGCTTAGACTGGCAGTCACAAGACTTTAATCTTTCTAAACTACGGCAAATACTGGAGGAAACCTCTATGAAAGCATTCGACTTGCGTGGGATTCCTAATGCCAGGCTTTTAGAAGCTGCCAAAGTTGCCGATGTGCTTAAACAATCAAAAATATCTGGTAATGTCACAGCCTTGAGAGACTATCTAGCACAAACCGTAGATGGTAGTGATGCCATTGATCCTGAAGACATAAGACAGCTTGCTGCCGAGCTATCTTACGATGCCACCATCAGCTGGCCCAGTACAGAAAACAATGGTTCTTTCAGTGCCCTATTTAAACCTCAAGCTGTGGCTGCCAACCATCAAGTAGGGAGTATTGAGCCACTACCATTACCCATACGGCGACCACCGATTCAGCCCTGGTATACCTATGCAAATAACCCACTCCAAGCCAAAATAGCTCACACCCTTACGACTCAACTACGAGCCTATACCGCGCAAAAGCTACCTAAATATATGGTGCCCTCAGCATTTGTGGTGTTAGATACCTTTCCCCTTAATGCAAATGGTAAGATTGATCGCAAAGCGTTGCCTGTACCTGACTCTTCTCGCCCAGAAATCTCTGTTCCCTTTGTCGCACCCCAAACTGCTCAAGAGAAAAAGCTAGCAGAAATTTGGTCAGATGTGCTAGACATTTCACCAATTGGGATAAATGACAGCTTTTTTGAGCTAGGTGGTGACTCCTTACGGTTGATGCAGCTGATAGCGAAAATTGAAGAATCCTTTATAGGAAACCTCTCCTTTGTTGACTTTTTTAAACAACCAACGATTGCAAATCTGTACAGACAGCTGTGTCGTCAGCAACAATCTTCTACGGCGACAGAATGGATGCCACTATCTCAACTAGAGGCTGAGGTCTCCCTTGATCTGGGCTCATCTTCTGCGTCCTTGCATTGGTCACAACCCGAATCCCAATGGATAAATCCAAAGTCAATTTTATTGACAGGAGCAACAGGATTTATTGGGACATCTTTATTACACGATCTGTTACAACAAACAGAAGCCACAATTTATTGTTTGGTGCGATCACAAACCCTTACAGAAGGATATCAAAAATTACGCCAATCTCTACAACAGAATTTTCCGAACGTCGATATTCCCTATGCTAGAATCAAACCCCTGATGGGTAATATAGCCCGTCCTCTCATGGGATTAGATATAGAGAAGTTCAAACACCTTGCTGAAACTATAGATGTTATTTACCATAGTGCTGCGAGCGTAAATTTGTTTTACCCCTATGGAGCGCTAAAGGCCACAAACGTTATCGGTACTCAGTCGCTCTTAACTCTAGCAGGCCATACTAGACTCAAACCTATTCACTACATCTCAACGTTAGATGTGTTTGAGTCATTAGTCACAATGGGACCATCTATTATTTATGAGAATGATAGTATTGTCCAAGGTGTTGGAATCTCGGGAGGCTATGCCCAAAGTAAATGGGTGGCAGAATACCTTGTTACCCAGGCAATAGCAGCAGGTATTCCAGCTTGTATCTATCGACCTGGCATGGTGACTGGCCCTATCCAAACGGGTATCTGTAATCCAACAGATTTAATGTGTCGGTTTTTAAAAAGTATTATTCAGCTTGAAGGGGCCCCTGATTTAGGCTGGCTGATCGATATGACTCCAGTTGACTACGTGAGTCAGGCTATAGTTCATCTATCGCTTCAGGCAAAATCCTTGAACCAAGCTTTCCATTTAGTGAATCCTAATCCTTATCCGTTACATGACCTGATTAATATACTCAGCCAATTGGGCTACCCAGTTCGGCAGACATCCTATGAGCGATGGTTGCATAAGTTACATACCTGCGAAAATGCCCTTAGTCCTTTGGCTAAAATTGTTACTGAAATACTGCCGGGACAATCCCTAACTCGGCTAGAGGTTTGGCTAGCAGGTACTCAAATGTTTGACGGTCAAAATACGTTCAATGGCCTTCGGAATAGTAATATTAGTTGCTCAAGGATTGATAGCAGCGTGCTAACGAAGTATCTTCATTATCTTGCCTAGAATGGCCTTCTGAGCTATGGATTAAGACTGAATTCAAAATAAATTTCATTCTTTTCCATAGATCAGAGCTAAGGTGTTTGACAGTGGTTTAAAAGTTCTACCAAGGGGTACTCTATAAGGCAAGTTGTGAACCATCCTCCTAAATGGTTTGCCTACAGGATGCAGAGCAATGTTTCTTGTATGTTGTTCTGAGTCGGAGTGAATCATGTTGGCTAATAATAAGCACGACCAAGCCTCTAATGGAATGCCGTTGAGCTTGGTACTGATCATTCCATTTGTATTGCAAATTTTTTCGGCAGTTGGGCTTGTTGGTTTTCTATCTTTTAGGAATGGTCAAAAAGCGGTCAATCGTCTTGCTTTAGATCTGAGTGCTGAAGTTGGAGATCGAGTTGATCAGCATTTGGATTCTTACCTAGCACTACCTCACAATCTTGCTCAGCTGAATGTTGATGCATTGGAGGCAAACCTGCTAGATATTCGCGATTTTGAGCAGGTAGGTCGCTATTTTTGGAAACAAGCTAAAATTTACGAGGATATTACTTTTATTGGCTACTATCTAGAAAACGGTGAGGGTGTGGGAGCCCAGCGCTGGCCTCCGGGCCATGGCGTTACTATTGTCGAACATTCGTTATCAGATGGAATAGATTATGTTTATGCTACCGATTCTCAAGGCCAACGAGGCAAGATTTTAGATGCATCAGAATACTTTGCCCCTGAAGATCAGTGGTACATTGATGCTGTTGAAGCTGGAAAGCCTACCTGGAGTAGCATTTACACAGCTGAAGGTTTTGAAGGCTATGTAGCAGCCTCAGCCGCTTATCCCCTTGTTGACAGTGAACAAAATACAGTTGGGGCATTTAGCGCTGATTTTCTTTTAACCGATATTAGTACTTTTCTGAATTCCTTAGAGGTAAGTCCTAATGGTAATGTCTTTATCATTGAACGTGATGGGCTTCTAATCGGAACATCAAGTCCTGCAGCGACCTATCGGATTGTTGAGGGCGAAACACAACGATCAAGTGTTTTGGAGATTGATGATCCCACAATTCGATTTATAGCGAGAGCTTTGCAGGACAAATTTGGAAGCTTTAAAGATATTCGGAAACATCAGCAACTCACCTTGATCCAAGGACGTCAAAAGCAGTTTGTTCAATTAGTGCCTTGGCAAGATCAATATGGGCTTGACTGGCTAGTAGTTGTTTCTATTCCAGAATCTGACTTTATGGGGCAGATTAACGCTAATACCCGTAATACAGTCATGCTGTGTGTTGTGGCCCTTGTTATTGCAACGGTGTTAGGGATTTTTACATCGCGTTGGATTACGGCACCTCTTCAACGACTAAACCTGGCTAGTCAGGCAATTGCCATGGGAGACCTGGATCAAACGCTTCAGGTCAAAGGTATTCGAGAATTGCGAGGGGTATCATTTGCGTTTAATCAAATGGCAGAACAGATCAAAGATTCCTTTGAAACGTTAGAAACTAGAGTTTCTGAGCGTACTGCTCAGTTAGCAAAGGCTAAAGATTCTGCAGATAAGGCCAACCGTGCAAAAAGCGAATTTTTGGCGAATATGAGCCATGAGCTACGAACACCGTTAAATGCAATTTTAGGGTATGCCCAAATTCTACAAATTCCAAAAACTCGTTCTGACAAAGATCGACAAAGCATCGCAACCATAGCTCAGTGCGGCAATCATCTTTTAACTCTAATTAATGACGTTTTAGACATTTCTAAAATTGAGGCGCAAAAACTTGAATTAAATCCTAAGCCTTTTCATTTTCCCTCCTTTTTACAAGGGGTTGTGGAAATTTGTCGTATTCGAGCCGAGCAGAAAAATTTACCGCTCGTTTTTGAAGCACTCGATACATTACCTTCAGGGATCGTTGCAGATGAAAAACGTTTGCGCCAGGTCTTGTTAAATCTCCTAAGCAACGCGGTTAAGTTTACTGAGACCGGTAGCGTTACTCTAAAAGTAGGGGCTCAAACTGTTTCTGATGATCTTACACTGACGCGACTTCACTTTTCTGTGGAAGATACAGGCGTGGGTATTGATGCTGCTCATATTACAAAAATCTTTAAACCCTTTGAGCAGACAGACAATACTAAATATGTAACTGAAGGTACCGGACTGGGCCTTGCCATTAGCCAAAAAATCATAGAGCTTATGGGTAGCACTATCCAGGTTGAAAGTACACTGGAGGTGGGAAGTGTCTTTGACTTTGAAGTTTCTTGCCCCCTGGCAGAGGACTGGATACAGGCTGATCTCCAGCAGCAAGGGCTAGGTCAGCTGGTTGGATATAGGGGTAACCGTAGAAAAATTTTGGTTGTGGACGATCGTTGGGAAAATCGCTCTGTGCTGGTCAATCTTTTAGAACCGCTTGGATTTGAAGTACTTGAAGCTCAGGATGGTCAAGATGGGGTAGCTAAAGCCCAAACGTTTTTACCGGATCTCATCATTACAGATTTGCTGATGCCTCACTTAGATGGCTATGAGTTCCTCAAACAGATCCGCAGCCTAGCGCAATTTCAATCGGTCCCAATCATTGCTTTTTCGGCCCATTTGTCTGGTGTTGATCGACAAGCGATTCTTGATACCGGGTTTAATAGCTTTTTGTCTAAACCTATACGGGCAAGAGATTTGATTGAGGAGCTGCAGCAGAGCTTGCAGCTTGATTGGCAGTATGAACCAAAATCTGAAGATGGAGCAATCGATATCGAAGCTGAGATGGTTGTGCCACCATCGGAAGTTTTGAGTTCCCTCTATGAAGCCGCTGAAAAGGGCTATATTGCAGATATGCAAACTGAGGTTGCCCGACTTAGGGCAATGAGCCCAGACTATAAAAGGTTTGTGGATAAACTGTTAGAGCTGATCGAGGAATTTGATGATGAAGGCGTTGTTCAACTGGTTAGGCCCCATGTAGATCTTTAAACTGTAGACTTCCTGCTTAGGGACAACCTAACTTGTGGGAAATCTAAGTTCATTAGATTAACTAAAAGCAAAATTTACTTTGATGGCCCTTCTATTTACCTTCGTTATGTATTCCTTTGGACCTCGCTAAACTATGTTGAGCTCCCAACAAAGTGAGATTTTGATTGTTGATGATACGCCTACCAACATTAAACTTCTCTATGAATTTTTACGGCAATCTAATTACAAAGTTTCAGTTGCAAAAAGTGCAGATAGTGCCTTTAGAAAACTAGAAAAAATTGTACCGGATTTAATTCTGCTAGATGTGATGATGCCTGATATGAATGGCTTTCAGGTCTGTGAAAAGCTAAAGCAGAATCCTAAAACTCAGGATATTCCGGTTATATTTATGACGGCTCTGACTGATGATGTTGATAAGGTTAAAGGGCTTAGTATAGGTGCTGTTGACTATATTACTAAACCGATCTATCCCGACGAAGTTCTGGCTCGCATTAAGGTGCACTTAACTCTCCGTCACACACAGCTGCAGCTTATTAGTGAGATTGCTGAAAGGAAGGAAACGGAGAGAGAACTACAGCGAGCGCTTGACGAACTCCAACGGGCACAAATACAGTTGGTGCACAATGAGAAAATGTTGAGTCTAGGGCAGCTTGTTGCCGGTGTCGCCCATGAAATCAATAATCCAGTCAATTTTATTCATGCTAATCTCCACCATGCTGAGCGCTATGTGGAAGATTTGTTGGGGGTAATTGCGCTTTATAAGCAATATTTTCCCAATCTGCCCAAAGAGATCTCAGATAGGATAGTAGAGATTGATTTGGACTATCTAGAAAGTGATTTGGTGAGAATTCTAAACTCTATGAGTCTGGGTACTAGTCGTATCTGCGATATTGTACTCTCTCTGCGAAACTTCTCACGGCATCATGAGGCGGAGGTTAAACAGGCTGATATCCATAAGGGGATTGATAGTACTCTGACTATTTTGCAAAGCAATTTACATCGCAACGGTGGCTATCCTGATATCCAAATTTTGAAAGACTATGGGGCATTACCGCTGATTGAATGCTATGTGGGGCAGCTTAATCAAGTTTTTATGAATCTGTTGAGTAATGCCATTGAAGCCATCAATGAACGTGATGCCAATCGCACAGTGGCAGAAGTTATTGAAGAGCCCAGCATAATCAAAATTTCGACAGCCATTCAGAATGAGCGGTTGATGATTCAGATTATGGATAATGGATTGGGTATTCCTGAGGATCTGCGATCACAAATTTTCAATCCCTTCTTTACGACTAAAACGGTGGGTAAGGGAACAGGCATGGGACTCTCCATTAGCTACAGAATTATTACCGAAACCCATAAAGGAAAGCTCTGGTGTAAGCCCAACTTGAACCAGCAAGGCACCCAGTTTTTTATCGAAATCCCCATTCTCTGAGCTTAAATATAGCTTCTTAGAAATTAAAAAATGATTAGCCGAACGAACCTGAGTTGGTAAGTCAACCCTCTAAAATTTATCCTCTAAAAATATAAAGGGCGAACGACGGGGGTCGAACCCGCGAATGGTGGTACCACAAACCACTGCCTTAACCACTTGGCTACGCTCGCCATGTTCCAAGTTCCTATAATATCACTCCTATTGAAGGATTACATGGTTTTCTCTGAATATTTTTTGAATATGTTTGCTGCTAAAAGGTTACCTAATGTTAGTGTGGGGATTACTAAATAGGGCTTTAGCTGTCCGGTGAGCAACTAGTCTGAAAATTAGCATCAGATACAACAGAATTCTGACTGCATTTGAGAGACACTGACTACACTAGATTGTTAGCAATGGTATTTGACTGATGTACTAGCTAATGAAGTAGCTAGCATTAAACATGTATTTATTTATGGGTTAGGAAAATTGAAATTTCCCCTTCCTAATGTCTGTATGTGTAGTTATTATTTGCTCTAAGGATTGACGCGTAGGCTCTGCTCCCGTATTAACTCATCTATACCTGCGCCTAAGCATCGAATCTGCTGGCAGATGAGTGGATTTATTAGTTGTTCAGAATATTAGTGTTTGTTGCTTTAGCCAGATTTTGATCGGTTAGTTCGTACGTTTATTTCATTCTGACAGACTTAATTTTACTTATATAAACATCTCGTGACATCTACAGCTTATCTTCTCATCTCCCACGGTAGCCGAGACCCACGCCATCAGGCGGCGATTAATCGTCTGGCTCAATTAGTGCGCGAACGTCTTAATCCTTCTCTGGTGAATCCATGGAGTGCTCAGCCGTTTGTGACTTGTTTAGGGGAAGGCCATTCCCCGAAGGTGATGGGTGTGCAGGCTCGTACTCAGAGGGAAGAAGCTGTGGGGGCTGTAGTGACAGCTCCGGACATACTTAAAACGGCTACGAACATGCCAAATCGGTTGCCTCAGGATCGTTTTATGGTCGGTACGGCGGTGCTGGACTGTGGTCTTCTACCATTGCATAAACAGATTTGCGAATTTGGGCGACGTTTAAGTTCGTCAGGGATCGAGCGGTTACGTCTAGTGCCATTATTTTTGCTACGGGGCAAACATGTGGTGGAAGATATCCCCGGTGAAATCGAGCTCGCGCGTAGCGAACTGAACGGAATGATTGAATTGGTTGTAGGGGAGCATATTGGCGGAGATCAGGGGATGTCTGGTTTGATTGCGAACCGATTTGTTGATTCTCCTGCGGCGGGTCGGTTGATTATTGCCCATGGTAGTCGCCGGGCTAGAGGCAACCGACCTGTGGATGCCTTAACGAAGTCCCTTGGGACAGCGGTTGCGTATTGGACAACCGAGGCTGATATTGAAAATCAGACTATCCATCTGATGCAGCAGGGGTGCTCTACGTTGACTATTTTTCCTTATTTTTTATTTGCGGGTGGAATTACTGATGCGATTGCCCATCTCACAGAGGAATTGGCGGAGCGTTTTCCTCGCACTAAGTTTCGGTTACTGCCACCGCTAGGCGCTACGGCAGATGTGGCCAATTTAGTGGTCGAGAGCTTGGAGCATCGTTCTGATTCTTGCTGCGGTACCCGTTCTTAAGGTGAGGAGTTTCAAGTTCTTGTGAATCATATTTCCATTGCATTTGAACTTACCAGATATTGCCTGAGTTAAGTAACATTAAATATTGTCTGCATTTATGTTGTATTGATTGTGGCAAAACACCTCAGCGAATTTTGACACAATCAACCTGTATCCATCCCAATTCAATCGATATGGCTCATTTGCTTACCCAAGATCCGTTTGGAAAAGTATATCTAGTGGGGGCTGGTCCAGGTGATCCGGGGTTATTGACCCTGAAAGCCAAAGGGTTATTGGAGCATGCTGATGTGGTAATTCACGATGCTTTGGTGAGCCCACCAATTTTGGCTATGATTAGTGCACAGACCCAGGTGATTGATGCGGGTAAGCGACGTGGTCGGCATTCTATGGCACAGCCTGAAATTACCCAGCTGTTGATTGAGCAGGCTCAGAGCAATGCTGTTGTGGTTAGGCTCAAAGGGGGCGATCCGTTTGTGTTTGGCCGAGGTGGGGAAGAAATGGCAGGGTTATTGGAAGCAGGAATTGATGTTGAGGTGGTTCCTGGGATTACAGCTGGCATTGCTGCACCAGCCTATGCAGGGATTCCGGTGACTCATCGTGGTTATAGCTCTTCAGTTACTTTTGTTACGGGACACGAGGCGGCGGGTAAATATCGTCCCCAGGTAAACTGGACAGCGTTAGCTCAGGGCTCGGAAACCATCGTGATTTATATGGGTGTGCACAATTTGCCGAATATTGTGTCTGAATTGGTGGCAGCCGGGTTGGCGCTGGAGACGCCGGTTGCACTGGTGCGTTGGGGAACTCGCCCTGAACATGAAGAGTTAATTGGTTCGTTATCGACGATTGTGCAGCAGGTGGAGGAGCAGCAGTTTCAGGCTCCTGCGATCGCAGTTATTGGTAACGTTGTTAATCTATATGAAACCTTAGCCCCTGTCTCACCCATGCATTCCCCGCACTGGGCTGCCATCCAAGCCTAATGCTGAATTTAGAGGGAGGGCAAGGCCCTCGGTGCAATGCTGAACCAGCTCAGGTTATCGAATTATCAGTGACTGACACGTCGGGGGAACGCATTGATCGATGGCTGTCTACTCATTGCGAGCTATCGCGTAATCGTATTCAAAAGCTAATTGAGCAGGGAGCGCTCAGGGTAAACGATAAGCTCTGTGAGAATAAAAAAATAACCGTCCAGGTGGGGGACTGGTTACAGCTAAAAGTACCTGCTGTGGAGCCGTTTGAATTAATTCCTGAAGCGATTCCCCTGGATATTTTGTACGAAGATGAACATCTGCTAATCGTGAATAAGCCTGCCAGGATGGTGGTGCATCCGGCCCCAGGACACTCTAAAGGCACACTGGTCAATGCGGTTTTGGCTCACTGTGGACACCAATTAACCGGTGTGGGTGGCGTGCAGCGTCCTGGCATTGTGCATCGTTTGGATAAGGATACGACTGGGGCGATGGTTGTGGCCAAAACCGAGCTAGTTTTACATAACCTTCAGAAACAAATCCAAGCAAAAACGGCCCAACGTGATTATCTGGGGGTGGTTTTTGGAGTTCCTAAGCTACCGGATGGCCACGATTGGGGGACAGTTGATGCCCCCATTGGTCGTCATCCTAAGGAGCGAAAAAAGATGGCGGTGCTCCCCATTGCAAAAGGAGGACGACGAGCGGTGACGCACTGGCGGATCCAAGAGCGCTTAGGCAACTATACCCTGGTGCACTATCGATTAGAAACTGGGCGCACACATCAAATTCGGGTGCATAGTGCCATGCTAGGTCATCCGATTGTGGGAGATGTGACCTATGGGGCCGGTCGGTCTGTCGGGGTCAACCTCCCAGGACAAGCGTTACATGCTAGACAGCTAACGTTGATACACCCGACTACCGGTGAGCAGGTGGTTGCGATCGCACCGCTTCCGCCCGCCGTTGATACCCTACTCCAGCGTTTACGGCAACGATAGTCATCAGCACTCTTGAGAAAAAAGCACATAAAGAAATGCAGCACCTAAGGGTGCTACATTTCAGAAGCTGTCAGTAGCCTGGATTGTTAATACCCGAACAGAGGTTCTAATTCTAACTAAGCATCAACGCTAAGGCCTGCATTAACCCTGCTTGGCTCTTTCAACCGCCGCCGCAGCTACAGAGTCATTAATGGCAAAGCTTACCTGACGATAGGGAACACCAGCCCTAAAGTTAATATTTGCAGCCGATACTCGCTGGGATGTGAGTGGCTGACTATTGTTAAGCCCACGCGCCATGTTTACAAACAGTGCAGGACTGCCAGCTTTGGGCTGCTGCTCTTGCGGTGTAAACCGACGAATACTGGCCTGGAAGACAGGTTTTGGGAAACCTAGAACAGAACGATAGTACTCGTCGTAGCGAGGTGACTTAATGTTGAATGGCAGCTCACCTGTATTACGAGTGGGTAGAACACGACGGCGCTGATATGGCAAAATATCGTCGCCAAAGTTTTCTAAGTACTCGTCGCTGTTGAGTAGAGCATCAACAAAGCCTTCACGGCCCTTAGTTGCTACAACAATAGACCAAGAAATCGTTTCATCTTGACCGTAGACATCGCGACCCAGTACTCGCTGTACTGTTTGTTCTACAAAACGATAATTGCTATTCATTTTGTAGAAACTGTTGCGATAGGTGTTGGACAACAGCAACCCACGAACAAAGTCGCGCACAGTGATTTGATTGCTGCGTAGCTGAGACTCGAGAAATGGCTCGCGGTCAGACTTAAATGCATGGAAAAAGATCTGACGATAGGCAGCTTCAATCAGATCGTCGATATCAGTCGAAGAAAGAATATTCTGAGTCGAATAAATCTTAGGCTGATCATCCCCAGGAATTACGTAGCCCTCAACCCGAGAATTTTGGGTAACCGGTGAATAGTTCAGCAGAGGAATCGCCACTTGAGAATCTCCAGAATATGAGGAAATTTAACAAACGTTAATCATAACTATAAGGGGTTATGGCATCAGTCACGGAAATTAATAGTTAAAAGATCACACAGCTTAACATTACATAGAAGCGTTGTTTGTCAAGCAGTCTATGGATTTCTAGCAGGCAAAGAATCCAAAAATTGCTGCCATTCAGCCGGAGTATTGCAGTTTCGTAACATATGAGAATCTGGCAACGAGAGCGGTATTACGGTCTCGTTAGTTAACCACCGTTGGAATGAACGGATATTGTTCTGAATAGCGCTATGCAGACTTGGAAGACAGCGGCGATGATAAAAACCGCAGAGGGGTTCCCAGTGATTATTTTGCCTGGGTAGAAGTGCGATCGCATCGCCGCTGGCAGTAACTACACTTTGACACCAAGTTTCTAAGGTGGCCGCATTAAGCGCTGGTAAATCACAAGCCAATACTAGTAACCAGTCAGGGCTCTCTTCACCTTGCCGTCGAGAGTCATCCATAATCATCTCCCACCCACGCTCTAAGGCAACCAAAGGACCAGCTCCAGACTTTGGTTCTCTTAGCCATGTAACAGTGGATGTCTGCGCCCACCCATATCTTTCTGGCCAGGGTGTCAGCACATAGGTTCGAGACCCACAGCTTTGGGCAATAGAACACGTGCGTTCTAGCAGAGTCGGCTGATCGGTGTAGGTTATGGGCAAGGGGAGTAGGGCTTTATCACGACCCATTCGACGGCTTTGGCCCCCAGCTAAAATCAGTGCTACTGTCCTCAGTGTCATGCTGATGCCGTTTCAAATGCAGCTTAGCTATTATCGCCGACGCTGGCGGACAGCCCAATTTTGCCCTTTGTAAAAATAGGACAGTCCCACAAACCCTGATAACAGTGCATAGACAGCACGAATTCCCCAGCCTGCATGCCCAAAGAGCCAGTAATAGAACCTGAATGCCAGTCCTAAGACTCCTGTTTGGCGACTGCCCACATCAGTTAATTGTTTTTGGAGCGAGTTAATATCGTTGGTCGTTTCCAAATTACTTAAGCGTGTGGGGGGGAGGGGGCTAGTAACGGTGTACCAGTAAAACCCCACACTACCCTTTTTAGAGGTCTCTCGCTCTAAAAAGGTATCAGTCACTTGTTGAGCCTGCTCGACAGATACCCTTTCCTGGGTTGCCACCCGATTGATCCAAAGATTGTGGCGCACCTTATACCCAAGCAGTAAGACCAAGGGCAACGCCAGAATAAGCAATAGCAAACGTATACCCAGATTGAGGTCGGTAGGTAAGTAATAGGTAAGCGCCCCTAGCACCAATCCTAGAAGAGCAATGAGAACTGGGCTAGCGATTTCAACCACCTCAAGACTAGCCAGAACACCACCTACTATCGGTAGCGAATAAATGTAGGAGTCAACACCCCAGACAATGGCTAGTTTGCAAGCGATCGTCAAACCACAGGCAACCAAGCCTAATAAGCAGTAGAGCCCAATATGCCTTCGACGCGACTTTGCTTTCATGGACTACAGAAACACATGACTAACGAAAACACATCATTTGGTAACGCTTCAAATAACTCCAAAAATATCGATCAAGACGCATAAAACTCATTTGCAGCCTAGAAAGGGGCAAACACGCATCAACAATACCACTCGGCTGACTTTTCTCCCATGACGGACTCATGAGCAAATAGATATAGTACAATTGAACCAATAAAAGTTAGATGGAGCCAGGTAGTGATGTCTTCTGTTCAAACAGGTCAGCTCATTTCACTACTTCTCAATAATGTCTTAATGGTGTTCATTGTTATCGCTGTAATGTTAGCGACCTGGCTGCGATGGCATTGGCTACAGGTATCTGTTGTGGGTAAGGCGACTCGCCTAGGTCGACGGCGGTGTCGTTGGGCCTATGTCAGTTTCGTATTGACAACAGTAACGCTTTTGGGACTGTTGGCCAGTTTGGGGGTGCTTGCCCTGCGTGCACTGATTACCCTTAATGCTCTAGTGATGGGAGCAATGGGTCTTTTTTTGCTGAGTGTGATTACCCTCTTATTAGCCCTGGGGATTTGGTTCGTCGATCTGTGTCTTGGATATTCGATGTTGCCTGCTCCACGACGGACTCGGTCCAGACCACTCTTGCCAGCGATGGCGGCTGAAATAAATCCACATCGTAGACAATTAGAGCGACGACAGCAGCGATGCAATGTATCAAAGGTATAAAGGAAAGGGTTTCAAGCTTAAAAAACGGCCTTACATTTTAGATGTAAGGCCGGGTCTGCTAGCTACACACATTCAAGGTTGCTGAGTTAGCTCATATTAGCCAGTTCCAGCTGTGCCAAAGAAAACCGTTTGAGGATTTTATCTGCCATTTGAGCGGGCGTTAGGCCTAGAGACGCTTTTGCCTGGGAAGGGGTGGCATGATCCACCAGAATGTCAGGTATACCTAGGCGGAAAATTGGCACATTTGTATCTCTATCTAGCAGCGATTCTGCCACGGCTGAGCCAAAGCCGCCCATTAGACAGCCTTCCTCTAAGGTCACCACCCGCTGAATTTTTGCCGCCAATGGGGCAATCAGTTCTTCATCTAAGGGTTTCACAAACCGAGCATTAATAACGGTTGCCTCGATGCCATGTTCGCTGAGAATCTCAGCTGTTTGCATAGCTGGATAAACCATTGAGCCGTAGCCTAACAAGAGCAGGTCATCTCCCTGGCGTAACACTTCACCTTTGCCGATGGGGAGTGCTTCCCATCCTTCTTCCATTAGAGGGGCACCATGACCACTGCCTCGGGGATAACGTACTGCTATTGGTCCATCGGTATACTCAATCCCTGTAACCACCATGCGCTGGAGTTCGGCTTCATCTTTTGGAGCCATCACTACCATATTAGGAATAGAGCGCAAATAAGAAATATCGTACATGCCCTGGTGGGTAGGGCCATCGGCTCCGACAATGCCTGCTCGATCTAGACAGAAGAAGACCGGCAAATTTTGGATACAAACGTCATGGACGATTTGATCATAGGCTCGCTGCAGAAATGTAGAGTAAATGGCTGCAACTGGGCGCATATTTTCACAGGCGAGGCCGGCAGCTAGGGTAACGGCATGCTGTTCAGCAATACCTACGTCAATATATTGATTAGGGAGTTTTGCCTGAAGCTTATCGAGACCAGTGCCGGTAGCCATAGCGGCGGTAATGCCAACAATTTTAGGATTGTCTTCCGCCAATTTAATCAAGGTTTCTGCAAAGACCTTCGAGTACTTGGGAGGTGTTGGCTTAGTCGAAGGATAGCCTTTGCCCGTGGTGAGGTTAAATGGGGACTGGGCGTGATAGCCCACCTGGTCCTTTTCAGCGATTTCATAGCCTTTTCCTTTGACGGTGGCTACATGGACAAGGACAGGTCCCCCTTTTGAATGTGCCTCTTTAAAAGTGTTAATCAGTTCCCCTAGATTGTGGCCGTCCACTGGCCCCATGTAAGTAAAACCAAGCTCTTCAAAGACAGCCCCTACTTTAGATACGGCCAGGCGTTTCATGCCTTCTTTGACTCGATCTAGCTCTGGAGAAAAAGAATCACCGACAAACGGCAGCTGTTTTATTTGCTCTTCTAAGTTATCGCTCAGGAACTGCATCGGTGGGCTCAACCGAATTTTATTCAGATAGCGGGGAATGGCACCGACGTTTGGCGAAATGGACATTTCGTTATCGTTGAGCACCACGACCAAATTTGTAGTGGGTAAATGGCCAGCATGGTTGATAGCTTCTAGAGCCATGCCTCCGGTTAGGGCGCCGTCGCCAATAATTGCTGCAACTTTATAGTCATCACCCTGTAGATCGCGGGCAATGGCCATGCCTAAAGCTGCAGATATACTCGTAGATGCATGGCCAGCGCCAAAATGATCAAACTTGCTTTCACAGCGTTTTAGGTACCCGGCTACACCATCTTTTTGCCGGAGGGATGAAAAATCGTTGTAACGGCCTGTAATTAGTTTATGGGGATAAGCTTGGTGGCCCACATCCCAAGTTACTTTGTCGCGATCTAGATCTAGGGTTTGGTAAAGCCCTAGGGTTAGCTCGACTACACCTAAGCCAGGCCCCAGATGCCCGCCGCTGGTGGATACCGTTTCTAAATGCTTTTCTCGAATTTGCTGGGCAATGGCTTCTAGCTGTTTCACAGACAAGCCATGCAACTGGTTAGGATGGGTTATTTCACTCAGATGCATGTTAAAGACCCTCTAGATCGTGTTCTGTAATGATGTGATGTGTGGCGTTTTTTAGCACTGCTGCTGATTTTGAGTCTGAACAGCATGGATGGGCTCGTCTCCTACCTCAGCAACGGCTCATGTTTTGTCACTCATTCACTGTAGATTAGATCAGGGTTTCAAAGGACAATCATTACAAAATTACTGCTGTCCTAGACCATGTCTAAGTTCAATTTTTTATTGTCCTATACGGCAAGATAATGGCCAAAAAATGACTCTTAACGTGGCTAAAATTTGCTAAGCGATTACTATGCAAGGGTGGTTTGTTTGCTTCCTACAGCATCGTAGTTCTGGCAGCAATGGTTGACACATCGAATGCTGCAAAGCATTCTCTGTTCTATTAAACCTATTGATAATGATTAATATGACTGGTATGTCTATTTTGCACCATCGTTTAATCCGTTCACTCTTTCTTCCCGTAGCGCTTGGGTTTGCCACGGCTTCTCTGGTGGTTTTACCAAGCTATGCAGAAGACGATGATAGCTATGGGCAATGTGTGGCTGATTTGGCAGATGCTGGATTGGCCCTAGAGCAGGCAACAGCTAGCTGTGCGGGGGCTCGTTTTCCAGGCACCTTGGGAAACTGCGTTGTGGATGTTAGTCAGGATACCGGCATTAGTGCTATGGATGCCTTGGAAGGCTGTGAGCGCTCTCGTCGTCCGAATGAAGTGGCTGACTGTACTGTTGATATCCATCGAGCGTTACTTGAGAAGCCTTCGGTAAGTGCCCTAGAGTACTGTAGTCGCAGCCTGTTACCTGAGCGCTATGGCACCTGTGTTATCGAGTTGGGAGAAGAGGCCCAGCTAACTGCGGATACGGCGCTCGACCGTTGTATCCGAGCTGGCTATCGTCCGTGGACAACGTCACCTAGACAGTAGTGGAACAAGCGTTCCAGCCAACGGCTAGCTATCCAAAGTTTCGAGCATTAACGTTTTGTATCTGATGGCGTAGCATTATTGTGCCCTGTCTTCAAATTGGCAGGGCTAACTGCATCAAAATGGGTGAAAGTCACATCTTGTCATTGTTGAGGCTGAGGCCCGTACGGGCTTCAGCCTCATAATCAACATTAGTGCAAAAGCTTCTTTCCATATTTGGCAAATATCAAATCTAGAGGAAATGTTTGATGGACAGCCTTAGATAGGATATGAATTGCCTAATACGAGTGCTTTTGCTAGCATTTTTATGCTAATCACACTTTTTGCAAGGATCTAGCTCTTTTTCCAGATGCTTAAGATAACCGCCAACAGCCTTACCGAACTTCTCACTCTCAGGGGTAACTTCTTTTTTAGGCTTGTGGGACAACCCAAGCAATGCAAGCCAACAAACTAGAAGGACGACAGGAATAAACATATTTTTGTACCACAGTGAAGATGATTACGAATGACACTGCCGTACTATCTGAGCTACACCCCAAAAAAAACAGGAGAGAGTTTCAGATACTACAGGTAGAGTATCCGTGTGAATTATCTAGGAGAGCGATACTTGTTTTTGGTAGTATGCACTCTGCGTTAACGTAGCCGGTTGATCCTATGAAAACTGAAGCTTTTCTGGATGTGTGCTCAGGTTCGTCGCTCAGAAATCGTTCGTTTTTTAGCTGTCCCTGCCAGCACTAGACTCATCCATAGAAGTCGGCGCCATTGTAGCAAATGAAACAGAGGGTAAGACACGTCTTTAAAGAAAACTTTGATTAAGCCTACTTTAAAGAACGCTGACCGCTGTGCTATAGCACGGCACCTAGAACATTAATTCTAAGTACCGTAGCTCAGTATGGCTACGTATTGTACTCAATTGCGTCAGAAAAGCAACCCCCTGATGTTGGTGCTATTGAGCTAATGGCCAACGGCTAGCAATGGGCATACGCCACCCCATACCGAAGGCACGGTCGGTTACTTTAAGCACAGGGGGAGCCTGTCTACGCTTGAACTCGGCACGGGTAAGTAGATGGATAACTCGTTGTACTACATTGGGATCGTGACCTGCTGTAACAATGTCAGCTGCTGACTGATGATATTGGATCAGCCGTTCAAGAATATCGTCGAGGATGTCATAGGGGGGTAAGGAGTCTTGGTCAACTTGATCGGGACGCAGCTCAGCGCTGGGCGGTTTGGTCAGAATATTGGTGGGAATGATTTCGGTTTTGCCAGCTGTCTCGATGAACCCCAATATGCTCACTGTTTTCAGACTGCTGTTTAGCCAATCACATAGGCTGTAAACCTTAGTCTTGGGCACATCGGCAATGACGGCAAGGCCGCCATTCATATCACCGTAGAGAGTGCAGTAGCCGACGGCCATTTCTGATTTGTTGCCGGTAGACAGCAGCAAGTGACCAAATTTGTTGGCAATGGCCATGAGCAAGTTGCCTCGGATGCGAGACTGTAGATTTTCTTCGGTGACGCCTGGTTCGGTGCCAGAGAAGAGATCGAGTAAGGTGTGATCAAAACCAGCCATCAGTTCACCAATGGCTAGGGTTTGGGTGGTTATACCCAGATTATGGGCTAGTTTTTCAGCGTCGCTGATGGAGTGATCGGAGCTATAGGGGGAGGGCATCAGGACACCGAGGACATTGTCGGGGCCCAGGGCTGCGGTTGCGATCGCAACCACCAAAGCCGAGTCAATTCCCCCACTTAACCCCACCACAGCTTTGCTAAATCCACACTTATGGCTATAGTCCTTGACGCCTAGAACCAACGCATGCCACATCTCCGCTTCTGGTGTATCCAGTAATGGGACAATTTTTCCTGGCAAAAGATTCTGGTGTTCTAAGCTATACTCCACCAGTTGTATAGCAGGTGTGAATCCAGGACTACGACTGATTAAGCCTCCTTGACGATCCATAGCCACACTGCAGCCATCAAAAATTAAGTCATCATTACTCCCCACCTGATTGACATACACAATCGGACAATTATGCCGCTGAGCAGCGTGGGTAATCATTTGCTCTCGCAAGATTTGTTTACCCACTGTGAATGGTGATGCGGACAAGTTCACCACCACATCTACACCAGCAGCAACAACCTCAGCGGTGGGATTTGCCTCATAGGTTCGCTGACCCCAGAAGTCGTTTTCATTCCACAGATCTTCGCAGATAGTGACACCAATATGGAGAGAGTTGTCGGCAGTTTCAAAATCCTCAAGATGAAAGTGATTGGGTTCGCTCCCTGATTCAAAATAACGATCTTCCTCAAACACGTCATAGGTGGGCAGCAGCCGTTTATGAAAGACTGCTTTAATCACTCCATTTTCTAATAGGGCCATGCTGTTGTATAGAGGCTTCTGACCTTTGCTGCTGGCATTAGGGTTAGGGCTAGCCAGGCCGACTAAAGCCGCTAATCCATGCGGCAGGTCCTTAGCCAGCTGTTCTGCAACTGTGGCCATCTGTTGAATAAAGCCAGGTCGTAATAGAAGATCTCTCGGTGGATAGCCACAAAGTGAGAGTTCAGGGGTGAGTAACAGCCGTGTACCCTGGGCTACTGAATCTTGGGCTGCCGAGAGAATCTGTTGAGCGTTGCCAGCTAAGTCACCGACGGTGGGGTCAAGTTGGGCAATGGCGAGTTTCATGGGGAGCTAGGGAGAGGGTTAAGGGGGGAAGGAACTGCACAAAACGTCAGGTAAAGACAGGCAGGAGGTAAGGGATAAAGAGTAAGGGGCAGTTACGGTGCTCTAGAGGGCGAACGTCTAACGATAAAAGCCTTTATACAAACACCATCGGTTTATCTTTGAGGGGTTCAAAAGCTTCAGCGTCAAACCGATACAGGCTAGCAGGTCGTCCTGCTCCGCGAGATGTTTTAATTCCCGTATCTTTCAAGAAACCTAGCTTTAGCAGTCTAGTACGGAAGTTGGAATAATCTGAAAAATCATTCCCTAAAATAGTGGTATACAGCTGATAAAGCGCGCTTAGAGTAAACATCTCAGGCAAGACATCAAAGACCACAGGGCTATATTTCACCTTATTGCGTAGTCGCATGGTGCCATAGGTGAGAATCTCTTGGTGGTCAAAGGCGAGATCGGGTAAGTGGTCGAGAGGATACCAAGCAATGCCGCTTACACCATCCGCAATTAGCTCCGCTTCAGCAAAACGTACTAGGGCAAAGTAGCTCACCGATAAATAGCGTACGTTATAGGCATCCTCAGCCTCACGGGGGTCTCGTTTGGGGCCACCAAAGGAGTAGAGCTGTTCTACATAGAGATTGTTTACCCGAATCTTTTCCGAGAGAACCCGGTAAGAGGCCTTTTCTAAAGATTCGCCTTGACGGACAAGGGTGCCTGGTAGTGACCACTGTCCTAGAAAGGGTTCTTCATGGCGCATTACCAGGAGGGCCAACAGCCGATGTTGCTCGGTATCAACCGAGAATATGACATTGTCGATGCCGACCTTAAAGTCAGCTAAGAGGTAGTCGGGATGTTTTCCGGGCATGGGTACAGGTTGTTGTGATGGATATAGGCTTGTACGACAGCAGGGATTTCATCGGGGTGTTGAGGACGACTCTGGCGGAGGGCGCTGGAAGAAATGTGGTGTTGAGAAAGGGGAGTTGCGATCGCAACCTCTGCACCAAGCGCTCTCAACTCCGCTAGATCCGTCTCTTGGAGCCTGTACCCTGGCCTGGGAAAGACCAAAATTTTGGCCCAACGTATCACGTCGGCGGAACGGTGCCATTGGGGTAACTGCTCGATCAAATCAGCCCCAATCACAAATGTAAACTCAGCCTCCGGCCAATTGCGACGAGCACGCTCCAACGTCACCGCCGTATAGGGATGGCTAAGCTCGGCATGGAGTTTGACCATCCCAGGCGTGTTCAGCTCGTCTATGGCTAAACCCAGCATATCCATACGCATAGATATGGGGGACTGGTCGGTTTTCCAAGGGTTGTCCGAGGCCCATACTGCCACATAGTCAAACTGATGGCCCAGGGTGGCCACAATGCTGCAATGTCCATTGTGGGGCGGATCGGCACTGGTACCAAAAAGAGCCACACGGGTTTTCATGACAGGGGGCATAGTCATGGGCAATCGCCGAGTAAAAATGTTTCCCATGAAACGGTTGAGTAGATTACTCATTCCAGGGATTCTCAATTAACAGTAACGAGTTGACTGCGGCGGGTGCAATCGGTCAACATCTGGAGCGCGGTTGAAATTTTCGCGTGGGGTACCACAGGATGGTTCACATCGCGTACGGTTTCAGGTAGCTGTGCTACAGATCGAGATACCCTGGTCCGGATCGTATCCAATGTCTCGATATGTTCTAACCGTTGCCCCTGGCGCATGACCGGACTTAATAGCGCTTCTGCACCTGCTGGGGAGACTTCTGTGGCTAAACCCAGCTGGTCGCCGGATGCAGACCGAAAAATCTGTTTGCGACCTGGGTAGGTAAATTTGCCGCTGGATTCTTTCATTACCGGAATACCGTCAATATCCGTGAGTTTGTATACTCCATTGACCGGCGAACCTGTGACTAGCTTGGTCCCTAACCCATAGCCATCAATACAGGCACCCGCCTGGCGCAGTCGCCAAATCTCTTGCTCGTCTAAATCGCCACTGGCAAAAATAGGCACCTCGGGCAGTTCCTGCCGCACCTGGCGAGACAGGGTGACCAAATCTCCCGAGTCCAGTCGTACACCAGCTAAGGACTCGGGCATCTTTTGACCTAAGCATTTGGCGGCAGCCACCGTATCGTAGGTATCAATCAGCAATGCTGCCCCAGGAAAGTACCGGTGAAAGGCCTCAAACGAATCGGCTTCGCTGCCCTCTAACGCTGTGATCGCCATTACCAGGGCGTGGGCCATGGTCCCCACTGGTTTGCGCCCCAGCTTCAGCGCGGCCAGTACATTAGACGTGGCATCTAGGCCTCCCGCTAAAGCAGCACGGGCTGCCCACAGTGCTGCCTGGGGACTAAAAGCTCGCCGTGTGCCAAACTCCAACAGCTTAGCCTCAGGCCCAGCCACATCCCGCAGCCGTGCCGCCCGTGTGGCAATCAAGGTTTGATAGTTAATGGCATTGAGCAAATAGGTTTCTACAATCTGGGCCTGCCATAGGGGGGCTTCCACCCGCAAAATGGGCTCATTGGCAAAGATGGCAGTGCCCTCAGGGACGGCCCACACATCCCCACAAAATTGAGCTGATTCTAAAAGATGCCAAAATTCAGCCGTTGCCCCTGCAAAAATATCCGTTGCTTGTAGTTCGTCCAGCTGCTCACGGGTGAATTGAAATTTTTCTAAGTAGTCCAGAGCGGAGGCCAACCCTGCTGCAATCAAGTAGCCAAACCCTTCTGGCAGTCGGCGGACGAACAGCTCAAAGCTAGCCCGACGCTGGTCTAGACCTTCACCCACATAGCAAGCGGCCATGGTCAACTGATACAGATCGGTCAGGAGGCCATACTCATCAGGCTGCACTAGCAATGATGCATCGTTTATCATCGGAAACTCATCCTGTATTTATGGTTATTTTAACCAAAATAAAAAGACGATTTTCGGATGATTGGTAAAAACATAGTGATTTCCTTGATGGATAAAAATTGGTTATGCAGATCGGTTTAAGTAGCGAAAAATAACTTGATATCTGGGATGAAAAAGCTTTAATGATGAATTTGAGCTGATCAAAAAAATAAGAAGACGAGAGGGTAGGGGTGAGGTATGGAGATAGTGAGATCGCATCCCACCACATCTCGGTATTTAGTATTTATAACTATAATTATTTTTTTGGCTTGCTGACAGAGCCTGGGCTGTTTCAGCCAAATTATAGTTATGACATTCCCAGGCAAAGAATCACCCATTATCCGGCCCCCAAATTCCTAAAACTGCGAGTTTTTACGCTTGTTTCCCCTTCCCCTTCCTTCTCGACAATTAGAAAGATATCCTTAAGCAAGACCATTCATCTAACCTCCCTCTATCCCATGGCCCCGTCTTCGCCTGCTGTCGAACCTACTTGGAAAACGGTCATCCGACTGATGCGCTGGGATAAACCTACGGGGCGTCTGATTTTGATGGTTCCGGCCCTGTGGTCTCTGTTTCTAGCGGCCGCTGGCAAGCCCGATGTATTACTACTAGTCGTGATTATTGGCGGCAGTCTTGCCACTAGTGCTGGCGGCTGTGTAGTTAATGATCTATGGGATCGCAACATTGACCCCAAGGTAGAACGCACCCGCAACCGGCCACTGGCCTCAAGGGCCTTAACCGTCAAAACAGGGATTGTGATTGCCGCTGTAGCCTTTCTCTGCGCCATTGGTTTTGCACTATACCTCACTCCCCTGAGTATTTTGCTGTGCTTCCTAGCCTCTCCGGTTATCGTGTTTTATCCCTTAGCTAAGCGTGTTTTTCCCGTACCGCAGCTAGTGTTGGCCATTGCCTGGGGGTTTGCAGTGCTGATTCCTTGGAGTGCTGTGACCGGTAGTTTGACCATGACAACATGGCTGTTGTGGGGAGCAACGGTGCTGTGGACCCTCGGGTTTGATACGGTCTATGCAATTCCAGATCGTAAATACGATGCCCAGCTAGGTGTCAACTCTAGCGCTCGTTTTTTTGGTTCTAATACACCCGAGGTCGTGGGATTATTGTTCATGGGCACGGGCATACTGTTGTTATGGCTAGGGGTATATGAGGCTCTGGGAGTGCCTTATATCATTACCTGGGCCATTGCCTGTGGCGTTTGGTTTACCCACTATCGGAAACTGCGTCATCGACGACAGCCTGCCCACATATATGGGCAGATTTTTCGTCAGAATGTGATGCTTGGGTTTGTGTTGTTGGGGGGGATGATTGCCGGGTCGTTGATCGGTTGATGCTGCGCAATAAGTTCCGAATGTGCAGCCATGCTTTACCGCAGCTTTAGATAGCTTTAGATGTGTGTTATTTCGTAAAAGCTCTTTAGCTAGGATGGGCTCTTACTTCGTCAGCAAAGTTATGGTTGATCAGGATTATCATCCAATAGCTATATAAATATTGATAGATAGTATGCCTAGCACTTCCGCTAAACGTCTTGTTCGACAGATTGGTTCACAACTGCTGCAGAAGAGTGTAGGACCCCGTCAGGATCTATCTCCCACCCTCTGGGATATGGCTTACGACAAGAGTGCTTTGACTCTACACGGTGTGAAGTTACAACAGCTTTTAGAACGCTATGGCAGTCCGCTTCATGTTCTAAACACTGAAAAGTTAGAAAAAAATGCTTATGCCATCATGTATGGCAATCAGAGCGAGAAGCTCTTAAATGTTTATTATTCCTACAAGACCCATCCTGTTCCTCGGATTTTACAACTTTTGCATAGCTATGGCCTGGGGGCTGAGGTAATCTCACCCTATGAACTATGGTTGGCATTACGCCTGGGGGTGGATCCTCAAAAGATTATTTATAATGGCCCTGCTAAATCAGATGAATCGATTGAAATTGCTATCAGTAAAGGGATTCGTCTGCTCAATATCAATCATCGTGAAGAACTTGAGCGCTTTGCTAGCATTGCCCGCCAGGTAGGTAAAAAAGCCAACATCGGTATCCGTCTTGTATTTTCGAAGGGATGGAGTGGCCAGTTTGGTCTGGGGGTGGATACGGGAGAAGCGATCTCAACCTACCGTCAGGCTCTGAGTATGCCTGAGTTTAATGTTATTGGTGTTCACTGTCATCGCGGTGTCCTGTTTGAGGGGCTTGATGACATGGCCGGCTATCTCCAAGGAGTTAAGAGCTTTCTGGATGAACTCCATCACGAATTAGACTTTCATCCTGAAATTTTAGATATTGGTGGCAGCATTGCTGTACCTACGGTACGACCATTTACAGATTTTGATAAAACCATCAGCACTACCTTCAGAATTGAAGTCCGGGAACCATCGCCTCAGGCGTATCCTACATTAGAAGAGTTTGCTGAGTTTGTTTCCCAGGATCTCACCGGTTACTTCCAGCGGGTAAAGCGCCCTGTTCCTGAGCTAGCGATTGAGCCAGGCAGAGCGATCACAGGCAATACTCAGTTTTTACTATCGCGCATTATTGACACCAAGGAATCATTAGAGACATTCACCTACGGGATTTTAGATGCTGGCATTAGTGTTGCAGATATTGTTCAGACTGAATTTCATCAGCTTTTTCCCTTAGAACAAAAAACGCATGAATCGGAAGAGCTGTACTGTTTTGTTGGTCCGATTTGTCACATGGGGGACACCCTTTATCCTGCCTGGCAGCTGCCTCAGCTAAAGAAAGGTGACGCGCTTGCCATCATGGATTCGGGGGCTTATTTTGTACCGGAAGCTAGGGCTTTCTCATTTCCTAAACCTGGTATTGTCGGACTAACGGCAGCAGGTGAATCATTCATGATTCGAAATTCAGATACGTTTGAAAGTTTGATCAACATGGATTTGTTGTCTGAATAGTTCGATTTTGTATTCTCGGAGATATGCATTCTGTTCTTCTAGCTATGGTGTACACACAAATACTGGAAACTAGTATTTATGATTGCTTCATCTCCTCTAATTTTCCCTTGCTAAGAGAGGATTGAGGGGGATAATGCAAGATTTTTAACCTCTTTCCGAGAGTGTATACACGGTAGGTTCTTCTCATGATTAGAGGCTGATGTCTTTTGATGATTGATCTAATGGAAGCATGGGTCAACAGATCAAGCATCAGTAAGATTGTTCCAAATTTATTTGTAATATACTTGTTGCACCAGTTTTCCTATGATTGCCCTTAAATCTACCTCTCAAGCACCCATTATGATGACCATGGGAGATTACGGCGGTACGCTTGCTGTTGTTCGGTCCTATGGTAAGCACAATCAGCCGACGCTGCTGGCTGGTCCTGATACGTCCACCCTTACCCATAAGTCTCGCTATCTTTCCAAGGCATTGCAGTCTCCACCTGTAAAAGACTTTGAGGAATTCTTTACCTGGCTGATGGATTATGGCAAGCAGCATCCTGGGGCATTTCTATATCCATCTAGTGATGATATGACCTGGCTGATTGCTCACTATCGCGATCAGCTGAGCAAGTATTACCAGCTCTATAGTCCTGATGTCGAAACCATCTATGCGCTGCTCAATAAGCCAGCGCTCCATGACATTGCCGAAAAGCTCGGCATTCCCATTGCGGCTACAATTGCGCCTACTTCTCTTGAGGAACTAAAGGCCCAGGCCAACAGTTTGACCTACCCAGTTTTAATCAAGCCTAGAACTCAGATTGGGATGCTGCGCCGTCAGAAGGGGCAGGTATGTGAAACCCCGGAAAAGCTACTAGAGATTTACCCAAGCTATCAGCAAAAGTTTTACTATCATCCGCTTTTGGTCGAATTTGACCCAGATGTTAACTGGCCGATGGTACAGTCTTTTCACACATCGGCAGGGCAAAATACCTACAGCGTGGCTGGGTTTGTCGATGAGAGTCAAGAGATTTTTATGACTCGCGCTTCGGCCAAAGTTTTGCAGTTTCCGATTCGGGTGGGGATTGGGCTATGTTTTGAGAGTCGTCCGCTCAATCCTAAGGCTATAGAATATCTCAAAGCTATTTGTAAGGAGGTGGGCTATTACGGAGTCTTTGAAGCTGAGTTTATTATTGATGGCGATCAGTTGCTGCTCATGGACTTTAACCCTAGGTTTTATGGACAGATGGCGTTTGAACTGATGCGTGAGCTGCCTTTGGATCAGTTGGTTCTCGCCTATGCTAACAATGATTGTGAGTATGGTAAATCTGTTCAGGAACAAGATAAAAACTGGGATCACGATAAAGTTTATCGCTTTAGCAATCGCTGGCGGCTGTGGTTGATTTTGACGACCCAGGCTATTGCTGGACGGTTTTCGTGGGCCGAGCGGCGTAAGTGGTTGACCTGGGCACAAGAGGCTGGTCTTGACTGCGATCCGGTCTATGCGGCTGATGATCCTAATCCGCGTCGGGCGGATATGAAATCAGTGGTTGAAAGTTGGGTTAAGCATCCTCGCAGCACGTTTAAAACGTTTTTTGCAGATCTTTAAGTTGAACTGGCCTTATATCAGTCAGGTGGGAGCAGAAATTAAATAAACTCCATTTGAGTTGGGCTTTGACTCCGCTGCATAGGTGATGGTGGAGATTAGCTAAAGCCCGCTCTGGATTGAAAAACTCCAGAGCGGGCTTTAGCTAATCTCCTAACCTCAATAACAAAGCACTTCTATCCTCGGACGATCGGTAAAGTAGCGAAGGGATATCCAGCCCCCAAACCCTCAATTCTGAGGCCTTTGAAACTAGTTGCCTAAGGCTTTACGAAGCTTCATTCCGTTGGCATCTCCTTACAGCGATGACCTACGCCGTAAAGCTATTGAAGCCTTCGACCGAGCTGACGATCTCCAGCACGACTTTTACTTTAAATTCGCTAACTGTAGTTCCTGGGTGTGCTGGCCATATTCCTTCCCCCTACTGGACTCTAGCTTATGCTCTCTCAGCTCTGTCCTAATTTGGGGGGACACCACACTATGCCGGTTGAGCTTGCGCCTTTCTCTGTAAAAGGTTGATGATTTCGGCTTTCTCTAGAAGACCAACCAGGGCACCACTTTCCGTAGTCACCGCTAGCGCCTGAGTCCCTTGCTTGTCTAATTGTTGGATGACATCTAGCAACGGTCTGTCAGCTTGAACTCTGGTCTCTTGAGTCATGGGCTTGAGAAAATCTTGTACCTGACAGTCTGGCCATTGGTCTGTTGGAACTGTTTTGAGTGTTTCTAGATCGATACTTCCCACCAGCTGCTCATTGTCCGCTTTGACTAAGAAGCGACGCCACGGTCTGTTGCTTTTGGAAACAATCACGGTATCTGCTAAATCACGTAGCGTACTGTCAAGGCCAATAATGGGACTATGTTCGAGTACGGCATCGGCAGCGGTTAGCCCTGATAAGGTTTCCTGAACAGTTGCAGATTGCGCCGATCGGCCTGCATTCTGCAGGATGAACCAACCAATAATCAGTGTCCAAAAGCTACCAATATTCGAGAGGCCTAAAATGGCCAGTGTTCCAAGTCCAATGGCTACCCAACCAATAATCTGGCCGGTACGACTAGCCCAACGAATCCCACGATAACGGTTGCCAGAAAGTTTCCAGACGATGGCTTTGAGGACGTTACCGCCGTCTAGAGGCAGCCCTGGAATCATATTGAAGGTGGCCAAAATGAGATTGATATAGGCTAGCAAACCGGTCACTGCAGCGATAGGACCAGCAACCAGGCCACTACTGGCTATCAAAGTTAGAAGAGCAAACAGGGTCAAACTCACTAGGGGACCTGCGATCGCAATCCAAAAAGCACCAGCGGGTGTTTTGGCTTCATCATCCAAGCTTGCTAAGCCGCCAAACAGAAAGAGCGTAATTGAGTTGACACCAATCCCCTGCTGCCGAGCCGCAAAACTATGGCCCAACTCATGGAGCAGCACAGAGCCAAATAGGAGAAGACCTGCTATCAATCCCAGTATTAAAGCATTGACTCCCAGCCAGGGAAACTTTGCTGCCAGACCGCCGCCAAAGTTTAGGGTGGTGAGAGCTAAAACAAAAAACCAAGAAATGTTGATAAAGAAAGGAATTCCAAAAAGATTCCCAACTCGAAGATTACCGTTCATATCGGTCTCCATTCACAAAATTGGAGCTGGATCATGAAGGTCTTCGATGCTTGTTTGAAAACGTTTTAAAGAAGACGTCTATTTCCAGCTCGCCCCCATTGTAACGAACTGTAAATATTGGCCCATTATTCTCAGGTGGTGATGGCCGCCCGCCAATGAGTTCGGTATTGGCTACACACGCTGGTTACTCTCCTGTTGTCTGTATTTGAGAGAGCGGCACGATCTAGGCTGAGACAGTTTAATAGCGTTACAGTAGTGCATTTAACTGCTGTACCTGCACATTCTGCCGTTGCTTTAGAATGCGTCGATAAGCACCCACTAATGACGTAGCGAGTTGTCTTTCAACCAGGGTAGCCTCGTCTCGAGACTGACAAGGCGAAGCCAGTAAGGGCTGGACAGTTGGCTGCAAAAAGGTGCTACTCAGTTCAGCAAAGAGAGCTTCATCCCAAACCAGGTCTGCCTCATAAGCTTCGGGGGCAACCGTGAGATTGGCCTTGGCCACACAGCGAATCACACTGCGCAGTGGATAAAAAAGACTCTGAGATTCCATGGCTAAATCTTGAGGAAATCTAAAGACGACACTGGATTGTTGTGCAGTATACGTCTCTATTTTTTCCTTTGCAAACTTCTTTTTTAAGATGCCCGTGGATGATGCCAGAACTTTGCCAAGATGCTAACAGATAATGTGGATGCGGCAAGTCTTAGTATCATCCATATTTACCGGTAAATACAAGAAAAGCTGGTGAATTATTTCACCAGCTCAAACGCCATGAACGATAGGGGCCGACTGTTAATAACAGCCAACAACAGTGGCAGAAATGACCTTAGGCAGGGTAAATCTGCAGCAGTTTACCCGCCAGATAGCCATATCCCAGAACGGGCTGGCTGCACTTGTTCTTCACAGGACCTACTTTTGCAACTGCAGCGACACCGTAGAGACCAGCGGTGAGTTCGATACCCGCAGGGGTGCCTTCCCACTTCACTTCGTACTCGTATGTATCTTTCTGAGTGCAGATGACAGCTTCTACATCTGTCTCAGCTGCTTTACCACCGATGCCTTCGAAGGCAAAGTGGACGTTAACTTCAGTACCTAGACACATCAACAGGGACGTCAAAGGGCTCTTATTGAACTTGACAGTCAAGCTAACGGAGAACGCCTCGTTATCAGCAACAATATAAGGCGAATCAGAAGGGGCAACAGCAAACCCATCTTTAGACTCATCGCCATCGCTAGCGATGGTCAATGCGCTCATTTCAAAAAATGCAGGGCCAAGAATATTCTTGGAGTAGGTCTCAGTAGCAGAATATTGAGTCAATGGTTGAGCAGGCATTTTGTTTTCCTAATAGTATTATTTAGCGTTCTGAATCTCTAATAAGAATCAACCTATAAGAGGTTTAATTCAAATTAGTTATTTAGCACATTTATATAATGGTTGATATATTTTTTAGGGCCATCCCCCATAGGGGTACTATTCAGAGTTTCTGTTTTTATGGAGATTTTAAATAATAGGTTTTTGATGGTTTTAGCCCGTAGATACTAGAGCCTACTGCTTAGAACTAAATAGTATCTCAACGGCTTTGTTTTGATTCCTGTTCCCTGAGGTATCCACGAATTTATCGCTTATAAAAGTCAAAAAAGCTGGTAGAGTAAGCTCCACCAGCTATCTCACTATGGGTTGGTCACTATCGGCTGAGCGGCTAGGTGCCTAGCGTTGCTAATCCAAGGTTTGCCTTGGTTAGGCTTAGGCAGGGTAAACCTGCAGCAGCTTGCCAGCTAGGTAGCCATAGCCGATGATCGGTTGGCTGCATTCATGCTTAACAGGACCTACCTGAGCAACGGCTGCAACACCGTATAGACCGGGAGTTAAGTCAGCATCTTCAGGAGTACCCGTCCACTTCACTTCGTACTCATACATATCCTTCTTAGTGCAGATGATGACTTCAATATCTTCCTCAGATGCTTTGCCACCAATACCTTCAAAGGCGAAATGGACATGAACTTCAGTGCCTAGGCACATCAGTAGAGACGTTAAAGGGCTCTTGTTAAACTTGACAGTCAAGCTAACGGAGAACTCTTCGTTGTCAGCAACGATATAGGGCGACTGAGAAGGAGCCACCTGGTGGGGCGGTAGCGGAATACCAGCCGTACCAGCGATGTTTAAACCGCTCATTTCAAAAAAAGCGGGACCAAGAATATTCTTGGAATAGGTTTCAGTTGCCGAATATTCAGTCAATGGTTGAGCAGGCATTATTTTAACCTCATATGTGTTTTAATGGCCGAATTACTAATAGAAACTCACTTTTTTATTGGAGTTTTTATTAACTTTTTATCAGCTCATTTATATGATGCAGCTTTAGCTAAGACTCGCCATCACCCTGCTGGGTAATATCAGTAACTAAGATGATTTACGTTAGTCAAGTATCTGGTTTCTATACTATTTGTGGCTGGTGCTAGTGATTACAACGCCTCTTTTTTTGGAGTGTGTGAGGCATTTTGACCATGAGCAAGATTTGTATCTTCAAGTGGTAGTGGTCTAGGGTAGCTTAGCTGTAAACCATGAAAAAACGCCCTAGCGGTTAGGCTAAGGCGTTTTTTCAAAGATGAATTTAAAATGCGCGATAAGATGCTTGGGGTAAAACCCTAAGCTGTTGCTGGATAAACGCTTACTTTTTTGCGATTCTTACCTTTGCGCTCAAAGGTAACTACGCCTTCAACTAGAGCGAATAGGGTATCGTCACTACCGCGTCCTACATTCTCTCCAGGGTGGTACTTAGTGCCCCGTTGGCGAATGATAATATTGCCTGCTAGAACTGATTCACCACCGTACTTTTTGACGCCTAGGCGTTTTGCATTTGAGTCGCGACCGTTGCGCGTACTCCCTGTACCTTTCTTATGAGCCATGACTTAAAACCTCTATGCCTGTTTGATTATAGTCTGAATAAACTTAGCGCTCTATTCTTCTTCGCTAGTTGCATCAGCAACCTCTGCCGCTGTAATCGTTTTGCCACCGATATTAATAGTCTCGATCATCAGACGCGTCAGTTCCTGGCGGTGACCGCGCTTTTTACGGGTCTTTTTCTTTGGCTTCATCTTATAGACGATGACCTTTTTGCCCCGCAGGTGACGCATGACCGTACCGGTGACGCTAGCTCCGTCTATGAGGGGCTGACCAATGCTAGTGTAATCACCGTCATTGACGAGCAAAACTTTATCAATAGTTATGCTGGCGTCTTCATCCACTGCCAGACGATTAATGTCGTAAAAACGACCGGGCTCAACCCTAAGCTGAGTGCCACTCGCTTCAATAATTGCGTATGCCATTAATTCTCCCTTGCCGTACAGGTAGCATCATTGCTTCAAACCTGATCCGAGCAGATTTTTTTGCACAGACGTTAATCATCGTTAATTTGTGTGGTTACTGTCAAGGGGAATTTAGTTAGCTGTAAGGGATCAATGGATTTCCGCAACTGTTTACAGTTTTTGATATACAAGCCCCAGAACGGTTTCGTCCTGATTTTTCAGAGTCTGAACGTCTTATGGATCTAGATCATGTGGTCTGTCCATAAAAGAGGAAAATTCGGGCATATGTCAGATTTACTGATGTTGATGGCTCAGCTGACTGCTCCAGAGCCGCTGCAAGGGCCTAATCCGGACGTTGAAATTGCGCCGAAAGCAGCGATAGATGCGTCTAATCAAATTGAGCAGATCGTGCCCGAACCTATGGGGGATATGACGCTGATGCCTGAATTTTCGAGGGAGGTTGCGGCTCGCCGTCAGAAACTTTTACATCTGCAACAGACCGTGCCCCGCCGTCCAGAACCGACTGCGTTTGCAACGACGCCTCGAGCCCTAGAGGTGGCTCGCCGTCAGATAGCGGTTACGCCGGGCCCTAAGCCAGCCAGCGGACCTCAGCTGTTCGAGCAACGTTGGGCAGCATTGCAGTCTGGCTCTCTCTATACACGCATATCGTCGGATAGCTTCCATAGTCAGTGGGCCAAGGCGAACTATCAGCCCTCCTATGAGGAATGGCAGGGGTTGTTGAAGCAAGAGGCAAATGCGATCGCAGCAGGTCAAGGCAGCAATCGGCTCACCGTAGTCATCGGCGATTCATTAAGCATGTGGCTGCCGCCTGAGCTATTGCCTCGCGATCGCTTTTGGCTCAACCAGGGCATCTCTGGCGATACTACCGGGGGCATTTTGCAGCGACTTTCGGCCTTTGCCAATACGAACCCCGACACCATTCACCTGATGGCAGGCGTCAACGACCTCAAAAACGGAGCCAGCGATCAAGAAATCTTGACCAACCTCCACCAAATTATGGCGCGACTGCGACAGCAGCACCCCACCGCCCGTGTTGTCGTACATTCTATTTTGCCAACCCGCTGGGAAAATATCCCCAGCCAGCGAGTGCGTAGTCTCAATACCCAGATTGCGCAGCTGACCGATTACCATCAGCTAGATTATTTAGATCTCCACCCTAGTTTTAGTAACGACACAGGCAATCTACGCAAAGAACTCACTACCGACGGTTTACACCTCAACCGCTTGGGCTATCAGGTCTGGCAGCTAGCCCTATTGGACGTTTAATGGTCATCGAGTCAGAGATATAAAATCCAAGGACGTACAACGGCGCTTTCCAACTGGCCAATCCGCCCCGTAGAATATAGGGCCAAGGTCAAATTCATAAGCAAGTGCCCACATGAAATCCTATCTGGCTGCAGCGTTGCAGATGACCAGCGTACCTGACCTAGAGAAAAACCTCACCCAGGCAGAAGAGTTGATCGATCTGGCCGTTCGTCGTGGAGCTGAGTACATTACCCTACCTGAAAACTTTTCTTTTCTGGGGGACGAATCAGGCAAGCTGGCGCAAGCAGCTGATATCTGTAACGCCAGTGAGAAATTTCTCAAGACCATGGCTCAGCGCTATCAGGTGACGATTTTAGGCGGTGGCTATCCAGTGCCCACTGAAGATGGCCGAGTTTACAACACGGCGTTGTTAGTCAATGCCCATGGTGATGTGCTGCTGCGCTACGAAAAGGTTCATCTATTTGACGTCAATTTGCCCGATGGCAACACTTATCAAGAGTCTGCCACCGTTACGTCAGGAGAACAGCTGCCATCGGTTTGCAAAACCCACGATTTAGGCAATCTGGGTATTTCTGTTTGCTACGATGTGCGCTTCCCAGAACTTTACCGCCACCTGTCTCAGCTAGAAGCCGAGGTGATTACCGTTCCTGCCTCCTTTACCGCCTACACCGGTAAAGATCACTGGCAAGTATTGCTACAGGCGCGAGCGATTGAAAATACCTGCTACGTAATTGCTCCGGCTCAGACTGGTTTTCACAACAGCGTGCGTCAGTCCCATGGCCATGCCATGATTGTCGACCCGTGGGGCATTGTGCTTGCCGATGCTGGGCAAGACGTCGGTATGGCCATTGCTGAAATTACACCATCACGGTTGGGACAAGTCCGACAGCAAATGCCATCGCTAAACCATCGCGTCTTTGTATAGATGGCAAAGTATAGAGCACAAAAGATTTTTTTCCTTAAAAAAAGCGAGAAACACGCTCTTGGTGAGCTAATAGCAACGAGCTAACTCATGTAGAGTAAACAGGATGAGTAAGTTTCTACAGTTCGCATGATCTATCTATCGAGCGGCAACCTGCTGTCAGGCATAGGGAACAGCCTCCCTTTATTGGCTGAAGTTAATGAAGCTGAGCTAGGTCCCTTAGTTTTAGCAAGTGTCTTACTTAGCCTAATTGTTATTTACCTAGCAGCTAAGCTCGGTGGTGAGCTTTGTGCTCGCGTAAACTTGCCATCTGTTTTAGGTGAACTCGTAGGTGGTGTGGTTGTGGGAATATCCGCCCTCAACCTGATTGTTTTTCCTGAGGGGGCTGAGCCTGTCCACTCAGTGTTAATGGACTTTGTTCAGCTGACGGCGCATGTGGATGGAGAAACCCTGTTGGCGGTTTTCAAAAGCCAGAGCGAGGTTATTTCCGTCCTGGCCGAGATAGGAGTTGTCATTCTACTGTTTGAAATTGGCTTAGAGTCCGATCTCAAGGAACTCATTCGGGTTGGTCCGCAGGCAGCTGTGGTTGCTGTGGTTGGTGTGGTGGTTCCGTTTGTGGCAGGGACTGCTGGACTGATTGCATTTTTCAACGTGGCAACGATCCCGGCGGTGTTTGCTGGAGCAGCCCTGACGGCGACAAGTATTGGCATTACCGCTAAGGTATTAGCCGAACTGCAAACCCTAAGCTCTCGTGAAGGGCAAATCATCATTGGTGCAGCTGTACTGGACGATGTGTTAGGCATTATCGTGCTGGCGGTGGTTGCTAGCCTTGCCAAAACAGGTGAAATTGAAATCACTAACGTTATTTTTCTAATTATTGGTGCAGCAGTCTTTTTAGTGGGGTCGATCTTGATTGGCCGCTTACTCAGTCCGGTGTTTGTCGGGATTGTCGATCGGATGCAAACCCGTGGGCAGGTCTTGATTAGCTCCTTGATATTTGCGTTTGTTCTTTCTTACATTGCTGCAGCCATTCAGTTAGAGGCCATCCTAGGAGCCTTTGCAGCAGGACTGATTTTAGCGGAAACCACTAAGCGCAAAGAACTAGAGGAGCAGATCAGCCCGATTGCAGATATGCTGGTGCCTGTCTTTTTTGTGACCGTGGGTGCCCATACTGATCTTAGCGTCCTCAATCCGCTCAACCCATCGAATCGTGAGGGTTTGGTCATTGCCTCATTTTTAGTAGTCGTTGCCATTGTCGGTAAGATCGTGACTGGGTTTACCGTCTTTGGCCAGGATGGGATCAATCGCCTTGCTATCGGTGTCGGCATGATTCCTAGGGGAGAAGTGGGACTGGTGTTCGCAGGGGTAGGTGCTGCCAGTGGTGTGCTGTCTGAATCCTTGGATGCAGCCATTATTGTTATGGTCATCTTTACAACATTTCTGGCTCCACCACTATTGCGACTTGTCTTTGACCAAGACGATGACGATCCCAACTGCTCGACCGATGCAGAAACCCCTCAGGAGATGGCTCCAGTTTCTGCAGACTAAAAAGCTTTGGGGATGGCAACTGAAAAATAGCTGACGCTGGCTGTAATGTCCTAGCGCAATGTTCAGGATGTTGTACAGCGGTGGCGGTACTTTTTGTTATTGCGACTACAGCCCACGGAGGATGATAAATTTTCATGGGCTGTAGGATATTGGCTATGGCAGTTGGCCAGATGTTCTGGACAAACATCTTCAGGCTCTGTATCTAAAATGGTGCAGTTTAATAATGCTTCTGAATGAATCTCTTAAAGTTGTGGCCGATGGCTGTCTTAGCGCTATATTAAGACGCTAATTGGGTTCAATTATGGCCAACGCAACTAATGACCCAGTTGAAGTTACGTATTTCTGCTTAAAAGTTTTGTGTGAAACTAAAATTTAGTCAAAATCCCACTAAACTCTAATCAGCGTAAAATAAATTATTTTAGTAAGCGGCTTTCCCATGGCAAAATTCCTTCAGATGCCCATTCAGGCTGGCAAGATTGGCGTTTTTGACAGTGGTGTTGGAGGATTGACGGTATTGCGGGAGATTGTGGCCCATTTACCGTCTGAGTCCCTATTGTATTTTGGCGACACGGCCCGTGTGCCCTACGGTAATCGCACCCAGGTAGAACTATTGCAATTTGTTCGGGAAATTATTACCTGGATGCAGGGGCAGGGCGCCAAGATGGTAGTAATGGCCTGTAACACAAGTTCAGCCTTGGCCTTGGAAATAGTTCAGGCAGAGTTTGACATACCGATTCTCGGGATTATCCTGCCAGGGGCACGGGCAGCGGCTAAGGCTGGTCGTCGTATTGGAGTAATTTCTACGGTGGCGACGGCTCAGAGTAATGCATACAAGCAGGCGATTTTAGAGGCTTCGCCCATGGCGAAAGTATGGCAGGTGGGCTGTCCTGACTTTGTGCCTCTAATTGAGAAAAGCCGGATTGATGATCCTTACACACGGGCAGTGGCGACAGACTATCTCAAGCCGCTTATGGCCGCTAATATTGACACGCTGGTATATGGATGTACCCACTATCCGCATTTGTCGCCCCTGATGGAGCAAATTCTACCACCGTCGATTACGGTCGTTAATCCGGCTCATTCTTTGGTAGCTGCCATGGCCAAAGAGCTGGATATGCTGGGTTTACGTAATACTCAATCAAAGCCGGAAATTGATTTTTATGTCAGCGGTGATCCAGGTAAGTTTACCGAGGCCTCTGAGCGCCTGATGGGATTTATGCCTGAGGTACAGCCGGTGAGTTTGTCTGTTTTGGAAGGACTTGCGATCGCATAGTCATTGCAATCAGCGACCACCATCGGCCTGAAAGAAATATCTTGAAAGCAATTAAAGGGGACGCAGTCTAAACGCGTCCCTTTTCGCTTAGTTAGCCAGCGCGGCTAAGACCTGGTCGTGAATTTCGCCGTTACTGACAACCACACCTTGGGTATCCACAAACCGAGGCTCTTTGGAAAAATCAAGGGTTTGACCATGCATGTCGGTTACCTTGCCACCGGCCTCTTCAATGACGAGAACCCCAGCCGCATGGTCCCAAATCTTTTCACGGTAGTCAGGATACTTAGGCGAGGGCAGTCGTAGGTAAAGCACCGCATTACCAGACGCAACCGCACCATACTTTGCTTGGCTATCCATGCGAATGGATTCAGTGGTAATGCCTGCTGCTTGTGCAATCCGGGCATGGAGTGCCTGATCGCCATGGGCAACGCTTTCCACAAAGCGAAAGTGCTCAATATCCGACGAAGAGGTCACCGAGATTTTTTCTGGGTTGCTGCCGTCCATGTTCATCATCATGGCTCCTTCTCCACGGACAGCGACAAACAAAATGCCAGAACGGTCACCCAGCTTCAGGGCAGGGCAGCCTAACACTCCCACTTTGATATCGCCATCCTCAATCATGGCCAGGGCCACCGCATACTGGTCGCCGCGTAAAAATCCCTTGGTGCCATCAATGGGGTCTAGGGTCCAGTAACGGGGGCTCACATCGCCATTGCCCTGGTCAATCCAATCAGGAATCTGGGCGTCGGTGGCATCGGGCAGCACGGCTTTGACATAGCTGGTGACCTGAGCCAGACGGCTTGCCATGTCAGGGGGTCTCAGATCGTCAGCATCTTCTTCACCGACGATAGGATCGCTTGGAAATGCATCTTTAATTAGCTTGCAGACAATAGCCTGGGCTCCAAAGTCAGCGACCGTTACCGGGCTTTTATCAGACTTTTCAATCGCTTCGGGGACCATCTCATCCCGGACTTTTTCACATACAGTGGCGGCGGCTTGCACCGCTGCGATCGCAATTTCCTTTTCCTTCGCGTAAGCCATAGTCAATAACAATAGAGAATTAACAAAAAATAAAATGACCCCGGTACAGTCTAGCGAACCCTTTTAGCTTTTCTTTTTAGCTTTTCAGTAAAGCATCGGCGATCCAGGCACGGGTGCCAAAATACTGGCAGCTCAAACTAGCCACCTGAGCAGCCTGTGCTAGGGCTGCCGGAAAATTGCCTGCCCAAGCATAGCAAAAGGCCCCATGGAAAATATCCCCGGCTCCCAGGGTATCGACGACGGCTGTAGTCGGGACCGGCAGCTCACTAACCTGTCCTTGATCGCTGACGGTGATTGGGTGCTCCCCATGGGTAATCGCCACATAAGGTATACCCAGCCCTTGTAAATAGGTCAGGGCTGGTTGTCCATCTGGCGGCTGAAAGTTAGCTGAGGCAATTACCATCGTTGCTAGGGGGAGCACCTGGTCAAACCCTGACTTCCAACTGCCAGCATCGACCACCACGGGAATGTTGGATGTTTGAGCAGCCATAGCAACCTGATGGCTCAAGGTCATTTGGTGACCATCCACCAGCACTACATCTATGTGGGTTACATCTATCGAGTGCTGGTTTATTTGTAACCCCACGGCATTGCGCGAGATCACCGCGCGTTCGCCAGAGGCTGCAGACACCACAATCGAAGAAACAGGCGGGGCCGTCTGTCGCTGCGGGGTTAGATCCGTTATGCTGACTCCCACGTGGGCTAAATCCTCTCGCAGGAGTGCTGTAACTGGATGCTGGCCCACCGCTGCCATAATCGTAGCCGTTCCTCCCAGGGCTGAAAAAGCCACGGCTGCATTGGTAGCTGGTCCCCCGGCGGCCATCATAACGTCCTGGGCGACTAGCTTTTCATTGGCTTGGGGCGGTCGTTGGGCCTGGTAGATGCAGTCTAGGGTCATAAGTCCAACGAAGAGTCCGTGCATTGTGGGTGTTTGAAATTATCTGGTACCAAAGGATTCTTACCACTTAAACTCAAAGCTAAGCATTTAGAATTCATACCTTGTCTGATTCCCCTTTGCCCATAGTCAAAGCCCTTGGCACGCTGTATCTGGTAGCTACCCCCATTGGCAACCTTGAGGATATTACTTTTCGGGCTGTTCGTATCCTTAAAGAAGTGGACCTGATTGCCGCAGAAGATACACGCCATACAGGCAAACTGCTGCACCACTTTCAGATTGAGACGCCGCAGATAAGCTATCACGAGCACAATGCTCAATCGCGTATTCCTCAGTTACTTGAAAAGCTGCAGGCTGGGCAAACGGTGGCATTAGTCAGCGATGCGGGCATGCCAGGGATTTCTGATCCAGGGTATGGTCTGGTGTGTGCCTGTGCCGAAACGGGGATTGTGGTCAGTCCGATTCCCGGTCCGGCGGCGGTGGTGAGTGCGATCGCAGCATCGGCCCTCCCGTCAGATCGATTTACGTTTGAGGGTTTTTTACCCGTCAAGGGCAAGGTTCGAGCAGAGCGACTGTCTCAGCTGGCGACAGAAACTAGAACCATGGTGCTTTATGAGAGCCCTCACCGGTTGCTGAAAACGCTGGCTGATTTGCAAATGCACTTAGGATGTGACCACCGGGTAACCGTGGCGCGGGAACTGACTAAACGCTATGAGGAATTTTGGCGGGGGACGCTCAGCGAAGCGATTGCGCATTTTACGCAGACTGAACCAAGAGGAGAGTTTACAGTTGCGATCGCAGGCCATACCGCGACTCCTCAGATTATTTCTGACGCTGAGCTGTTGCAGCAGCTAGAGGCACTGATTGCCCAGGGGCTTTCGCCATCTAAAGCGAGCCGCCAGCTAGCTCAGGAAACAGGTCGTTCCAAACGAGAGATTTATCAGCTAAGCCTAATGATCAAACAAGACGAGGAATAAATTTTGCAATCAAATCGTGGCGGCGGGCCAGTGAACGCCCCCACGGGTTGTTTGTTTGGGGTTTTTCCGCCCAGGGTATTCAAACCCAGCATACCCGCACCTAACGCGGACGGGTAATCC
>JBCCHX010000033.1:0-70850 GCA_039028535.1 Cyanobacteria bacterium P01_B01_bin.77
AATCTAAAGCCTTACACAAATGCTTCAAACGTTTGATTTCTTGTATATCAAGATTAGTTTTCTTTTTTAGGCATTCTTTAAGCGTATTTTGATATTCTTGTCGTCTGGCTTGATATTTTTGATACGGTTGTAAGACTTCAGCTTCTATTGCCTTAGTTTCAGCATTAGTTAGCTTTAAATCTGAACGTGCTCTGTCCAGTATTGATCTTGCTGGTAAGGGAAATTTATCTTCTTCAAGCCCTAACTCAGCTAACTGCTCAGCTGTCTTTCGATATTTCATTTTAGGAGTATGCTGAGGTGCTCGTGCTAGGCAAATCCGAAAACCTTCATCCTTGAGTCTATGGATTTCGGGACTCATTTCTGAGGAAATCTCTTTAGTCTTGTGCTCTGCATAGCGATGTAGTTCTTCAACAGTGATCACACCATCTTTATCCTCATCAGCAGCACCACTATCAATACCTTCAACCAAGTAACGGGTATAAATAGAAAGTCCGCTTCCCTTTTCTTCAAATGAGTAACCTACTGCATTGGTAGAAGTAAGTACAACTTGCCCCTCTGTTACACCAAGCTGATCTTTCAAATTTATCTCACCGGTATCCCGAGGAATCATGTTGCCAAAGGCACCACTAAAACAACAGTCTAGAATGATTACCTGACTTTTTGCTTTGCAACTTCCAAGATAGTCTTGTATATTGATGGCTGGAAGAGCAGTAGAACGTATTAGGAGACCATTCTCCTTCATTGTATTTTTGGCAGCAAAATACAACCTGCGCTGTTTGTCCTTAATACCATGTCCTGAAAAGAACAATACAATTAAATCGCTAGGTTCTCGTCCGCGGAGCCATAGCTCAATTTCTTGTTCCATTTCAGCACGAGTTGGATTGATAACTTGTTTTACGTTATCAAACCCGCCTAAGTCGGGATTATCTAATACTTTGCCGAGCGCAGCAACATCTTTTGTAGCAGCAGGCAAGGATTGTAATCCTTCACCATATTGCTCAACACCGATCAAAAGCGCATACTTTCCCATATTAGAAAATACCCTTATAAATCTGCTGATTTCTGCTTTTCAATAAGCTTAATGTGCAAATTAGACATACGCTCCATACGCTCAAAGTGTAAATTAGACATACGCTCAAATGCATCGATAGCTCTGTCGATATCTTCTTGACTTTGGCACTCAAAATTAAATGCCATTCTATTTTCATCTATTTCTCCTGAAAGAGTTAGACTTTTACCATAGAATTGATTGCCTAAGAAATTTATTACCTTACGAATATTTTCTCGGTTAATCTCGGCAGTAAGAATACCCATTAAAAAAGCAGTTGTTCCAGATTTAGCTGCATCTGGAGTATCAGACTCTCTTGTTAAATAAGCCTCAGTTACTAAGCCACCTGATTGAAGTTCTTCAGCTATATTGAGGAGAAAAACTTCCATCTCATCTCTATCAAAATCTAAGCCAGCTTTACTAAAATCAATTAGGGCGTGGCACTTTAAAGACATTAGAGACTCCCAGAAAATACTTTTTATAAGTAACTATAATCTATAAGTTAGAGCAAGACGGTAAAAATTGATCCTAAGCTGAATCCAGACTATAACTCTACGCCCAAACTGGCTGTAAGTTCCCTTATGGCTGCTTAAAGACCGGAGACTCTAGCTGGAGATAATTCGACAACCAATACACACAGAGATAAAATGGTCCCGTGTCCAGTAAAGCTGCTACTAGCTTAAATCCGTAGCCATAGGCAATAAACAAAAACAGCTGAGGCCACAGCCCTTGAGAGGGATCAATTGGCAGCACACCCGCAAAAAAATGGGTAATCAGGATCACCGCTGAGGTATCCACCAGCTGGCTTACCAGCGTGGAGCCATTGTTCCGCAGCCAGAGATATTTGCCTTTAGTCAGTTCTTTCCAGAAGTGAAACAGCTGCACATCGACAAACTGAGCGGTGAGGTAGGCAACCATCGAAGCTGTTACCGTGCCAAATGTGAGATTACGAATTTCGAAAAAGATCGGCACCCGGTCCGCCGCATCTCTGACTAGGTCTCCTGTGGTTGGATCAAGGGTCTCAAAACCTGGCAAGATACCCCCTAGCCACACAACAAAAACAACCCACCCATTGAGTAGTAACCCCACCCAAACCACCTGATTGGCACGTTTGCGTCCATATAGCTCAGAAATTAAGTCGGTGCACAAAAACGTCAGCGGGTACGGCAACACTCCAACGGCCACTGTCACCGCAAAATCATTCCACGTAAAAATTTTGACAAATCGACTGATGCCAAGAATGTTTAACATCCCTAGCGTGCCTAGAAACAGACCGGCTAGAACAAGAAATACAACAGCGCGGCGTTCCTGAATATGATCAGGGACTGCGAGTTCAGACAGAGAGTCTTTTGTAGTAGCTGACAACCCTAATCACTCCCGCCCATTGATGATGATTTTTTGAAACCTCAAGTCAGAAATACGTATTATTTCTTATGATTGCGCTGTTTTTAGACTGATTGCGCTCTCCGCTTACAGTACTTTGAGAACTACTACTAGAGCAATGGCAAAGCTACCCATGGCGGCCCCAAATTGAATTAACCGTTGATTGAGCTTGAGGGTTTTACCCAGACGGAGTACGCCAGCCACCACGTAGGCGACCACACCGACAACGACCGCTAGCAATACTTTGAGGATGCGACCGCGATAGATTTCGGCGGCAATGGTCAAATAGGTGAGGGTGCCAATTTCAGTGGGGGGCTCAACGTTGGGGGGTGCTAAAATCTCCCATGTCTCACCGCCATCTGTGGATTGATAGATATCGGTGACGGCGGTACCAAAGCCAAAGATAGTCTTGTCTTGGGCGTAGTTGGGTGAAAATTTAATGGGGCGACCTGCACAGGGCACGTTGTACATCCGAGAAAAGGCCAAACTGGCATCGCCGATGGCGGCAAAGGTTTCCCCCCCATCTACGCTTTTGTAGAGTCCCTTGCCTCGCAGGCTGACCATCACGGTGCCATCCTGGGCGTAGCTGGGGGAGAGGGCCACACCCTCTAGGAAAGAACGGTCTGGGGCTACATCTGCGATCGCAACCCGTTGCCAGCTTTCCCCAGCGTCCATCGTTTTAAACAGCCCATCGTAGCTACTGACATATAATGTTTGGTCCTGGGCATAGTCCGGCGAAATCTCAATGTGCAGATTCCAGGTATCGGCAATGGGGGTATTTTCGGTTGTGGACTGCCAGGACTCACCCGCATCGATGGATTTGTACACACCTGTCTCAGCCACCAGGTACAGGGTACGATCCGTTGTAAAGTCCGGCGAAATCACCATGGACGGACTATCGTTGCCTCGCTCCCAGGGAAGTTTCGCTATTTCCTTGAGAGTATTGCCACCGTTGGTAGACCGAAAGAGAATCCCCGCCTGATTAAAGATATACAGCGTTTGATCAGTCCCAAACTCAGGGGATAGCAGCAGCGTCAAACCTCGTGCCTCTGTACCCAGGGCATGAAGAGACCAAGACTTAGCCCCGTTGGTGGAGCGTAAAAACTTGGTCCACAACCCCGACGAAAACAATGTCTGGTCACTGGCATAGTTCGGGGAAAAGGCAATATCAAAAAATCGACGCGGATCCTGATAAGAGGGCTTAAAGTTACCATTGAGCCGAGGGACTTCCACCCCATTCATGGTCAGGTCCCAGGTCTTCCCCTGGTCATTACTCATCAGGATTTTGCCGACATAAGTATTGAGCGCCAGGGTGCCATCCTCAGCGTAGTTGGGCGACACATCCATCGCCACCACCACCCCGCGCGCCAGGGTTTCGATTTCCCGCCAATTTTGACCACTTTGGATTGACTTATAAAGACCGTTAAAGCCCCCTAAAAACGCAGTTTTGTCAGCGGCAAAATTTTCAGATAAGGCAATCTCAGAAAAGTGATGGGTTTCAAATTCATCGGCCTGCCTATCCTTAACTAGGCCCTGGGTATAGTTGGTCCAGGTTTCCCCACTGTCCAGCGACATGTAAATTCCCTGGTCCCAGGTGGAGAGCATCACGCCTCTGGAGTTGTTTGGCAAGATTTCTACATCTTGAATCCGCAAATCTTCTAAGCTTTTGTTTAGCTCTAAAATCTCCAGGGTTTTTACATCAAGTCGAAAAACGCCTTTGGTGGCAGTACCCACATACACGACCTGGCTGTTGCCGGTAATGGCTGAAATGGGTGCATCAGCCACCGTCAAAAGCGACTGCCAGCTTTGCCCACCATCGTCGGAGCGCAGCAGCTGGCCGACTTCATCCCCTGCCCACAGGGTACCTTCCGCCTCGGTGATGACTGAAAACAGCTGATTAGACTCCACCGTTGTCCAAGTTTGGCCGCTATCCGTACTGCGAAATAAGCCCCCTTCTACTCCAGCGGCCAGCATCACATCGACATCGCTGGGCAAGCTATACACCACACTAATGTCCAAGCTATCTAGGCCATTGTTAGACCGTTGCCAGGTTACCCCCTGGTCATTAGATAGAAAAATCCCATCGCCCTGGGTGCCCAGGGCTAGCAACGTTCCTGAAAACTGATCGATGGTCAATGTGGAAAAGGGGGTTAGGGTATCCAAACCCTGCACAATGCGCTGCCAATTCTTGCCACCGTCAACGGATTTAAACACATTGCCTCGCACCACGGTATAGACCGTTGTATCCTGAGTGTAGCGAGGTGAGAGTTTGACTTGGGTCACTACATCGTGAGGACGATGGGCCTGGGCAGGTTGCCAGGATCCGGCCAAACCAACGGTTAAAAGCAGGCTTAGAATCACCCAACCTAGCTGACGGCTAACTAATCGGAATAACCCTATTTGTGGAGTGGATAGCCTAGTCCCAGGGCGATGGTTAAAGAAATTCATTTAAGAGCTAACTATTAGACGTTAACGTGACGGTAGGGTGTCTATGACAATGGGCCTATGCCCACATATGTATGTCTATACACGTACGCCATATGTTCACAAGCTTAGAAGAAAAGCACACAGGCAATTGTAAGTAACGATTAAAGATGCAGCATTAATATGCCCAGGCATTTATCAAAAATATTTCATAGGTATTGAGCCATAGATACTAAGACCACAATTGAGACCAAACCAGTGCTGAAATTCAGGCTGTTCATTGGTATATCCTCCGCTCAGGTCTAAAGTTTTTTAGCAAATCTGGAGGAAACATCATTTCTTTAGAGATTCTAGAAGATATGTATGGGCGTTTTTCCACACCTCTGTGAGCTAGTAACGTATGCTAAAACTAAAGCGCTAGGTGTCGTCAGGTACTGTACCGAGGGCTGTTTGCTCTAGCCCCGACCCGCTCCACTACAAACTCATCAAGGACGATAAAGACCAATGGGGTTATTTGATCGCGTTAGCCGACTGATCCGGGCCAATGTTAACGATGCTGTCAGTAAGGCTGAGGATCCTGAGAAGATCCTTGAGCAAAGCATCATGGATATGCAGGAGGACCTGGTGCAGATGCGTCAGGCTGTGGCGGGTGCGATCGCAAGTAAAAAACGGGTAGAGCAGCAACAAGAAAAAGCCCAATCCGAGGCCAACGTTTGGACTCAGCGAGCCCAGCTAGCCCTGCAAAAGGGGGATGAAAACCTGGCCCGTGAGGCTCTGGTGCGCAAGAAAACCCATGCGGAAACAGCAGCAGCCCTCAAGACTCAGCTTGACCAGCAGACCGCTTCGGTGGAAACTCTCAAACGCAACCTCATTGGTCTAGAGAGCAAAATCTCTGAGTACAAAACCAAGAAAAACATGCTCAAGGCCCGTGCCAGCGCGGCCAAGGCCAACGAAAAGCTGCAGCAAACCGTGGGCAACCTCAGCACCAACAGCTCCGTGGGTGCCTTTGAGCGCATGGAAGAAAAAATCCTGGAAATGGAAGCTCGAGGTCAAGCCGCAGCAGAGCTGGCCGGAGCCGACCTGGAAAGCCAGTTTGTCAGCCTGGAGGCAGGCAGCGATGTGGACTCCGAGCTAGCAGCTATGAAGGCCCAGCTGAGCGGTGGTTCTGTGAACCAAGAAGCACTACCTCCTGCCGATGCCCAGCCCATGGATGCGCCTGTGGACAAGGCGGTGGACAAGGAGCTAGAAGCCTTAAAGCAGGAGTTAGATAACCTGTAATATGCACTTTGCCGATCGTCTTGCCCCGCTTCAAACGAATGTATTTGCCGATATGGATCGGGCTAAGGGGCGAGCGCGGGCAGCGGGTAAACCTATTGTCGATCTGTCCCTGGGGTCGTCGGATTTGCCGACACCGGAACACGTGCTAACTGCGATCTCAGCGGCGCTTGATGACCCAGCCACCCACGGCTACAACCTGTTTGAGAGCACCCAAGTCTTTCGACAAGTAGCAGCGCGCTGGTATACCGATAAGTTTGGCATTGGGGTAGACCCAGAAACGGAGGTCCTACCGCTGATTGGCTCCCAGGAGGGGACGGCTCACTTACCTCTAGCCATTCTGAATCCGGGGGATTTTGCCCTCCTAACCGACCCCTGCTATCCGTCCCATGCAGGCGGCATCCATCTGGCGAATGGACAGATTTACGCCATGCCGTTGCTGGCCGAACATGGCTTTTTGCCAGTATTTGACGATATTCCAGCAGCGGTGTTGACCCAGGCGCGGCTAATGGTGCTGAGCTATCCCCACAATCCCACGGCGGCGACGGCGACACCTAAATTCTTTGCTGAGGCAGTGGCCTTTTGTCAAACCCACGATCTGGTGCTGGCCCACGATTTTCCCTACGCTGACCACTGTTTTGATGGCAATCCAGCCCCCTCTGTACTCCAGGCTGATCCTGATAAAACCTGCTCCATCGAGTTTTTTAGCTTTTCTAAGGCCTACAACATGGGCGGGTTTCGTATTGCCTATGCCATTGGGAATCCTGAGCTAATTTTGGCGCTGCGTCAGGTCAAAGCAGCTATAGATTTTAACCAGTATCAGGGGATTTTACGGGGTGCGATCGCGGCTCTCGAAGGCCCCCAGGACGGCGTTTATAACACTGTACACACCTTTAAAACACGCCGAGATGCGATGGTTAACGCCCTGCATCACCACGGCTGGGCCGTGACCAGACCAGATGCCACCATGTATTTGTGGGCTAAACTACCTGAGCGTTTTAACGACTCCATTGATTTTTGTGTGCGACTGGTGGAGACAACCGGCGTGGCGCTGGCTCCAGGGAGGGGTTTTGGCAAATCTGGTGAAGGGTATGTCCGCTTTGCCCTAGTGCAGCCCCCCACTGTATTGGAACAGACGGCCCAAAAGATCATTGAGTTTATGAATAGATATTAATAAATCAGGTACATAGAAATCTTTCTAAAAACCAATGTGCCCGGGGGCACATCTATTGTGCATAGTTTCCTACCTTCACTATCTACGAGTATCTCAGCGCACAGAATATTTCTATAATATGTATAGGTATAGTTATACAAAAAGAAACAGCGTCTTTGAGTATTGATACCTGATAGTGAACACGTTTACCTCACCAGGGCGCTGCCATCATCTATGAATTTCCCAGACGAGCAACGCCGCATTCTGCTCATTGAAGATGACTACGGAAACCGTGTACTATTTGCAGACTTTTTAGAGCAGTGTGGCTATCGAGTTTTACCCCTGGCTGATGGCAATAACTGTATCGATATGATGCAGGAATTTGTTCCTCACCTTGTCCTGCTAGATATTAAGCTACCTCAGGTGGATGGGTTTACCCTAATCAAAACGATTCGACAGCATCCCCAGTTTAGTAAGCTGCCTATTTTGGTGGTGAGTGGCTATGCGTTTCAGGCCGATCGGCAGAAAGCTTTAACTGCCGGAGCAACCGACTATATGGTCAAGCCGATTCTGCCCGCTACCCTCAGCAGTAAGATTCTCTCTTTAATTACGATACCTCCCACACCGATTACCCCAGAGCAGTCTGCTCAAGACTCAGAATCTGACTCATCTTCAGAGTTCTGGCGCTGATCGCTGAGAAATTCTTCCGTTGTCTGGTTGAGCGTTTGCAGCGAGGTATTCAGCTCATCCACTGTCTCCTGCAGGTTGGCTGAGAGTAGGGTCATCCGCTGCAGCTGGTTGAGGGCCTTACTCATTGATTCTCGATAGTACTGTTCAAATTCGTCCAGAGACATAGCGTTTAATTAGTTGACATGTCCTTAGTCTCCTAAATTCTGAAATCAATTGGGCGAAAAAACTAGAAAATACCCGGAATTTTCACGTATCCTTTGATACGCGGACCCTTAGCTTTATACGGTGTCTTAAGTACGCCATAGGGTGGATGCCGTCAAGTATCTTAACGGCACCCTTGTATGAGTAATAACGTCAATGAAATGGCTGCTGATTAGAGGACTAGCGTAGACCAGTATAGGGGGCATCAAAACTGTCGTGACCATTCTTTAGGCCAACGTTCGACGACAACTTTTGTCTGGGTAAAGAACTCGACGGCGTGCTGGCTCTGGCCGTGGAGGTCGCCGTAGAAGCTCTCTTTCCAACCGCTAAAGGGAAAGAAGGCCATGGGGGCAGCGACACCAATGTTGATGCCGATATTGCCGGCTTCGGCTTCGTAGCGAAACTTGCGGGCGGCGGCCCCTGAATTGGTAAACAAACAGGCCATGTTACCCCAGCGGCTTTGGTTAACCAGGGTAATGGCGTCATCCAGGGTGTCAGCGTGGAGCAGTCCTAGAACGGGGCCAAAAATTTCGGTGGTGGCGATGTTGCCTTGCAGGGGGACATCCTGCAGCAGGGTGGGACGGACAAAACTGCCCTCATAACCGGGGATTTGAGGATAACGGCCATCGACCAGGAGTTTGCCGCCCTCGTCAATGCCGGTTTGGATCAGGGTATGGATGCGATCGCAACTGCCCTGATTGATCACCGCGCCCATTTGCACACCGGGTTCTAGACCGTTACCCACCACCCGCTGCTGGGCCGCTTCTACCATGGCCTCAGTAAAGTCCGTTTTGACCGTCCCCACCGTAATCGCCAGGGAGGCCGCCAAACACCGCTGTCCTGCACAGCCAAAGGCACTGTCTGCCACAATCCGTGTGGTCATCTCCAGGTCTGCGTCGGGTAGAATCACCACCGGATTTTTAGCTCCACCCTGGCACTGCACCCGCTTACCCGTCTCCGCCGCGCGACTGTAGATGTATCGCGCCACTGGACTAGACCCAACAAAGCTAATGGCCTTGACCGTGGGATGATCCAACATGGCATCGACGACAGTTTTGCTGCCATGAACCAGGTTGACCACACCTGCTGGCAGCCCCGTTTGGTGAATCAGCTCTACAATCTTTTGCATCGTCTGGGGCACCTTTTCCGACGGTTTGATGATGCAGGTATTGCCGCAGGCAATGGCGTAGGGAAAAAACCAAAACGGAATCATCGCTGGAAAGTTAAAAGGGGCAATGATGCCCACCACCCCCAGAGGCTGACGAATCATGATTTCATCAATACCTCGGGCAATGTCTTCTGAGTTGACGCCCTGCATCAGGGTGGGAATGCCACAGGCCACCTCGACATTTTCAATTGCCCGCTGCAGCTCTCCCTGGGATTCTTTAAGGGTTTTGCCACATTCTTCTGTAACTGTCCGAGCAATGTCATCTCGGTGCTCTTCTAAAAGAGTTTTTAGTTTAAATAGATATTGGATACGTTCGGTGGCGGGAATCCGTCGCCAGGAAGTAAATGCGTCAGCCGCAGCGGTGACTGCCTGGTCCAGATCACCAGCTAGGGATAGGGGTACTTCAGCAAGAACGCCGTTGGTAGCCGGATTAATGACATCAAGATAGTCGGTGGTTTCGGATCGCTGCCATGTCCCGGCGATGTAGTTTTGTAGCTGTTTCATTACTATTAGCCTCTAAAAATTAAATCTCTAATGCAGTGTTGACCACACTAGCCAACAACTTTCTCCTCCTGGGAGAGGTTGCGGAGTGGGTCTCGGCAATTAGCGCTAGCGGTCAACCCACCCCGCCTTCGGCCCCCCGCCCGAGAGGGGATTTAGAGTCAACTCCTCTCTTTACTGGGTTCCAAACATTCTGTCGCCAGCATCTCCTAAACCTGGCAGGATATAGCCGTGCTCATCGAGTTTGTTATCAATGGCAGCGGTGAAAATAGGCACGTCGGGATGCTCTTCGTGAAATTTGGCAATACCTTCGGGGGTGGCTAGGAGACAAACAAATTTGATCGACTGGGGACGGGTTTCTTTGAGACGATGGACCGCTGCGATCGCAGTATTGCCCGTGGCAATCATCGGGTCAACAATCAGCATTTCCCGCTCATGCACATCGTTAGGTACCTTAAAGTAGTACTCCACCGGCATCAGCATTCTAGGGTCGCGGTAGAGACCAATGTGGCCCACCCGCGCCGACGGGATCAGCTTGAGCATGCCGTCCAAAATACCTTGGCCAGCCCGCATGATAGAAATTAGCACCAGCTTTTTTCCTGAGAGCATGGGGGCATCCATGGCGGCAAAGGGGGTTTCGATGGAGACTTTTTCCATCGGTAGCTCACGGGTGACCTCATAGGCCAATAGCAGACTAATCTCTTCTAACAGCTGTCGAAACTTAGCGGTGCTGGTGTCTTTTTGCCGCATCAGGGTGAGCTTATGCTGAATTAAGGGATGCTCAATTAGGGTTAACAGATGTTTCATTGGAAGAGATTTTCTACAAGATAGCTAAAAGACAGTCTAAAAAACAGTGCCATCGCTTTTGATGGTGATAGGAGGTACACCCGTAGGACGTAACTGCTTAGCGATCCGACGTCCGGCGGCCCAGGTCCCCCCCTCTAACACTTTAATTAATGGCAATTCTTCAGACGACTTATGCAGTACCTGACGAACACAATCGCCAATCTTGTCTAGCATTATCACCGTTAGGGCGCGCCACTCCACCACCACCGGCGAGCTGGGGGCATGGGGGTGGGTGGTGACTTCTGGATATTTGGGTATCAGCAGCCCCGAATCAACACATAGTCCACCATTGCGGTATTCGGCCAAACCGGTGAGGGCATTGAGATTAGTAACCGTGACACCAGCAGCGCCCAGGGGTTCAACCAGGGAATAGGTTAACCACTGGGAGAGCTTATGAAATGGCACCAGATTAGTACCAAGACCCGTGGAGGGCAAGGACGGATGGGGCCAGACGTCCCCCAGGTTCATGCCGCCCAGGGCCACCCGCCCAGGCCAGATGGTACCAAAGCTGGTGAGGACTTCAGTAAGGAGAATGCCCGCATCCAGAGTTTGTCCGTAGCGATCGGTCCAGTAATTCAGCAGATTGCCAGGTCTGCCGCCCTTGCCAAACCGCGCTGGCTGGTTCGCTAGGGCGATCCCTAGCTGGTGCAGCAGGTTCAGACGACCAGACAGCCCCACCAGGGAGTTCTCCTCACTGACCTGAAAAATCTGGGCTAGGTCTCCAGCGGTCAGCTGTTGTAGACCAGCGGCGTCCACCTGATGGAGTGAGACCGGGTCCGAGGAAAAGAAGCCTTGTTCAAAGCCTCGCAGACTGGCAACGGCGAGACCTTCCGAACGGCCTAGAACTTGCTGGGTAGCAATGTCTTTATAGTGCCATTGGCTACCGGCCCCGGCATCGAGCAAAACGCTAATGATGGCCAGATCAAGCTGGGCTTTAGCGGCCTCTGTATTTTCTGGGGTATCCTTCCCTGGCGTTGGCAAAACTAGAGGGGGTTGCAAGCGCTTGACACCGCCTGCGTTAAAGTGACGCCAGCGGCTATGAAAGGGAACCTCAAACTGGGGATAGAACTGCTGAGTGGTGTCGACAACATAGGCGGCGACGGCATCCAACTTAGAGAGATCGCAGGTGAAATGCTCTAGCTGGTCTGCCTGGCAAAGGGTAAAGAGCTGGTGGGTGCGATCGCGAATCGATTGGGGCTGTAATAAATAGGCAATGGCGGCCTGTTCTAAGGTCTGTTCTGGGGAGGTCATCACACATCCTCATACTGACGACCGATGGTTTGAGTCAGTACTGTCTCATCGGGCACTTCGCCCTCGGTGTAGTAGCCAGCCGCTTTTTTTGCCTTCATTTCCACTTGGGCATCGGCGGGAATCAGCTCCTCAGGAATAGAGATCCGCTCGACGATTTCAATCCCAGACTGGGTAATGGCGTCGTATTTGAGATTGCTCATGGAGACAAACTGGTCAATCCGGGTCATCCCCAGCCAGTGCATCACATCCGGCATTAGCTCTTGAAACCGCATATCCTGTACCCCCGCCACACATTCGGTGCGGGTAAAGTAGGTATCGGCGCGATCGCCACCCTCCTGACGTTTGCGGGCGTTGTACACCAAGAACTTGGTCACTTCCCCCAAGGCTCGGCCTTCTTTGCGGGCGTAGATAACGACCCCGGCTCCCCCAGCCTGGGCTGTTTCTAGCGCCACCTCAATGCCGTGGACTAGATAAGGGCGACAGGTACAAATATCCGAGCCAAATACATCCGACCCATTACATTCATCGTGGATCCGGACGGCCAGGGGACGATTTGGATCGGTGATAGCATCGACGTCACCGAGAATATAAACTGTATGGCCGCCAATGGGGGGTAAGAACACCTGTAGGTCAGGCCGCGTCACCAGCTCTGGAAACATGCCCCCGGTCTGCTCAAACAGGGTGCGGCGCAAGTCACTTTCCTCAACGCCAAACCGCTTAGCAATCCCTGGCAAATGCCACACCGGTTCAATGGCAGCTTTGGTGGCCACTAGCTCTCCACCAGGTTTGAGAATTTTGCCATCTACCTTGATCCGCCCCTGGTTCACGGCCTCTTGGAGTTCAGGGATGTTAATGTGGGCCTTCGTAATGGCAATGGACGGACGAATGTCATAACCCTCTGCTCTAAGATCTGCAAACAGATCTCGATCTAATGCACCAAAGGGATCAAGGGAAACAATCTTGTCCGGTATAGTCCAGCTAGGGTAGGGACCAATGGTTACCGTCGGGGCCGTATTGGTTAAGTCCGCCCGATGATTGCGTTCTAAACTACCGCTAGCAATGGCCAACGCTCGATACACAGAATAACCACCAGAGTGAGTGCCGATGACATTGCGATGGGCGCGGTTACCCAAGGTGGCAATAATCGGCCCGCGTTCATTGGGATTCCCATGCCCCCATTTAATTTCTAAAGGTCTTTGGCCAAAATTGCCTGGATGGGAGGTTAAAACAATATGCTTATGCCGAGGCGACTGTTCTGCTGCCATGGTAGAACCCGTTTGTCAACGAATCCTAAAATTATCCTATGTCACGGTCGGTTGGACTGTAATTGAGATAGCAATCGGTGATTCTGGCGGGCTTGTCTCGCTGTTATGAGGCGCCTGTGTCGAACGGACAAAGCACTGTTGAATGTTAAACCTTGTGCACCAGTTGGGTACCCAAGTGTCATTGTGCTCAGGTATTAACGAGTTCTCTCAATATTTCGTAATTATTTCGTAATCATATTTATAGTTACTAAAAAATGGCGGTTATCTTACCTATAACGAGTCTTGTCCTGTTAGTGCTCATCAGCGCTCGGCTTTTCCACTACAGACGGGAAGCTTTGCTGGCCGGACTGATGGCATGGGCGGTTATCGTTACGGTGCTGACCGAGGCATTAAGCCTGGTCGGTGGTTTTAATGGGGGCCTTTTATTCTTGGTTTGGCTGGGGATAACCGCCGGGCTAGCTGTTTTCCTCTGGCGTGCCGACGGTCTGCGATGGTCGAAAGCGGCACCGGGGCGTTGGCTCGGGTTTGATCGCTTTATGGACCTCCCTGTCACGCTCAAGCTATCGACGGTGGGGGTCATCTTAGCGCTGCTGACGATTGGGCTTACGGCGGTGGTGGCCGCTCCTAATCATTCTGATTCTATGGAGTACCACCTGAGTCGGGTGATGCACTGGATTCAAAATGGCAGTGTGGCCCACTACCCCAGCCACAATGTTTTTCAGCTATATCAAAATCCTTGGTCTGAGTTTGCGATCGCACATCTACAAATCCTCAGCCACAGCGATCGCCTAAGCGGCTGTGTCCAATGGGTCAGCATGATCGGCAGTCTCTTTGGCGTCTCCCTGATTGCCAAAGAGCTAGGAGCACGTCGCAACGGTCAGATCCTAGCTGGAATTTTTGCCGTCACCATGCCCATGGCTGTACTCCAGGGCTCCAGCACCAACAATGACCACGTTGTTGCCCTATGGATGGTGTGCTTTGTCTACTTTGCGCTGGTCACCATGCGTCAGGGGATTAGACCGCTGCTGCTAGTTTGCTTGGGGGCAAGTCTGGGACTGGCAATTTTATCCAAGGGCACAGCCTATATCTATGCCCTGCCGTTTTGCTTTTGGCTGCTGCTGTGGGGCATTAGACGCCTGGGCTGGCAGATGGTCAAACCCATGCTGGGGGTGATTGCCATTGTCATCGCCATTAATGGTGGACACTATCTACGTAACTTTCTCCTATTTGGCTCACCCCTGGGCTCACCAGGGGATGAAACCGGAGCCGCCTTTGGTCTCAAGTACCTGATTTCCAACGTGGTCAGGAACCTGGCCCTCCATGCCGACATCGTCAGAAATCTGCATCTGGAAGGGGTGATCACCCCCATCACCGGTATCGTCGAAAAAGTTATCACCATTTTGCACGATATCCTCGGTGTGGACGTGAGCGATCCGCTCACCACCAGTGCTAAAGATCCCCGATTTTATGTGCCAGGTCTTTCATTTAATGAAGATAAAGCTGGCAATCCGCTACACTTGCTAATTATTTTTATCGCCACGGGACTGTTGCTGCTCAATGGTCGTCTGCAACAGCGCCGCCGGTTATTTTTCTATTGGCTCACCACCACTGGCGCGTTTCTGCTTTTTTGCCAGTTACTAACCTGGTCCACTCCTCGCTGTCGTTTACATCTGCCCATTTTTATTCTGTTTGCGGCCATAGTGGGCACCGTCATTGGCAACTCTCTAAATCGTCGGGTAGTCAATAGTCTCACCATAGTTCTGGTGCTGCTGTCATTCCAGTGGGTGTTTAATAATCAGGTGCGGCCACTGGCAGGGGAAAACAGTATTCTTGCCACCCCAAGACCGGCCCAGTACTTTACCACCCAGCCCCAGCTAGAACAGATCTATACCAACGCGGCGCAGGAGATCAACAACCAAAGCTGTACCAATATCGGCATGGTGTTTGAAAATATCTCTTTTGAGTATCCCTATTGGTTATTATTAAACGCCCCGCGCCGTGGGTTTAGAGCCCAGCATGTTGAGGTTACCAACGCCTCTGAGCCGCTGCAGCAGGCGGCTCGCTACGGCAAGTTTGAGCCCTGCCTAGTAATGAGAACGGCGTCTCGGGCCATTGATGCTCCGTTAGAATCTGAACTCAATATTGGAGAGCAGGTCTATCAAGAAATTTGGCAGCAGACCGAAGATACGAAAACAGCCCAAAAATCAGTACAGCTGTTTGCCACGAACGTGGATTAGGCAGCCCGCAGCGTTACAATGACGACGCTGTCCTTGCCACTGAATATGGCCGCTAACCCGTCGGGGAAAAAATATCAGGGTCAATCTTCCCTTTTGTCTAAGCAGCTGCTGGCCTTTTACCGGCGGGTGAGTCAGTCCACCTTGACCGTCGTTGATGTGGAAACTACTGGCTCCGTTGCTTACAAGTCAAACGTGATCGAAGTTTCCGTCATCAAAGCAAACCTCACCGATGGCATCCTTCAGCAGGAAACCTCTCTGATTAATCCCACTGGCAAGGTACCGCCGTTTATCACAAAAATTACCGGCATCACCACAGCTATGGTCAGCAAAGCTCCGTTTCCAGAAGAGGTATGGGCCGATTATGAACCCCTGCTCCGTCAGGATGTACTGACCGCTCATAACCTTGATTTTGACTATGGTTTTCTCCAATCTGAGTATAAGCGGTTAGATGTGAGCTATTATCGTCCCCCCAGCCATCGGTTTTGCACGGTACTGCTATCGCGATTAATGCTGGCGGATCTGCCTTCGCGTAGTTTGCCAAACCTGGTCAAGCATTTTAACTTTGATGTAGGCGTTTCCCATCGGGCTGAGGCAGATACAAAAGCTTGTTGGCTCTTAGCAGAGATTTTGTTGACGCGCATTCAGCAGGAGCCCGAAGAGAAAATTTTGAATCTTTTTCGGCAGCAGTGGATCCGGTTACAAGATGCGGCGGCGATGTTTGGGCAGCGCAAAAAGGATGTGTTGGATGTATTGATTAAGGCCGGGTTGGAGCATAAGCTGTCGAAGCGACAACAGCAGCCTTTGTTTCGACGAGGAGATGTAGAGGATATTTTTTATGCGCAGAATGGGGAGCAGCTATCGGTGTTGAGAGAATCGTAAAGCTTCTCTTCCCTAACTTGATCTAGCAAACGCGGCGGCTTTGGTAGTGCTGGGTTATTATCCGTCTTAAAAACAGAACTGTGGAAATGTGACACCCTTTAATCAGTTATTCATCTCTGTCATGTCATTAAATCTTTGCTAGATCAGACTACACGATAGGATTAATCTGTAGAGATAATTATTAATGTAACTCTAGGCAATGGAGAACTGAATTATCTAAAAGCTCCTGGATGGCTTCTTTGCCGGATCGGAAGTGATGGGGCCACATGCCTTGGTGAAACTGGCGGTCTCGGGTCTGAACACCGTCAGTGTGGCCGATTTTTTCCATGGGATACGGGCATTATTAGCACGCCCTATCGGTAGTGCCTTGGGTCGTCTGAATCGGGGCTTTTCTGCTCAGTCGTTGAAGGTGCTCACCATTATCCATAATTTTGACCTTAAACGCCCCGATGTCACCACTGCGGTCCAACGACTTTTTAGTCACACATTTCCAGACTTATTTGAATGGATCATCAGTACTATTAATGAGCCACCCATGCCTAGACGAGCATCTAAAGCACATCTGGAAAATCCCTCACACGTAGAGATTTTCCTGGCTTAAGTTGTTACCCGAATATTGGGCTGGCGAAAGCTTATTTATTTAGCAGCTGTTGCTTTAGCCGTTCTATACGCTCAAGCAAACTCTCGTTAGATAAACGTCCACTGAGACGTTCTACTAATAAGGGGAACGCTAAGGGAGACGGACGTTTCGTTGCCTGCCAAATTATATTAAATGTCTGCAAACGCTCTAAAGCTGAACTGAGTCGTTCTAGTTCAAGCTGTTGTTCTAATACCTCGCGTTCCGCCTGGAGCAGAAGAAGATTATCTGCTTCATATTTGGAAAAAACTTCGTATATTAACGAAGCACTAACCTGAAGCTGACTACCAGTTTTGCGGGCAGAAGGGTAGCCCTGAAAAACTAAATTCGAAACTTGAGCAATGCTGCGGAATCGCCGTTGGGTCAGCTCTGAAATATTCAGACTGGCGCGAATATCATCAATAATTTTATCGGGCTCAAAGAAATGAGAGCGATGCGCTTGAAAAACAGTTTCAAAGGGATAATTCTTGGGTGCTAAAATCTCAAACCCATAATCGTTGACTGAAACTGTAAAGGTAGCTTTTTTGTGTTGGGAAAATCGATAGGTCCACAGAAAACCCAGCCCCTCATGGACAAATCGTCCTTCAAAAGGGAACACATAAAGATGCTGCCCCTCGCGACTTTTCCAGGTTTCAATTAAAAGTTCTTGACTTTCTGGCAGATGGGAGATACTCTCTTGAGCTGCCAGAATGGGCATAATGCATTCAATTTCAGAACTGATGTTTTCTCCTAATTTTATCTGGGTAATTTGCTGTCGTAGATGATGACTTAAACAGTCAGAAATGCCTATATTTCCACCAGTCCACACGGGAACGGTCGTAGATTTTTTACGGGTATTTTTGACATAGAGCACCATGTCCTTCATTTGGAAAAACTCCAGCTGACGACCGGAGAAGAAAAACACATCGCCTTTTTTTAACCGCGAGACAAATCCTTCATCAACGGTGCCGAGCTTGCGGCGGTTGGTGTAGACCACCTGAACCTGCTGGTTGCCGGTGATGGTACCAATGCTAAGGCGATGCATACGAGAGATTTGTGCCGTCGAGACTTTGTAATAACCATCGTCTAGTACTAGCTTTTGATAGCGAGGATAGGCTTTGAGACAACGCCCGCCCTTTTCTAGAAAGTCCAGCATCCATTCAAATGCGTCATCGCTCATGTCCTGAAATGCTACCGTCTGACGGATGGATGCTAGCGTGGCTTCCGGTTCAAACCCATCGCCACAGGCCAGGGTAACCAGGTGTTGAGTGAGGACATCGTAGGGTAGCCGTAGGGCGTGGCGCGATTCAATATCTCCCTGGGCTAACCCCTGACGAAATGCACTTATTTCAAGCAGTTCAAGGGCATTAGTGGGTAGAAAAAACACTTCTGACGTGCCGCCGGGCTGATGGGCGGAGCGTCCGGCCCGTTGCAGCAGCCTGGCGAGATTTTTGGCACTGCCGATCTGTACAATCCGCTCCACCGGATGGAAATCCACACCTAAGTCCAGGGATGATGTGCAGATGACCCACTTGAGGTCACCGCTTTTAATACCAGCTTCGATGGCCTGGCGTTCGGCCATAGCGATGGAGCCGTGGTGCAGTGCCATGGGGCAGTCGGTTTGGGCAAAATTGAGCGCCTGAAACCAGCGTTCGGCTTGCGATCGCGTATTGGTAAAAATCAGCGTTGACTTCTCAGGATCCAGACTATTCACTAGTTCCTGAAACAAATGCAGTCCCAGATGGCCCGCCCAAGGAAAGCTATCTACCGACTGGGGCAAAATGCTCTGAATATAGGTGTCGCGCTTAATATCGGACTGGATAATGACGGGTTGGGTCCCCAGTCCAACCGCTGTTTGGGCCGCTTCTTCTAAATTGCCCAGGGTGGCCGAAATTGCCCAGATATTAAGCTTTGGCTGCAGCAACCTAAGCTGAGCTAGACAAAGCTCAGTCTGGGTCCCTCGTTTGGAACTCATCAGCTCATGCCATTCATCTAGAATCACCGCCCGCAGGTTACCAAAGCGCTGCCGTGCGTCTTTATAGGACAGCAGCACCGAGAGGGACTCAGGAGTTGTAATTAAAATATCGGGCAGTTTCTTTTTTTGACGGGCTCGCTGAGACGCCTTGGTATCGCCTGTGCGCGACTCCACCTGGAGCGGCCAGCCCATGTCCGTAATCGGTGTTTGGATCGATTTCTCAATATCGCGAGATAAGGCCCGCAGCGGCGTAATGTAGAGCAGCTGCAGTCCGCGTCCAGGGTGGGCCAGCATATCAGCGATAGGGCCCATAACAGCAGCATAGGTTTTGCCTGAGCCCGTCGGTACCTGAATCAGACCGCTATGACCGGCTAGGTAGGCATCCCAGGTTTGTTGCTGAAAGGGTAGGGGCTGCCATTTCTGGTGTTTGAACCAGGTAAAAATGGGGAATAGAGTAGGGGTCATTACGGTTTAGGCAGTGGGCAAAGCCTCAAAGCTCCACCGTGATCTCAGAAATGGGTTCGCTGCAGTAGATCGACAGCTTGCAAGCTACTTCGACCGCTTCACGGGGTGTGTGGCCTAAATGTAGAGCGGCTTTAGCAAAGTCTTCGCCCGCGCCGACCGCTTCAAATTCAGGTACTTCGTAAATGTCTAAGCCACCGTAGGTGCGAAACAGTTTTTTATCGTAGGCAATCAGATAGTCATTTTCTGGGGAATGGCCAGTGTCGCGCTTGTTGATCCATTCACGGAATTCCACAAAAAAATCAATCACTGACAAGCGACTGCCATCCACAGGCCGATGATTACGACTAAACAACTCCATCATGGTGCCTTCATAGCCGGTACCCGTACTACCAATCACCATTTCATTTTGCTGAAACAGCTTATTGTAAATAACTTCCTTATCGGTGGCTTTGAGATAGCCTGCCACCAAAATGGAATCAGATGCAAAAGTGATAGCGTCTTTGGTTTTACGAGCGGCAATAACGGTCATAGGGTGGCCAAACGGTACGAACGCTACTTTAACAGCTAGCCTGGAATCATTGGTCACTGCAATTGTCACAATAACTGTCACATATGCCAACGTTACCCCCCATGCCCCCGCTTAAAATCCTGAAGGCGTAGCCTCAGTAATCTCTCAGCAACTATCAATGACGCCGGAGTCCCTGGATCAGTTTTTTACAAAAGCTCAGCAGCAGCAGTATGTGCAACATCTGCTGGGGCGGGTAGGTCTGACTCGGCGACGGGCAGACTGTTTTGTCCGGCTGTGGGCCTATTTGCAGCTCAAGCAAGCTGAAACACCTCAGGCTGTGCAACAGCTAGAGCCCATTGATGCCTGGGTGGAGTGCACCTGTCGTGAAGCGGCAGCCTTGTTCTATGCAGAGTCGGAGCGGGGCAGTGAGCGCTCGGCTGGCATGATGCTAGATAAGCTGATGGCGCTGGGTCTGATTCAAAAGCAGTTTGATGGCAATACGCTTGCGATCGCAATTCCCCAACCCCCAGAACTCCACCAAACTCCCCCCAAACCCGCCGCCGTCTTTGCCGACCAGTTCGATCCCCGCTGCGATGCCATTCCGATAGCCAACCTATTGGCCAGCCGCTACAACTGGATGAACAATAGTAATACAGCCGTCCCCTATCGAATTACCGAACTCCTGCGCCAGTGGGCTGAAGGCTGCAGCCGAGGCATGCGTGTCCTTCGCCGTAGCGATAACCTCAACCCCGTCGGTTTTTGTCTGCTCTATCCCACCACTCGCGACTCTGAAATTCACTTTTTTGGTCCACCGACTAAGGGATTGCACCTGAGCAGCATTTCCACCGAAGATCCCTTTACCCTAGCCATTCCTGGGGATGACACCTGCCGCTCCCTATTTATTCGCAGCTGGAATATTGCCCCCGACTATGAAAGTCAATCACTGCTGTTGCTAAAGGACACCCAAACAACATTACAAGCTATGCAGCAAGACTTTCCCAACCTGTGCGATCTCCACACACTGATCATTCACCGTCACTATGAACCCCTGGCAACAGCCCTCGGATTTCAAAAAACAGGTCTTGATAATCAGGCTGCCGTCTATTGGATGTATTTAGCCCTAGATCGATTTTTAGCCATCAACATGGACGCTCTTTCACCTAGGGCTCTTAACCTTTCCTAAACAGATTGTCCCTTCTAGTAGATATCCCTCAGTCAGCGCTGGAATTTCAATCCAGCGCGGGCTTCAGCTGCACGGCCAATCTTAATACAAGCTCTGAATCCGTACAGGCGTTCCATGGCAACCTTTGCGGACGCAATTTTGGACCTGATAAAATCCCTTTTTCTGAGCCAATAGTCAGAAGCCATCCAAACAACCATTCTTAACCCTGATAATAATCTGATCCCTTATTTACAAAATCAAGGGTAAACGCCTGGGTGTAATCGGTATCAGTCTTAAAAACCCCAGCTGTAGCCATATCTGTAAAAAATGCTTTCCAGCGCTCATCGGTCATAGCTCCGATGCCTTTGGATTCCGCATCCCCCGAGACGGCTAGACCATACTCCTGCATCTTCTCAAAGCCATAGGCCAGTTGCTCATCAGTCATTTCCGGATTGTCTTGCTTAATCAGTTCATTGCCCAGGTTAGGATCGTCAAAGTAGCTGTACCACCCTTTGATGGAGGCATCCACAAAACGCTGAACCAGATCAGGGTCGCTATCGACAATCTCTTGACGGGTTTCAATTGTTGTTGAGTAGGCAGTATAGCCATAATCTGCCAGCAGAAAAACAACCGGTTCAAAACCGCCCTCTTTGGCAATGGATAACGGTTCAGAACTGAGGTATCCCTGTTGTGCAGATGTCTTGTCCGCCAAAAAGGGACCGGGGTTAAAGTTATAGTTGCGCTTCATGTCATCAGTAAAACCATACTTCGCCGCTAAAAAGGGCCAATAGGTAACATTGGCAGCCTTGGAAATAAAGATCGGTCTACCCTGGAGATCCGCTATGTCCTGGATACCCTGCTCAGGATGGGCAATCAGAATTTGCGGATCTTTTTGAAACATCGCCGCCACAGTCACCTTGGGAATTCCTTCTTCAATTGCCTTAATCGCATCCGAGGTGTAGCCCATAAAAAAGTCCACGGCCTTACCCATAAGCAACTGGGTACCATTGACCTGGGGACCCCCCATTTTAATCGTGACGTCCAGCCCATGCTCTTGATAGATGCCAGCGGCTACCGCCTGATAAAAGCCACCATGCTCAGCCTGGGCATACCAGTTAGTGCCAAAACTAATCGATTGCAGTTCACCCGTTGCAGCTGGCTCCGTGCTGGCCGCAGGGGTAGTGTCAGGTGTGGTGGTGTCAGAGCCGCTGCCACAGGCTGCCATCAGCCCCGTTCCAGCCGCTAATGAACCGTACTGAATAAAGCGACGACGATTAAATCGAGTCATGACAGATACCTCATGGAATGCACAGGGAAACAGAAGTGAGCAAATGTTTGCGGATGTTGTCTAATGGGTCAGCCAGTTTATGACCTGGTGTCCCAGTTTTACCGTATTCAGGCGGTCAATTTCACGAATGCCGGTGGGGCTTGTCACATTCACCTCAGTTAGGTAGCCCCCAATGATATCAATACCGACAAACACCAGACCATCCCGTCGCAGAGTAGGAGCCAGCTGTTTACAAATTTCCAGTTCCCGCTGGGTAATATCCACTTTGACACTCCGGCCCCCAACGGCCATATTCCCGCGAAATTCTTTGCCCGTGGGAATACGATTGACCGCCCCGATGGGTTCGCTATCGAGCAAAATAATCCGTTTATCACCGTCTTTAGCCGCAGGCAAATAGGCTTGCACCATCACCGGTTCTTGCCCCTGTCTGGTGCTGATTTCAATCATGGAGTTAAAGTTAGGGTCTTCGTTGGTGAGAAACAAAATTCCTTCGCCACCCTTACCACCTAGGGGTTTAAGTACGGCCTTACCACCGCAGCGTTCCACCATCTGACGGATAACTGCTTTATCTTGGCTGACGATGGTTTCAGGAATCGCTTCAGTAAACTGGAGAGCATACATTTTCTCGTTGGCCGCTCGAATACCTTGAGGAGAATTAATCACCTTGGTTTTAGTCGAGTTGATGTAATCAAGGATATAGGTGGCGTAGAGGTAGGGCACGGTAACGGGTGGGTCCGTGCGCATAAAGACGGCATCCATCGTTTCCAGAGGCTGCCATTGGGTATCGTCAAGGGTATACCAGTCAGGGACAGAATCCCAGTGGTTGTCGCCGAGGGTAACGGGGGTGAGGGTGACCGGGGTTAAGTGAGCCATGGCTTGACCCGCGACGACACCCATTTGCTGAGCCTGGGTGATGTATACCTGGTGGCCTAGCTCCTGAGCTGCTTCCATCAGGGCAACGCTGCTATCGTGGCCGGGGTCTAGTTTGGCAATGGGATCAATGATAAATGCGAATTTCACAGGGTAGGCAAATAGGTGGATCGGTTTATTTTGCCATGGGTTGGTGGTCTGCGGCAGCGATTCAGAAACACTGTACTACCAAGCTTAAGGTCTTGCTATACCCTAGTTTAAAGCTCAAGCTTGATTTCAGCGAATGAAGGTATTTCTACACTCTTCAGTTTGTCCGCTTTGGCACGTCGCGGCCAGCGGCTCCCCTCAATAGGCCCTCAATAGGCTAAGGGATAAAGATTTTATAGGTTCCAAAAATTAATACTGGAGAGACGTGCCATGGAACGTCTGTACATCTAAGAGTGGAGCCTAATTAATTTTGTTTCCTATACGTCCAACCTAGTGGAATCTAGTTAATTCTGTTCCCCAAGTGGCGACGTTACCGAAAGCGAGCTGAGGGAGAGTTTATGGTATGACTGTTACGCTTTAGTAGAACTTTCATGAAAGCCATGACACTTTTAGGCGGAATAGAAGCTGGCGGCACAAAATTTGTCTGTGCGGTAGGAACGGGTCCTAACGATCTACGGGCAGAAATTCGCATTCCCACCACCACTCCTGCAGCAACTATTTCCCAAGTTATCAACTTTTTTCGGCAACAGATCAAACAAGAGGGTAATTTAGCCGCCATCGGTATTGGTGCGTTTGGTCCGGTAGATGTGCGGGCAAACTCTCCTAAGTTTGGTTGGTTTTTAGACACCCCCAAACCCGGTTGGCAACAGCTTGATTTTGCCGGTGTCATCAAGCGTGAGCTGGGTGTACCTGTTGGTTTTGATACTGACGTCAATGCTGCCGCCTTAGGAGAATATCGATGGGGCAACGGCATAGGCTTAGAGACATTTATCTATTTGACGATTGGGACAGGGATTGGCGGCGGCGGTGTGGTCGGCGGTCAACCGATTCACGGGCTGCTTCACCCTGAAATGGGTCATATTCTGATTCCCCATGATTTTTCTGTCGATCCGTTTGTCGGATCTTGCCCGTTTCATCAAGATTGTCTAGAAGGATTAGCTTCTGGATTGGCTATGGAAAAACGGTGGCAACAAAAAGCAGCTTCTTTACCCACTAACCATCCTGCTTGGGCCTTAGAAGCCCATTATTTAGCAACTGGATTGAGCAACTTTATTCTCACCCTCTCACCCGAACGAATTATCCTCGGTGGCGGTGTGATGGCACAGCCACAGCTGTTGCCACTGATCCGATCTCAAGTGCGTAAACGGCTCAGTACCTATGTGGCTGTACCCAAAATTATGACCGACATTAACAACTATATTGTCCCGCCGCATCTGGGCAACAAGGCTGGAATTATGGGCGCTTTAGTCTTGGCTCAGCAGGCCATACAATAAATTCTTGGTTGGGTTTATGGACAGGGTTCATGCTAGAAGGTATCTGTTGAATATGTGATAGTCCTAAAGATTGACGATATTCTAGCTATCAACATTATGTAGATTATGTAGAACTTACATGTCAAACGAGCAAGCGGTTGTCCTGGAAGCCAATCAAACGTTTTATCGAGCCTTTGAGAAAAAAGACATCGAGGCGATGGAGGCAATATGCTCTAAAGGCATTGACAGTCTTTGCATTCATCCAGGACGTAAAGCGCTTAAGGGATGGGAGGCCATTCGTCAATCATGGTTGCAAATCTTTAAGGCGACTCGGTATCTTGAAATTGATCTCGATGTCATGTCTGTGGAAGTCTCTGGCGATCTGGCCTACGTGGTTTTGGTCGAGAAAGTTATGCAGATTTCAGGCAGTCGCCGATTAGAGGCCAAGTCAATGGCGACAAATACGTTTGAGCGGATGGGCGGCCAGTGGTATTTGGTGCATCACCACGGTAGCCCGATTATGGCATGACTCACCCCATATACCCCAAACAACCGTTAGGCACTTGGATGCGTTTATCTAGGTCAGGAATTAATAGCGGAATTTCCTAGATCTGGGGTGTAGAGATGAAAGACTCTTATCAACGAACGAACATATCCATGACCATCCTGACTCCACAATCGTTACGGCGGTGTTTAGGGCTATTTTTGGCAGGTCTATTCAGCAGCCTGATGCTCACTGCCCAGCCAGCAGCAGCCCAAACCAGTTTCTGTGAAAGTCGCTCTGTGCCATCTGATGTAGCCCAGGGGCGCAGCTACGGAGACCCCCACATCAACACATTTGACGGGTTTCACTATGGCTTTCAAACCGTGGGCGAGTTTATTTTGACCCATAGCCGCAACCGTGACTTTGAGGTTCAGGCCCGTCAGGCCCAGGTGCCTAACCGCAATAGCCTTTCCCTAAATACGGCAGTGGCGATGCGGGTGTGTGACCACCGAGTCGGAATGTATGTGCAAGATAGCCCCGATGGTCGTAGCCTCATATGGGTCGATGGCGTAGCGGTTGATGTGGATGAGGGGTTCCCACTGCCCAACGGCGGCGAGATCCAGCGGCAGAACGATCGCAACTACACTGTAATCTGGCCGAGCGGTGACCAGGTGGCGCTCAAAATCATTACGGTTAGCGGGGCTCGCTTTATTAACATCATGCCGATGGTGAGTCGCGATCGCACCAACCAGATGACTGGATTGCTGGGAAATTACAACGGCAATCCCGATGACGATCTGATGGGCCGTGATGGTACGCTCTTACCTGCCCGCTCCACCTACAGCATTGCCACCAATACCCTCAGCCGCACACTGCCGGCAGCGATTCCGGTCTACGAGTTAGAGACCGCCTACTTTGAGCAGCTCACCAAGCAGTTTGGCGATAGCTGGCGGATTACCCAGTCCGAGTCGCTGTTTGACTATCCCGCTGGCCTGACCACGGCTAGGTTTACAGACCGAGGGTTTCCTGCCGAGTATCTGACTCTAAATGGCGTCAGCGATGCTGAGCTGGAAGCTGCGATCGCAGAATGTGAGGCCGCTGGTGTACCCGAGGATCAAATGGATGGCTGTGTCTTTGATGTGGCTGCTACGGGCAACAGCAGCTTTGCTGATGCAGCGGTGAATGCCGTAGCCAATGTAGTGGTTGATCGGTTAACCGACCGCATTATTAATGAAATCGACGATGTGATTCCAGTACCGGGCGGGATTCGGCTACCTTTCTAGGTGAGCTAAACTAACGGTCGAAACCGATTTAAGTAATGAGAGCGATTAGATTGCGATCGCTCTCGTTACATTTTTATTTTTATTTTTTCGCAATTATTTAGAGTAGCCTAAGCGCACCCGTAATTTCATGATTTAGCACGTATCCTGGCAGCCATAAAGACATTTCGGGGATATTCTATGGCTAAGCCAAACGGACATAAAACCCTAAAGGATGCGGATACCGATGCCTTAAAAGAGAATCCCAACAAACCTAAGGCGATCAAAAAATCAGCTCTAAAACATAGGGCCTCTAAACGCAAAGCCTCTAAAGTAAAAGCGGCCAAAACACCCATCAATCAGATTGCCACGATTCCCATGGCTACTAAAGCATCCAAAAAGAAACTTGCCAAACGTGACGTAACAAAAAACAAGTCTGGCCAGGCTGGGGGCTTAAAAAAAACCAAAAAACTGAGCAAGGCCATTTACGAAGCCGAGCTGGAGCGCCTGCAACTAGAGCTGGTCAAGATGCAAGGATGGGTTAAGCATGCGGGTCTAAAAGTTGTCGTTATTTTTGAAGGTCGAGATGCTGCCGGCAAGGGTGGTGTGATCAAACGTATCTCTGAATGTCTTAATCCCCGTGGCTGTCGAACCGTAGCCCTGGGTAAACCTACTGACAAAGAGAGAACTCAGTGGTACTTTCAGCGCTATGTGAGTGAGCTACCGGCGGCGGGTGAGATTGTTCTGTTTGATCGTAGTTGGTACAACCGGGCCGGAGTGGAGCGGGTTATGGGCTTTTGCACCCATAACGAATATACCGAATTTATGCGTACCTGTCCTGAGTTTGAGCATATGCTACAGCGCTCGGGCATTATCCTGGTTAAATATTGGTTCTCTGTGAGCGATAAAGAACAGGAAAAACGCTTTCAACAACGCATTGACGACCCGACTAAACGCTGGAAACTCAGCCCTATGGATCTAGAAGCTCGGGCTCGCTGGGTAGAGTACTCCAAGGCAAAAGATGACATGTTTGCCATGACCGATACGAGTAATTCCCCCTGGTATGTGGTAGATGCCGATAATAAAAAGCGGGCTCGACTCAACTGCATCAATCATCTGCTGAGCCTGATTCCTTACAAAGAGCTGCCCTACGAGCCGATTATTCTCCCCAAACGACAGGATGCGATCAATTACAAGCGTCCCCCCAAGGACACCCAGCGGATAATCCCTACTCAATTTTGATGCCCCTTAGCCTGCCAATCTAGGATGGCGATACAATATCTGCAGATCTTATGGATTCGTTCATTCGCTTGAACGGATCGGTTGTGAACGTATTGGCCGAGGTACTGTGCGGGGTATGGTCGGAATGCCTCGGCCAGGACGCCGCACAGGAAAAGATGGTATTACAAAGGGACTGGTTTCAGTCTCTGGCTGATCGCAGGTGCGATGGGGCAAAACGGCGTTGAATGTTCCTGTAAAACGTGGAAATCTAGCTAGGGACCTAGAAAGCCTTAGCCTTGAGAGTCTTGGTTGATTGGCATAGCGTTCAATGAGTGCTTGAGCCTGGGCTGCTTGTCCTGTTTGCTGATATAGGGCAGTAAGACTGGTAACAACTTCAAATCTGTTAACGTCTATGTTTAGTGACTGGCTATCGACTATCTCTAGCAATGTTGTGTAATGGTCGATGGCTGTCTGAAGATTCCCCTGGCCCCATTCAGCCTGGGCCAATACGTATAGAGCATTGTCCTCAAAGTTTTCACCATACTGTAGCTGTTTTGTCAGTTCAATGGCCTGTTGAGCATAGTCACTGGCATCATCATAATCGCCGCTATCGATGGCAGCCTGGCCGCTGAGTAAAAGGGCACGTAACTCTCCCGCCTGGTAGCGATGACGACGACTGCTATCCAGCGCCTGAGTAAGTAGGGCTGGGGCTGGGATGTCAGTCTCAGCTAACCGTTCTACGTTGCTCAATAAACCATCCACTTCGGTCACAGCCCCCGCCTGTTGCCAGGTGGCGACTAGCTGCTCCTGGATCTCCTCAGCCACATCACTATCAGGAGCCAGCAACGATAGCTGAGATTGCAACAGAGTTGACGCTTGCACTAAATTTGGTGAGACCGTTGCCGATTGGGGCCAATTTGCTCTGTATTTCAAGCCACTGTTATAGGCGGCTAGAGCCTGATCTGGTTGGTTGTTAGCCCGGTACAGATCGCCCAAGCGCTGGGACCAATCACCATGGTTATTAAAATGCTGAGAGCCGTTAAAACTGGCGTCGGGTTGCTGCTGTTCTATAAATTGTAAGGCTTGGATCGCCCAGTCAACGGCTTGAGGATCCCGGCAGTTAACATAGTTTAAATCCGTCAGGATGCTGAAAATACTCAAACTGGTGTCCGGTCTATCGAGAGAATCATAAGCATTTAAAGCTTGTTCATAAGCCGCTAACACTGAATCGACATCGACAGAGTCGCTAGAGTCACTTGTATCTGCCAGTGTGTCAGCCTCAAGCAGTAAGGTTTGGGCCTGTTCTTCGTCTGACGTTTGGGCTAGCAATGGAGAATTGGCCACCGTAACTAGGCTGAGGAAAACTAAGGTTGTTACTAAAGAACGTTGAAGCAAATTGGGCATCACTGTAGATCTCTATTTGTACTACCTATTTTTATGTACTCATTACATAGACTTGTTGCGATATAAGGACCTAATGAGCTTTAAACCTTTATCAGATATGAATTCCGGCTTATTTTATATTACAAAAACTGAATCCATTGATACGAAAGGGCTTGAGCCATTTTGTCTATCTATTTCGCAACAGCTCTCATATACAACACAAAGGCAGAAGACCCCAGAATCCTACGTTTAGAGTTTTATTGCTTTTTCTCATTTTAGCATCAGAAATACCCATATCGTTACCAGAATTGCCATCATCAAAGATATCTCAACCAGTGGATCCAGAAATCACCGAGGACTCTGTGGAAGTAGATCGACCTTTATCATCTACACCCATTAAACAGGAGGATGACAATGCTGCTTGAATCTGAGCCTACTCAACAAATTAGCAATGTTGAGTAGAAAGTTGAGTGAAGTCCAACAGAAGAAAAATTTTATATATCAAGCTTTTACACATAGTTTGTTGAGTTGTTGAGTACTTGGAGGCGTTTCCTAAAATCATGACTGACACTAGAGACCTATTGGCTGAAATAGCGGAGAAAATGCATCAAATTCTCGACCAGAATATAATTCTAGTCGAGAAAATAGAAGAACTATCCCAAGTTGGTAGTCCTCTCCCGCCAGATTGGATCAATATAGAGACTGCCATTAAGAGATGGGGGCTTAACGACAGCACACGTCGAAACTATCGAAGACGCAACACACGGACTGATGGATCGGCTTCATGGAAAGAAGGACTCCACCACCAGAGAGGTGGTCTTTACAACTGGCGACTGATTGACCATTGGTGGAACAGTCGAGGAAATGCACGAGCACATGATCAATTTTGCCAAAAGTGGATTCAGCAGGTTGAGAAGGTGGCTTAAACAGCTGAATAGCTTAGGGATTCGCTATCTTTTCTGATTTTGTCCTATTCATTTCACCACACTTTGCAAAGATTGCTTTATGGATACCAGCGACCTACTAAAACAGATATCAGGGCAACTGAACCAGCTCTTACAGAGTAAAACTGACCTTGAATCACTTGAGCAAACGATTGAATCCCTTTCATCTCGGGTTGAGTTGTTGCATGAGCGATTAGACTCACCTAAGAGTGCTCCATATCCATAGTGTGTCACCTTTGTATTTAGCCAAAGTTGGATCAAATTGCCCTGTCAATATATCCAGCTGAATCTGCTTAGCCTTCTCTTTAGCAACAGCTCTGCCAATATCATCATCTTGGTTTACGCTAAATTGATACCGTTTGCCATGTAAAGACCACCGAAGCGATAATCGCTCTTGACGCTCTAAAATCACCACAGCTCCTTTCTTTGCTCATTCTTTAGGCATTGCTTTTTTGCACCAAAACTGCACCAATATTTTATAAATTTAGTGCGATTTTATCGATTTTGATGCAGTTCAGGACATTCTCAGAAGATTGAAATAAACTTGCCAGCTCTCGCGAAGTAAGGGTTTCAAGAAATGGACGTAACTGGATTCGAACCAGTGACCTCATCGATGTCAACGATGCGCTCTAACCAACTGAGCTATACGTCCTCTAACGGCTTATGAGCATAACACGGTGACTCTAAATGGAGCAATGGATTTTAGAAAGATTCCATAAGTTCAGGTCAAAAGGGCTGACGGCAAGGGTAGACAACCGAATCCATTAGACCCGCTAAATTCATCTAGGATAAATCAGGTGTAACGAGCAATGGATGTATGAACTGGCGAGAGGTGGCGGGGAACTGGCTGTTAATACCGCCCAATCCAGTAGGGATTATTCATTTTTTGGGGGGAGCTTTTGTGGCGGCAGCTCCCAGTGTTACCTATGGTTGGCTATTGGAGAGTCTCTATGGTCATGGCTATGTCATTGTGGCGACGCCGTTTATCAATACGTTTGACCATGGCGCGATCGCAACCGAAGTGCTCACCACCTTTGACCAGGCCATGATCTATCTACGGCGTCATGTGCTCGACGACCGCTATCTGCCTATCTATGGCATCGGTCACAGCATGGGGTGCAAAGTGCATTTGCTGATTGCTAGCCTTTATAACGTGGACCGAGCCGGTAATATTTTTATCTCTTTTAATAACTATCCCGCCCGCAGATCCATTCCGCTACTGGAACAGTTTGTCCAGTTTGCCCCTGACTTCGCCCCAAATTTTGACATTGAATTTACCCCTAGCCCCAGTCAAACTCTGGACCTGGTTCGCGATCGTTACACTGTGGGACGCAACCTGCTAATTAAATTTCGCAAAGATACCATCGACCAAACCTACGACCTCAGCGATGTCCTCTATCAGCGGTTCCCCCAGATGACCGCCATCCAAATCCTCAAAGGCACCCACACCACTCCCATCGCGCAGGATGTTCGCTGGCAATCTGGTGCGTCCTTTACCCCCCTTGATGCCATTGGTCAGTTTGTCAAACAAGAGTTTTATCGCGATTTAGGGCAGCTTAAAGAGACAGTTCTACAGTGGTTAGGATAGTTGTGCCGTTGGTTTTCAACGGCACGATTTGAGGTAACCTCTACCCCTCACCTCACCGTAACTCAGGCCACACCTGAATCATTGCTATAGACAGCAACCCACTTTCGGGGGGGGTGGGGGAGTTTAGGCCCCACGAATAGGAGGGGTTCGGGGAGGAAAGCCCTGAGCAACCCTTATCGCTATTAACCAACGATTCTGATGTACTTTGAGCATTTGAACTAATGGCAAAACCGGCTGCGTGGGGTCCCGCCGAGTTCCCCACACCCCCTGGTTAGGGCGGACCACCGCCCTAAAACCCCACGGAAAAAGACTCAACGATATTCCTAAAGTATGGGGGGATTCGGTAAGGTGGTTTAGAATTTTGCGCGCTGCGACAAAATTCTAAAAAAAGCAGTGGTTTGCCTCCCCTGTAAAAAATAGTCATTGCTAGTCCGTCACCTACCGCTCAAAAATTCGGCCTACTTCATGACGACGTCCCTCAGCATTTGCTGTTAGGGTGTATAAATTCTTGCTGTATTTAGCTCTGTACTATGCTGCTTCGCTTGCTAACTGTCGGGACTGCTACGCTGTTACTCACCTTTCCCAGCCAGCCAGTTTCGGCTAACCCAGTGAGTGTGATCGCCCAGGCTGAAGACGGCGACGCCGCAGACCTGCTCGAAACTCAGAACGAAGCCGATAGCGCCGATACTGACGAGCCCGCTGAGGGGCCGCCGTTGGATGCGGTGGATCAGATTATTCTCACGGGGCTAGATCAGTATGAGAATCGTAACTTAGTAGAGGCTAAAACCACGCTAGAGCAGGCCCTTGAAGCCGCTCGCGCCAATGAGAACCTGGCTCAGGAGTCATTTTCACTCACACTGCTGGGGTTAATAACGGTTAATCAAGGGGACTATGGAACGGCCTCTGACTATGCTCAGAAAGCCCTCCAGGCATTAGAGGATGTGGACGATCCGCAATCTACGGTGATTGCACTTAATGTTCTGGCGCTTTCCACCCAGGCTCAGGGTAATTTACCCGATGCTATTAACTATGGCCAGGAAGCCCTCAAGCTGGCTCAAGAAATTGAATTTAATGCGGGGGGCTTAAACTCCCTCAGTATTCTGGCCACCAGCTACCGAACGGTAGGGCAATATTCCCTGGCGTTGGAGGCAGCACAGCTGGCAATTCCCCTGGCGCAGTCGGAGCGCAACGGTCAGGCCCTGCTTAGTGCCCTAAATGTGGCTAGTTCTTCATTGCTAGCCTTAGAGCAAAATGAAACCGCGCTGACAGCTGCGCAAGATGCTGTGACTGTGGCTACAGAACTGGATAATCAACCAGGTCGGGCATTGGCTCTGAGTAATTTGGGCGTAGCCCAGTATCGTCTGGGGAGCTTGGACGACGCTATTGAAACCCAAACGGAGGTGCTGGAACTGGCCCAAGCGGTGGGGCCATTAGATGTGCAGTTTACGGCGCTCTATGTACTGGCCTTGGCGCACTATGACAAGGGGGATGTGGATACGGCGGTTGATTTTTATCAACGTCATCTGGCCCTGAGTCGTGAGTCTGAAGCGGTTGGAGCAGAGCTGCAGGCCCTACTGGGTTTAAGTTCGGCCTACTTGGATGATGGTCAGTATGAAAATGCGATCGCAGCTTTTGATGACCTCCTTGCTCTATCCGAAGAGCGAAATCAGCCCGTCTTTCAAAGCTTGAGCCTGTCTGGGTTAGGCTTTGCCAATGTGCAGCTACAGAACTATCCCATTGCCCAGGAACATCTTGAGCAGGCCCTGGTGATTGCCAAAGATTTGGGCGATCGCGATGCCGAATATGGTCTGCTGAGTTTATTAGCCGAAGTTCATCAGGCCCAAAATAATACCGAGCAGGCCCAAGACTATGCCGCCCAAGCCGCTGCTTTGCAACCGGCTGAGACAGAAACAGCCCCCGAAGAATAATCGCCTGGAGTCGCTACCCTCATAATTATTGCGGTTACTTTACTAATCTAAACTTGTAGCAGCCATTGAAATATATTAATGGTTAAGAGTGTTTGGAACGTCGTCTTCGAACAAATTTTTCGGTATCGTGCCATCTCAAAATTTGTCTAGAGCATTAGGCTAGCAATCGTTTTCTACCGGTTCAGTACTTGGGCTGTATCGAGTCTAGAAATCTCTAGCCATCAATGTATTCGAATAATTCTGGGGCGTTCAAATACCCCTGACGTTTACGTTGGTAAAAACTCTGCTCGTCATTGCACGCTTCAGACGGCTTCTTTAAGTCTAGTGATGAATCAAGGAGTGTTAGGTTAAATGACCCAGGTCATTGTTGGTGAAAATGAAGGTATTGAGTCAGCGTTACGGCGCTTCAAACGTCAGGTATCGCGGGCCGATATTTTTTCAGATATAAAAAAGAAACGTTATTTTGAAACTCCTATTGAAAAAGCAAAACGCAAGGCGATTGCCCGTCGCCGTAAGCGTCGCTTTCAGTCTAGTAACTAGGCCTATGGACAAAATGTAATCGTCTTGCAAACAAGCTTGGCGGAGCGAAGTTGAAACCAACAGCGTAGGGGCGATGAAGATAATCCTCATCGCCCCTACGCCATAATAAAAGCTCTAGCCTGTAAGCGGCTCTGCCTAGAATAGTGCTAAACCCTTAGGGGGCAAGCGGTTTAGAAATAGAATGTTTTCTTATATGTCCTAACTTTACTCCGGTACTAGCCCTCCCACCGTGCGTGAAATCACATATCTTTAAGTCCCAGGTCACACTATCGGCGTAAACCCTAGATAAATTACTGAGATTCCTCGCCGTTTACACCTCATAAAGCTCTAACGGTAAGCCATCTGGGTCTTGAAAAAACGTAAATCGCTTTCCTGTCAGCTCGTCTAACCGCACCGGTTCAACTGAGATATCGTGCCTCTGGAGATGTTCAATACAAGGTCCTAGATCTTCAACAGCCAATGCCAAATGACGTAAACCGCAGGCTTCGGGGCGAGTAGGCCGAGGGGGTGGTACCGGGAATGAAAACAGCTCGAGCTGAGCTTCACCCAATCGTAGATCGAGTTTGTAAGACTTGCGCTGCTCACGCCAGGTTTCACGGATGATATGGGCACCGAGAACATCGACATAAAAGCGTTTTGAGCGCTCGTAGTCCGAGCAAATAATGGCGATATGGTGAATCGCTTTGATATTCATCAGTCACTCCTCAAATCATGTCCTTAACCTTTGGCGTCCTTAACTTAAGCAGGTGTGTCAACCCCATTACAGCGGTTATTGTCAAAAGCTGACTTTAAAGACGCCGACCTTCGACGATTCGTTTAGAGCCTTTTTTTAAGCAAAATAGGCAGGCCATTTGAAAAGATCCCCTGCTAATTTAAAGGTGGCTAACGAGATGCCTGGTGCATTTCATCAAAAAACTAACTTGGCAAATTGCCCCGGTCCAGATAGACCGGGGTTTTCACTTTTTACCGTCATACTAGGGTAGTTTTTTGTAGCCACAGGGTGGCATCGTTATCGACACAGTGGGGGCGTCCATCGACGGTGGTGGCGCTAAATGTTCTCAAATAGCGCTGGACCTGAGGGGGTAGCTCAGGAAAATCGAACAGGGCATCTCCGTCGGCAATATCTGCCCATAAATCCCGTAGAAAAGGGGCATACTGTTCTGCTTCGGTAGATGACAGCTGCAGTGGTTTACCCATCAGCAGCTTGAGCATAAACGAAAAGGAGCGGTCTGCCATCCACTGCCGGGACGTGGCTTGCAGCGTGGGCCAGTCGGGAACTGATTCGATCCGATGCGAGGTAATGTCTAAGCGATAGGCGCTATCGGCGGTCGCCAGTTCGCAGATGCGGTAAGGATGGGGATAGCTGACGAGAGACCCGGTGGTCACTTCGTAGAGCTGGTCGGTTTGGGCCACATCTTGAATGTGTAAATGCCCCGTAAACAGGATGGGGACCTGGGCTGTCTGCAGCCGCTGGGTCAGATCAGTGGCGTTTTTGACCATATAGCGCTGTCCCATACGACTGCTGGACTGATGTGGCAAATGCTCCAGGGCATGGTGGTGCAGCATGACTAATGTGAGCTGGTCAGAACGGGAGTTTGCCAGCTGCTCGTCCAGCCAGGCTAGCTGCTCTGGGTCTAGCCACCCGGTATAGAAGGGCTCTCCGTCGGCTCCAAAACCGTTGGAGTTGAGACCGATCACATGCAGACCGTCTAGGATTTGATGGTGGTAGTAGGGCCGCCCAGGATCAGTGTAGCCAAAGGCTTGGTATAGGTTGGTAAATTCGTCCAGGGAGACGGTGCGATCGCACCCTCCGCGTCTCACCACATCATGATTGCCCGGTACCACGTATACCGGAAACGGCAGCTGTTCGAGACGCTGGACTAACCATTCATGGTTTTCGCGTTCCCCATGCTGTACTAAGTCCCCCGGCAGCAGCAAAAAATCAATGCCCACCTGTTCTAGATGGTCCAAAATTTGCTCAAATGCCGGAATACTCACTTCTACTAAATGAAACCGATGGGGCGAATCCCACACGGTATGGGGCAGAGCGATGTGGAGATCGCTAACCACCGCAAAACGAGCCAAACGCGCCATAGGAATTGATAGGGTAGATTAGCTTAGTCCATCATCGCCTTTTTTGACCATGTCCCGTGTGCGCCAGCACGTTAACCCGCTCAATAACCGCTACAGTACCCCCGTAACGCCACCCTCCTGGGCCGACGTTTATGCTAATCCCCATCAGCCGTTACACATTGATATTGGCAGTGCCAAGGGCTATTTTATTAGCGATATGGCCAAGCTGTGTCTAGACTGGAACTTTCTGGGACTTGAAATTCGAGAGCCTCTGGTAGAGCAGTGCCTTAGGGATTGCGATCGCACCGGATTACGTAATCTACACGCCCTATTTTGTAACGCCAACAATTCCCTGCGTCCCCTTTTAGCCAGCCTGCCCCAACCGCCCCAGCGGGTGAGCATTCAGTTTCCTGACCCCTGGTTCAAAAAACGACACCAAAAGCGTCGGGTGGTGCAACCCCAGTTAGTCTCAGACCTAGCAGAGTTTATGCCAGCGGGAGCCTGGGTGTGGCTCCAGTCCGATGTAGAAATCGTCGCAGAGGACATGGTCAACGCCTTTGCCGATAACCCTCAGTTTCAGCGTTCGTTTGAGCCTCCCTACCCAGTACCGTCCGGCACCAGCGGCCCATGGCTTGCAGAAAATCCCCTGCCCGCCATGACCGATCGCGAGCGGGTCACCTTAGACCAAGGCAAACCCGTATACCGAGCCCTATTTATTAAGGCGGCGTTTCCATCGCCATCGCTGTCGCCATCGCCATCGCCATCGCTATCTTTGCGGGGTTCCTTGGACCGCCTCTACGGGGGGAATCCACTATTCCGAGAAGGTTACATTGTACTGATGGCGGCCTTCTTGGTCAAAAGAACCAATCCACATTTGATAGGTACCCTTCGTAAAGGAATCTTGAATTCGAGCATCACGGTTATGACGGCTAGCACTGTCGTTGCAGCGTACAGTCCCGCTGTTCGGGCCTTGGATCAGCAGGGTTGTGTCTGCCCCACCGCTGTTAACCGCAATTGTCAGCTGAGAGAAATCCTGCTCTAGGGTAAAGACATAGTCTGGGTCGCGATCGTCATAGCCCAGGCAAAACTCGCCATTCATATCACGGCTAGCAATGTTAGCGAGGCCATAGGAGCCGACGGTCTCACCACGGACCTGAGTTGATGTAAATCCGGTGGCCAGGGTCATGTTGCTAGCAGCTTGTGCAGCGGCTGCCAGGGCTAGGGGCAAAGCAATACCGGTTAATTTGAAAACTGTTGATTTAAACATGGTCACACCTAAAGGATCACACACACGAGAGAAGCCAAGCAGAGGCCTCATGCCACCAATATCCTGATGTATGGAGAGAGTGACGCACCCTGCTAGATTAGGGCTGATCGCATAGTTCTACAGTATCTACCTTTCTGGACCCGGACACTGCAAAGATGACGCTTTTTAACACTGGTACAAATGCACGAGCGTCAGGATAAAAAAACAAAAGTTTATAGATCAATAAAATCTTGTCATTACTGCTCTGCAGCTCAGCCAGCGCACTGAAAATTTCGACGACTATTCTCTCTCTTTGGTCGCGCTCACTTGCCTAGAGTTCAAATGATGGTGTGACTGACTCCCGCGACCACAATTTTGCAGAAAGTTCATAACTATTCCAAGACGCATCAAGCTCAGGGACACAATCATCGAAGCTGTAGTTTTAGGTTTTGATTCCACATTACCCAGCGCCTCAAAACCAAGTTCTCCCTTTCAGTGGACAACACTTAGTTAGTGTTAGGTTGGAAACCTAACACGGGCTTCAGCCTCACAACCAACACAGGTGCAAGATCTCAGTCAACCTACTTAGCCCATATCTTGCACCTGGTGGAGAAGCACCAACCCGCCCAGGGTTCGAAACCCTGGGCTAGCCCAGGGGTGTCCACTGAAAGGGACACAATTCGGAAATGTGTTTTGAGGGATCGCTTCCACAACACTTAACGATGCTTCGATCGCTCCACCACCGATTCCTCAGCGTCTCCATACCCAATTGTCCCTTTAGCGGACAACCCCCAGTTAGCGCTGGCGTTTCAACCCAGCGCAGGCTTTAGCGACACAGCCAATCTTCGTGCAAGATATGAGCTTAGTAAGTATACGCATCACGCATCTATTCTAAGTGTCATCTATCACCTCATATTTTGCTGTGTTAACCGTCAAAATACTCTTGGTACATTCACGGAAGATTTTAATTTCCTTCAAAAAGATCCTTTGAAGTTGGGTGCTAGCACCATGGGTTCATCTGTGTGTCAGCGTATAAAAAAGAACAGCAAGACACATGTCGACCCGAAATACCTATAAAAATGGATACACCTGAACAACAGGTTCAATTTGATCAGCAGTTTCTAATACTGGTCAACAATGAGCGGGCGCTACATAGCCTGGCTGCAGTCACACTTGACTCCCAGTTAGACCTAGCCGCTCAGCTGCATATCAATGACATCGCCTATAACGATATCAACTTAACCGACCCTATCAATGTCGATCCTCACATTGGTTCCAATGGCTCCACCTTGGGTATTCGAGTGCAGGCAGCAGGCTATCAATATCAAACAGCTGTTGAGAACATTAGCGCCGGACAATACACCGCCAACGAAGTCTTCCAAGACTGGAAAAACAGCCCGACTCACCTAGACAACATTTTGAACCCCAACGTCACCCAGTTAGGCGTTGGCCATATCTTGCTAGAAAATGACATAGGTGTCAGTAACTTTTTTGACTATTGGACCATTGTTTTAGGAACCCGATTACCCGGTACTGAGCCAGCTCCCACGCTGTCTCAAGATACTGTTGCTGCACCACCACAGCTGGAGATTCTAACACCTGAGCTTACTGAAACTGAGCCCCCTCCCCCTGAGCTACCGCCTCCCGTTCAGACTGAACCCGCTGCCCCTGAATCAGTAGAGCCGCTACCGCCTGAACCCACTGCCCCTGAGCCAGTGGAGCCGCTACCTTCCCAAACAGAAACAGCTTCTCCAGAACTACCCACCGTTGAACCCTCTGTACCTCAAACCTCAGAACCAGAATCTCCTACTATTGAACCTTCTGTACTAGAAACTCCAGAGTCAGAATCTCTTCCAACTGAGCCGGAACCGCTAACTCTCCAACCCCAGCCGTCTGAACCAGTAGCGGATTTAGCACCAGAATCTCCTTCCAGTAATGCTGAACAGTCCAATGAGGCTACAGACAGCGCCAATACTCCTGATGCCAAAGCTAGTTCGGATACTGAACCAATGGCAGGTGGCCTAGGCGATGACCTAATCATTGGTAACGACAATGACAATGTGCTGCGGGGTGATCTCAACCAGCGAGACTCTGGTGGCAGCATAGGTGGAGATGACATAATCTTGGGTCACGAGGGCAACGACCGCATAGGTGGCAAAGGAGGAGACGACATTCTTCTAGGGGGTGCCGGAGACGACACTATTTGGGGCGATGATGGAGACGATATTCTCCGGGGTGGTCTGGGTAACGATACCCTAACAGGCGATGATTTCTCAGGGGGCAGCGGTGCCGATATCTTTATCTTGGCAGCTGGAGAAGGAATGGATATGATTATGGACTTTGAGGTGGGAATCGACCTGATTGGTTTAGCGTATGGACTCACCTTTGCCGATCTGTCTTTAGGTCAAAGTAATAATGCAACAATTATCTCTATAGGCACAGAAGTATTAGCCGAAGTGAAAAACGTTGTTGTTGCTGACATGACTAGCGAAATGTTTGTTTCTGTTGCTTAGATCTTTGTATTTAAGGATGCTTCTGGCAAAGAAGCTAGCAGTTACCCAGGCCCCCAAGCCCCCAACTCTGGGGGCTTGGAGTCTTATCTTCCTTGCTCTTTATCCCTTACCTATTCCCCACTACTCATTCCCCATTCCCCATCTTTACCTAAGACTTTATTTTCGTACCGTTCTCTTAGGCTCAATCAACTGCATAGCCTGATTAAAAAATTGTTGTTTGATGCCATAGGCCACTAAAATCGTGGTCGTCAGTGTAGCAAAAGCCAGCATAAACATAATCAACATTTGATAGAGAGCCGCATTAAGAGGATCGGCTCCACCCAAGATTTGGCCAGTGATCATGCCGGGGAGGGTGACTAAACCCACCACCATCATGGAGTTAATGGTGGGAATCAAACCCGCTTTGATGGCCTCTCGACGGTAGGTTGCGATCGCAGCCCCAGGAGTTGCCCCCAAACTCAGATGAGTTTCTATCTCAGTACGATGGTTCCGCAGAGCGCTGACTAAACGCTCACCCGTCAAAGAAGCTGCCGTCAGGGCATTCCCCAGCACCATACCCGTCAGCGGAATCAGATAGCGGGGCTCATACCATAGCTCAGGGCGCACTACGATCGTCATGGTGTAGGCAATCGTAAGGGCCGTACTAGTAAAAATCGCTCCCCATAGCCACTGCAATAGGCCTGGAATATCCTTACCAATGCGGTTACGGGCGGTAAGGGCTGCCACGGTGATCATCACCAATAACACCAGCAGAATCAGTCCAGGACTACGCAAGGTAAAGACAATGGATAGAAAAATACCAACAGCAAACAGCTGCAGCACTGTACGCAGGGTAGCCAGAGCTAAGGTACCGGCCAACCCTAGCTGCTGCCAGAGGGAAAGACCAATGGCGACAGCAGCTAGGCCCAAAGCCCAGGCAATACGAATTAGATCAAGTTCGATAGTAGTTGGGGTCACAGGTATGGGCTGGTATAAGTAAATTAGAAATTTACGACTTCTAGGCTCGTAAAAGAACGACTCAGCAGCCATTATGCCTGACCCCATCAAAATTATTCTCGATACTGACCCTGGCGGCGATGATATTTTCGCGTTTCTGTGGCTGCTAAGTCTGGCCAAACAGGAGCTGGTGAAGCTGGTCGCTATTACGACTGCTGAGGGCAATGTGGCGGCCCGTAATACCTTTTCCAATAGTGCTCAAGTTCTTGAACTGACTGGATTCTCTACTGTTCCGGTGGGGCGTTCCGTTCCCCTACACACCGATCCAAGAGAAAATGCCGCTCATATTCACGGGGCAGATGGCATGGGAAATCTATCGAAAACCCTGCCGCTCTCAGATCGGGTTTTCGACTTGGCGCAACGTGCCGATGAGCTGCTGATCGAAGCGCTTAACACTGATCCTGGTCAGATTACCATTCTTGCCATCGGTCCCCTGACCAACCTGGCCGCCGCCGAAACCAAACAGCCCGGTATTCTCAAAAAAGCCAAAGAGATTGTGGTGATGGGGGGAGCCTTTCACTGTCGGGGCAACGTTACCCCAACGGCGGAGTTTAACATTTGGTTTAATCCCAAAGCCGCTCAGGTCGTCTTCGACAGTCGTGACGACATTGTGGTGATTCCCTTGGATGTGACTCGAGATCTGGTGTTTACCCAAACGATGGCGGAGATCGTGACCCAGCATAACGCCCACAGTAATTTAGCTCAGTTTGTGGTGAAGCTCTGTCGCTTCATGGTGAGTACCGCCCTAAAATACCGGGCAACAGGTGGAGTCCCTGGTTTCTTGGTGCACGATGCGGTGACGGTGGGCTATCTCGTTTACCCCGAGACGCTGATGTTCAAACGGGCCAGAGTTCAGGTGGAAACTCAGGGGGAATGTACACTGGGCCAGACCCTAATGGACGAGCGTCATCAAGCCAAGTCCGGTGCCAATGCCTGGGTTGCCCTGCAGGTTGATAGTCCTAACTTTTTCACCAGCTTTGTCGAAGACTTAAAGCATTTAATTGGGTAGTTGCTCCTAATGCCTACTTCCCATTACTCCCTCAACACGTAGCCCACCCCGCGTACGGTCTGGATCAGTCGCTTTTCGTCTTCGGCCTCTAGCTTTAACCGCAGATAGCGAATATACACCTCAATAATGTTGGAGTCCCCCATAAAGTCATAGCCCCAGACTTTTTCTAGAATTTGGTCACGGGTCAGTACCTGCCGGGGATGGGCAATCAGATAATCCAATAGGTCAAATTCTTTGGCCGTTAGCTCAATGCCCCGGTCGCCGCGAAATACCTCGCGGGTCTTACGATTCAGGGTCAGGGTTTCAAACTGCAATGTCTCGGCTTCTTGCGGATCGTTGCGACGCAGGTGAGCCCGCACCCGGGCCAGCAGTTCTTCGATGCTAAAGGGCTTGACCACATAGTCATCGGCTCCGGCATCTAGACCGGCCACCCGATCGGCCACATCGTCTTTAGCTGTCAGGAAAATAATTGGTATTTGGGAACCGGTACTTCGCAATCGACGGCAGACCTCCACACCCGCTAGACCAGGCATCATCCAATCTAGCAAAATCAGATCTGGTACATTGTCTCGAGCGGCCATGAGCCCGGACAGGCCATCGTTGGCGACAGCAACGTCGTAGCCTTCATAAGAGAGTTCCATCTGCACAAATTTGGCCAGTTGGACTTCATCTTCGATGACTAAAATTTTGGCTGAGGTCTCTGTCATGGTGGGTGACTCCGGCAATAACCTGACTATGAAGGCAGACTGACGGTGAATATACTACCGTCACCTGGTTTGGACTGTACCTTAATTTTGCCTCGCATGCCTTCTACTAGGGTTTTAACGATGGATAATCCGAGGCCAGTTCCTCCTGTTATCCGGGAGCGGTCTTCGTCTACCCGATAGAAGGGTTCAAAGATTTGAGTTAAATCAGCCGTGGGAATGCCTCGACCGCGATCGCACACTTGAATCACTGCCCATTCACCCTGCTGGCTCAAACGTACAGTGACGACCGTATCATCTTCAGAATATTTAACGGCATTATCAACCAAATTGAGCAGCACCTGCTTTAAGCGATTCCGATCGGCTCGCGCATCAATACCAGCACTCCGAATATCAACCTGGACCCGGTCGCTAGGATAACGGCACATTTCGACCGTGTCTATAATCATGTCCTTTAGAGGAACACGCTCTAGATGAAACCGAATGTGGCCGCCATCCGCCCGAGCCAGATCGAGCAGGTCCTGTAATAAACGAATGGTACGGTCGGCTTCCGAAGCCGCAATTTCCAGCCCTTCTCGCTGAGGTTCACTCAGCGTATTGCAGCGACGCAATGTACTTTGCAAATAGCCATGGACCAATGTTAGGGGCGTGCGTAGCTCATGGGACACATCGCTGACAAACCGGCGCTGCTGTTCCCAAGACCCAGATAGTCGACCCAGCATCATATTAAACGCCTGAGCCAAATCTCGAACCTCAGTCGGAGCCCGGTCAAGCTCCAGACGGGTATCCGCCAAATTATCAGAAGATACATCCGCTGCCAGCTCGTTCATTTTACAGATGGGCTTAATGGACTGGCGCACATAGATGGCAATTACCAGGGCCGACAGACCAATGACAAAAATACTGGCCAGGGTGAGATCGCGGGTGACAACGGCGAAACTGCGCTGATTTTGCGTAATGTCATCAATAACAAACAAATCCCCCACCAGACTACCGTTGACTTCCAGAGGGGAAATACAGACAATTAGCTCGCGCCCTTGGATTGACACACTATCTAGTTTCTTAGTAGCAGGCAGACTCAGGACCTCTGCTGCGAATCCATCTTTCTTCCACGAGCCCATGTCAAGGGTTTCAGACTGGGCGATCAGCTTACCTTCAGGGGAACGAATCCAAATAGCAGTATCAGCCGTGGAACGATAGTTGATAACTTTTTCCAGCGCTTCTGTAGATGGCATGGTTTCATCCATCCAGGCCACATCTTGACCAAACCGGTCGGCAATTTCTAGGGCATTTTCTTTATGGCCCTTGATCAAAATCTGCTGCATTCTAAAGTTGCCCCAGGCGGTCATGCCGCCAAAACCAATAATAGAGGCCAGCACCATGCCAGCAGTAAGGCGAAATTGAATACAACCTGGATCAAATTTCATTAGAATAACGCGCAGAGAGTGACAGCACAGAGCAGAGCTTATTTATCTGACATCACTTTAGCCAGGCAAGCTGAGATAATCCTGATAAATAGCCCAGATGAACCTAATAGAAATGGCTGAAAAATCCTTGATATTTAGTCGTTTTGCCATAGCAGCAGCGGTAGCACAATCAATTTCTTACTATCCCATTACTTAGTAGCACCAATCAGGGTAAACGCCGCCCAGGCTAAGGGATTTTCATATTTCTATCGAGTCGTCAGCATGGCCTATCGTAGGGCTTGGGCATTGTCTAGATGCTGCCGCTGACGATAAAACTCAATCATCAGCTGAGTCGTAGCATCGTCAGGTATCTGCCATAGGGAAACCATGACATTGTCAGCACCAGCCGCTAAAAATGATCGAGCTCAGTGCCTAAACAGTGACTCACAACATTTAGTTAAAGTGCCAGTCGAGTCTTATCAGATCGCTACTAAAATATAGACGAAAAGGAATCTAGTAGATGATTCGAGGAAAGGGTTATGACAAGCTCTACGAATACGTTTTCCTCAGAGACCGGCCCCACTTTCGTCGTAGTTGGATATGGTAATCCCCATAGGGGCGATGATGCGATTGGACAGAAAGTTGTTACCCAGCTGCAAACATTAAAATCTCCCACTCTGAAAGCCTACGCCGTAAGCTCTCTGACCCCAGAACTCTCCAGTAAACTATCACGAGCCAACGTTGCTATCTTTGTCGATGCTTGCAAATTACACAACTCCAATACGGTACAGGTTAAATCGCTAGAGCCCTGTGGTACAGAAACTACTGGGTCTGCGGTGCCTGGGTTTGGCCATTCCTGCAGTCCCCGTTCATTGTTGGCGCTGACTCAGTCTGTCTATGGTCATTTTCCAAAAGCCTGGTGGGTAGAAGTCCCAGCCGACAACTTTACGATGGGTCATCCTCTATCAGATTTAGCAGAGCGAGGAGTGGAGCAAGCATTACGGACAATTACCTCATTGATTGGCTCAGTTGCTTAGGGCTCGCGATTAGGTTGGTATCTATGGCGTCAGTATAGGTTTGGAGGCGTTACTGAAGTGTAGGAAAAATCAAGAGGCGATATGCGCTATCAAGATGCAGTATCTGAAATTTGGCGACATTATGATCTGACGAATGCTGCGAGTGACTGTGACTATACTAATCTTGTCAAGTATGCGACACTGGCTGCCTCTAGTCATAATACTCAGCCCTGGAAGTTTCGATTAGAACCGGGACGAATATCGATTTTCCCAGACCTAACGCGTCGTTGTCCGGCGGTAGATCTAGATGATCATCATCTCTATGTAAGTTTAGGATGTGCAGCGACAAATTTAACTGAATCCGCGTTATCGGCGGGTTTGAGCAGTCGAGTCTCGTTTGATCAGACTACGTCAGCAGTACAGATTGATTTTGAAAAAGGTCCCGTATCAAATTCTCGTCTGTTTAATGCGATTCCTCAACGGCAATGTAGTCGTACTTTATACGATGGTTCAAAACTAACGCTTCAAGAACTCCAACAGCTAGAAAGTGTTTCTCAGGGGACCGGTGTCTCTATTCTTCTGCTGACTGACCAGGATAAGAAACAGACAATTATTGACTATGTTGCTAAAGGCAACATGACTCAGATGAGTGATTCTAGCTGGATGAATGAGCTTAAAACGTGGATTCGCTGTAATGAAAGCCATGCTGTAGCAACGGGTGATGGTCTTTATAGTCGATCTATGGGAAATCCAGATATGCCGACATTGCTTGCTAATTTAATTCTTCGTTTTGTGATCAAGCCAGAAATTCAGAATAAAAAGGATGAGAAGTATATTCAGAGCTCGTCGGGAATTGCTGTGTTTTTTTCTGGTATTGATGACAAGGCGTATTGGGTAGAAGTTGGGCGATGTTACGAGCGTTTTGCACTTCAAGCGACAGTCCTGGGAGTGCAAACTGCTTTTATTAATTCGCCTGTTGAAGTACCTGAACTTCGGACTCAATTTGCAAACTGGCTAGGAATTGGTGAATGTCGCCCAGACCTGATCGTCAGATTTGGTCGAGGGCCTGTGATGCCACACTCACTCCGTAGACCAGTAGAAGATGTTCTAGTTGATGATGGCATTCATTAACGATACCTCCTCACAGATTCCTCAGACTTTCAACATACAACTAAGGTGTGAGGGAATCGATTGGTATTGGAATGAGTACTCAGGGAGAACGGCCATGCTATTTGTCAAAGACATTATGACCCAGCCGGTTATTGTCATTCGCAGCTCGGCTACGGTAGAAAACGCTATTTGGTTAATGCGGACTAGGCGAGTACGAGCGCTTGTTGTAGAAGAGTTCTACAATGAGGATCCCTATGGGATGCTGACAGAACGAGATATTATCTGCAATGTTGTTGCAAAAGGGCAGTCCCCTCATTTTGTCCGTGTCAGCCAAATTATGCGGCGGCCTTGTATTCCAATCCCAATGGAGGCTACTTTGCAGGAAGCTGCAAATATTTTTTCCGAGACCGGAGTTCATCGGGCTCCTGTGATTGAGAATGGCAAACTGTTGGGTATTGTTTCACTGACCGATATTTTGATGAAAGGATATCCGAGTACTCTTGCTTGTGATGAGCTATCGCAACGGGTCAATGCAGCTCTACAGCATGCGCGCATCATTATTGACGATGAAGAAGCTCAGATTCAACAAGATTGTGATATTGCTTGGCAGATGATTGAAGATATGCGGTCAGATTCGGCCACACCCGTTTAGCAAATCTAAGGAAATGTTAGTGCAGTGAGTAGGGGATACTCATTTAATTATCTAGCTAGCCACTATGGATTCTTAGGACGTCTGTTGATTCCTGGGTTGGGTAGTCAAAACCATCGGTCCTTCCACTTTATGATGGCGGCCCTACCAACTGTGGGCATCTGGTTTGCGTCCTTGGGGGTGGCCACGATAGCATTTAATCTCAATGGCTTTACTTTAACCAGTCGATTCTTGATAGTCAGGGTCGCGTGATTGCGACGAATGCCGATATTATCAACCAAGCCACCTTGGGGATTCAAGTAATGCATGCTCCCAATGCCCACCATTTTCCTCTAGTGCTAGCCAGTGGTGATGCGGTACTCGTCAACCAAATTATACCAAGTGAGTAAGGCAGCTGCTATGGAACTAAATTATGCAGCAGGGCTTTCCCGTCAATGCTCTCAATGCCATTAAACAATGTCCGAAGGTCTATCGTATATATTGTGCGACAGCAAATCCGGTGCAGCTGTTTTTCGCATTGGCTGGGGAATTACCGGTCACTGCCCAAGTTCCGCTATTATTGCTCTGGTCTTAACATCATGGAGTCTCGTCTTCTTTTTGGCGGCCTTCGTTGTCGGTCCTCTGACTGCCAAGTCGATCATCCATAAGCGCTTCTAACCTTGGGTTAGAAGCGCCTCTCTAAAATCTTTACAGATATTAAAAAGTATATTTTGAAATCATCTAAACAACTAAATAGCTATATAATGAATTAGCTTAAAAGCACTTTATTATTAGCCCAATAACAAATACGGATAGAAGGTAGTTATGAAAACGAAGCAGCTTTTGACTCAAGATTTAACAACCAGTGAGATTACCGTCATCAGCAACCATACTAGTGTTACGGTTGCGGGTACTAAGGTTGCTCGAGTTGAAGAGATTCCAGGATATGAGCAAGAACATCCATCCATGGTGCATGTGGACTTTAAGGTCAAAAATCCAAGCCGTCAGCCAAAGGTGCTCGACAATACTGAAGACTTAGGTTTGATCTTAGAACTTAACGATGCCGTTGATTTGGGGCTGTTGCTAGTGGCCATGGGGATGGAGCATAAAGCCCCAGAAGAGATCAAGGTAACTATGATGCGACTAGCAAAATTGATAGATAAGTTTGCGTAGCTAATACTCGATATTCAGGGCAGCTTGAACCGATTGCTGCCCTGAATATCGAATAAACACCGCATACATACCCCGTAAATCATCCACCTTGAAGTTATAGGCCAAATCTTGAGGATAGTTATTCTTTACAAACTGAGGATGATTATCTTTGAGCCCATGGCAGGCTAAACAGCTTGCTTCTACAGTGATGCGGCGATAATAGCGAGTGCCGGGCTGGTCATTCACAGTTTCTTTTTCCCAGAATCCCATTAGGGGAATGCACCTAAATAAAATCCTAATCACCGAATATGTCGTAGGACGTCCTCCCCTTCGTAAGCTACGGTGTACACATAAGTCTTGGAACCTAGCGTTTGTGAGCGACAGTTGCCGACTCGTCAACAGGCAACAATATCCGAACATTTAAGCAACTGCAGGTGTTAGAGACATTGGCTTGGTTTAAGCGAGTTTGCTTACAAATCTCAGTTACATTGCGTTCTTGATTACAAATAACAGAGAGAATTTGCAACCGACTGGGATCGCTTAATAGCTTAAATCGCTGTGCTATTTTCTCAAAACGTTTTTCCAACATGGCTGGACAGATGTCCACCGGATTAGGTTGAGTCTCCATAGGCTGAGTATCAACAAATCACTCAATGAAACGCTTGGGGGCTAACCATCGTTTGTTCATAGTTGATGGTGGTTGGCTTCAGCATCTGCAGACCAAAGAGAATGCGTAATCCCAGGTTCTCAACCCAAGGCATGCCAACCCCTGTACGCATCTTGACCATGAAATATTCCTCAAAGGCTGCTTTTACCCAAACAACCCATGGGCCACGAATAGCATAGGATCGCTTTCGCTTGCCAGTCTCTGGATCAGGCAGAACGGGGGCGGCAATATAAGCAATACCGGTATTGCCGAACTCTGCAAAACACAATGCCTCTAATGTTGGAACTTTGAGAGAACCTTGAATCGCTCCTAGCTCAACAGCAATGTTATGGGCAACTGCGGTGGCCATGGCTTCAGCCATTTGGCCACTTTTGGGTAACCCGATGGGAACACGGGTTTGGTCGGGCTGCACTAGTTTGACACTGACACCTGCGGCATAAATGTTGGAAAAGTCTGGATGACGCTGGGTGGGTAAAACGGGAATAAACCCTTTAGCATCGCCCAAACCAGGCACGGCTTGAATAAATTTGGCTCCGCGAAAAGCCGGTAAGATCATCGAGTATTTGAAGGGTAACTGTTGTCCATTGTCCAGAGTAACGGTCTGTTCATCCACAGCGGTAATCGCTGTGTTCTCAATGATCGTAATATCTCGTTCGTGCATTAGGTTGGCAGTCAACTCCTTTGCATTTTTTACATTAGAGACGCCTAAATGCCCCGCATAGGGCTCTGGGGTGACATAGGTGATGGGTACCTGGTCGCGCAGTCCTCGACGACGCAATTCGTGATCGGCCATCAGGGCAAATTCATAAGCGGGACCAAAACAGCCCGCCCCCGGAGCGGCACCGATAACCACCGGTCCTGGATGTTTAAGAAAATCAAGCCAGGCTTGATGGGCGACAAGGGCATGGTCGGGGGTACACACAGACTGGGTGTAGCCTCCGTGGGGACCTAAGCCGAGGACTTGATCAAACGCTAGGGAGGCACCGGTTGCGAGCGCAACATAATCATACTCAATTGTTCTCTCTCTTGCGACTGTAATAGAGCGAGTCTGAGGATCAAAGGCTGTCACCCTACCAGGCACCCAATCTAAATGATGACGCTGCGCCAGCCGCGATAGATCCAACTGCACATGCTTTAACGGCTTCAGCCCCAACGCCACCTGGATCAATCCTGGAATAAAGGTAAATTTGGATTCACTGGAGATTAACGTCACCCGATGCTCCTTTGGGAGTAAGTGGCGTAGCTCATAAGCAGCAGGCAGACCTGCCAGGCCAGCTCCAATCACAACAACATTTGCCATACCTCAATCTTATCCTCCTTGTTTTAAATCAAACACCTGATAAGCCACAGACTCCCAACCGGTCAGATATTCCCACCGGTCAGATATTTATTACTTTTTTACTAAGCAATTATGCAGATACTATGGAGAAAACTTGAGTCTGTTCACTAAGTCATGCGCTTTATCGTTCCAAAATCAGCCAGTTTTCTCGGGCATTGAGGCCTTCCAACCAACCAGAGAAATCATAACGAACTAGATAAATTAATTCACAATTCAATTACTAGTTAGTTATACTATCAATTAAAGAAATAAGTCAAAAAAGAAACTAGTTTCTGATTTTCGCAGATACACGATTCTTGGAGCCTGCCATCTATTGGTGGCCGATCACGAGCTGCAAACAGGCGACAAAGTCGGAGGGGCGATCCCTGAAATGCTGCAAGAACATGCTGAATACTTTTGAAATAACAGAATTTGAATTAAATCATGGAAAACATAATTCCCTATGAAGAACCGTCCTTATCGCGACGGCAGTTACTCAATTTTTTGACGGGGTCAGTGGTTGCTGCAACTGCTGGTTCAGCCCTCTACCCTGTCGCTAAGTTTTTCATCCCACCTCAGGAAGTGTCTGAGGGCGGCGGCATTCTCGCAAAAGATAAACTGGGCAGTCCGATTCCAGCCGGTCAAATCCTCGCTAACCCACCTGGAACTCGCGCCTTAATTGCAGGACTGGCTGGTGAACCAACGTATTTGATAGTCCAAGATGATGGCTCTTTGGGGGTTAGGGGGATTGTTGATAACTGCACTCACCTGGGTTGCACCTTCCCCTGGAACCCGGTAGATCAGCAGTTTCAATGTCCCTGCCATGGGTCTCTTTACGATCCTGAGGGTAACGTTGTGCGGGGGCCTGCGCCCCTTCCCCTCAAGATAGTTCATGTGGTGGTTAAGGATGATGCCATCTGGATCTATCCCTGGAACGAGACTGACCCGCGTACTGATGAACAACCCTGGTGGGTGTGAGGAAAAAGGTGAGGTCCTTGATTAGTGAGTAGACTGCTCATAATTTCCTCACTTTTTTAGAGTAGCTTTTGGCATGTAGGTGTTGATCGTTAGTTAAGTTGTTTGCACTTGTTTGAGTGCATACGTTGCCCATGGTGAATCCATTTTCCAGTTCATTTTCCGATACATCTGCTGTATTCCATATGGAGCAGGTGAGTAAGGTGTATGTCATGGGTGAAGTTCAGGTGCATGCCCTAGGAGCCGTGAGTCTGGACCTCTATGAGGGAGAATTTGTGGTGTTGTTGGGACCGTCAGGTAGCGGTAAGTCTACGCTATTAAATATTTTGGGGGGGTTAGACGTGCCATCGGGGGGGCAGGTTTATTTTCGTAACCAAGCGATCGATAAAGCGAATGAGCAATCACTGACACGGTTTCGTCGTCAATCGGTGGGGTTTGTGTTTCAGTTTTATAACTTGATTCCTAGTCTGACGGCTCTGGAGAATGTGGCTCTGGTGACGGATATTGCTCGGCAGCCGATGCGACCGGAAGAGGCACTTGGTTTGGTGGGTTTGGCCGATCGTTTGGATCACTTTCCGGCGCAGCTGTCGGGGGGAGAACAACAGCGAGTTGCGATCGCACGCGCCATTGCCAAACGTCCCGAAGTTCTTCTCTGCGATGAACCGACGGGAGCCCTGGATTTCGAAACGGGAAAGCGCGTCCTAGAGACCCTGGAGCACGTCAACCAAGAATTTGGCACAACCACCGCTGTAATCACACACAATGCGGGGATTGCGGCCATGGCCGACCGGGTTGTTCACATGCGCAGTGGCAACATTGCTGACATCAAATGTAATGGGCAAAAGCTATCTCCGGCGGAGTTGGAGTGGTAATTGCCCATGGCCATAAAAGCTCTAAATCGCAAGCTGTTACGTGATCTGCTTCGCATGCGAGGACAGGTGATCGCCATTGTGCTGATTGTCATCTGTGGCATGGCCAATCTGGTGACCATGATGAGTACCTATGGGTCGCTGCAGTTGACCCAGGCCACCTATTATGACCAATATCGATTTGCCGATGTGTTTGTGCAGCTCAAGCGAGCCCCTCAGAGCCTGAGTTCTAGGTTTGAAGAGATTCCAGGGGTGGGGGCGGTGCAGACGCGGGTGGTGCAGGATGTTACCCTGTCCGTGGAAGGGCTGGCGGAACCGGCGACCGGTCGGCTAATTTCTATCCCAGAGCAGCCCACACCTATGCTCAACGACGTGTATATTCGTCAGGGACGCTACCCCGAGCGGGGGAATGAGGTGTTGGCCAGTGAGGTCTTTGCCAAGGCCAACCATTTAGAGTTGAATGACACGGTGGGGGCGATTCTCAATGGTCGTTGGCAAACCCTTCGCATTGTGGGGATTGCCCTATCACCCGAATATGTCTATGAGATTCGGGGCACCGAGATTATTCCCGACAATCAACGGTTTGGCATTCTGTGGATACAGCAGAAGGCCCTGGCCACCGCCTTTGATATGGAGGGGGCGTTTAACGATGTTAGTCTGACGCTGATGCCGGGGGCGAGTGAAGCAGAAGTAATTTTTCAACTGGACCAACAGCTGGAAACTTACGGTGGTCTGGGGGCATTTGGCCGAGAGGATCAAATTTCCCATACATTTATCTCCGATGAGATTCGCCAGCTGTCGGCCCATGCCATCTTTGTACCCAGCATTTTTCTAGGGATTGCGGCCTTTTTGTTAAATCTGTTGCTGAGCCGCTTAGTGAGTACCCAGCGAGACCAGATTGCGGTGATGAAAGCGTTTGGTTATGACAATCTCACGGTGGGGCTGCACTATTTAAAGTTGGTGATGGTCGTGGTGTTGCTGGGGGCAATGCTGGGCAGCGGTCTGGGCTGGTGGATGGGACGGGGGATGACTCGCCTGTATGCGGACTTTTATCACTTTCCGCTGCTGCAGTATGAGGTGAGACCACAGGTATTGCTGACGGCGCTGTTGGTGAGTGCGGGGGCCGCTACAATGGGGGCGTTTCTAGCGGTGCGGCGAGCTGTGGTACTACCGCCTGCTGAAGCGATGCGGCCTGAGCCTCCGACCACCTATCGGCCCACACTGGTGGAAAAACTCGGACTGCAGCGTTGGTTCTCTCCCCCGAGCCGGATCATTTTGCGTAATTTGGAACGGCGTCCGGTGCAGGGGTTACTGTCGGTGGTGGGGATTGCGGTTGCGATCGCAATCCTGGTTCTAGGCCGATTCTTCACCGATGCCATGGCGGCCCTTGTCGATATCCAGTTTCGCACTATCCAGCGAGAAGACATTACCCTAGTCTTTAACAATCCCCTATCGAACCGGGCCCAGTTTGACCTTTACCACCTGCCAGGGGTATTGCGAGCTGAGCCATTTCGCGTGGTGCCTGCACGGCTGCGCTTCGGCCATTATCACAAGCTGAGCGGTATTAATGGGGTAGAACCCACGGGTGAGCTACGCCGTCTATTAGATAGCCATCAACGCCCCGTCACATTACCGCCCGAAGGAATTGTTTTGTCTAAGAAGCTGGCCGACACGCTGCAGGCTCAGTTAGGAGACCGGCTCACGGTAAACGTGTTAGAAGGCGCACGCCCCACACGGACAGTGACCGTGACCGGCATTTTTGATGAGCTGGTGGGGATCTCCGCCTATATGGATATCCATGCCCTTAACCGACTGATGAGAGAAGGGTTTACTCTCTCCGGTGCCTATTTGCAGGTAGATACCCACCAGCAACAAACACTCTATACCCAGCTCAAGCGCACCCCTGCTGTCGCCAGCGTGGCCATGCGTCAGACCACCATTGACCAGTTCAACGACATTCTCACCAAAAGCATGGCGGGCTTTACCGTTGTGCTGGTAGGGTTCGCCTCGGTCATTGCCTTTGGTGTGGTCTATAACGCAGCGCGCATTGCTCTGTCGGAACGGGAACGCGAGCTGGCTACGCTGCGCATCATTGGCTTTACCAAAGGAGAAATTGCCTTCATCCTACTGGGGGAACAGGCAGTGCTGCTCACCCTAGCGATTCCCATCGGCTTTGCCCTGGGCTTTGGTTTGGCCGCTCTGATGACCAAGATTTATGACTGGGAGTTGTTTCGGTTTCCACTGGTTGTCACCCAGTCTACCTATGCGTTTGCCTTTGTGGTGATTATGGCAGCAGCTGTGGCGTCTGGTCTGATCATTCGTCGCCAGCTCAACCAGCTTGATTTAATCGCTGTGCTCAAAACCCGTGAGTAAGGAGATTGTTACACCATGGCCCAGGTCCAGAAACATACTGTCAAGAGTTGGTTCCGTGGTTGGACTAAAGATACTCCACTTCAGGGGCTGAAACGTCTTCCCCGCTGGCTGCCCTATGCTCTCGTCGGTTTGGGTATTACCCTACTGGTTGCTCTAGCCTTTCGACCCACGTCGATTCCGGTGGATGTGGGTACTGTGACCATGGGGGCGCTGCAGGTAACGGTCGATGCTGAGGGGCAGACTCGGGTAAAAGACCGCTATGTGGTCTCGGCTCCGGTGGATGGTCGGCTGTTGCGCATTGATTTGGACGCGGGGGACCTGGTGGAGACAGATGCGGTGGTGGCTCAGATTGATCCGCTGCCCCTCGATACTCGGGTGCGGGAAGCCCAAGCGCGATTGCAGCAGCTGCGGGCCGAGCTGGTGGGTGTGGATACTCAACGACCTAAACCAGAAGCACTGGCCCAGGCTACTGCTCGTCTGCAAGCAACTCAGGCCACCCAGCAAGCGATAGCAGCAGAAGTGGAGGAGACTCGGGTGGCTTTGGAACAGGCGCGTCGCGATCGCAACCGGGCCCAAGATCTAGAGTCTCGTGGTGCCATCTCTCGACAAGCTAGGGAAACAGCGCAACTAGAGGTGGATCGCCTGGAGCAGGAGTTAGCGGCAAATGAGAAGCGGTTGGGGAGTGCGATCGCAAACGTCACCGCTGCCCAAGAGGCCCTATCGTTGTTACGAGAAGAACAGCGCGATCCTGACTACTTAGAAGATGCCTATCGGGCTCAAATTTCAGGTGTGGAGGCACAACTAGCTAACTTAGTCGATGAAGCTCGCCGGACGACTATTGCGGCTCCCAGTAGCGGAACGGTGTTGCGGGTCCCTGATGAGAGTGCTCGCTTTGTCCAAGCTGGAGACCCCTTGATAGAGTTGGGAAATCCGGGTGAGCTGGAGCTAGTGATTGATGTGCTATCCACCGATGCGGTCCAAATTAAACCGGGTGATCAAATTATTGTTGACCAGTGGGGTGGCGCAGAGTCGTTAGCCGCCACCGTCAGCTATATCGAACCCGCCGCCTTTACAGAAGTCTCTGCTTTAGGTGTAGAAGAACAACGGGTAAATGTGATTGGTACCTTCACCGAATCAGCAATCAATTCTTTAGGAGACCGCTATCGCATTGAGGCTCGCATTGTTATTTGGGCGGCTGAAAATGCGCTGCAGGTGCCCATTAGTGCCCTGTATCGCTGTGGTGAAAATTGGTGTGTGTTTGTAGTAGAAGACGATCGTGCCCAACCTCGTGAGATTTCTATTGACCATCGCAGCACTACCGCAGTTGAAGTAACAAATGGGTTAGCAGCTGAAGAATCTGTGGTCTTGCACCCAAGTGAGCAACTTGAGGCGGGACGTCAAGTTAAATCAAGATAGTGCTATGCAATCTCTTACAGCTACGTCGGGTCAGTAAACATATTAGACAGATTACTTACCATATGAGTCAGGCATTCCTCTCTATTGGCAAATAAAAAATGAGATATTCGCCATGTTAATGAGTCGATGTCCTTCCGAGGAGAACAACTGGTAGCATGGGGCATGTTGCCGTTACGACGCCTACTGCCAGGATATCGAATCGCACATAATTGTTGGTAGGTATTTAAGTAAACAGAATCCATTCTTTAGATTGGCAACGTTCTTTAAAGTATGGCTTATTCGACAGCTCCAATTAGGGTAAATGCCGCCCAGGCCAAGGGATTTCCATAGTTCTGTCGAGTAGTCAGCATCGCCTGTCGCAGAGCCTGAGCATTATCTAGATGCTGTCGCTGCCGATAAAACTCAATCATCAGCTCAGCCGTAGCATCGTCAGGCACCTGCCATAGGGAAACCATAACATTGTCAGCGCCAGCCGCTAGAAACGATCGAGATAGACCAATCACGCCGTCGCCGGTAATCTGCCCACGTCCGGTATCACAGGCACTGAGAACCACCAACTCAGCCCTGAGAGTCTGAGTGAGAATTTCTTCTGCCGTGAGAAACCCATCTTGCTCATCGGTGGGAACAAAGGCGAGGGAGCCCTGAAGCGGATTGGATGCATTAAAGAAGCCATGGGTAGCCAGATGAATTAGCGAGGCAGTAGACAGCTGTTGTTTGACAGCCGTTTCTGTAGCAGTATTACCGGTGAGAGCACGAGTAGACAGAACGGTGGCAATACCATTAGCTTCAGTGGCCGCATGGGGTAGGGGCTGAAGATTCTCGGGCATAGGGCTGGGGTTGCCAACAACCAGGGGCTGTCCTGCTACCTGGGCCGGATCGTTTAGACTGTTACGGTTGGTCAGATCCAGAATCTGAATAGCTGGGGCACTCAAAATTGTGTGGTGTTCAATCAAGTAGCTACCATCATCGGCCTGCAGTGCTGGAAAGGGAACTAGAAAAAGCTGTTCTTGGGGAATAAAAACAACTCGGTCCTCAGGGTTGGTAGGCAACAAATCTGCAATGGGGGCAATCAGCAGCTGATGCAGATCTTGCCACTGCGATGTCGGTCTTAAAGCAGTCGCAAAGGCTGACGCATTGATTTTGTAGACTTCGTTGCGGGGAACAACAGGATTGGGAAGGGTAAAGTCTGGATGGCTTAGGGTGACAGTGCCAGCGCGAGGATCAATGGCGAGCACCTCATAGGGAGCCCAGTCAAGCGGTTCACCTGCTCGCCGTACCTGGTCTCCCGGCTGAATCAGACCGCGACTGTCACCTCGGATGCCGCTGCGATCGCGACTGGTTTCCACTAGCTTAGCAATGGACAATCCCTTTTCCTGCTGTAGCGGTCTGAGATCCACGTCTCGAAAATCTACCTGTCCCGTTGGCTGTACCACCCAGATATAAAGACGTTCTGCGGGTCCTCTCTGCTTACCCAGCACTTTAAAGCTTTTGTCTGGCACCAGGGTATATTCCACTAAGGTGGCCCGTTGTTTTTTAGAAATTTGCCGAATTTGTTGAATAGTGGGTGTCCGATTCGCCGCTGCCAGTTGGACATCATTAGACCGTTCAGCAATTAGTTTGACAAATGCCCGTGCCCGGCCCAGCTCGGCAATTTCTAAAGCGGATTCTACATTGCCTTGGGCCACCCGAATCTGGGTTAGTAGATTATAGCTATAGATTTGAGTATCAAAAACAGACACGCTTTGAACATCGTTGAGATTAGCCCTGAGATTGTCTAATTGATCAATGGCACCCATGAGACTATCTTCAGCCTGATCTAGCTGATTAACCGTGAGATAGATGTGTCCCAAATTGTTGAGCACCTGAGCTATTAACTCTGGATGATGCAGCGACTCTATAAGTGTCAGCGCTTGATTGTAATAGACGATCGCCTGCTCATAGTTGTTTCGATCTTCGGCTACCATGCCAAGACTTCTATTGGCATTAGCTTCTAGGGCAGTGTAGTTATTTTCTTGAGCAATGGCCAAACTCTGCTGATACAGATCAGCCGCTTGTGAAATATCTCCCAAAACATGATAGGCAATCCCCATATTGAGCAGACGGTGGCTCTGGCTTTCAGAGTCGTCAAAAGCGGTTGCGATCGCAAGACTCTCTCGATACAGTCTCAGTGCTGCTGCTTGCTCTCCTTGAACAGAATAGATATAGCCTAAGTTAGCCATACTAATCCCCTCTGCTTGCCGATTGCCTAGCCTCTGTGCAATCTCTCGGCTCGACTCATAGACTGCAATGGCACTGTCATAATCCCCCAAGGCTTCATATACGTTACCCAAATTACTCTGGACCTTGGCCACAGCAGCCGTTTGACCTAGCTGTAAAAATAGCTCTAGTGCTGTTTGGTTAGTTTCTAAGGCTGTGAGATATTGTCCTGTTTCATAGTAGGCAACGGCCAAATTAGCGAGCACAGGAGCCTGTCGCTGGGGGGATTGAAATAACTTAGCTGCCTGTTGCCAGTGTTCAATAGCCTCTAATAGTTGCCCCTCACGATAAGCCGTCATCCCCAGCTCAAGGATATCTTGAGCTGGGACAACAGCTGGCGGCAATACGTCAGCTGTTTCCGCAGCCAAACTCTGACAACTTATCCCCACCGCAATCAACAGGGATACCAGCAACCGCCATAGAAAGTGATGTAAACGACGATATCGACCCATAGCCAAGGCTCACAACGTTGATTACGGTATAGACTATGGCGCCAGCATTTCCACAGACTCTTCCAATTGACGTTCATCAGTTTGGATGGCACAAGTCGTAACTAGCTGACTCGACGCGGATCTTTCTGCAGACAGAACATCTTCCTCAATCGTCAGTAGCTCACTCACAGTAACGGTATCCTCGGACAGTTCGTTGCATATATCGGTGCGATCGCTATTCTCGATTTGCTCAATTGACTGGGGGATTTCTGCCACTGTGGTGACTTCGCCACCGCCAGTACTGCCACCGCCAGTGCCACCATCGCCAGTGCCGCCGCCAGTAACGCCAGTGCCGCCGCCAGTAACGCCAGTGCCACCACCGCCAGTGCCACCACCGCCATCATCAATGCTCTCAAATATCTGATTTTGGAGCGAGCCATACAGACTAGCATTATCACCTGGACCAATACCAATACCTGCCACCAACCCACTTGAATCGGCAGGAAATTCATCGGAAGGGTAGGTATATGGCGTATCTTCGGTGACTAATTCAAATGGAAATGCATTATCTACAGGGTCAAAGTCCTCTAAATTGTCATCCGTAAAAAATGGAGCAAACTCAATGCCATCGTCATAGGTAGGTCCGATAACAAATTGCTGCTTACTATCGCCTCGAATCAGAATTCGGCCAGGATTTCCGGTATCGAGAATATCATCATATTGGATATCAGCAATTAGTCTACTAGCATCACCATACTCAATCGTGATAGGCGCATTGACAACACCTTCAGGAAGAATACCAGGATCAGGAGCAGGTCTAGCAATCAAACTAAATGATGCGTCAGGGATTTCTAGCGTCACGCTACTGTCTAATATTTCCTGTCTATCGTAGCCCTGGTCAACCAGGAAATCGACAAACAGAGGAAACGCTTCGGCACTGGTAGAGTCAAAACCGCTTCTAATTGAGTCGATGACTCTAAATGAACCGGCTGCCTTGATATCAATCCCGCCAGCTCCTGTGGCAATATACCCAATTTGAATATCCCCAGTGTCTGTTCGCAATGTAACTGAACTTGTAGTAGAGAAATTACCCAATGAACCTACATTAATGTCACGACCAGCTCTCAAGCTAATATCATTAGCGGCCTCAATCGGGGCTGGAGCATCGCCTGTTGTGGTTATAATATCCCTGCCCGCTACAAGTTGGACCTGATTCTCACTATCGATTGGGCCTGTCCTAATGTCTTGTAATGCATTGAGTACAACAGACTCATCTTCAATCGTAATGAGTCTGCCATCTATAGTTACATCATCCAAGATTGAAGCATTAACACCCGTCGTTAGTAAATCTCCTTGAGCGCTTAGACTATTGGCCGCGTAGTCAGTATTCTCATCTGTAATTGCCAAGCTTACCTGCCCTAACGCGAATGGATCGGCAATACCATTGGTGCTCCAAATACCTTCGCTATTGAATTCGTCGACTCCATTACTAGCAGCAAAAAACAACGTCCCGTTTACATTGGTTAAATTAGACGGTGAATTAAAGTCATTTTCACGAGGATTAATATTGGCAATTAGTTGTGTTCCATCCTCAGTGCCATCACTGCGCCACAGCTCTTCACCATTAATGCCATTATCAACAGTAAAGAATAACATCCCGTTTACGGCTGTCAGGCTATTGGGTCCCGAAAATGAGCTAGTTTCGGGATCAATGTTGTCAACAATCGGCTGTACATCATTCCCAGCATCATTAATGCGCCAAAGTTCTCGACCATTAGCCCCATCATTAGCAGTGAAATACAAGACACCAGCAACATCAGTTAAATCCTCAGGATTGCTTGAGCCAACATCTAAGAAAATATCTGCCACTCTGCGGGTACCCACAGCATCACTAATCCAAAGCTCTCGACCAGTGCTGCCATCCTCAGCACTAAAATATAGGGCATTGCCTACACGAGTTAGTTGGGCTGGATTAGAACTACGTGCAGAGCCATTGAGGCTAAAAGAATTAATATCTGCCACCTCAAACGTTCCGATATCAGTGCCGTCGCTACGCCACAGTTCTCGCCCACTTTGCCCAAGACTTTGATCATTGCCACTATCAGCACTAAAAAACAGAGTGCCATCAACATTGGTGAGAAAGCTGGGACCCCTCGAAAAGTTACTGTCGTCTGGGTTGATATTTGGCAACATACGAGTACCGTTCTCGTCGCTGATCCATAGCTCTCGACCATCAATGCCATTAGTAGCGGTAAAAAACAAGGTACCGTTTACATCAGTGAGTTCTCTTGGGTTCGAATCCTGCGGAATCGGATCTATGAGAACATTTTCTAGAGCTGAATTATTAATATTGGCCACTAATTGAGTCCCCGTTGCAGTCCCATCACTGCGCCACAGTTCTCGACCAGTGGTACCATCCTCAGCACTAAAAAATAGAGTTCCTCCAGCATTGGTAAATCCGAATGGTTCTGAATCGTTGGGCTGATCAACACCGTTAAAATCTGGACTAGAACCTGTGTAAATATCGCGTACCAACTGAGTCCCCGCTTCAGTCCCATCACTGCGCCACAGTTCTCGACCAGTGGTGCCATCCTCAGCACTAAAAAATAGAGTCCCCTCAAAATTAGTCAAATTCTGGGGGCTAGAACTATTGGGTATTCCAGATTCATCTGTACCTGTATAAATATCACGAACGAGGCGAGTCCCTACTTCGGAGCCATCACTGCGCCATAGCTCTCGACCAACCACATCATCAGCGGCTGCAAAGTAAACCAGATTGCCGATGGCAACAAATGGACCAACCGAGGAACCGCCATTTGACGTAAATTCAGCAATCTGAAACGTCCGAGCAGCACTACCTGGAATATTTCGATAGACACCAACCGCATCTTGAAACCGAATGTCTCCAGTTCCTGAAAACAAGGTGAGAGCGTGGCTGCCCTCCACTCCATTCAGCGTTTCTTGAAAGGTAATATCTCCTGCTGCAGGTCCTGTACTTAACCTAATATCTGAGCCTACAAATACAGGATCTTCAAATGTAAGATTGTTGTTGTTAATATCTATCGAGGCGTTGAGCAGAATATAGTCACCAGCAAACGTCAGACTATTAGCATTGCCATTGCCAGAGGCATCGATATCTGACTCAACGGTAATATCTTCAGCTGCAGCAATGGTTACATCACCATTGTTTAAGATCTCGACAACCTTAGCACTTGATATATTGAATAGTCCTCCCGGATCGCTAGCAAAAATCTGTCCATCATCAAGCTGAGTATCATCTGTACCGTTTGCACCAATTACGATTCTTTGGGGATCCAGCAATAATAAGCCAGCCCTGCCTGCAGCTGCACTCGTATCAACATCTCCCACAAATGTAAGATTTTGCCGACCCGACACCTCAACAAAACCGCCATCTCCAGCATTAGCGCCACCCCGAGACGTAATCTCGCCTAAAAATTGAGTAGTATCGTCAGCCCACACGATCACTTGGCCAGCATCACCGCTCGTTAGAGCATCAGCTCTTAAAACCGAACCTGCACCGATATAGGTTTGCTCTGCATTAGGAACAGCACCTTGCCCCTGATAACCGCCACCGATACGAATATTGCCGCCATTTGTCGTACTTGTAGCATCTATAGTAGCCCCCAATAAAGCCACACGCTGTCCCAGCAGATTGACATCGCCTGGTCCATCACCACTAACATTCATCTCTCCGGTAACAGCCACTGTTCCTAGTCCTTCCGGAAGAGCTGAACCAGCTAAAACAACTTTCCCATCTGACGTTACAGTCAGCTCGGTTCCTTCTATGAATTCACCACCAGTTAGAAGTTCTGGTAATGATAGAGCCGTTAACGAAAGATCTACCGCTAAGGGGGCTAACTCCATGGTGAGTAGGCCATTAGCTGAGCCCAGGGTCACTGTTTGTTGACCGTTTACCGCGCTCAGGGTGACTCGACCCCCAGGGGCCGACGCACGGCCCACACTCACCACATTACCCCCCAGCAATGTCAAAGCTTGGCTGTCACCAACGGCTAGATTGCCTAGATTTACTATACTGCCAGGCTGTGATGCACCAAACGAAAACTGAGTGGGATCACCCATTAGCTGGGGATAATTGCTAGATTCAAAAACATCCAACCAGCCATTATTAAAACCCACCCGATCCGCCGTTGTGGCGGTGAAGCTACCGGTCAGGTTCAACCGAGCATTCTGGCCAAAGAGAATTCCAGCTGGATTGAGCAAATACAGGTTGGCGTCGCTGTTGCTCACTTGCAAGATGCCATCAATGTAGGAGGCATCGCCGCCTAGCACCTGTCCCAACACATTTTGTACTTGGGGATTAGCAATAAAGTTAGCCGTTTGCTGATTGCTCAGACCAAATTTTTCAAAGCTATGGAAGAGATTAGCCCCATCACCAGAAACCTGTCCCCCGGTAATATCGATTTGATCACCGGTTGGAGAGACAATTGTACTTGTATCGCCTGGTGTAATCGACTGTGCTACTAACACACTAGATTGAGCACTGTTGCTAAATGATCGGACAGTGGGGGCAATAGTGTCAGCAGGCTGTGGGGCAGGTAGGGTATTTTGTGGGATCGTAACTGCAAGGAGAGCAACTGGCAGCATAGAAGAGAACACCATTAATTAAGAGAATCTTAAACAAGGGGGCTAGCGCGGCACGGTCCCTGATGAACCTGTTTCCGAAGGACTTAAGCAATCAACGGCTAAGCAACAATCAACTAACGTTGCCTCCATTAAATTACTTAGCTGAACCATGGGATGAGCTAATAAATTCTGCCAAGCATCAGTCCATTGTTCTGTTTCAGATTGATGACCTTGCTGCATCAACAGGCTATGAACCATGTCATACCAGAGACCCTGGCTGGCAAACAGCGCTGGTTTTTCATCGTCTGCCGTGGTTTCGAGGTGGGTCTGTAGCTCGTCACTGGCCAAGCGACGAACAATCATACCACCGGACTCTTTTTCGCCTGTGTATTGAATCTGACCAATGTTGAACTGCGCGCAGTCCAGACTAACCCGCCAGCGATAGTAATGGTTAGGTTCTAGGGTTGGGGCTGTCTCTGGTAGCGTGTAGAGACTAATGCCGGGACCTTCGACTTGGTCAAACGTGACCCGATGTAGAATCTCCTTAGACTGCTCATCTCTAAGCTCAAAGGTAAGGTTTGTAGCGGGTTTAGACACATAGAGCCCAAAGGTGGGTCGCGCCATTAAGGTCTCTCCCCAGTTGGTTTGGGTGGGCTGCACGGCGGTTAGATCAATACAGTCGCCGCGACTGCCGGCATTCCAGGTGCTGGACGGAGCGCCTCGGTTGGGGGGATTGTACTGTAGGGCTAGGACCGGCAGCCCCAGGGATAGTGTGGTCAGGGCAACCACTGAGCTGATTAAAGATTTTTGAGCTAAATACGACAGTCGAGACATGGAGGCAGGTTCCCTATGCGTATAAGTTGTAACTACGTGGATCTCATTGATTCATCAGGAATTGATGTTGGCGATAGTTTTCTGGGAGGTCTTTGACAGCGGGTTTTTGTATGAGATCGCACTACCACTGGCCCCGATCAAAGCCATGGCACCGGGCACGAGCGGTACCCACAGACCGACCGTAAACAGCAGTAACCAGCTGACGCCATACAGCAACAGCATCGCTATCCCCAAACTTAAGCACCACACAATCCATGGTCGTCGTTTAACCGTTAGTCCACAGCCTATCAAAGCCCAGCTCGCAATCCATAGCCAGTCGACCCATGGGGACGTACTTTTTAACAAAGCTTCTTCATCCAGGGCCGCCGCCAAAAGATGGTTAATCGTTTGAGCATGGATATCAATGCCAGGGACTTTGGCTCCCTGTTCCGTTCCCAGGGGCGTCAAAAAATAATCTGTCGGATTTGAGGTGGGCGCACTCATACCAATCAGAACCGCGCGAGCATTCAAATTCTCCAGCTGGACCTCACCGCTGAGTAACTCAGACAGGGTCATGCGCTCAGCCCCATGGCTATATCGCAATAGTATCTGAAACCCGCGAGCATCAATCCCCTGATAACCGCCACTGCGGCTTTCCAAGGGAGTGAGGGTAGCCGCACCCAGACGCAGACGCTGCTCATCTATAGTTTCTAACTGAATGCCCTGGGCATCTAGATAATGTAGGGCTGTCAGCATCGCTAACGATGTTCGACTCGTACAGGGACTAGTGGTGTCCGGCTGGGCAAAGAGCAGCTGTCGTCGTAGCACACTGTCCGAGTCAATCACCACATTGCTAAAGCCCACCTGTTCTTCCGACAGCTGTGGCGGCGGGCCGATGCCTCCCTGGTTGCCGCCACCGGCCTGGCCAAAGCTACATAGAGCCACCACGTTATTGTCCTGAAAGCGCTGTCCAAGAACAGTGGACGGTGCAGCCTCGGGGCGAAAAATATCGAGACCGATCACCCTGGGCTGATGGGGGCTAAGTTGATCAATAGCCTGGGCCAACACCTTATCGGGGAGGGGATAGCCATAGGTATTGACATCTTCTGTCGTAGCCTCCACTAGGAGAACGCGTTGGTTCAGCGTTTGGGTAGGCTGCTGCCGCAGCAGCTGGTCATATGCTGCCAATTCTGGACGCTGTAACACCCCAGTCCAACGGAGGATACCAACACTGGCGGTAACCACGGCGCTGACGGTGAGCAGTATTTTTAGGGAAAGACCGCCCACCTGCGTGCGTAGTGGTTTGGGTTCTGGACGTGACTGCAGGGCCTCGGGCATTACAGTCAGCTGGGACCAGCGTTTGGGTAGTATCGGATTGACTTGAAAGATGATCGGCAGCCAGCTAGCACAGGGAAAACGGTCTTCGAGACCCTGCAATCGTTCCCTAGCCTGTCGGGCTGCTAAATACAGCGATTCACCGGTCCCATAGGCATCTAAAAAGTACTTTAAGAAGGTTTGGGCCACCTGGTCAGGGATGGGCTCTCGCATTAGGATCATTTGCGGCAACCCCAGAGGGGCCAGGGCATTGGCCAGGCCGAGACCGTCGCAGGCATTAAAAATAGCTAAATGCAGTCCCTGTCTAACGGCCTCTCGCAGACCGTACTTCAGCTCTTCTAGGGTAAGGCTTTCCTGAGAATTTATAAAAATTTTGCCCGCGCCGGCTTCGGTGCGCCCATGACCCGCAAAAAAGAATAAATCCCAGGGTTGTTCCCATAGCTGGTCGTTAATCTGTTGCCGCTGAGGTTCAACCAAAAAAGTCACCTCAGCACCGGGAATAGCCTCCAGCAGCTGCCGATCGGCGGCTACATCAATACCGCTGCTGTCACCTAAAATAGCGAGAATCTTAACGACTGAGTGCTCGGCTGGACGCTCCTCCGAGCGTTTCAGGCTGGGTGTACCCAGGGCAATTTCTATCTGGGGGTAGCGGTCAACAATATCCCACAGGTGCCACGGTAAATGCTGCAGGTGCACATTAGTGGTACGAATCACCAAGCGTACGGTGTCCGTCGGGCTGAGTTCTTCTCGCAGGGGCTGGTCAATGGGGATAAATGTGTGGGAGAGCAGCCAGGTTTTGAGCTGCTCTCCTAATTTCCTAGCTTCCTGCTGACACATCTCGGCGGTATGGATCGACCCCACATAGGTTATCTCCAGAGGCTGGATACGAACCGGTGTGCCCAGTAGGCGGTAGCTTTCTTGCCACTTTTGTAGCTGCTGTAGCAATGTGGGATTAGGTGGTAGAGAGCCAATTGCCTCAATGTCCGGGCGCGAGCCGTCTTTGCCAATTTCTAAGAGAACGTGGAAACCGTTGGCTTCAAAGTCTCCTTCTAGTTTGAGTGTGACGAGTTTTTCAACCATAGGTCTAAATTTCGAATCTCTCAGAGACGCTAGCGTTTTGAAGGGCCAGCTTAAGACTAAATTGTTCACCGGGGCTGCCGGTAAATTTTAGCTGAATGGACTCTGTAGCCCGAGCCTCAGCCTGCATGACCTCTTGATTGTCGATGTCTAGGACGCTTAGTTTTAGCCGAGGCGGGAGATAGGTTTGAGCTGCATAAACTTGCACCTGAATTTCAGTTTGGGCATCTGAAAGAGGCAATAAGCCCACCGCCAGGGTAATGCTGTGTTCGTTGAGACTGATACATTTACTGCGGACAGTCATAGGCTCAGGAGATTCGATTGCCTGATTTCTAAAGGCGAGGGTAGCTGGATTTACGAGACTATCTAGGGTTTGCCAGCCTTCATCGGCTAAGTTTTGTAACCAGCGACTGAGCTGGGTAATCTGTTCACTGGCCTGTTGCCCTAGATTAGGTGTAAACAGGCCGGAAAGATTTTCCATGGGCTGTAATTGGGAGAGAGAAACTCTGTCGGCTGCTTCAGTGACAAAACCAAGTAATGTGGCTGTGCGCAGGCTGTTATCAATATGGACGGCGACATAGCCGATGCGATCGCACTGTAGTTCAGGTGCAATCTCCAACTCCATATTCCCATCCACCACTGGTAAACATTCCAGCTGGCCGCAGCCTTTTACTGCCAGAGCAGAAGACCCCAGCAGCATTTGCTGCAGTGGATTAAGACCATCGCTAGCCGCTAGATCCGGCTTATAGCCCAGACACTCCAGATAAAACCGGGTGGCGTAGATCGCCAGGGTATTAAGATAAATCTGTTTTGCTTTTTGCGATGATGTCTGGTGTTTTCGAAATTGTTCCGCCTGGTGGTGGGGTTCTAGGGTGAGCGGAACAGTAAAGTCGGTAAGGGCGGTGTTCATGGCTAATTCTCGTTTGCTGCACAGTGAAGAAAAGGGGAAAGGGGAAAGGGGACTACCTATCAAGACTAAAGCAACTGTTGAAACTGGTTTGAGAACTTAGTGCAACAGCGTTGAAAGAAACTGCTCAGGGTGGGAATTTTAATCTCAAACTGGGTAGAAATCTCGTCCCAGCTTTGATCAGCAAATCGAGCTAGAGCAATCGCTTGAAAATTGGCGTCGGGGCGTTTGCGAATGTGGGTGGATTTGAACACATTCTCAGGGTCAGCGGCGATATAGTTACGTACATCGTTGGCCAGGGAGGACTGGGGTTCTGGCTGGGATAGACGTTCTAAGTCGTTAAGGTTGGGTAGTTCTTGAGTGGCGCGATCACTAAACTGACGGCGGCACTCAATTACCATACGGTCCAGCCGAAAGTTGACCCAGTTCATAAACTTCTGCGCCTGTCCCCGATTGGGGTCGTAGGTGTCAATCTTTTGACAGACGTAGACTAGGGTGCGGTTAACGGCCTCCTCATACAGTAAGGGATAAAACGATGGACTAAATTTGGCGCGGTGAGGGCGGGCCAGTCGCCCACAGGCGCGGATGGCTTCGACTAGCTGTAGCAGGGCATGTTGTCTGGGTGGGCTAGGGTTGGGCTGGCTTTGGGCTTCGAGGGCAAGGCCCTTGAGTAGGGGATCGCTCAGGGCTGCCTGGGTGGCCTGGGTGCGTAGCCGATAGCCCCAGGTGGGGTCGGTTTCTAGCCGTCCTTTGTCGATACAGTCCTGGAGTAGCTGGGTCAGCTGTTGACGGATGCGATCGCAAATTTCTTTATAGATCCCCGTTAGCGGCTGGCCTCTGGGTGGACGACCTACTTTTCGCGATCTCATCATCGTATCCACCAGCTCAGAGAATGTGCCATCGTCCATTCCCGATGGCGACTTCTGAAGAGTCAGGATAAGTTGCTTAAAACGCGATTCCATAGGTAGGGTGCAATACGGTACGGGTATCCATTCAAACTTTTTCAAGATTATCGGCCTGTTTCTTGATAACTCGTACGATTCGATGAGTTTTTACGCAAAAGTTATAAAAGATTTGAGCATTGCCGATTCTCGGGATGCCTTTAAGCTTAAACAACTGTCAAATAGCCGTGGCGGCACATCGCTCCATCCCAAGGAGCTGCGATCGCAAGATTTGCTAGGATGCTCGAAACCTACTTCCTAGCAATACTTAGGCATATAGCTGACACAGCGTTACCGTACACATCAATGACAAGACTGCCATCGCTATGAGATTGTTCGTTCAACTCATCGGCCTAGTGCGGAACGTGCTGCTCAGGGGAAACTCCAGTTTGCTTAATTGGGATAACTTGACTACTTCCGGAAAGGAAACTCGACAGGACCACGCCGCCGGTTTTGCCAATTACCACCGCCCAAAATAGATCCAAAATGAAGCCTTAGCGCAGATAAACCACGAATATCGTAGCCATATTTCAAAAAAATATTCAGCTTTTGCATAAAGGCCCAACCTTTTTCACGAGTACCCACTGAAAGGACAAAAACAAGAAAACAACGTCCTCTCTGGTTTACCTACTCAACAGTTTTCGCACTGTTTATAAGCGCCCCAATGCGGCTATACCGCAACGTTTTTACCTGCACGCTCACCTCTTCAGCATTATCTCCTTTTGATGATGCCTACTATCCCCAAAATAGGAGTTTGAACCATGGCTTACGGATTTGGTACTAGCACGACTAATAATACCTCAACCGGCAACAACAATATTGATAGCCTAATAGCTAACCGACGTTGGAGATCGAGAAATGTCACCTACAGCTTTACTAGCAACTTTCGCAATGACTACGAAGATGAATCCGGTTACCCCAACAGTGGTGTCCATAACTCTACATTTTCCCGACTAAATGCCACTCAGCGGTCAGCCACCCGTGATTGGATGGCCATGTATGAGAGTGTTTCCGGTCTCAATATGATTGAACTCTCTGGCACCAGCGATCGTCATGCCACCCTTAGGATGGCAGAATCTAGTCATCCGCGTACTACATATGCCTATCTTCCTGGTGGGTCTGTTCAAGCTGGCGACATCTTCTTTAACAGAACCAGCTACAACAGCCCCAGAATGGGTAACTACGCCTTTCACACCTTTGGCCACGAAATCGGCCATGCCCTGGGTTTAGAACATGGTCATGAAGCCAATGGTGTGCGCAATGTTGCCATGAATTCTAACCGGGACTCGATGGAATTTTCCATCATGACCTATCGCTCCTACGAGGGCGACCCGCTCTCTGGTGGCTACAGCAACGAACGTTGGGGATACGCTCAGTCTCTAATGATGTATGACATCAGAGCCATTCAACAGATGTATGGGGTCAACTTTAACCATAATTCTGGCAACACCACCTACACTTTCTCCACGACCACTGGCGAAATGTTTGTTAACGGTGTAGGTCAAGGTCAACCGGGTGGAAACAACATTTTCCGCACCATCTGGGATGGTAATGGTGTGGATACTTACAATTTCTCTAACTATAGCAACAATCTCAACATTAACCTGGCTCCTGGACGGTGGACCGACCTTGATATGGGCGGCAATGACCAGCGGGCCTATCTTGGCGATGGCAAATATGCTCGTGGTCACGTGTTTAATGCCCTCCAGTACAATGGCGATACCCGCTCACTGATTGAAAATGCCTATGGTGGTTCTGGCAATGATCGCATCTATGGCAACCGAGCCAACAACTATCTACGGGGCAATGGCGGCAATGACCGTATCTATGGCTACGCCGGTAACGACACTATTGTGGGTGGCACTGGCAACGACTCTCTCTACGGAGGTGACGGTCGCGATTATATCTGGGGTGGTTCTGGTAACGACTTTATCAGCGGCGGCCGTGGCGATGACTTTATGGATGGCGGCAGCGGTATTGATACTGTTGATTACCGCCACTGGAACGGTGGTGGCACCTATAATCTCAATACTGGGATTGCTAGTTTCTCTGGATACTACAATGAAGAAATTCGCAACTTTGAGAACATCTATACAGGCAACGGTGCCGATGTGGTAGTTGGTACCAATGGTGCTAACCGGATTTATACCAACGGTGGTAACGACTTTATTTCTGCTCTGGGTGGTAATGACTATGTTTCTGCAGGGGCTGGCGCGGATACTGTTTACGGTGGCTCCGGTAACGACGTTATCAACGGCAACAACGGCAATGACTATCTTCTCGGGGGTCGTGGTAATGACAATATTGTTGGTGGTTTAGGTAACGACCGAGTTAATGGTACCACTCACGCGGCTCAAGGAACTGGGGAGCGCGATATTCTCCGCAGTGGCAACATGAATGACCGCGACACCTTTATCCTCGGAGAAAACGGTCGCGTATTCTACAATGACCGAGGCAATACTGACCACGCTGTTATCCGCGACTTTGATGTTTACAACTTCGTGGGAGATGTCGCTGACAGAATCCAGCTATTGGGCAGTTCTGCGTCCTACTCCCTGGGCAATGTATCGGTAAATGGCGTTGCCGGGGCTGGTATTCACTTTGCAGGTGACCTAATCGGCATCGTCCAAAACATCAGTGCTTCCAGTCTCAACTTGTCTAACACCAATCAGTTTACCTACGTCTAGGGTGCCTGCTAATTTGAATCGCTGATTCGATTTAAATTAGGTGAACTCAATCGTTTATTCAGATACAAATCAGCGGTTTAAGTTCTCGTTGTTTGCCCCCAAGGCCCTAAGCCTCCAGTCTTAGGGCCTTGGGGGCTCGATTTCTAAATGCTAATTAGACCTATCTACTTAGGGAACTGCGGCTAAGTGCTAAGTAACTTGAGTGTTGCACTCTCTCCGTAGAAAAATAGGGTGTGGTTTCATTCGTGAGTTTAGGCCGGTACCTGCTTATTTTGTTTAGCAAACAATTTGCGAAACACATCGGCAGCTGTTTCC
>JBCCHX010000034.1:0-70247 GCA_039028535.1 Cyanobacteria bacterium P01_B01_bin.77
AAAGCGGTGTCTTTCCTCATTAGGAGCGGCACCGCTTTGTTTTATGTACATGGTGTTCAATAGCCTTGAGTCGAATCTGCGTTGACAGCTGGCCTTTTAAGTTATCAACGCAGATTACTGTCCGGCTACATTGTTCTCACTGAAGCTTTCCCATCAATTACTTCACCAATCAGAACTTCGTCTGCCAAGCCAACAAACAGGCCATTCTCTAGAACACCAGGAATATTATTGATTGTTTTCTCCAGTTCAGCTGGATTATCAATGCCTGCTATTTTCACATCTAGTACCATGTTGCCCTGATCCGTAATTACTGGGCCATCCTTATTCACACCCATACGCAATTCAGGAGTTCCTCCTAAAGTTTCTAAGGCACGGGTCACTGGAGCTACTGCCATTGGCAATACCTCTACTGGTAGAGCAAACGTGGACCCCAGTTTATCAACTAGTTTGGAACTGTCAACGACAACAATAAAGCGCTCTGCCAACCCATCAACTACTTTCTCTCGAGTGTGGGCTGCACCGCCACCCTTAATCAAGTTTTGCTGAGGGTCTACTTCATCGGCACCGTCGATGGCGATGTCAATGCGGGGTGCTTCATCCAATGTAGTCAGGGGAATACCATGCTTTTTAGCTAGTACGGAAGCCTGAAACGATGTGGGAATACCAACGATATCAGTGATTTCTCCCGCAGCTAGACGCTCGCCAATAAACTGAATAGCAAAGGCTGTGGTGGAACCTGTGCCTAAACCTACAATTGCTCCAGATTTTACCTGGGCAGCGGCAGCGCGACCTACTTCTTGCTTCATTAACTTAACTGGGTCCATCTCTCCCATTGGGGCGATAACTCCTATGACTGGTTTTAAACGATGGCGATGCTGACCAGCGATAACTTATCGTTCAATCAGCAACAGCTCATCTTTAGTATCTAGCATGACGGATATCGGGGCGGCTGCATAGCCGAAAGTCACACCTATAGAAATTTTCGAGCTATGACACTTTGGCGTGTGGCTATGCGGAGACATGCTGGCATCTATGTAGTTTTACCTACACACTTTAGAATGTAGCGTTATGAGTTTTTTACCTCATGCCCTCTTGAGACCACTGAAATCGTGGCGATGGCTGCTAGCACCTTTGGTTTGTTTACTAGTGATTGCACCCACCGCTGCTACATCCCAAGAACTTACCCCCAGTCAAATGGTTCTAGGGATGGAACTTAGGCTAGAAACAGAATATGAAACTTACTTTGGTGAGAACCTGGCGGATGTAACCCAGTCTTCTCAAGAGATTGCCGCTGCACTTGCTCGTGTAGGTGAAGCAACTGGAACAATGCCTGCTGTGCTTTGGGCAACTCCCCGTGAAGATCGTCTTAGTTTGGTACTGATTACTCCTAACGGTGAACCCATTGTTCGTGATTTGTACGATGTTCCTAAAGAGCGTCTTGAAAAAACAACCGAGCAGTTTTATCGACACATTAGCCGTCCTTCGGGAAATGCCTATCTACCTGCGGCCCGTCAGCTATATAACTGGCTAATTGGCACCTATGAAGATGAATTTCTTGCTCCGACAGGCATTGATACGTTATTGGTCTGTGCGAGCGATGGGCTTCGAGGGCTGGCTCTACCGGCACTCTACGACGGTCAGCAATTTTTGATTGAGAAATACAAAATAGCAATTATTCCAGCTTTTAATTTGATTGAGACAGACTATAGGCCAATTGAATCGAACAATCTGCTGGCGATGGGAGCGTCCGAGTTTACGGATTTATCACCGCTACCGGCTGTACCAGTTGAGCTTTCAAATATTGCATGGCAGTTAAGAACAGCTGGAGGTCGCGATCGCACTTGGCAAGGCCGTTCTCTACTCAACCAAAGCTTTACCCTAGAGAACTTTAATACCTTACTCAGTCGTCAGTCCTACGACATTGTTCACCTGGCTACCCATGCCGAGTTTAAACCTGGCAGACCGGATAATTCCTATATTCAGCTATGGGATCAGCGTCTTACTCTAGAAGAGATGAGTAATCTGGACTGGCAGCTGCCTCAATTGGAATTATTAGTACTTAGTGCCTGCGAAACAGCCGTCGGTGACAGTGATGCCGAGCTAGGCTTTGCCGGATTAGCACTTAGAGCCGGGGTTAAATCAGCTGTGGCCAGTCTTTGGGATGTGAGCGATACGGGCACTCTGGCCCTGATGAGTGAGTTCTATCACCAGATTCCTAAAACGGCTACGAAAGCAGAAGCATTGCAACAGGCCCAGCTCAATTTACTTAGGGGAAATACCGAAGCCATTGATCTTAGTCGGCTACCCAAAAAAGCTAACATGGCCCAACCAGTAGATGACCTATCCCATCCGTTTTACTGGGCTGGTTTTAGTATGATTAGCAGCCCGTGGTAAAAAAGACAGCATTCTCATTAACTGATTGGAGCGGCAGTTAACGGTCTGTTCTGATTAGAAAACTCATGCTGGAACCGTGTTTGTCTCAGGTCCTTACTTTAGGGCAAGCTGGAGCTTCGTTGAGAACCGTACATTCCTGCAGACAGGGCTGTTGGTAAGCGTCTTCTGTCTCTAGAGGTGGGGGGACTTGACCAAACACCATATCGCAGCTGAGGTCTTCAAAATCCGGTGTCATGGTGAGAGGAATACCAAACTTTTCCGTAAAAAACTGCTGGGTGGGTAGCTTGCACATGTTGATACACATGCCTACACAGCCGCTTTGTTCTAAGTAACGACACTTTTTAATGTGTACATTACTGTTCTGCTGACGAGTTTGACCTGTGGCTGTTTTGATTTCCACCGCCTGTACTTCACAGGGACCCACCAGCCATTCAAATAGCTGGGTGGCAAACCAGGCATTGAGTTCGCACACTAGCTGAGTGGGAGAGAAAAATGTGCGAATCCCCCACAGAACAGGGGCTGGCACCAATGACTGTAGGACCACTGCCACTAGCTGTTGCTGCTGTTGGGAATTGCGCCCTCGCATAATCTTTTGCGAAAGCTCGACAAAGCCGTCATAGCCCGACTGGCTGCTGCGTTCGCCAACGGCATTGGACATTTTGTGAGCGAATAGACGGATAAAAAGCTGGTCAAAGAATGTATCGTGATAGGTCGTTTTTTCCACCGTTGGGAGCTGAATAGTGTGTGTCTAGTAGTAGCCTAATACCTGCTCGGACTAATTTACATATCTGACAGGGTAACCCAGGGGCGAGCTATGGACTTTTGCTCCCATCTGCCACTGTGCCTGTGTCGTTAGCTATCAGGTACTTAACCGTCAGGTAAATCACCACCATGCCTAGCCAAATCGCTGAGGTCAGCTGACGCAGGTGATTGGTTTGCCATAGGGTAATCAGACTGAGGGCAACGCCATTGGCTAATAAGACTGGCCAGCGAGCTTGCAGTGGAAAAGGACGAATGGGGTCGTGGCTGTGGGGATATAGCTGAACATTGGCGGTTGTATTAAAAAACAACTGGCTAATGATAAAAATCACCATACCTAGCACGAGATGATGCCACACTAGATAAAACCCAATCAGCTCAATAATAATGGTGCTTAGGGTAATGGCATAAAATCTAACTACGCGGTGGTCGGCTAGGGAAACCTGGTAAATATTGTCCAAATCAACCCAGGCCATACGTCCCTGGTCGATACATATCAGGATGAGGGCAATGGCAATGGCGACACTACCTGTCAGATTAGTGGTTGGAAACAAAAGGTGGTGCCAGCCAATACCGCCAGCGGCAATCCAAAATAAGCCGACTATACTCCGAGTGGGCCAAGGGGCTAGAGCACGCTGCATTGTCCCTGATGACGCAGTAGATGATCGCAGAGCACTAGCGCGGTCATGGCTTCTACCATGGGTACTGCCCGAGGGAGAACGCAGGGGTCGTGACGACCGCGCCCGGACAGGGTGGTCTCATTACCCTGCTGGTCTACGGTTTTTTGCTCTTTGAGGATGGTAGCCGTAGGCTTAAAGGCAACGCGGATAATAATATTTTCACCGTTGGAGATCCCCCCTTGGGTGCCGCCTGAGCGATTAGTGCGGGTGCGGATATTGCCGTCAGCGTCGGTGTAAAACTCGTCGTTGTGCTGGCTGCCAGTGAGAAAGGTACCGGCAAAGCCAGAGCCCAGTTCAAATCCTTTGCTGGCGGGCAAAGACATCATCCCCTTGGCGAGGTCGGCTTCGAGCTTGTCAAAGACGGGAGACCCGAGACCTTTGGGCACCTTGCGAGCCACACATTCCACTACACCACCGATAGAGTCGCCATCTTTGCGCACCTGGTCGATGCGGGCAATCATTTCTTCGGCAAAGTCTGGGTTAGGACAGCGGACAATGTTGCTTTCCACCTGCTCCAGGGTGACCGCATCTGGGTCGATGGGGGCTTCCATGTCCTGGATCCGTTTGACATAGGCAACAATGTCGACCCCGGCCACCTGGTGCAGGATTTTTTTTGCGATCGCACCCGCTGCCACTCTGCCAATGGTTTCTCGCGCTGAAGACCGTCCGCCGCCCTGATAGTTACGAATCCCGTACTTTGCATCGTAGGTAGCATCGGCATGGGACGGACGGTACTTAGTAGCCATCTCCCCATAGTCCTGGGGCCGCTGGTCCTTGTTACGCACCAAAATCGTAATCGGCGTACCCAGAGTTTTACCCTGAAATACTCCAGAGACAATCTCACAAGTGTCCGTTTCTCTTCGCGGTGTCGTAATCTTGCTTTGTCCTGGCCGCCGCCGGTCCAAATCCACCTGGATTTCCTCAGCTGAAATCTTTAGCTGGGGTGGACAACCATCAATGACAACACCAACACCACCACCGTGGGATTCGCCAAACGTAGTGATGCGGAACAGGTGACCGAAGGTGTTACCCATAGGTTTTATAAAGATGGTTAGAGCCATTCAATCCTACCGTAGGATGAGGAACCCTGTATCCCTTAGCGCAACCGCCAATAATCAACCACATTCATATCGTGGGTCATCTTCATATGGTTGCGTGGGTTCACGGCCTTGCCTTTATAGTAAATGCCGTAATGCAGGTGAGGACCGGACGAACGGCCCGTATTACCCAGATAACCAACCACATCACCGCGCTCCACTCTGGCACCGGCTTCTACGGCAAGCTTTGACAGGTGGGCATATAAGGTTTCATAACCGTAGCCGTGTTTGAGAGTGACCGTATTACCATAGCCACCGTAGTATTCCGCCCGCTCAACTACACCGTCTGCAGTGGCCAAAATAGCTGTGCCATAGGGACCTACGAAATCAGTGCCTTCATGGGTTTCGTAGGAGTACCCCCCGAATGGATTGCGTCGGATGCCAAATTCAGACGAAATATCAATGGGGCCTGCAATGGGGAGACCGTCAGGGTAGGCTGCAACCTCAGCTTCTTCAGCCGCTAATGTTTGCTCCAAAGCAGGTTTGATACTGCCATCGAGCAGCTCATTGAGCTTAGGCAGTTTTGAGCTGGCCTTTTCATACAGCTCTAGGCCACTGGCAACTACGGCCACACCGCCCCTGGGTGGGTTGTTGTCTGACGACACATCTGGATCGCCTAGTTCGGGTAGGCCTGCCCGTTCCTTCAAGTTTTCAATTTCAGAATCGAGCGTATTGAGATCCGTCAAGACCTTATGGGCCTGGTCCGTTAACTGGCGATTTTCATCGGCTAGTTGGACGTTACTCTGAAATAGAGAAAAAATGACAGCTCCAAGCCAGCCAAGGGGGACACCCAGCAGGACAAACGCAGCGATTATCCCAGCAAGTGGAGTAAACGTAATGGTGACAGGGGTCTGTCCAGAACGGGTCACTAAAACTGTGTAATTTTTCAGCAATCGCCGACGCATAGGCACTGAATTTAAGCGTTTTATCTGAGTAGCATCAGCTAAGTTGCAAATGACTCAAAAACGCCGTCCGAATCTGTACATAAACCAGCCTGATTATACGGGGATCACTTCGATAAAATAAGAAATAATTTGAAGAAACGTATGAAATACTTCGAAATTATAAGAAAAACTTAATATTTTGTTTTACGGACATCACCTCAAGATATTCAAGCTGACGGGCGTTATCTGTCACTAGTTACTAGTCCAATTCTGTACAATTTTTAATAGCTAGCTTCTAGGTACGAGTACTTTTAGCTGTTTAGCAATGGGCCATTGGCTCAGGGTATTGGGATTTTTTACGCTTTTATCAAGGTATTGCTATGCCAGGAATAGGGTCAGGGAACATTACTTGGTTGGATGTCAACAGTTGGCAATTTAACCTGGCAGGACGTCACATATTGGTGGATCCATGGCTGGTGGGAGATCTGGTATTTGGGGGCTTGAGCTGGCTAATTCGCGGTGTTAGGCCTCAGCCTGTACCAATTCCTGCCCAAGTGGACCTTTTGCTATTATCCCAGGGGCTAGCAGACCATGCTCATCCAGAAACTTTGGATGTTTTAGATAAATCGATTCCAGTGGTGGCTTCGACCGCTGGGGCAAACGTGGCCACAGAAAAAGGGTTTACGGATGTTACTATCCTCACTCCCGGTCAAGATTATCGTTTGGGGGATGATGTTCTCATTGAGGCATTGCCTGGGGCTCCCATTGGACCCCTGACCCAGGAGAATGCCTATATTGTGACCGTGTTAAGTACGGGACTACGTATATATTATGAACCCCATGGCTACCCGGCAGCCGATCTCGATCAGCGCCCGCCAGTGGATGTGGCGATTACGCCGCTCGTCAGTTTGACACTGCCTGTCTTAGGGCCTGTGATTCGCGGAGGCGAGGGGGCTTTGGAGCTAGCCCAGAAGGCTAAGCCCCAGTGGTTACTACCCACTGCCGATGGCGGCGATATTGCCTATGAGGGGCTAGTGGCTAAGTTTTTGAAGGCCAGTGGAGGTGTGGATGTGGTGAGATCGCAGCTTGCCGCTGCCCAAATTCCTACAGAAATCAAACCCTTGCGTCCCATGGAGACCCTAACCCTCGACCTCAGGCCTCAGTCGGTCACTGTTTGAAGCTATGGCTGTTGTCAAATTCAAAAAACTTGCTCCCACCGCCGTCATTCCCAGATACGCCCACCCCGGTGATGCCGGGGCCGATTTGGCGGCAATTGGGGCTCACACCCTAGAGCCGCTGCAGCGCTTGGCCATTCCCACCGGTTTGGCAGCAGAAATTCCCCTAGGCTATGAAATGCAGGTGCGGCCCAAGAGTAGTTTGGCTCTCCATCACGGCATTACGTTGCTGAATACGCCAGGGACCGTGGATGCTGGCTATCGAGGAGAAATTAAGGTGATTTTGATTAACTTGGGGCAGGCTGCCTTTGACATTAGTCCAGGTCAGCGGATTGCACAGATTGTTATTGCCCCTGTGATTCAAGCCGAATTTGTAGAGATAGAAAGCCTTAGTGAGTCCCAACGAGGCGACGATGGATTTGGCTCAACAGGAAAGATGTACTGACTCAAAACATACCAAAAGCAAGCGGTTAATCCAGCCTTAAAGTTGTAATGAAGTTGGGGAATCCATAGGACTGGTTTGGAATCTAGTTTATGTAACCCTAAATTTCATCGGAGCTCCCATGCAACCTAAAGGCCCTTTTTTCAAAGCCTTTGCTATTGCACTACCCTTTTTTGTCTTTCACTTAGTTCCTAATCTGAGAATGGCCAGTGCCGCTAGTGTTTACGATGCAGGTTATATCACAGGCCAGATAGTGGCTAACCATCTAGTGGCAGCTGTCATTACAGGATTGTTGGGTAAATTTGGAATTAAGCATGCTTCTTGGACCAAGACCATGCTGATGTATCTAGTAATTGTGATTCCAGTAATTGGATTGAATTATGTTGGAGGTGGTGCTTGAGCGACCCTATAGAGTAATTCGGCTAAGATTTCTTGAATACTTTTATAGGAGTACGGGGCATCTGGAGATGCTTCTATACCAGGTTTCTGAAAATAAGGTCGTTCTCCATTGAGTTGTCCACACTCCACGGCTACCTGACGAGCAAACTCGTACAGTATTGGGGGGTTCTCCATAATATCGAGCACAATCACTTGCAATGCGGTTAGGGGCTCGTTTAAATATTTGCCAATCCGCCCGTCGGTTTTGATCCAGCGTTTGAGACATGGCTGTAGTGCCCCTTGAGGATCGACCAGATGTTGGTCAATCGCGCCATTGATGGCTGCTAGAGCACGTAATGGTCGGGGGACCATAGCCTGACTACCCCTTAAAAATGAGCCACCCTCACGACCAATGGCTTCACTGAGGTTAAATTTACGCCCTGCTCGGATTTGGCGTTGTAAATCATCGGGGAGTGGATGGTTGGATGACGGCATTTTGCTAGGCTGTATGTACGTAGTTGAGAATAAATCAAGGCCAGAAATGGTACATAATGACGAAGCCAATATGTACATTGGATAAGCTATGGCTGGTGATGATGGCGATCTAAACCCTAGAACGTATATTCCTAATTTGTCACCGTCCACCGAGGTGCACCAGGATCACTTTATTGTGTGTGGTCTGGGAAGTTTGGGCCAGCAGATCATTGTCAATTTGACTAAGTTTAGTTTGGATTCCTTTGAGGTGCAGATCGCTGGCATTGATCGGGAGCCAGTTACAGAGTGGGAGCTTGAAGACCTGCCCAGTATGCTCAGTCAGCCACCGATTGTGGGGGATTGCCGACGAGACCATGTGCTGCAACAGGCAGAGATTGAACGGTGTCGTGCGGTCTTAATCGTCACCAGTGATGAAAGCATCAATGTGCAAACGGCGATTGCGGTGCGACGGTTAAACCCAAATGTTCATATTGTGGTGCGGTCGTCGCGTCGGGGGCTAAATCGTTTGCTCAGTCGTCAGCTGGGACGGTTTGTGGCGTTGGATGCAACGGAGCTACCGGCCATGACCTTTGCCCTGGCCGGTCTAGAAGACAATACGCTGAGTGTATTTAATATCGATGCGTTTCAGTTTCGAGTGGTAGAACGGCAAATTACGGCTAAGGATCCTCAGTATTGTGATATGCCGCTACATCGGCTTCATCGGCAGAATGTCCGGCTGCTGAATCTAAAGCCCTTTAGTAGTCCTCACCAGCCCATTGGCTGGGCGACGACGGCTTCGTCGATGTTTCACCGCTGGCAGCCCCACGTGCGGGTGCAGTCCGGAGACCAGGTTGCCTATGTGGAGGTGAAAACTCTGACCCATAGTCAGATCCTGAACATGCCCAAACGCTCTGATTCATGGTTTAAGCTGCGTCAGGGGATTGCAGATTTACTGGATGGGGCGTGGCGGCGACGATTGTGGACGTTCTGGCAGAGTGCGGAACAGCAGTCGCTGCGACGGGTGGTTGCGATCGCACTCACCACCGCCATTGTGCTATGGATCACTGGCACCCTGCTGCTCTATATCAATATTGTGCCTAAGATCAGCTTTACTAAAGCTGTTGTTCTGGGTGCCATTCTCATCCTTGGCGGCTACGGCGATGTCTTTGGTGGGTTTGAACCTAGCGGTGCTCAGGGCTGGGTTCTGATTGCCTGTTTGCTGATTGCTACCACTAGTTTGCTGATGGTGATCGGTGTTTTGGGCTTGCTGGCTGACCAGCTCCTCAGCTCCCGGTTTGAATTTCTCCAGCGTCGCCCCAAAGTTCCTAAAGAAAACCATGTGATTGTTTTAGGCCTGGGGCGAGTGGGTAAACGAGTTACCCGGATCCTGCAGGATTTGCGGCAGCCGCTGGTGGCCATCACTCACCAATTGGATAATCCAGCTTTACGCAACCAAATTCCTTTATTGGAGGGCCCGATGCTGCAACAGCTACAGGAAGCTAATCTCTCCACCGCCCGCAGTGTTATTGCTGTCACTGACGATCCTGTGCTTAATTTGGAGGTGGCTCTGCTGGCAGCAGAGGCCCTAGAAAGTGAGGACCGGCCCTTTATCCCCGTTATTCGCACCCTTAGTCAGCTGTTTAGCGACAATATCAAATCGTTTTTACCCCAGGCCCGTTCGTTTTCGGTCTATGCTCTCTCGGCAGAAGCCTTTGCCGGAGCTGCCTTTGGTGAAAATATTTTGGGGCTATTTCGATTAAACCACCAGACCATTCTGATTACGGAATATACCATCGAGTACGGAGACACTCTCGACGGTAAACCGTTAGCAGAAATTGCCTATGGCTATGGCGTTGTTCCTATTTTGTTACGTCAGAGTCAGCCCAACAGACAGTATCAAGACTACCCCATGCCCTCCGATGACTTACGGGTTCACCTGCGAGACAAGTTGTATGTGCTTTCCTCCATCAATGGATTACGTCGCATTGAGCGAGGTGAAATGACCGCGCCCCGGCAGTGGCTGCTGGAAGTAGATGCGCCCTTAAATCCTAATATGATCGCAGAAGCCAGCAGTGTCCTTGCCAAACTCTCAAGTGTAAAGTTAGAGGACTGTAGGCGATTGATGGCAAGTCTGCCCAGTACCCTGCAGCTGGCTCTCTATGATTACCAGGCCCACCGGCTGATGCAGGAGCTAAAGCGCAGTGTGCCTATTCGGTTGTCGCCGCTCCGTTAAATCATAAAGAAACCGTTAGACGTGACAAGCATCAAAGAGATTTGGGCTATGAAATTCGGTTGGATAAGCTGGGATTGGCAACCAATGTGGAGCGTGATCGCAGCCGAGAAATGGAACGGTAGGGAAGGCCACCAAGAAAACCACCGACTGAAAAGTCGGTGGGAGTACAGGGTCAAGGTTGAATCATGATGGAGCTTTAGAAGTCCATCATGTCTTCAGGCTGTTCAGCTGGAGTTTCATCACAGTAAGACAGAAGTCTAGGCAAATACAAAGTGATTAGTATTGCGAAGATTTAACCCTTGTACATTCTTCACAACACCAATCAGCTCATCAGCACTAGAGAGATTATCCTTATAGATATAGCTATCTTGTCCATTCACGCTGGAGCCCAAACGATAGTCATATCCTGCGGCCAGCTGTATTTTGTCAAATGTGCTGTTGAGCAACGATTGCTTATCAAAGTCTGTAATGATTGCATAGTCAACAGTAGCTGGAGCGCTATCATAAAAGACTTTTCCATTGCCACCTAGAACAAACACATCCCTATCGTGTGTAGAACCACTCGTCAGGGTGTCAATTTCTCCTAGGCCTGGAGACAGAAGCACTTGATTAGTACCAATCAGTCTGTCATTACCTGTTTCACCATTCAGACTATCGCTGCCGGTGCCGCCAATCAGAATATCGTTACCAGTACCACCAGATAGCGCATCGTTACCAGCATCTCCCTGCATGACATCATTACCACCATAGCCATACATAGTGTCATTACCACCCTGGCCAAACAGTAAGTTATTGAAGTTGTTACCCCTCAAGCGGTTGTTTTGGCTATTGCCAGTACCACGAACGGCATTGCCTGTCAGGGTCAAGCGCTCTAGGTTACTACCCAAGATATAGTTCACTGACGATTGAACCGTATCGATACCTTGGGCGGCAAATTCGTTGACCGTATCAGAACTGGTATTGACAATGTATGTATCGTTACCGGTGCCGCCATACATCGAGTCATGGTGATTCCCTCCATTCAAGGTATCGTTACCGGCACCACCGTACAAGATATCGTTACCAGCTTCACCGTTCAGAATATCGTCACCATCGTTACCGTAAAGGGTGTCATTGCCGTTTCGACCGGACAGCATATTGTTGCGACTATTCCCCTTCAAAACATTGGCGTAGCCATTGCCAGTACCAATGTTGGCATTGCCTGTTAGCGTTAGATTTTCTAAATAGCTTCCCAAGGTATAGTTGATAGAGGATTGAACCGTGTCAGTGCCTTGAAGAAAATACTCAGTAATGCTATCAAAACTACTGTCAACAACATAGGTATCGTTCCCCGTACCGCCGTACATTGTGTCGTTACCGCTGCCACCATCTAGAGTGTCATGGTTACCGTCGCCATACAAGGTATCATTGCCACCGCGCCCATAAATCACATCATTGCCACCTTGGCCACGAAGCAGATTATTATAGTTATTGCCTTTCAAAAAATTATTCAGGTTGTTGCCTGTGCCTCTGTAAGCATTACCTGTTAGTGTTAATCTTTCTACATGGTTGCTTAAAGTGTAGTTTACCGATGATTCAACCGTATCAACCCCCTGAGATGCAAGCTCAGTAACACTATCAGAGCTACTATTAACGATGTAAAGGTCGTTGCCAAATCCGCCAGCCATCGTATCGCTACCGCTACCACCGTTTAGCGTATCGTTGCCAGCATCGCCAGATAATGTATCGTCACCGGCTCCACCGTAGAGAGAATCATGGCCTGAATTACCAGAGATAATATCGTTGCCCCCGAAGCCGTAAATCTTATCGTTAAAAAAGGTACCGTTCAACTGTGAACGAAAGATAAAGGGAAAACCGTTGACAGTGTTATTTTCATTGAAATTAGTGCCGTTGATAGTAGCCATTATTGTTCTCAATCTCCAGGGTCAGATTGCGTGCATAAGATTCATTTGAGTTGTTGTACGAAAAAATCAATGTTGTTTATCTGTTTGACGTTTTCCGTGCTCTTGAACCAACTCTCAATTGAACTATCTAAAGAATAGAGAGCAAGGCTTAGCAATACACCGGGTTTTCCTATAAGTTGAAGCGGTTGAACCTCTAAGGTTGAATGTTTCAAGACGAAAATGGCTTTGCCGAAAAGTGCAAAGGTTCACCCAAGGAGCAAGAAAGTGGATTGAGCCCTTTTCGTGAGGAGCAGCAGTATCGCTGTTTCAATCCAAGGCTATGCGTTCAAAGCAGGAATCACCAATAGCTGGCTGGCGTCTACTTGGTCGAATCACTTAATAAGTGTCTAAGATAAAAAGCTCTGTTTTTTTGTACACAAGGTTTAGGAGCGCTCTGGGGGTTTATCTGTATTACTTTCAGCTGCATTATTGTCAGCTGCCTGTGGATCGCGACAATAGGTCTGAATTGTTTCAGGAGCTTGGGAAGAGATTTTTAGATAACTCTCGAGCCAGGTGCAACTCTGAGCTAACAGTTTGTCCAAGTCGCCACGAATATCTAGGCTCCACAACAGCAGACGATTATCTTCTCCTACCGTGGCCAGCAATGTCTCATCATGGCTAATGCTGAGGCCATGGACCCGGCCTCGGTGGCCTCGTAGTGTGGTGAGTAATTCTCCGTCGGGTGACCAGAGCTTGACCGTGTTGTCATAGCTGCCGGTGGCAATCAGATCGCCTTTTTGGCCAAATTGAACAGTTACTACACCATCCTGATGACCATCAAAGGTTTGTAGGGGTTCTCCTGCGGTTTCTTGTTCGTTTCCTGTTTCTCCTATGGGCCATAGCTTGGCGGTACTGTCAGAACTTGCTGTGGCAATCGTATGGCCATCCGGACTGTAAATAACGTCATGAATCCATCCCTGATGATTACCTAAGGTCTGGAGCAGATTACCCTTTAAGTCCCACAGCCTGACAAAGTGCTCCCAGCTAGAACTCGCTAGGGTTTTGCCATCGGGGCTAAAGGCCAAACTTAAGGCATCCTTGGGTAAGTCGACAATCTTTTGCACCAGGGTGCCATCCTGTCGCCAAAGGCGGATGGTTCGATCGGCGGCCCCAGTGGCAATCAGTTGGCTATCGGGGCTAAAGGCAAGCGTATAGACCGGGCCTCGATGGTTTGTCAGGGTGGTGAGTAGTTTGCCTGCACGGCTCCAGAGTTTGACCGTGCCGTCTGAACTAGCAGATGCCAGAATTTTGCCATCGGGGCTATAGCTCAACTGCCAGATGACGGCTTCGTGACCGGTGAGCACGTTTAAGGCTTGCCCCTCACGGTTCCATAAACGAATCTTGTTATCGGCCCCGGCGGATGCGATCACCTGATCGTCCGGAGAGAAGACCACCGTGTAAACATTGGCCTGATGGTCGTTTAAGGCGGTAATCAGCGGTTGGTCTAGCTGCCAACTTCGCAGGGTGCGATCGCCCCCACCGGAAACTAACGAGCCGTCTTTAGGATTAAACTGAACGCTATGGATCTGGGCGCTGTGGCCAAATACGGTGGTAACGGGGTCTCCTTTGAGGGTCCAGGTTTTGATGGTTTTATCCCAGCCAGCGGAGGCTAGGTATTTGCCATCGGGGCTAAAGCTGACGTCATAAACCAGGGCGTTATGCCCCCGAATTTCCCGGATGGGTTTTCCCGTGCGCTGCCACAGACGCACTGTATGGTCCCAGCTAGCGGATGCCAACAGGGCACTATCGGGGCTAAAGGCTAACCCTTTTACCTGGGCATTATGCCCCCGCAATGTTTTGACGGGCTTACCATCAGGGGTGTAGAGGCGAATGGTGCGGTCATCTGCCCCGGACGCTAGGAGCTGTCCGTCCGGGCTAAAGGCGACTGCACGGACAGCGGCGATGTGTTGGGTTAACTCCCGTAGGGGAGTACCGTCCGATTTCCATAACCGCATGGTTTTATCTTCACTAGCTGAAGCGATGGTTTGACCGTCGGGGGAAAAGGCCAATGCTGTGACGGGGCCTGTATGCTGGTTCATGACCTGGAGAACGGCGCTTTCCGCACCAATTTGCCACAGTTGAATGCTGCCGTCTTCTAGCCCCAGGGCTAACTGCTTGCCATCGGGCCTAAAGGCCACGCTCAGAGCCTGGGTGCCGGAGACAAAAAAGATTTCCATCAGGCTGCCGTCGGCTCGCCACAGCCGGGCGGAACCATCGGCGCTAGCGGATGCGATCATCTCACCATCGGCACTTATGGCGATGTCCCAGATAATGCCATTGTGGCCATCTAACCGATTTCGCTCCTGTACCCAAAAGACAGACTGCTGTAAGGCAGTGACCACCTTTACCCGAGGGGATGTCTGGTTTGACTGACGGGTTGGATAGTTTTTCAATTCGATCCCCGCCTGCATGGCTTCCAACAGGGCTTCGAAGGGCTGATTGGAGCTAAATAGGGCTTCTGAGGTCTCGGACTGGGTGAGTATTTGCTGGTATTCTGCGATTTGTTTGGCCTGCTCTGCTCTAGTGGTTTCTCGGCTGGCGGTGACCCTGAGCTGATTAGCAATGACGCCAAGTGCGATCGCAACTAGAGAAACAACACTGACCACCCCAATACCAATCTGCTGTCGTCGAATGGCAGACCGCTGCCGTTGTATTTCTTCCGCGGCAGATGCCGTTACAAAATCACGCTGTAGTTTTGTCGGCTGGGGAGATTTTCCTGTGGCGGCCAGTAGCCAAGTTTCTGTCTCTCGACGCACTTTCCCTCGGAGTAAAAGACTTTCATCGCGATCTTGATGCTCCCAATCTAGTGCCTGCATTAACAGACGCGTATGGAATCGTAGATAGGCCGGATCATTGTCTAATGCCCGCAATAAAATACCAAAATTAGTATTAAAATCACTTTGATTGTTACTAAAGTCAATCCACTGTACTGACGCTAGAGCCGGATGCAATTCCTCCGCATTAATCGGCCGATGTAAAACGGTTAACATTCGCTTATTCAGGCTCTGGGCATATTCGACCTCCTCAGCACAATAGGGAGACTGAATCGAGCGAGGAGAAATGATAAACAAAAAATGATTGGCACTCTCGATACCGTTAAAAATCTCTTCCTTAAAGTTGGCAGCGCCAGCCACAATACTTTCTTGATCAAACCAGGTGGTTTTGCCCTGGAGTTGGAGCGCATTATTGAGCTGACGAGCAAAGTCTGAGTCTTTTCTAGAGTAGGAAACAAATACGTCAATGGATTGATTCGGCGGCTGTTGTAGACTCTCTTTAATAAAGTCTTCCTGTAGTGCTAGCGGTCTACTCCCAGCATGATTTTGAGCTAGCTTTAACCAGGCTTCCGCATGGCCTAGGTTATAGCCCCGCAGTAATAAACTAGGGCGTTGCTGATTGCGCTGCCACTTGAGTGCCCTGGTCAGTAGATGTTTGTGTTGAATGTAGTAATCACTATCTTCCTGTAGCAGTCTGACAAGCTTTGCCACATCCTGCCGATAGTCACCATCACTATCATCAACGAAATTAATAAATTGAATTGCTCTTAACTTATCAGGCACCTGGTCTAAATTGACTGAACGCATCAGCAGGGGAAAAATCTGCTTATTTAGCTGTTGAGCATAGGCAATTTCCTGCTGACAGTACTCAGAGTCCAGCGCATCTGGTGAAATTAAATAGATAACATAGGTAGCTTCCTCAATGCCTCTATTGATGGCTGTCCGAAAATCGCCACCGCCTCGAATATCAGCGCGGTTAATCCAAGTGGTAAATCCTGACTGCATGAGCGCCCGGCGCAGCTGCTCCATTAAGTCGCGATCATTTTCAGAATAGGATATGAACACATCGGTCATCAGACCGTAGGCATTTTTTATGCTTTCACAAATAAATTCACAATGAAGATCGGTGGGCCAGCAGGGAGCCTGCTGTTGGGTAAATTTTTGCTGTAACCAAACCTCTGCCTGCTGACGTTCTTGTCCCACTAGCAGGTACTGAGACCGCTTTTGATGGCGCTGCCACGCCAATGCCTTACAAAAGAGCGCCGTATGTTGATGGACATAATCCTGCTGACGTTCAAAGATGGTCAGCAGTCCCTGCAATGATGCCTGAAAATCATCAATTCCTTCTCGAAATTCCACCCAGTTGATTTTACCGATGCTGGGGTGCATGTTGGGATAGCAGGAATGCAAGCCTTGGGCCTGGAACTGATGCCAGTCGGCATCAGTTCCGTTGGGATAGCGGATTTGCCAAGTATTTCGATCAATGCTTTCCACATGGAGCAGGGTAATAATCCGCTTTTTTAGGCGCAGGGCACACTCAACTTCCAGACGGCAGTAAGGCGAGTTGACCGAGTGGGGGGAAATAATAAATAGAAAATTTTTGCTGCGCTCAATACCATCGTCAATTTGATTTTGGTAGTCTACCCCCAAAGGAATATCGTCAAAATCTAACCAGACCCCTAGCCCTTGCTTAACAAGAGCATGGTGGAGCTTGTTGGCAAAAGCCTTACTATCAGCTCTGCCATAGGAAATAAATGCATCCTTTAGGGAAAATGAGGCTGATGACATGGAGCTTCAAGAACTATTTAAGATTGCACCTACCTAGCATAGACGGCCTAGCATAGACGGGGCGATATGCTGAGGTGCCTAGGGGTATTGTGCACCTATTCAGGTGTTATTTCTTACATTCATAGCGTGTTTGCTAAAAAATTAAACATTTCTGTAGAAACTTACTTTTCCCTGGATCTATTATTCAAAAATGAGTCTGTTGAAGTAACTAAGGATTATCTTTAGAAGGATCGTAGTATGCAATAACTGTGTAGAAACAAAGCTGCGATAATGGAACTTTGTGTAAGCGTATGCCCTACGGGATAATCAAGCAGAAGATGAATGATATAAGGTGGTCCAGTACAGCCTCTGAGACATAACTAGATATAATTTTCTAAGTTTAGAGACCCTTAACAACAGGAGTTGCCTACTGGACCATCTATCATTGTGTTACTGGATATAAACGTTCTGAGAAAGTTAAGTATTTTTAGGACTCTTTAGATCTTTACTAAAGGAATCTTCTGGCTCAATTTCCCAAATGTTCTCTAGCTGTTTTGACAGCTGTAGCCACTCAAATTCACTATCACTCAGCAAGCTATAGAACGCATCTAGCATTGCTGAAGTATCAACATACCCAGTCTCCGGTAGAGCAAATAGCTTAGCAGGGCGGATATCTTCCTCGGTGAGGATGGCATTGAGCATGTCTAACTCAATGTAGCTCAGGTCAGTCGAGGAAAACATCATTGGGTAGGCGGTAGCTATGGTGAATTTAGGATTAAATCGGGGCTTCATGACTGCACACTGTTGATGGACTGCAACAGACCTAGTGTTGCAGTCATCTTTGACAATAACGATTCTGGAAAGTTCAAATTTATCCAGTTTTTATAACAAGTTTATGCAGTTTTATCGCAGTTTTATCAACGTGTGATTTGTATTGGTTTGATCAGTGATTTGAATCACTCATGTCCGCAATATCTGTTGTCGTAAATTTAGAGAATGAACTGTTTAAAACGTGGTGAAATATACTGAGAATCTACAGAAAAAATATACTAAAATCTGCTGTTGATTGAGAGCTGGCATAGCTCTCAATCAACAGCATTGATTAAGTTCCTGAGTTAAGAATCTATACGTAGCTCCAGAGATAAGGGGTCTGTCAATGCCTGGGCACAGTGCCAGCTGAGGAGGGCTCGACGAATTTGATCAATGACTTCAGTGTTCTGTGAATCCGAGTTTTCCGTATCCAACATTACCCGCCGTACACGGCCCTGTTGAATAATCAGCTCAAAGATGAGATTCCCAGCCTGGGAATCTACCAGCTGTAATGTTTGCAAGTGTTGCTTGAGCTGCTCAAAGACATCGTTCCTTAGTCCTTCTGCCTTAATGATCTGAATCTGTTGTGAGGGTGTGGAAGTCTGGATAGAGTCCATTTCGGTTCTGCTAAAGTGGGCTTCAACAGGCAAGGAAACATCAGTCACTGCGTCATAATCAGCAGTTCTTGTAGCATCAAAATCAAATTCTGCCTCATCTGCTAATAGGTCTACTGGCTCTTCTCTCGGAATTTCTACATGGCCTGAATAGTGTATTTCTGAATAGTTTGTTGCTGTTTCTGCGGGCATGAATAAAAATCTATCTGCCTTTGCTCCAGGGGCAGACAGATTTTTATTCGACCTATCAATCTGCGTTGCTGATGCAGGTCGCGGCGCTGATAAAGATTGGGGTGCCGCACTCATTTTTGTCCAACGACTGCTCCTCTGAGAGACTACGGTTCCAAACGCACCTTCATAGCTGGCAGCTTCTGGCATATTGACTGGCACATTTACAGAGGCTGTAGTGTTAGGCTGCTCAATCCGGATCTCATCGCTAACTGCGACAAATGCGGTGTACTGAGACAACAGCTGATAAACCAGGGCTGTCTCTGTCACGGCTTCTACACCCAGTGTGGTCTCGCCGCTAACCATTTGATTCATCAAGGCTTTGATCCGGGCGCGACCCCAAAGCTGTGCAATGGCCGGATTGCCTGAGGGGGTAAAGGAGACAGTGAAGGATTGTTCAAACGATTTGCCTCTGGCTGTCATCCCGTTTATGCGTAGGGTGCCTGGCTGGTTGTCGGTTTTATGACCCAACAGAATTAGGGGTTGTTGTGCAAATAAATCGGGCAGAGCCGTGGGATAAAGGCTGGGAGCTGCCCCAAGGCCGTCCCAGTGCAGGGAGAGATTCCCTAACACTGGATTATTGATTTGATTGAAGAAGGGATCTACCACCTGGTCAATGGGCTCATCGTGGCGAACGACCTGGCTAATGCCGCGTCCTAGCTCGGCCATTCGGTTTAGCAAAAAGCGATTGACCGAACTGCCTGCACCAAAGCTGTGAAGACGACTGGATGGGCTGAGGGAACGTTGGACCTCATCAAAAATCTGAGTTTCGTTACCAATGTACCCATCCGTCAATAGCACAATATTTCGAATACGTTCGGGGTCTAAATGGGGCAAATTTAGCACTGTTTTGAGGCCTCGCATCATTTCGGTGCCACCCCCTGCCCGTAATCGATCCACATAGTTCAGGGCCTGTTGCCGATTACGGGGGGTATTATTTAGGGAGACTTGGGCTAGCTGCCGAGTTGTGTTGGCAAAATTGATGATATTGAATGTGTCCTGGGGATGGAGACCCTCAATAAAGCGGCGCATTAAGGTCTGACACTGGGCTAGGGGTGCCCCCGATTGGGACCCGGAGGTATCAATTAAAAACACCATGTCCTTGGGAATATAGGCGGTGGTGTCATAGCTGAGGGCAGGAATCAGGTAGACCGCAAAATGACCACCCCGCTGATCGGACTGAGTCAATAGTGATGTCTGGGCACGGTCACTGGCCACCTGATATCGCAAGATGAGGTCTTTGTTGGGTAATGTGTCGCTGGGAGCTAGGGTGATTTGCGTGCGTGCGTGCTGGCTATCTGCGGCGATGGTGTCTGCTGCGATGGTGTTTACTAAGATTTGATGGGAGGGAGATCGCAGGTTTGATAGCTCAAAGCCTGTCTCAATCTCGACTGTGATCTGAATGTCATGGCCAGACCGTAGCCCAGCTGGCAAAATCGGGCCATTCAAGCGGCTGGCATCGGGTACCAAATCCGTGTCTTGGTTTAGGCTCATAGGAGCCGTTGCCGAGCCTTGAGCCGAGTCTGCCATGGGATTGCCTGGAATGTAGCGTGGTCCTATCACCATGGGAAAGACAAACTCATAGGAGCCCTGCTTGTAGGCTAGCTGGTCGCTGTAGCTAATTGCCACCTCAATCTGCTCCCCTGGTGGGATATTGGCCAGAGACTGGGTGAAGATATTAGCCCGTTCCTGCTCTAGCAGTCCGGCGGTTTGACCTTTTTGTTTAGCTCGCTGGTAGATGGCCTGGGCCTCTTCGCGCTTTTCGATGCGACCTTGAATGGTGCGATCGCAAAATCGAATCATCAATGTGTCCACGGCAGCCTCATCGGGCAGTGGAAAGACATAGGTCGCTTCGAGGGCGGTGTTAAATGGATTTTCAAAGGTTTGGGTAACATCCACGCGGGAAATATTGCCGCTAACCTGAGCCTTGACCTCAGTGTGCTTGAGCGGAAATACGAGGGGCTGCTCGTCGCTTTGCCCATATAAACCAGCCGTTTGAGGAGATAGCGTTGGTACCATGGTGAGACCTCCAGGGGGTGAACTGATTCCAGATTAGGCGGACCAGCTGGTAAAACGTGCTCAGTTTTGGGCTCAGTCAGTTGACTCACCGATGAGTCAGCGGTGGGGGGCAATGTTGTGGCCATGCTGGTGCAGTCCCGAGAAGTAACCGTACCGTTAAAGATATTGATGCAGTAACTCGTTGAGATTTTTTAGAGAGCTAGGTTCAAGAGACGATATCAGCTGCCACCGGTTTTCCACATGCTCTAATGTCGCCACAAAAAGAGTTGTAATGCCTTGCCATTGAGGATTAGAGAGGGAATGGTGGAGCAAAACTCGACGGCTATTTTTGTCTAAAAGCCGCCAAAAAGCGTTTTGTACCTGGCTTAAGTCCTGTTGTTGTGCTTCGCCGCAGTCAATGTTGACAACAAAAATAAGTTTTTTAATATCAGTGGGTAATCTTAAGAGACTGACTACAAGCTGTTCGTCATCGCCTTCGCCCTCGCCAGTAATGCTGTCATTGAGTAATTGAATAGCCCCGGATAGGTGGCGAGGATGACCTACATAAATAAAGCCTTCTTTTCCTGAGGCTAATCGCCCACTGGCGGTTAGGGCCAACACAGCCATATCTAAGTCGAGCTCTATTTCAGGTTGGGCATCCCAGCCGAGACCGCACTGTAATTGAGAAACAGAGTTAGGTAGACGTTGCACAACAGAATCAGAGGTCATAATATCGCTGAGCTAATATCGGGTTGAGGTTATTTAGAATCTATTCAAGTACGAGAATCCTACCTCAGTTTTGTTTATGCTGAGATCAATCGGTGATTCTGTAACCTTTTTTGTGGAAAAACGTCTTGAGGTTTGGTTGAGTAACAGGCTCCAAGATAAACAGCTTAGGGTAGGTAGGTGAGCAACAATGGGACAGTCTGTAGGGGCATCGGAGCAGGGCCTTGCGATCGCAAATCAAGCCCGTCAACGCCTGGGCTGGACTAAAACCAGCACCGCCCGCTGGTGGCAGGACGCCCACACCTCCAGGGCCACCCTGAGACGCTTTTGGCGCGGTGAGCGGATCCAGCAAGATGCCTTTATCGCTATTTGTCAGGCTGTCGGTCTGAATAACTGGCAAGAGATTGCCGAATTAGTCTTTGAACCCGGTAATGAGGAGGTTTCATCGCCCCCCTGCCTGGTCGATTGGGGAGAGGCTCCTGATATTGAGCAATTTTATGGCCGTGGGCCAGAGCTACAACAACTGCAGACCTGGATGAACACAGCCAAGCTGATTTCCATTAGTGGTCTGGGGGGCACGGGGAAAACAGCCCTAGCGTTGGCCTTGGCTGGACAATGGCAGATAGACTTTGCCAGCATCATCTGGCGCTCGGCGCACATGCCTCTGGATGTATTACTAACGGATTTACTCGATGCCCCCATAGAGACCGTTGAGCAAGGGGAACGACAACTCCTCAAAACGCTGCAAAGCCGCAGACTCATGATCGTAGATGATGTAGACGAGTCTGCCCCCCAGACCCATCTTGATTTGCTCTATCGGATTTCTCGCTCTCGCCATTGCAGTTGTTTACTAGTGATTAGTCGGCAGCCATTACCCCCTCAATTTTATGCACTTAACCGAGTGCAACATTTATCTCTATCTGGTCTATCTGCTGCTGCTGCGACTGAACTTTTGCAAGCCTGTGGCTGCAGTGGCCAACCTTACCAGCTAAAAACTCTAGCTCGTATATACAGCTATAACCCCTTAGCCTTAAAGCTAGTTGCCTCAACAATTCAAACCGTTTTTGGTGGACAGATTGCTCCCTTTTTAGAGCAAGAAACGGTTATCTTACCAGATCCAATTCGCCTACTCTTTAAGCAACAATTTAAAGCCCTCAGTCAGCTGGAAACAGCGCTACTCTTTTGGCTGGCCATCTGGCAAGAACCGATTTCCCTGTGTCGGTTACAAACCCATTTGCTTAACCCTGATTCTGCAGGTGTCATTGGGGCTCTTTCTAGACTGGTACAACGTTCCCTGGTTGCCCAGCATTTTCTCTCAGATCAGCCATCCTTTGCCCTGCCATCCATGGTGATGACCTTTGTAATTGATGAACTGGTGAAAGTGATTTTGCAAGAACTTATGCAGGCACAGCAGCAGACAATTGAGCCGTTTCAGCTCTTGAGAACCCACTGTTTAGTCCGGCCTGGCACTGATGATATTCTGGGGGATCGTATTCTAACTACTTTGCGCACAGGCCATCAGCAAAAAGTCTCCCAGCTGTTCTCAGCCTATGGGGAAAGTTGGCTGCAGCAGACTAAGGTAGAGCCCCCTATGACAGTGGGCTATCTGACGTTTAATTTAAAAATACTTAGGGATATGCTGGATTAGGGGATACGGATTTCATAAGTTCTAAAGCTTGTGTCTGCATTCCTATGGGAGAAAACTGTTTAACCATTTACTTTAAAGCGTATTCGACAGCTTTTGCTGCATGGATAACTGTACTGTCAAATAGTCTGATATTAGTATCGGTTTGTTTGATCAGCATCCCGATTTCAGTGCAGCCAAGTATAATGCCTTCGGCTCCTTGGTCTGTGAGAGTGTCGATAATTCGCAAATATTCTGTTTTTGAATTAGCTTCAATTTTACCTAAGCAAAGCTCTTGATAGATTACCTGGTGAACAATCTTTCGATCGTCTGTGTTGGGGATGAGTACATCTAAACCATGCTTGGCTTGGAGGCGACCGCTGTAAAAGTCTTGTTCCATGGTGAATGCGGTTCCTAACAGTCCAACTTTGTTGATATTTTGTTGGATGAGGGTATCTGCGATCGCATCGGCAATATGCAGCAGCGGTATATCAATAGCCGCCTCTATCTCAGGGGCAACCTTATGCATGGTATTGGTGCCAATCAACAGAAAATCGGCCCCAGCTGCCTGTACGCCTAAGGCCGCCGCTGAAAGAACTCTTGCCATCTCATCCCAATTGCCCTGATGCTGTAGCTTTTCAATTGGGTCAAAATCAACGCTATACAGGGCGATTTGGGCAGAATGTAAACCCCCTAGTCTATGTTTTATCCCCTGGTTGATAGCTTGATAATATGTGACCGTGCTTTCCCAGCTCATCCCCCCCAACAGACCAATCGTTTTCATATAACCTCCTAATGGTTAATGCCTAGGTTTAAATTGATTATCGTCTATTGATCATTTTCAATGGGTATCAGGATATCAGGCAGATTATCAGTGAATATAATGAGGTTTTGACAACCGGTGCCCGATTTGGAAAATTCAGACTACGATGCGTCATGTCGTCTTAGGGCTGCACTAACTTGCCACATCAGAATTCAACCCGAGCCCTGTGGGAAAGCGATCGCTACTATGCTGCGCTTAAACAGAGATATCGAAAAACGCAGCGGGAGCTTTTTCTAGGACTGTTAGCACTGCTGGGCGTAATCGTCATGGGTACCCTTTGGTATTGGCAGGTGGAGGGATGGCGTTTTACCGATGCCTTTTATATGACGGTCATTACCCTGGCCACAGTCGGGTTTACAGAGGTTCAACCCTTGGGCGATCGCGGGCGTATCTTTACGATTGTGCTGATCTTTTTAGGAATCTTTGCCGTCGGCTATATTGCCAACCGATTTACAGAAGCGATTGTAAAAGGCTACTTTCAAGAAGGAGTGCGTCTAAACCAACGTCGTAAACTTATGCAAGAACTCTCTCATCACTATATTTTGTGCGGATTTGGGAGGACAGGACGCCAGATTGCGGAAGAGTTTAGACTACAGAAAATTCGATTTGTGGTTGTCGATGCTGAGGAGGAGTCGGTGCAACAGGCACAGCAACTGGGCTTTGTTGCAGTTCAAGGAGATGCCACCCTGGACGATACGCTCCATTTACTTAAAATTGAGTCGGCGGTTTGTCTAGTGTCTGCTCTCACGTCCGATGCTGAGAACCTATACACTGTGCTCTCGGCTAGAACGCTTAACCCCCATGTGCGCATCATTGCCCGAGCCAGTAGCGAAGAGGCCATTCAAAAACTACAGCGGGTAGGCGCAGATGCAGTCATTTCACCCTATATTACCGGGGGTAAACGCATGGCTGCTGCCGCCCTCCGTCCCCAGGTAATGGATTTTATGGATGGCATTTTTTCAGGGGGCGATCGCACCTACTATATGGAAGAATTTTTACTGGATCCGTTGGTCTGCTCCCAGATTGGTCAAACCCTTAAAGAATCAAAACTGAGGACCCAAACTGGGGTTTTGATTGTGGCTATTCAGCGCAATCAGGGGGATCTAATTATCGGTCCCACCTCAGAGGTACAGCTCAAGCCGAGAGATTTTCTCATTTGCCTGGGCACCGCCGAGCAGCTACAAACCATGAATCGTATCCTCAGTCCGCTCAATCCAGAACCCTTACAGCAGCCTAATCAAGAGTAATAGTGTAGGTAGCTGCAGGAAGTTTTCCATGATAGTACCCTCTGGGGTACTACAAGAGCTGTCCAGGTCTGAGAAAATAAGGGTCCATTGAAGGGTTGGCAAATCATGGGACCTCTATCAAAGTATTGGGAAATTCTGAGAATAGATCCTGGAGGGAATGGGATTGGGTATAAAAAACAGTCCTTGCCCTTAGCGTCTGCGTTTTTTGAGGCAGAATTTTCTGAGCTGCTGACGGCGCGATCGCAACCCTTGCTGCAAAAGCATCGCTCTGTTCAAGCCTTTCTGCACAACCAATTTACGGCTGATACCTCGGCTATTACTTTACAGAGTCAGATCAAAGCAGGACTATGTTTGCGCAGCTATGTTTCCCATACCATTTTGGGCGCTTGTAAAACCCTGGCAAGCCGGTTTTCTGCAACTGGGCGACTTACCTATCAGGACTTGCTGCCCTACGTTTTAAACGATGACGGCAAAATACAAGTTGTCTTAAACCGGGATAAAAAAGTCCAACTAGTGATAAACCGTAATGGTCAGCCTGAGCAATCTACCTATCAGCTATTCTCAGTTGAAGTGTTGCGAAAATTCAATCCAAAAGGTCAGCGTGTATCGAGTTTAGACAATTGGGTACATCTCCAAATTCGACAAAACCAGGACCTGCAAGACGTTTTATCAAAACAAGGGTTCTATAAACTAAGCGATTGGGCACTGCTAAATCGGGTCGGTCCCCATCAATTGGATACCTTTCCTGTACGGGAGCGTCACATCATAGAGGCTTACCACACTGTTTACCGTCGAGATAGACGAAAACAGCAGCAGAATCATCTCAAATGCCCTGACCCTTCCCTGGCTCAGCTTCAAGAAATGCAGCAATATCTGCAGAAACAAGAAATTACCTTTCCGTTACCGGCGTCCTTGCAAACAGAGCTTAAACGACTAGCCCAACAGCTCCGTCAGTATGCCATCTGGAGCCGAAACGGGACGCCCCCATCCGAATCCCTGGAATACGTTGATCCTCGTTATGGAGCTCCCAGAGAGTTTTGTGATCCAAAAGCCATAAATGCTCTCGACCAGATAGCCCAGCAAGAATTAAGGGAATTCTGTCGTCAGCAACTGATGGAATGTTTAGATTGGGGGATAAATAAAGGGATCAGTGAACATATCCTAAATCTTGAGAAACGACCCAGGTATGCTGTATTTGCCCCAAAAGTAGTTATCATTTTACGACTTGTTTATTGTCAGGGCCAATCCCAAAGCCAAATCGCTGATACATTAGGCATGACTAATCAATCGCAGGTGAGCCGTGTACTTAATCCCACGACATTGATCAAACGTGTCCGCTATTGGACCGTGAACCAATTTTTCCAGATTCTCTTAAACCAGGTGAGTAACCTAAATTTAGCCACATTACCCATTGCCCCCGATTATTTAAAAAATTTGATGCAACACATCGAAGACTTTTTTGATGCAGAGGTATTTCAAGCCGCAGTTGCAGAAATAAAAACGACTAAAAAACAAACTATGGCTAGTCTATATGCCCAGCGTTTACGCCACTATATAGAGAAATAATAAGGAGTAAAGTAATGCCGTGTTCTTTGATGGATGTGAATGACTTGAGGCTGGTATCGCCGGAGTGTGTAGATTTAGAGCCAGAGGACTTTGACCAGGCGGTTCAACTCAGTAATCCAGTACTGGGTGAAACGGCTCAGTGGCATACCTATTTAAATGGGCTGGCCCTCCAGGGTTTTATCCGATGGATCAAAGAACAAGATCCAAGCATTGCCATCGATCAACAGAACTGCTCTATTGTTAAACCGCAGTATGCCAGTGTGCTTAACGCTGTTTGTAATCTGAGGCTGGAAAATTTTCAGGTATGTCTAGTTGCCACTGAACGATTATTGGATGAGGTGGTGGCCATACCCGCAGCTACCCTTGATTTACCTGATTTTAATGCTCATTTCTATATAGTTGTTGAAGTTCAAGAAGAACAGGCACAAATCATAATTCGAGGCTATAGTCAGTATGATAGTATTGGGCGCTACCGACAACGCGTCGATTTGTCCCCCGATGACCAGTGGAATTATGCGGTTCCTCTATCATTGTTTGATGCTGAACCCAATCATCTTTTATTTCAGTCAAAGTTCCTAGACGCTGCCGCCATTGCTTTACCGGATTCGATAGCGCCAGCATTGACCCGTCAGTGGGCCATGTCTTCTCCCGTCACCCAGGCCGAACTATCCTCTCTTCTATCCCATCGTCATTCTTCTCAGTTTAATTTTGGCCAAGTTTTATCCTGGCCTCAAGGAGCTACTCTCCTGAGAAGTTCTAAGCTATTAGATTTATTTTACCAGTGGCAGCAATCATCAGAAAGTTCCCGTTCTCTTTATATTCGTCTCATTGAAGTCTTTACCCTGATAACCCAGCGTGCCATCAATACTGCCAACTGGCTATGCACTGAATTAGATGATTTCTCCCAGAGCCTCGGTTGGTACTCTCCTCAAATGTTAGCCGCTGGGGCATCTGGCTTTCGTTCAGTAAATAGGTTTAACGTTGCCATAGACGATCTCAAATATCAGGGTATGGATATTCCTGAACAGTCCCAACCTGTTTATAAAAACATTGAGCTGTCGGGAGAGCTGTTGCAGGTATGTTCCATGACTTGGGCGCTGTCCCCACTATCCGTTGCACCCCAGTGGGCTTTGTTAGTCATTTTACGGACCCAAATGGGTGATCTGCTGCCGGATAGACTTAGACTACGGGTGACTGACTTGACAGGGGTATCTCAGGAAGAAGAAGCACTAGACACAGAGCTACTCTATGTTCGTGGTCATGCCAGCCTGGGGAAAAATTTAGTTGCTACCATTATCTCTCCGACAGGAGAAGGGTTGTCTTTGACTCCCTATGGTTTTGAGTCTGGGGCGTTAGAGTAAGCCAGATCTCCTAAGTCTGTTATAGAATCCGGAATATTCATATAGCAGCGAGTAGTGCAATCATATCTATGCAATCAGCTGAGTGTAAACAACCTGTTTTTCATAACAGATGGTTTGCATGATTGCTGGTAAAGCTATGGAACTACGTTCGTGCCACACTTCTTGGCAAAAGATGAGATGCGTTCAGTTTTTGAATTAAAAGTTTGGCATCAGGATAAGACATCGTGTTTCTTTTTGCTGCTCTGGGAGCATGGCAAGAAAAAACTAACCGCTAGCCTGCCTTATCCTGAGGAGATCCAAAAAAAATATCGGCTCTGGCGGCAGCGCTATCATCGGTTTTACCAGCTGTCTCCGCCTCAATCTGTCAGCAATAGTGGTCGGCTTAATCCTGGCTCAGGTGATCTGGCTCATGATCTGATGGACGCTGAAAAAAGGTTAATCAAAGCGTTTCACCGTTGGCTAGGCTCAGGGGAACTGCGCGCTATTCAACAGCAGATTCGCGAGGAGCTGCCTAGTGGCCACGCTATCTCCAGCCTTAAACGAGGCATGACTCCGCCAGGTGTGGATATTTTTCTGGCCTGCGATGCTGAGGAAATAGAGCAGCTGCCTTGGGAAGCCTGTTCTCTGGGGGTAGATGGGGTTATCCCCGGAGCACTACGGATTGTGCGCACAGCTATGGATGAGCCTGGGGGACCCCAGGCTGCAATGGTTTCCCGTAAAAAGTCTAGGATTCTAGCAGTCCTGGGTGATGATCCAACATTGCCCCTGCAGGAGGATTGGAAAGCGTTGCGATCGCTCCAGTCCATCGCCCATGTCGAACGCTTTTTCTGGCCATCAAATGACAGTGTGAGCCTGATTAAGCAAAAATTTGCTGCTAAGATCTGCGATAGTCGTGGATGGGATGTCCTCTTTTTTGCTGGTCACAGCGATGATACAGATGTGACGGGTGGCAAAATAGCGATCACACCCAAAATTTCCCTAGCTATCAGCGAAATTGAAGACTACTTAACCCAAGCTAAGGAAAATGGTCTTCAGCTGGCCATTTTTAACTCCTGCAGCGGTCTGAGCATTGCTAAATCATTAGTGGCTCTGGGGCTGCAAGTCGTTGTGATGCGCGAACCCATTCGCAACGATGTCGCCCAACGGTTTCTTCCTAATCTTTGCCAGCACCTGGCTCAACACAACGATATCCACGCTGCCCTGCTGCAAACGACTCAGCATCTCCAGTCTGTCGAAAAATTTGCCTACCCTTCTGCTCACCTCATTCCCTCATTTTTTAGCCCTGCTGGTACTACTGCTTATCATATTCAACCCTTTGGTTGGAAGGGATATTTACAACAGTGGCTGCCAACCAAACGAGAAGCTTTTGCTTTAGGAACGGTGACTCTTCTCAGCCTGATGATTCCATTGCAGGATATCTTGCTGGACTTGCGTACAGCTGCCCAATCTCAATATCGGCAGCTTACCCATCAGCTTCCCAAAAGTGCCTCACCTCCTGTCACCTTAATTGCCATCGATCAGCAATCTCTAAATCAAGCAGGCGAAACCATCGAAAGATTTGAAATCAGTCCTTTAGACCGTGAGTATTTAGGTCAAATTATTGACCAGCTGGCAAAATCAAATGCCAATGTAGTCGGTATTGATTACTTTCTCAATCAAGAAGAACCGAAAGAGAGCGTTTTAGCTAAATCAGTTCGTCATACCGTCGAAACACAAAGCACCTGGTTGATCTTTGCCACTAGGCATAAAGACCAACAATGGCCACGGGACGAAATTGCCAATCCTGACTGGAGCTTAGAAGCAGACAGCTACTTGACTATAGACCGGGTAACACTCCCTAAAGAGAGCACCTGTGCCCAGTATTGTCCATTTGCCTATTCATTAGCTTTGGCCAGTCTCGTCAGCCAGCAGCCACCTCATGATCAGCTTCCTCAACCAACATTACAAAACGATACTAACTTCAAAACAGCTCTTAGCCTTTATCTGAGAAACCTGACAACCGAGGCTACTTTACAGCCCTTTTTAGACCAGGCTATTCCTCCCTTTGGCCTGCCCTACATCATCGATTTTTCGATTCCGCCAAGTCAGATTTACCATCGTATTCCTGCCAGGCAATTTCTATCTGAGTCAGCAGTTGTGCATAATCTCACTCAACAAATTGTCATTGTTGCCTCAGATCGGTATACCGAAGCTAAAGACCAGTTTTCAGCACCGACAGCATTTAGGGCCTGGTGTCATTCAACCAATGCCTCAGCCCTCAATTCAGAAAGCTGTTCTAAGAAAATTACTGGTGGGGAATTACATGCTTACATGACCCATCATTGGCTGAGTTCCCACTTAATTGTTCTGATCCCAGATTGGTGGATGGTGCTTTTATCAGCTCTGTTGGCTAAAGGCTGTGTACTTTACCTATTAAAACAACCTACTGTCCAGCAGAAAAAAAGGTGTTTTATCCTTCTAGGTAGCTATGTTGGATATGGGTTAGGGACTCTCCAGCTATATATTTCAGCTTCAATTCTGATACCCATATTTTTGCCGTCAGCTATATTTACCCTGTATATGATCCCGATTCTCAAACAAAAATCAACGGTTGTTCGGACAAAATAACTGCATAAACCTGGGGAAGCTGCACTTATATATTAAGTGACTGCTAGTTTTCTTCAGTAAATTACTGCAATTGGGCTGACAGTCCTTTTTCCTAGTTTAGGAGAGCATCCCATGGGCACGTCCATCCAACAGTTAGGTTCCAAAGTACCGGACATTATTGATGATATCTTCCGCCGTACCGGCGATGATACCTATCCTGGAGGTACCGAAATGTACCAAGCTTCCATAAACCTAACGATGGGGCTTATACAACGTTTGAGCGTAAGCGATGGTATTGCAACTGCTAGCACAAACAGCGATGCTGCTGAGGCGAGTGCACTGCCAATTAACGAAGCGTTGTCTTCGGAACTTGTAAGCAGTATTCAAGAACAACTCACTGCATCTGTAGGTAAACTGACAAGCTTTGGTACTGATCCAAAGGCACGAAGTTTCTATTTGGCTTCAAATCCTGAGGATATTCAGCTGATCAAGGGGGTGCGGCTCACGTGTAAATTTGAAGGGCGCTCTGAACCTACTGAGCTTACCGTCATCTTTGATGATCAGGATACGATGCACTGTGTTTATCTGCCTCAGGCAGATGGCAATGTAGTATTTTCTGTACCAAACACGAGTGTAAATGAAAGTGGGAACACGGTAAAGAGTGAGTATCTGAAAAATTTTGCTAAGCATATCGTCTATGAAATGGCCCAGGGACGATACAAGCGAATTGAGAATTTTTTTGCAGTTTCCCATCGAGCAGGACTCAATCTTAAAAACTTTGTAGATGAATTTGCTGATTGTGAGTTTCCCTCTATTCAATGGGGGAGCATTATTCTCACCCCCATCTCTGAAGGGAAGCAGATGGTAAACCTATCAGTCAGGTTTGATCGGCAAAATCGTCAACCTTTCGAACGAGCACTGCTGTTAATTTTCAATAGTGAGGATATGCTTGAGCAGATGAATTTCTTTGATGACTAGCTTCGTCATTACTGGCTTGTAATGTGTTTGCTATGACCGTTTAAACGATCTTCGCTCCGATAGCTGTCATGGAACTGTGCGATCGCTAGAAAACTGCATAACCTACAATCGCTGGCATCTATCAATAGGTAACGCTGTTTTGCAGCAGATTTGCGATTATGACGAGAGGTCTGTCAGATGGATACTTTCATGAAAGCACTCACAGAACTGAAGGCTCACAGTGGTTGTTTAGACAGTGTTTTAATGAAGGGCATACTTGAAGGTTTTATGGATGGTATCTTGCTCCTGACTCATCAGGGTGAATTAGCTCATGCTAACAGTAATGCTGGCAAAATTATTGAAGAGTTTGCAGAGAACCCATCACAATTACAGCTGGTAGGGCATGAAATTACACGAATTTATCAAGCGGTAATCGATAGCTGTGAGGTGTACTATGAGACCCCGATCGTCATTGAATCTGAGATCAACAATGGTGGGTTAGATACTCTGCGATTTCGGGCCCGATGGTTACATTTGGAAGCGGGGCAACAACCGCTTGTTTTAATTCTTTTGGAGAACCAAAAACACTCTATTACAAGCTTGGTGACGGATGAAGTGGAAAAGTATGGCTTAACCCGTCGTGAAGCTGAAACGTGGTCCCTTAGGCGTGCTAACTATAGTTACAAGGAAATTGCTGCTGAACTATATATCAGTGTCAATACGGTGAAGAAACATATGAAAAATATTCGTAGTAAGCTCAAATTTCACCAATTTCGGCAAGATTCCATCGCCAGCTGATATACAGGTCTATGCTACTAGGTTGCAGCACTACTGACAGTGATAGCGATGTTGAGAAAATGATTTAAGACGGGGGCAGGATTATCTTGCTGCCAAGCGAGCAGCGTTTCAATTTCAAAGGTATCTTTCAGGTCACGATAAACTACTCCCGCCCGTTTTAACTGCCGCATTGAGGCGGGTACTAGGGCGATTCCCATACCACTCACGACCAGCCCCAGCACAGTTTGTAAAAATCTGGCTTCTTGAATAATCCTAGGTGTAAATCCATGGGCCTTACATAGCTTGAGAACTTGATAGTAAAAACGGTGCCCCATTTTTGGAGGTGGCAAAATAAATGTTTCCTCTGACAGTGCGCTGAGTTTAAGTCTCTGTTGTTCAGCTAAGGGATGATAATCTGGCAGAGCTACCACCAAGGATTCTTTGAACAGCACATGGTAATGGAACTTTTCTGGCTGTTGTGAGTGGAGAAAGCCACAGTCAATCTGTCCATTGCTAAGCTGTTCTAGCTGGAGCTGAGAGTCAAGTTCCCAGAGTTTGAGGTGGACTAATGGAAATTGTTTCCTAAATGCTTTTAAGATTGCGGGTAGTACAGTTTGCATGGCGGCACTGTTAAAGCCGATGGCGAGCTGACCCACTTCTCCTCGACTGGCTTGTTGTGCAATGCGACTGGCTCGGTCTACTTGGGCCATGACGGCGTATACTTCTGGGAGAAACGCCTGCCCTGCATGGGTTAGCTGTAACGGTCGCAGACCTCGGTTAAAGAGTTTGACGCCTAGCTCCTTTTCTAATGCTTGAATCTGTTGACTCAGGGGCGGCTGAGCCATATTTAGCTGCTCGGCAGCGCGACTGAAGTTTGAGGTTTCTGCCACTGCGAGAAAATATCTAAGATGCCGAAGTTCCATAATGCTGAGACTATATCTTAAAAATATAGTGTTGCTATTTATTCAATATTGGACGTATAAAAAGCCTGAGTTTACAGTAGCAGTAGAGATTAGATAAGAAAAATTAAATGACGATAGCTGGTGCATCGCCGTTGATGAGCCACCGGGGCTACTACGGTGAATTTGGTGGTCGATTTATTCCTGAGATTTTGTATGAAACGTTTGAGTTGTTAACGGTGGCCTATCATGATGCCCGAGAGGATCCTGCATTCTGGCGACAATATGTGGCAACGTTGTCGAACTATTCCTGTCGTCCGACGCCGCTCACCTATGCAGCAGGGCTGACTCGCTACTTGGGTGGGGCCAAAATCTATATCAAACGCGAAGACCTGAACCACACGGGGTCCCATAAGTTAAACAATGTTCTGGGTCAGGCGTTGTTGGCTCAGCGTATGGGTAAAGCTCGTTTGATTGCGGAAACGGGGGCGGGGCAGCATGGGGTGGCTACGGCGACCATGGCGGCTAAATTGGGGTTAGAGTGCACCATCTACATGGGAGCCGAGGATGTAGAACGGCAGTATCCAAATGTGTTCTGGATGCGGCAACTGGGGGCCGAGGTGATCCCTGTTACTAGTGGAACTCAAACCCTTAAAGATGCTATGAATGCAGCTCTGCGGGATTGGTCTGCCACCATGGCAACTACCCACTATTTGATCGGTACGGCCTGTGGTCCCCATCCGTTTCCGGAAATGGTGGCCTGGTTTCAGTCGGTGATTGGACAAGAGGTGCGATCGCAAATTCTCGCTCAAACCCAACAGCTACCCAACGCTGTCTATGCCTGTGTTGGTGGTGGTTCTAACGCCATTGGTATATTTAGTGGTTTTCTAGAAGATGCAGCCGTTGACCTGGTCGGTGTCGAAGCGGGTGGTCTAGGTACCGATACCACCCACCACGCCACTCGTCTAGCAAGTGATACCGCCTCAATCGGCATTGCCCAAGGATACAAGACCCAGTTTCTTCAAAACTCAGACGGCCAGATGCAAGACACCCATTCTGTTGCCGCTGGTCTGGACTATGTAGGGGTTTCTCCTATTCTCGCCCATCTGGCCCAAACGGGACGTATCCGTGTTACGGCAGCCCTCGATACTGACGTGATAGCAGCTTTAAGGCTGGTCATAAAAAAAGAAGGCTTGATTCCTGCTTTAGAATCAGCCCATGCATTTGTTCAAGCATTTAAAGATGCTCCCAACTATACGGCTCAAGATGCCATCATCATTAGCCAATCAGGGCGAGGTGATAAAGATATTTTTACCATTGCTAAGGCATTGCAGGACCCTGACTGGCAAGGCTTTTTAAAGCAAAGAGTAGTTAAGTAATGAGAAATCTGTTTACCTATTTACATCACCATGCATCTCGAACAGTTTATCCGTCAGCAGCGGCAACAGAAAGACATTTTACTCATGTCCCATACTGTGTTGGGCTATCCGTCGTGGGACGATAATCGTCGTGCGATCGCAACGCTTGTTCAAGCAGGTGTGGAACTGATCGAACTACAGTTTCCCTTTTCAGAACCCATAGCCGATGGACCAATTTTACTGGCCGCAAACCACGCCGCAGTCCAGTCAGGCGTGTCGGTTCAAGACTGCCTCAACTTTGCTGCAGAAATCACGCAGCAATATTCCCAGACACGCTTTGTGATTATGACCTATGTCAATCTTCTCTTTCAGTATGGCATCGGTGAATTTGTTAAAATGGCGGCCCAGAGTAGAATTGCTGGCTGCATTATTCCTGACCTACCTTCGGAACAGGCAAAGAACTATATTGCCATGTGTCACGAACAATCACTCGCAACGATCTTTCTGATAACCCCAGAAAGTAGCCTGGAGCGTACACAACAGATTCTCCACGACACTAGAGGCCTAGCGTACTGTGTGGCACGGAAAGGTGTGACTGGTCAGCCAACCAGGTCTTCTCATCTATCCCATCAATATTTGGACAGAGTACGCGCAGTCACACCATTACCCATGGCCGTCGGCTTTGGGATCCAATCGGCGGCGGCTGTTCGTACCTTAATTGGCTATGCCGATGTCGCTGTTATTGGTAGTCATGCTGTCAAACACTACGCTGACTATGGAGCTCATGGTCTAGGTCAATTTATTCGAGGTCTCAGACCTGACTAATGCCATCTGTTCTACGTGCAGCCAAGGTATTGTCTGCTTGAGATTCAGCTTCCCAGTCATTAAACTGGTAATCAACAAAGACAAGTCCTGAGAAAAATGCAAAAAAGAGCCCCAACATCATAGCTTTTTTCAGTATTCCTCCGAATTAAAGAACACCGCTCTCGTCTAAACAACACTGAATCTATGGGCCTAATGCTTTTAACTTTTGCATTGTCAAAAAGTTTTAAGCCCATTTAACTTCTTGACACAGTGATTGCCGCTGAGTGATTGTCGGCGCTGGTTTACTTCTGGTTTACTTTAGGGTTTACTAACGACATGATAATTTCTGTTTTAGTTAGTCTCCAGTTAATGACAAGTAAATTAATATAGGTTTTTACTTGCAGATACATAATTGATATTCGTTCATAGATATTGCTGTTTAAGAATGCTATGAGTCTGCTGCTGTCAGTATATTTACTGCTGTCATATGCTGACAGCGAACGGTGGAGTACTATACCCTGACAAATATTAAAGTTTTGATAACTGAAGTCGTTAATAGCAGTACAATCCGTCGGAACTTATAAAAAATATTTTGACAGAGATTTAGTCTAAATTATGCAAGGGGTTTAGTCTAAAAAATAATGCTGAAACGATTTAAGCGATATATTCGCTGGCGTTCAAGTGATGAAGGATTTTCAACCGGGATCGAACAGTTTGAAAGCTTAGTCTCAAAGCTACTTTCAGTGGCTATGTTGATTGTGATTGTGGTAATCATGGTCGATCTGATGCTGTTTTTAGCAACAGCACTCTTTAACCCCAGTCCTAAAGGCTTTTTTGTTAACACCCTCAAAGAAATTTTTGGTTTGTTTCTGAGTGTTTTGATTGCTTTGGAAATTCTTGAAAATATTACGGCCTATCTGAAAAAGCATGTGGTTCAGGTGGAGCTGGTGATTGTGACCTCACTGATCGCTGTCGCGCGTAAAATCATTATTCTGGATCTGGATAAAACGCTGGGGGTAAGTTTGATTGGTCTTGCGATTGCAATTCTAGCCCTATCCATCAGCTACCTGATTGTTCACAATATCCACCGATAGGCTAGATGACGGCATCCTGAACAGTCTATGGAGAAATCAGCGTAGCTTTTGGCTGCGGTTCCATGTGGTGAACATATCGTTTGCGATCGCAGTTCCCAACAGCACTAGCCCACAGCCCAAAATCATCGCGGCTGTCACTGTTTCTTGCAAAACGACGGCTCCCCACAGCATGGCAAATATAGGAATCAGATAGGTCACCGTCAGGGCCTTTGTGGAGCCAACGTTTTGAATTAATCTAAAATAAAGAATGTACGCAAAGGCGGTAGACAGTACGGCCAAAGCCAGGACAGATATCATTACCCCAGGAGACGGTGCTTGCTGGGGTAATGTAAAGGGTAACGCTGGGAGGATCAACAAAGCTGCCCCCAGCTGACTGCCTGTTGTAACCATCAAGGATGGCACACCCGCCAAGTTTTGCTTAATATAAGGAGCTGCAATGGCGTACATGAATGCAGCTGCAAGCGCCGCAACGATTGCGATCAAGAAGCTAGGGGTAGTTTCAATTGCTTTCCACCCGACTAAAATAACAACACCGATAAAACCTAGCACAAAGCCCACCATCCGACCAGGCGTTAGCTTCTCATGGAGCCAAGCGGAAGCTACGACAGTCCCAAACAGAGGAGCGGTACCATTTAAAATAGATGTAAAACCTGCAGGTAGAGAGACTGAAGCAAAGGCCAGTAGTAAGAATGGTATGGCTGAGTTTAGACATCCGACCATAAAGAGAGGGATGAGATAGCGACGCAGCTCATTCAACAACCCTAACTGTGCCAGTATTGGCAACAGGACTAGCCCGGCTAATAAAACGCGAAACTCAATTAGCCAAACGGGGCCAAGTACAGGAGCTGCAATCCGCATAAATAGAAATGAACCACCCCATAGAGCTGCTAGCAACAACAGCTCAAAAATGTCTGACAGTTTCATGTCTTCTCCTCACCTTGACTAGCTTCCCAGCCTAAAAGAACAGTTTTTCGATCCAGACCCCAGCGATAGCCACCGATCTCACCTGAACCGCGAATCACTCGGTGGCAGGGAATAAGATAGCCTACGGGATTACGTCCTACAGCATTACCAATAGCCCTTGCTGCCGTGGGTTTACCGATGGAGGTGGCTAATCTCTGATAGGTGGTGAGCCCACCGAAGGGGATTTTAAGAAGTGCCTGCCACACCTGAATTTGAAAATTTGTTCCCTTGACATGGAGCACTAAGGGAGAAGAATAGGAAGATTGAAAGATCAGATCTCGCATGTTCTCAGTCTCTTGTCTAGCCATGCTAATGTCAGCATTAGGCCATTCTGTTTGTAGGGTCTGGGCAGCGTCTGTGCTATCGGTGTGTTCTAAAAAGCTTAAGTTACAGATGCCACGGTCAGTGATGGCAATTAGACAAGAACCAAAGGGAGTTTCATGAATGCCATAGCGAATCTGTAATCCTGAACCGGCTGTTTTATATTCTCCAGGCGTCATTGCCACAAACCGAATAAACAGGTCATGCAGCCGACCGGAACTGGATAGCCCCGACTCCAGGGTGGCTTCTAAAAGGCTGTTGGTTTCAATGATTTTTGATTTTGCATATTCCAGAGTGAGATATTGCAAAAAGCGCTTTGGGCTAATGCCAGCCCATTTTGTAAACAAACGCTGGAAATGATATTCACTGAGATTTACATGCTGAGCGACAGTGGCCAAGCTGGGCTGTTCTAAGTGATTTTTGCGGATAAACGCAATCGCCTTGGCGATTTGACCATAGGTTTCCTTATCGTAAGTGGTGGTTTTCATCAGTGGATTTGATTACCAGGTGCACTTCACCAAGGTATCGGTCCTAAAGAGTGACCACCACCCGTTTCTTGCTAACTGTAATTTTGAGTACAGTCAGTCTTATGATTCATGCGTACACTACCTTCAGTCAAGCATTAAGCATAGATTTAATTACTCCTATGCTCAAGGCGTTGCTGAGTTACGAACCGTGGTCAGAGGGGTGTAACTCAGCAACGCCTGTTTTTTTAGGACATCATTAACCGACTTAATAGGTCAAACTGGACTGTTTCCGTGGGCAATGCTTCTCGACTGACTTCGCTCAGTCCTCGACTCATAGCTTTGAGAGATATAGGTTTTGTGGATTCCTCTATCCTAATTCCCTTTTAGATTGAGCATTTGCAGCATTCGGGTGCTTTAGACAGTAGATTTCTATAATCTGGGTCTCAAATTATTTACATTTGGTATATCTGCTATCTATTTCAAGGAGGTGCGTTCAGTAGGATCATGCAGTTGGTCCCCAAAAAAAGAAGTTATGAGTGGAAATGCAGGTCGGGTTCAGGCGATTAGCCAAATCGTCAATCGGCAGCCGATGCCCCCCAAGGCACCAGCAAGTCTCGACGAAATCTGGGCAGAGAATGTTTTTAACCTGCCCAAAATGAAAGCAACTCTTCCCAAATCAGTATTCAAATCGATTAAAAAAACCATTGTCACTGGGGAAAAGCTGGATTCCTCCGTTGCTGATGCTGTTGCCAATGCAATGAGAGACTGGGCGATATCCAAGGGGGCGCTTTACTATGCCCACGTGTTTTATCCCATGACTAACTTGACTGCTGAGAAGCATGACGGCTTCATTTCTCCCCAGGGTGACGGCACAGTTATTTCAGAATTTTCCGGTAAATTATTAGTACAGGGCGAGCCCGACGGCTCTTCGTTTCCCAACGGTGGCATTCGTGGCACCTTCGAAGCCCGAGGCTACACCGCCTGGGATGTCACTAGTCCAGCCTACATTCTGGATACAGCTAATGGTTCCACACTGTGTATTCCGACAGTCTTTGTGTCTTGGACTGGAGAAGCCCTAGATAAAAAAGTGCCGCTTCTGCGTTCCATTGCTGCTATGGATAAAGCTGCCAGTAAAGTCTTGAAGCTATTAGGGAACAAAGATGTTGCCCGTGTTAACTCCAGCTGTGGTGCGGAGCAAGAGTATTTTCTTGTAGATACTAATTTCGCTAGCCAGCGGCCCGATCTGCTATTGGCTGGCCGGACGCTGTTTGGCAAACCCCCTGCTAAAGGCCAAGAGTTTGACGATCACTACTTCGGTGCGATTCCGGAACGGGTCCAGGTGTTTATGCAGGACGTGGAGGAAACCCTTTATAAGTTGGGTATTCCGGCAAAAACTCGCCATAACGAAGTGGCACCGGGGCAGTTTGAAATTGCACCGGTCTTTGAAGCGGCCAACGTGGCCAGTGACCATCAGCAGATGATTATGACCGTGCTGCGCCATACCGCTAAGAAGCACGGCTTTTTGTGCCTGCTCCATGAGAAACCATTTGCTGGCATTAATGGCTCGGGTAAGCACGTTAACTGGTCGGTGGGTAATGCCACCCAAGGTAACCTGCTGGATCCTGGTGACTCTCCCCATGAGAATGCTCAGTTTCTAGTGTTCTGCGGTGCGGTTATTCGCGGTGTCCATAAGTATGGACCTTTGATGCGGGCTGCTATTGCGACGGCCAGTAATGACCACCGTTTGGGAGCCAACGAAGCACCTCCTGCTATTATGTCTGTCTACTTAGGTACCCAGCTAGAAGACGTCTTTGAACAGATCAAAACTGGTTCCATCAGCGACTCTAAGAAGAAAGGAGTGATGGATTTAGGCGTGGATGTACTGCCTGACTTAACTAAGGACGCAGGCGATCGCAACCGCACATCTCCCTTTGCCTTTACCGGCAACCGCTTCGAATTTCGCGCAGTGGGTTCGAACCAATCGGTTTCAGGTCCCTTGATCGTGCTCAACACCATGCTGGCCGACTCCCTAGAGTGGGTAGGCAATCGCTTAGAATCTGAACTCTCTGGCGGTGCAGACATCAACACAGCCATACTCACCGTGCTCAAGGAAGTGATGGAACAGCACGGTGCAGTTGTCTTTGGCGGCAACGGTTACTCTGAGGAATGGCACAAAATGGCGGTTGAGGAGCGGGGGTTAGCCAACCTGCCCACGACGGCTGATGCTTTGCCGGTATTGCAAGAGGAATATATCAACGATCTATTCCAAAAGACAGGTGTGCTGACACCGGTTGAGTTGGAAAGTCGCTTTGAGGTATATGCCGAGCAGTATATTCTCTCCATTGAGGTGGAATGTAAGCTAGTGATAGATATGGCTAAGACTCAAATTTATCCAGCGGCTGTGGAGTATCTCTCTAAGCTATCGTCTACTCTGTATGCTTTAGAAGGGCTGGGGGTTTCTTTTGAAAAAGAGAGTGCTCAGAAGGTGGCCGATCTCACTAGTTCCATGGTGGGTGCGGTGGCTAAACTAAGTGAGGCTCTGGAAAAGCATGACTTTAGTACGACGGGTGAGCATATGAGCTACTGTGCGTCTACGCTGCGTCCGCTGATGGATGCGGTACGTGAGTACGCTGATGCTCTCGAAGCTGAGATTGCTGATGATTGCTGGCCGTTGCCCACTTATCAGGAGATGCTGTTTATTAAGTAAGCTCGAATTGTAGTGGTTCCATGGGGTTTATGTTGGAGGCAGGGTATTTTCTCTGCCTCTTTTTTTGACACCATGAATCTCTCGGGTTCTGGTATGAGGAGGTTGTCTTGTGACCTGAGAGACTCTAATCAAGGTTTTGGTGTGGTAGCCCACATGTGGGCACTGCGCTGAGGCAGGGTGAGCGTCAGCGCAGGTCCTGTTACCTCAAGCGGCGGCTCCTTTGTAAGGATATTCTGATAAGGATGAAACCACTTCAGCTTAAACCGGGTATCTATCGTGATTGTCCGAGGTTCTCCACATTTGTTGATGGCGACAATGCCTGCTTCTCCCCGTCGCCAGAGGAGGGTGCATGCATCAGCATGTAGCATATCCATTCCTGTGCCCTGAAGGCGGTTATGGAAGGCGATCATCCGGACCATGCGATCGCGACTCCAAACCGCCTGCCAACGACCATCATCTATACGGCCAAAGGGAGGTGCTGCCGTCGTTCCATCGTCAAACACCATGGGGGTACCGCCATCGCGACCCATAATGTAGGCATAGGCCAAATCTTCGTCTGTTGGGTCCATGATCAACGAGCGAAACCCGGCATTGTACGGAATATCGTGGGTGATGACTACGGTAATCGCCCGCTGGCTTTCTAGGGCATTCCCTGTCCTGTAAGGCTGGGCAAGATCAGACAGCGGCTGACCAAAGCTAAATGCCTGTTTAATGGCATTTAATAGGGGGAAATCGTAGGCGGCAAAATCTGCAGAGAGTTCTCGCAGGTAGGGTTCTAGAAACAGCGTATATTCCCGCTCACCCACACCTCCAGCCGTGATAATCTCAGCAAAAATCTGAGAGTTTTTGGCTACCTGATCGGGAACAAAGTCCCGAATAGCCTCATTGGGCATATGTTTGGCTGCATCTAGGCGAAAGCCTCTTACCCCCAAGTCGTAGAGGCTTTGGATATACTGTCTCCGCTGGTCTCTTACCCGAGTCTCTCCTGGTACGGTGTCTTTTAGATCCGGTAGGCCAGGATCGTCCCCTGCACCACAAATACGTCCGTTGATCACGGTTTGGCGATCGCCGTAGTTACGAATGCAGCGGGCCGCATGAAAATCTCGGGGGCTAAACAGCCCATTGTCCAAATTTCCATACAACTGCTGTTGTTGCCAATAGTCAGGGTTACTGGCATACTCCGCCAGGGTTGATGCCCCCGGAAAGGTGGTAGCAGCATTGCGCTCATTGGCCATGTGGTTGACGACCACATCGGCATAGGTAAGCACTCCCTCCTGAGATAGGGCCTCAATCATGGCAACAAAACTCTCCCTGTTGCCATCGCAGTTGCTAATTACTCGAAAATCTTGGGGCTGGTAGCGCTGGTACCAGAGGCACTGGGAGGTGATTGGAGACTTGAGGGGCGGTGTCACCAGTACGGCTCCGTAGCCAGCTTCCGCAATCTCGGCGGCTTTCTCAGTGACCGTGGCATAGCTCCAGTCAAAGGCGTGCAGAATGACATCTGAATGAGGGGGATGGGTCATCGATAACAATAGGGGCATTGATACCGTGATGACGGCTAGACAGAATGCAACTAAATTTCGAAACATGATGAGCAGACGTGACAAGGAACAACAAATTTCAGCTTTCTTAAAGGTTTCTTTGAAACGGACGGTACACTAACCTTGAGTACCCCAGCGTTCCAATATCTTTCCTAATATGCACAGCAAGGCACATGTATGGGAAGGTAGACAGTAGATATATTTATTGGTAGGGGTATTGACGTTCCTTGTGGATTCAGGATGGCCTAGCACTGAGTTGTCAGTTCGGGCATGGCTAGATACCAAGGTCGTTTTTCAGGGTGGCTGATGAGTTTATGCATTAATCCCGATTGTCCTCAGCCCGATCATCTGGGCAATGGCGAGGCGAATAGCTGTCAAGCCTGTGGGACAACCTTGGTATTGGAAGGTCGCTATCGTGTGATGCGTTTGCTCAGTAGCCAAACCGGGTTTGGCATGGTTTACGAGGCCTATGAACGCGATCTACCCAAAATTTTAAAGGTGCTGCGACGTGAGCATGGTCAAAACTCCAAAATATTAGCCATGTTTCGCCATGAGGCTGCAGTGCTGAGCCATCTGCGGCATCCGGGGATGCCGTTTGTAGAAGACGAGGGATACTTTTCTATTACTCCACCCAATAGCACGGTGCCCCTCCACTGCATTGTGATGGAAAAGATTGACGGTCTGAATCTGAGCCAGTGGATGCAGCAGCAAGGCAATCACCCGATCCAGGAGCAGTTGGCCCTGGGGTGGCTGACTCAGCTGGCTAAAATTTTGCACCAGATGCACCAGAATAGCTATTTTCATCGGGATATCAAGCCCCAAAATGTGATGATTCGTACCAGTGGGCAGCTGGCTCTAGTGGATTTTGGGGCTGCCCGAGAAATGACCCAGACCTATCTAACCCAGGTGAGTCGCGGCGGTGTGGCCACGGCCATTGGCTCGGCTGGCTATACTCCGCCTGAGCAGGAGCATGGGCAGGCGGTACCCCAGTCTGATTTTTATGCTTTAGGTCGTACGCTGATCTATTTGGTAACGGCCAAAGCTCCCACCGATACGGCCCTATATGATGCTTTTCAAAATAGCTTTGAGTGGCGCTCCCATGCTCCTCAGATTTCGTCAGGACTGGCGGATTTATTGGACAGTATGATTGCCCCTCGGGTAGCGGATCGTCCGGCCAGTGCCCAGGCTATTTTGGTGCGCTTAGAGCAGTTGTCCAATCAGCTGCCCCATAAGCCGGGGTCTCAACCCGCTGCTCCTACCCTACCGGAAACGTCACTGCCTCCGGTAGGGCTGTCCACAGCTCACCCGGCCACGTCCCTACAGATGGGGATTGCCACCCCTTCGTGGCAAACGCTGCCCCAGTCGCTGTATTCGCCCCAGAAGCGACGACGGCGATGGTCTTGGGTAGTGGCGGCTTTAGTCGGTTTGGTAGGGGCTGGCGGTGCGATCGCACTTTACCCCCGTTTCCAAATGCCGCCGCCGCCGCTAGCCGCCACTCGGCTCAGCGTTCAGCTGCAGCGCACCCTGCCTGCTCACAGCGCCCCCATCAATGACCTGTTGCTATTTGCGGATGGTCTCCGCATGGTCAGTGCTAGTGCCGATAAAACTATCCGTTTCTGGGATTTAACCTCTGGCAAGCTGCTGAAAACTTGGGAAAACCAAACCGGTTTTGTCAATACCATTCTGCTCAGCCCTGATGAAACCCAACTCTACAGCGCCAATGCCGATGGTGCCCTACAGGGATGGAATGTTGCTGATGGCACCCTACTGTGGCAGGAGCAGATGGCCCACGATGGCCCTATCAATACCATTGCCCGCACTCCCGATGGTCAGCAGCTGGTGAGCGGTGGCGCTGACGGTACCATTCACGTTTGGCAGGCCAAGACTGGCGGTGACCCGGTGCAGTCGCTTGAGACTCAACAGGGGGCGGTGAATAGTGTGGTGGTAACCTCGGATGGTCGATATATGATTAGCGGCGGTAGCGATCGCACCATCAAAGTTTGGCATATCACCACCGGTCGGCTAGAACGGACGCTGACCGGCCATGAAAGTTTTGTCAATGCATTGGCCATCAGTCCCGACGGTCGGTTCCTGTTTAGCGCCAGTGCCGATGGCACCATCCGTAAATGGCAAATCAAAACTGGTAAGTTCTTAGAGACTTTGGCCGGGCACACCAGCTATGTCAACGATATGATCTTTAGTCGTGATGGTCGCACCCTGAGCACTGCCAGCGCCGATGAAACCGTACGCATCTGGGCAGTGGAAACTGGAGCCCCCGAAAATGTCCTAACCGGATTTGGTATGCTGATTGACTCTGTGGTCGTATCTGCCTCGGGGCAGATTGTTACCGCTAGTGAGACCACACCCGCTATTAAGATTTGGCTACGGGACCTATAAATCAGTCAGTTTTAGTGAGAAGTAGCTGGACTGAAAGTGGTTATTCTGTAAACCTGCGGGACATTCTCTTCCCATGAACTTTCCCACACAAGATCTAGAGCAATAGTTTCAGTGGCGGAGACACAAGGTTTCTGAAAACAAATTAGATGGTCTACTGCTGTTAGCTGCTCGGCAGCCTCCGCGAGAGGGTGAGTCTCGGCGTATCGATCTTCAGTCTGTAGCAAAACAAACTCAATATCGGGATTTTGAAACAGAATAGAGAAATAATGATCGTACCCAATAATCGCCACGCGTTTGGCGTTTGCTAGGGCCTGGTGAATAGATTCTGTCTGGGTACCATGGTAGAGCTGGTCATACACCTGGCGGTTGCGGGTCCAGTCGCTGCGGAGCCAAATATTCTCGCGGCTGATATTCTCATAGCTTTGGGATTTGGGTAGCGGAATCATGGGTTTGGCATAGTTGTAAAGACAGGCATAAACCAAAATTGTCATACTTAGCCAACGCCAGCTGGATAGGCCGATCTCCTTTAGTCGAGATTGTTGTAAAAATGTTGCCACACAGAGTCCGGTGCAGACAAATACAAGGGTGAAAAAGCGCGACTTCCAGGGAGACCAGCCCACTTTATAGCTGATGGCCAGGGCGAGGCAAATTGTGAGGATGGCCAGTATCCGTGACATCTGACGGCCTTTGACCAGACACCATCCTACCGCTGGAAACACCAGCAAAACGCTTACCGGTCCAAACCAGGAGGTGTCTTCCTGGGGCTGCCACTCAATTTCTAATGGTTGCCATTTGATAAATTCGGCCTGTCCTGCATTGTCAAATAACGGCGCAAATATACTGTCGTAAACCGACTGTAGGGGGGCAATGATGGATCCGCCAGTTAAGAACTGCCAAAGCCGGTTGAGTGGCTGCAGTAGGTGAATACTCTGAAAACTGTAGCGCACTAGGTTAGCAATGCCGCCCAGCAGTCCTTCGTTATTTTGATTTCTGACGATAAAGTCTTCGGGGCCTAACCCGTTGCCAAACTGTCGATAGTTGTAAACAAACAGCCAGCTTTGGGAGAGAATTATTCCTGGTACCAGACACAGGGCAACGATACGCCATTCGTTGACAATTAATCTGACTAGTGTGGAGAGCTTTCCTCGCTGAATGACTAAACTAAGCCACAGCGGTAAAAAGAACGCGGCAAATAATACAAACGATGTTTTGGCGGCTACACCAAAACATAGGGTGAGCCCTAACCCTGCCAGGGACTCTATGGTGGCTACCTGTAGCCATCGATCGGCCCAAACCACACAGGTGAGGGCAATGGCAGCCACAATAATGTCATTTTTGGTACCGGTGGACTGATAGACAATCTCGGGTAAGCAGGTAATTGCGATCGCACTAGTCAACGCCACCGTTCGATTCACCCGAGGACGCGCCAAGGTATAGGTTCCCAATAAAATGACAACATAGGAGAGCCAGCTAAACAGCCCCAAACCGTAGTCCAGCCGAAATCGTAAGAACAGGTGAAATAAGATATCAGACCCAACCGGAAACGCTACCTGGGGAGCGGTGGTGAACCCTGGCAAAAACAAGCTGTGGTTTTGTTGCCACAGCAGTACCCGTGGTAGATGATATACCAGCGCATCCCAACTGCTGGGAGGGAGCAACATCGCTTGTAACCAAAGATAGAAAAGCGCAACAGTTAGAACCGTTAATAGTTTGGGATACTCACTCCATGCCGCAATTAGCCACTGACGAATATCGTCCACCGTTTGCCATTTACCCCAATTTAGCCAGACTATTCCCCCTAGAGAAACGGCTTCCAATAGGGGAATAAGTTCAGGCCGTTGGGCTAAAAAGCCGATCTGTAGCAAAAGCGATAGCAGCATCAGACCGGAGGTAATCCCCAGAGCTAGTGCTGACGTCACCGAGTAGGGCTGTTTATGCCGCCGCAGCCACACAAACAGCCCCAGGCAGACTGTGAGTACCTCAGCTGTTGGCAACAGCGCCATCATTGCGTTCATATAGTCACCCAATATGTCTGAACAGCACATATCTTATGGATGCTGATGCTGCAAGGCAAGATGGGGGCTTATGAGGACTTGAATGAAAGCGGTCTAGTTTTCTCGAATTGAAGGGGCCGAAGCGAGTGTCAAAGCGCCTTCTTGCATATGTTTGATGTCAGTTTCTGACCATGCTTTGGTATCCCGGCAGTGATGGGCCGCCAGCAGCCCCCAGAGTCCTTGGGGGGTCAAAATTGGCACCACTAGATTGGCGCGTACCTGCAGATGCTGTAAAAAATCTCGGTGGCAGGGTTCAATAGACGCGGTTTGAATGTCGTGGATGGCTCTGACTCGACCGGCCTGATATAAGGCTGCATACTCGTCGGTAAAACATTGATCGGGACCTGTAGAGCCGTAGATGGAAAGCTCAGGTCTACTCAGCGTTTCAAATGTGACCTGCCCTGTCCACTGATTGTAAAAATAGTAGAGCACCACTCGATCCACCTGTAATAATTCCCGCAGTTTGTCAGTAGTGGTCTGCACTAGCTGGTCACGCTGCATATTTTGGCTCAGCCGTTGCAAAACCCCCTGCATTGCACCAACTTTTGAGTCGCGTTGTTTCAAGTGGATATCTGGATCAAACTGAGTCACCATAATCAAGCAGCACTTTCCATTCGCTAAATATTTTCTAGCACTTGCCTAAATGCCTACATTCATTTATTTACAGAATCTTAAGCACTGAGTCTCTTTAAGACTTGTTTGTTTATAAAATTTTAAGCGCTGCCACTAGAGGCCCAGGCTGTTGATGAACTCAGATATCTGTCTAATACGAGGTCGCTGGATTTTTACCGGGGAAACAATCCTGAATGATGGTGCGATCGCAGTTCAAAACGAGATTATTCTAGCGGTGGGTAGCTGGGACTCTCTGCGGGCTGAGTATCCCCAGGCAGAGGTGCTGGGCTCCGAAACCCATGCTGTCATGCCAGGGCTGATCAATGCCCACCACCACAGTAATGGTGTACCCAATTCTCTCCAGGGCGTAGACGATGACTTTTTAGAACTGTGGCTGTTTGCCAATATTGGGTTGCGATCGCAAGACCCCAAACTCAAAACCCTGCTCAGTATTGCCCAACTGCTACAAAGCGGTGTCACCAGCGTTGTCGATGTGGTGAGCATGGGCGGTACAGCTGCTGACTGTTTAGATAACCTCAACGGGCGGCTGCATGCCTATGAACAAGCTGGGATGGGTGTGGCCCTTACCCCTGGCATTCGGTATGAGAGCACGTTAGTCCATGGCGAAGACGATGCGTTTTTAGCCAGTTTGCCAGCGGACTTAAGACAGCGGCTACAAACCCTTATGCCTACGGACCAGCCCCTGTCCCCCACAGATCACATTGACCTGATTGGTGATTTAGTCAAACAGTATCAAAATCACCCTCATATTGACGTCTGGTTTGGTCCACCGGGTCCCCAGTGGGTTGGCGACCGGCTCCTGATTCAAATGGTGGATGCTGCCGAGCGTTTAGACACCCATGTCCAGACCCACGCTCTAGAATCCTTCTATGAAAAGCTCATGGGACCTCGTCTCTACGGTAAGTCTGTTATCGCCCATCTTAAGGATTTGGGCGTATTGAGCCCTCGGTTTTCCATTGCCCATGGCGTCTGGCTCACCACTGCCGATATTGAAATCTTGGCCGAAACCGGGGCTGCCGTCAGCCACAATCCCAGCTCTAATTTGCGGCTGCGGGCAGGCATGGCTCCCCTAACGGCGATGCTCGCTGGGGGAGCTACCGTGGGGTTAGGTATGGACGGCACCGCCATTGGTGATGATGAAGACATGTTTGCTGAAATGCGGCTGGCTGACCGTCTCCAGCGTTCTCCCCAACTTAACAATCCTGCCCCCAGCTACTCAGATATTTTCCAGGCAGCAACCGCTGGCAGCGCCAAGCTCATGGGTAAAGCGCAACATCTGGGCAAACTAGCGCCAGGGTATCGAGCCGATGTGGTGTTGGTTAAAACTGAGCGGTTTACCTGGCCTTGGATCGCTCCTGAAGCTAACCCTCTCCACGTCATGCTGATGCGGGCAAAAGCAGCGGATGTGGACACGGTATTGGTTAATGGTAATGTGGTTTTGCAAGCGGGAATGCCCACCGGATTTGACCTGCAGGCTGTGGGGCAGACGATTGCTGAGCAGTTAGACGCGGCTCCTGATCGCGATCGCTACCGAGCCTTAGCAGCTGAGGTTATCCCCCATTTGAGCCGGTGGTACGCCCAATGGCCAGTGCCTGCCTTATCTCCCTATGCGGCCTTTAACTCTCAGGTAGATTAAGACATCAACAACCTGGTCTCAAGGATTAAAAACGGAACTATAAATCCCCAGAGGTGACGACATCTTTCTGGAAAAAGTTTTCTACACTGTCTTTCCAGGTGGTGTAGACGTTATTTATACGGGTTCGCCATTTTTGTCTGTTTTGCTCGGCTTTTTCGGAGAACCAAGAGAAGACCAACAGATCTAGTACTAGCTCTACGCTTCTGACGATGGCCAGTACAAATCCCTTCAGCAGTCTGTAGTGAATGAGATAATAGGGCGTAAAGAGAATCGCAGAGAACCACAGCAGATTGTCAAATACCTCTTTGTCTAAATTAAAAGAGATACTGACATGGACCCGCAGTAGGGTGTACCACAGAGAAACAACAACCAGGGTACTAACAGCAAACCCGATAAATCCTTCGGTTTTCTGCCATAGCAGCTTGAGAAAGTGTTGGGATGTGGTCCAGACGATACCGACAAAGGCGGCGGCTAGGGCTCCATAGGTGGCGATATTGGTCCAGTCGAGGTCATTGAGTTCGCTGAGCATAGACGTGTCGGTCTGTTGCAGCAAATCGAGAAAAGATTGCAGCATTGTTGGCTCCTGAAATGTATATTTTTTATGGCAGCGACGAGATAGTTTAGCGTCCCCCTTGTTTAATAGCCTAGCCGTTGGGACAGGTTTTGTGGGGGTGGATTGCCCTAATGGTTGGTTGGGTTTACCCGGTGGGGGGATCGCAAATTAAAACTGGCTTTTGCAAGCAGCCAAATTGCATCACATCGGCGGGAGTTGTTTCAGAAGGGTTTACCTCTGGGGCAACAATCTGAGCAATTTGCAATGCCCGCGCTACCAGTTCAGAACAAAACAGGGCTTCAAAGTCGGGCTGATTGCTCAGTCCTGCCTCATCTAAAATGTCTACCCCTGCCCCCAACGCTTGGGGAAAATCGTAGGGAACGGCCTGGGCTTCAATCTGATGCAGCCACGCGCGCATTTGAGTTAGCTGATGCTTGAGCAGTGGCACCCGCAGCGGTGCCCACCACACCGGTCCCTGGGCTGCCATAATTCGGTTAGATAATCGCTGAAACTGTACGCCAAACTGGGTTTTACCACTGCCTTCACTAGGTAAACTGGTATCGATATGGGATTCTGCAATCAGGATAGGGTCTTCATGGTGGGCGGTCCAATCGACGGATAGGACAATGGCCACATGAACGTAGCAGGATTGAGTGGCAATTTTAACGACGCTAGAAGGTACATCACAGCCGGAAAAGGCTAGTACGTCGCCTGGTTGAACTTGCTGGCAGAGGTCCAGGTAAGAACGGCCTGAGGCGAGCACCCTGGATAAACATGAATCAGCCATGGGCTACCCTCCATCCGCACCTGAAAACATTCTCTGTGTTGTCATTATCCCCTAGACAGGGTTTTCCCAGTGAGCTTTTTGGAGCGTTTTCACGATTCGCTACTTTTCTCAAATTGCACAATTCCCTCGTACAGCAGTGCGATCTCAAACTCAATATCAATACTCTCTAACTTAATTAGATCGCCAGACTGATGAGCTGTATAGAGCCACATTCGCCCCTCGCCCCGCCGATAAATTTCAACACTCACCTCTGTGGAACTAATCAGCACATATTCTTCTAAGCTTGCCAACGCACGAAACTCTCTAAACTTCTCACCACGATCTCGCGCCTCTGTCCCGGCAGATAGCACCTCAACAATCAGCTTAGGATAGCGAATCGCATCCAGTGCAGTCTTGTCTCGTGGATCACGGCTCACTACTAAATCGGGATAACGATATCTGGTTGGCGTAACCTTGATCTTGGCATCTGCAATATTAATGCGACAATTATTTTTACGAATCTGAGGACGTAGTGTTGTTAGTAAGTTAACCGCAATATCATTATGGGGCAGCGTCCCCCCGTCATGGCTAACACCTCGCCATCGACAAACTCATAGCGGAGTTCTTGCAGCGGCTCCCAATCTAGATAAGCTTCAACCGTCATTCGGTGAGGTTTGGGGATAGCAATCATGACACTGGACTCCTCTAGCTATCTTTTATTATGCTCTATAGAGATCATGACTCGACTTCAATCCCCACAGTTAACAACAAGGTAAACACATATCCACAATGAGATAATTTTTTTACTTGACTACAGCGATCGCAACCAGTACTCTACTCTTCATGCCCTGCGGGGCCACACTACAAAGCTCAATATTTAGCACCAGTGGCGAGGTGTGAGCGCACCTGCCACTGGCTACCCCTGACTGAGTCAGCAGTCCGAGGATGGGGATACTTTATCCCATCGCCACCCCGGTTTGCACACATTTATCGGGGTGGCTAAGTCTTGAGCTTTGGTTTCCTTGCCGTATAGTCTATTTTCGGAGACCAAAGCTATGTATATCGATCCAAATCAGGGCGCAGGTGCGCCCATCGTTCCCCCTGTTTCAGAAATCCTGCCCAACTACCAGTTCGAAAACATACGTCACCTGGTTTTTGGCAGTCTCACCAGCGTGCAGCTCACCATTCAAGAGCTGCATAGCAAACACTATGCCGAACCCAACGACTGGAGCAAACCCATCTCCACCGGGCGACCTAACGAAGTGATGGTGATTTTAACCAAAAAAGTCAGGGTCGCTTAGCCATTAAGAACTTGACCACTAACATTGGGAGATCGCTCTGAGCAATCTCCCAACAAACTGTTATGGATATTAATTCAGAATAGCGGCTGAACATAGTGGTCAGTTCTTAACCCAATCTCAACTTCCCGCTGGCTGAGCGTAGTCGAAGCCAGCATCGCCTATCATAGAGGCTACGCCGCCCGGACTTTTCCATCATGGTTCAATTCAACCTGAGAACCTATCTTCCTCCCAGTACTGAGCCACCCGGCTCAGACAATATCTCATTGGACAATGGCGACAAGCCCCTAACAATCAGCCACTCGACTTCAGGAACTTGGGGAAGCCCCCGAGCAGCTATAGCGTCTACCGTTAACGTTTTGAATCTGTCTCAATGAGTATTAAACCTGGCAGTAAATACTATCCGCTATTCGAGTATTTGCAAAACCGCAATGGAGAAGACACTGCGCTCACATTTAAAGAAATCGAAACAATGCTCCAAGATTCACTGCCTGCATCCGCATTGAACAAAAAAAACTGGTGGAGCAATCGCGATAGTGGCAATGCCCTTCAGGCCAAAGCCTGGGTTGGAGCCGGCTATCACATTGAGACTGTTGACCTGATGCAACAAACGGTTACTTTTCGTAAGTTTAAAGTAACTTACAACATTCAAAAAAAAGAGGGCGCTGTTGTCTGGCAACAGGATGCCATCAAAGCACTGCGGAAACACATGAGCCTGACCCAGGCGCAGTTTGCCCAGGAGCTAGGGGTGCGGCGACAAACCGTCAGCGAATGGGAAAATGGCGTTTACGATCCCGACCGCTCTACCACAAAATTCCTTGAGCTAATCGCCAAACAAGCCAAGTTCCAGACGCCGCCACCAGAACAATAATATTTTATTTGACTGGTGTCCGCTAAGCGGTCAAAATAAAATTGTGCGATCAAGCGTACTGCTTTTGCAGCTTTAGTCTGCTCTGGCATCCCTTTGTCGCAAAGATTCAACCACTATAATTTCGGAGAACAAGCCTATGCTGACCGATCCCATCCAGGGTGCTACCGCACCTATGGTTCCCCCTGCTCCAGAGTTGTTGCCCGATCAGCTGCCCGAGCAACAGTTTGAGATTGTTCGTCACATGTTGTTTGGTACCCTGACGGGGGTGCAGCTGACGATCAAAGACCTGCACAGTAAACATTATGCAGAACCTAATGACTGGAGTAAGCCAATTTCCACCGGGCGCTCCAATGAGGTGATGGCAATTTTGACCAAGAAAGTGAGGGTCGCCTAGGCGGCAGCAGACGGGGTGCCATTCTACGGGCCAGTGGCCATAATAGGGCCGTGGGTAGTGAGTGATATCAATGACTGAGCCTGAAACTTCCGAACAGCATAACTTTATTGATCGTCAGCTGGATCGACTGCTCAAGCTACTCAATGAGCGTCTGTTTAAGCCGTTAGATCAGTTAACGATTTTGCTACGGCTGTTTCTGGTGATAGCCCTGTCAGTGTGGTTTGGCTTTACTGCCGTTAATCTATGGCACTCCGTTAGCTTTAACATTATTCATCGGCCGATTTATCATGTCACCTTTTCTATAGGAGATTCAAGGGGCGAAAGCTACATTCTGGGTAAAGCTATTAAACAGGTAGTTGAAGCCTATCACCCCAACATTCGCCTGGACCTACTAGAAACCGTAGGCTCGGTGGATAATATCAACCGGTTAGAACATGGAGAAGCCGATCTGATCGCGGTGCAGTCTGACATTGCTCCCGGTGCCCATGCCCAGACTGTGGCCAGTCTTTACCGAGATTTATTTCAGCTAGTGGTACAGGACCAAACTGATATCGAACAGTTTAGCGATCTGGCCGGACGACGAATTGGGGTGCAGCGAGAGAGTGGTCAGTTTCTGTCATTTTTAGAGGTGGCCAACCACTTTGACCTGAAAGTTGACGACTTTGACTTTGTTGGGGTGGATGATGATGAGGCGGCGGTAGCCTTTGAGGCGGAGCGGGTGGATGCGATCTTTCGGGTGCGGGCTCCGGGCAACTGGATTGTGCAGGACCTGGTGCAATATCACCGGGGGCGTCTGCTGCCGATTGAACAGGTCTCAGCCATGCGGATCAAACATCCGGCCTTTAAGGCAGCCACCATTCCCCAGGGAACTTACCACGGCAGCGTGCCCATTGTGCCCCCCAGAGATATTCCCACCGTGGGGGTTTACAAAATGCTGTATGCCAGTAAGCGCACCAATAGGCGGGTGGTGCAGGCGATTGCCACCATTCTAAAGGAGCATCACCAGGAGATTTCCAATGCCATTTCGCGCGATACGGTGGAGGTAAAACAGCTGGTGGCGAATATCGGTCGGCCCAGCAGCAGCTTTGGGATTCCCATACATCCTGGGGCAGTTGCGGCCTATAAACAACAGCCAAAATCGTCGTTTGTTACTAAAAACTTTGATTTTCTGGCGTTGTTGCTATCCATTGTTGTTCCCATTGCTTCCTGGATTTGGGAGTTGCGATCGCGCGCTGAAAAACGGGGCAAAAGTCTGTGTGAAGGCTACATTAGCGATGTGCTTAAGGTGATGGATGACGATGATGAAGCACCGGAGCAAACCCTGGAGGAACGGCAGAAAAAGCTGTACCTGATTTTTGACCGGGCGGCCAAACGGCTGGTGGACGAAGACATTTCCCAAGAAGCGTTTCGCACCTTTAACGAGGCCTATAAGACAGCCTGTGAGAAAATTGAGCGGGATATCAAGGCCGAAGCTGAACACCAGCAGTCCATTCAGCAGCATACGACGGCGCAGTACATTCAGGATGTGGTGGTGATCCATCAGGCGGAAAGCCTGCCCCATCAGGATAGTCTGCAGCAGATGGAGGAGGTACTGCAGCGGGTGCTGGATGATCTGGCGTGCGATCGCATCTCCCAGGAATCATTTCGTACCTTTATGGACGTGCATAACACCACCAAAAAGTCGCTTCAGGAAAACAGCCACCGGGGAGAAACGGACAGCGACGACCCTGCGCAAATAGAGGAGAGTGCGGTCAATGTTTCCTGATTTACAGAGACTATACAGCACCAGCATCGAAGCTTAAACCTCAAGTGACACAGCGCTTGCTATGAAATAAACTCTTTACGCAGGTAGCTGCTTAGACTGTCCACGAGGGTGACCAGCACCAGTACTACAATTAGTAATGCTGAAACCTGCTGATATTTTAAAATGCGCAGGGCGCTGATAATCTCTAAACCAATGCCGCCAGCACCGACCGCCCCCAGCACCAGAGAAGCCCGGAAGTTATATTCCCAACGATAAAAGGTCACATCGGCCATCTGGGGAAAGACCTGGGGCAAAATGCTATGGACAATCACCTGGGGCTGCGTTGCCCCCACAGCGCGGGCAGCTTCCACCGGGGCCTGGTCGCTAAGTTCAATGGCTTCAGCAAAGAATTTACCCACCATACCCACAGAATGTAACCCCAGGGCCAGGGTGCCGGGCAGTTTGCCAAACCCCACCGCCGCCACCAGAATCATGCCTAAAATCAGCTCAGGAATAGCGCGAGCAATATTTAGAACTGTCCGAGATAGGTGAAAGGCAGCGGGGTGAGGTGTGGTGTTTCTAGCGGCCAATAGGCACAGCGGCACAGAGAGGCCGATAGCCATGGCGGTGCCCGCAATACTCATGGCCAGGGTATCTAAAATTGGCTCAATCCACTGAGGAAAACGGCTAAAGTCAGGGGGCAACATCTCCCCCAACAGATTAACGGTGGCAGGAATGCCTTCAACCATTCGTTCTACGTTAAACAAACCGACTGTTACGCAGCTGGCGAGAACAAGGGCTAACAGCAACAGCGCTCGAACGCTCTGTTGTCTCCATCGCCGTTGATACTGTTGTAGAATTTTGTTAAACGAGGAGAATCTGTCAGAGGGAAGAGTCATTGATAATGCCTCTTAGTATCGAGAAAATTTACTAGAGTGCCGTTTCTCCCCTCCTGGGAGGGGTAACGGGGTGGGTCTCGATCATTCTCGCTAACGGTCAACCCACTCCGCCTGCGGCACCCCTCCTCGGAGGGGAAAGGGTATCCCACATTGCTTTAGCAAAATGGAAGTTATTAAATTCTCGTTACTGTACAAACTCCCCCAGATCTAGTTCTAAAATCTCACCTGCTTTGCGGATCCCGTCATAGTCATTGTCTGCCATGGCTGCAAACCCGTCTGCCTTGAAGGGATCTAGTACAGCCTCATCCTTTAAGTTGAGGAAGGCCGTACGAATCTCTTCTTTTAGTTCTGGATCTAATTCAGACCGCATGGTCCAGGGATATTGCGGAATGGGTTCTGACTCGGTAATGATAGTCACTTTATTAAGATCGATGGTTCCTTTTTCAATTAAAGATTCAAAAATAGGACGGCTGAGCCCCCCCGCCTCAGCGTTACCATTTTGAACAGCTAAGGCAACAGCATCGTGGGCACCGAGAAAAACGGCTTCATAATGCTCTCCTGATTTTAGGCCTTGGTTAGCCAAGGTGAGTTCGGGAAAGAGACGGCTAGATGTGGACGCCGGATCGCCAAAGGCGACGGTTGTTCCTTCAATGTCGGTGACATCATCCACACCGGCTTCGACATTGCCGATAATAATTGAGGTGTAGCTGGTGGAGCCGCCCTTAAGCCGGGCTGCAAACGGTTCTAGATCGCTCTTTGTTTTGGCTAGCACATAGGACAGAGGGCCAAAGTAAGCGAGGTCTAACCGGCCGTTGCTGGCGGCCTCAATCATGGAGGAATAGTCAGTGGTAACCACCAGCTCAATTTCTTTGTCTAGACTTTCTTCTAAATGCTGGGCCAGTCCCTGATTGTCTTGAATAATGGTGGCGGCATCTTCATCGGGCAGGAGGGCAACGACGAGTTTAGAGGGGTTGGCTGTTGTATCCACCGATGAACCGCTGCAGCCGCTGAGGGCCACTGCCCCCATCAGACAAACGCTGATAGTTTCTTGGTTTATCTGAATGCTCACCATGATGCTTTACTCCTGGGTTAACCGCATAGCTGACCGATCAGTGTAGATTTTTTCTAGGGTATGAGAATCTAACGCTGATGGCGGGCCATCAAATATAACGCATCCCTGAGCTAAACCAATGATGCGATCGCAATATTCCCTGGCAAAGTCCACCTGGTGCAGACTCAGCAGCGCGGCAATGTCGTCGGTTTTGCAAATGTTGCGTAACAATGCCATCACCCGATGGGCGCTGGTAGGATCTAAGCTGGCAATGGGTTCATCCGCCAGTAATAGCCGGGGCTGCTGGGCCAGGGTACGGGCAATGCCTACCCGCTGCTTTTGGCCACCGCTCAGGGCCTTAACCGGTGTGAGCGCTTTATTGATTAAGCCCACCCGTTCTAAACAGGCCAGCGCCAGCCGCTGATCGCCCTGGGGTAAGGGCCGCAGACTCCGCCAAAATGAATGGTAGGCCAGGCGTCCCATTAAGACATTTTGCAACGCAGACTGACGTTCGATCAGCTGGTGTTGCTGAAAGATCATGCCGGTACGTTGGCGATGAGTCCTCAATATCTGGGGGTTAGTCAAGTCTCCCAACCCGTTAACGGTGATCGTTCCTTGGGTGGGTGGCTGCAGATAATTAACCGTTCGCAACAGGGTAGATTTGCCAGCGCCAGAAACCCCCAACACCACGGCAAATTCGCCTCGATTGAGCTGTAGTGATATGGATGTCAGTGCCATTAACTCATTCGGGTAAGTGACACTGACATGCTCTAATGCAACAATGGCAGCTTCCGACAGCGCGTTTTGCATAACCTCCTAATTTTGAATCAAGCCTTTATCCAATAGCCTTGGGCTATCTAGCCTGACATCATTTTTCCAGAACAGCAGGTAATTTAATCAAAAAACAAGCCCACGATCCAACAGGAAGCTAGTGACTATGTGCAACACTTGTGATGTGCAATGAATACTTCAGATTGACTCCTTGAGGCAAGCAAGAGCAAATACGAAGAACGTAGTACCGCTAAAAAGCTTAATCATTGGCATTATTCCTATGAAGATAGCTTCTGCAAAGGCTGGTGATATATTAAATGCCGCGAATAAAACTAAAATCGCCACACCCATGGAAAATAGAAATAGCCAACGAAACATGCTGAATGCAAGCTGTGCTATCGCACTATAGGATCTACGTCTATTTAATCTTACAGATTGTTTACGATTGAACTCTTGGAGTTGTTGTAGTAAGCGAGTAAGTATTGCGTCGTGGCGAAATCTGATAACCATAGAATCATCATCTCCATTTTCATTAAAAATCAAGAAGGTCGAAGACAGTACCCGAAAGGACTATCCTCGACCTTAGAAATCTCCTCATGAGTCGAGCCTTTATTCCACTGTTTTTGAGCTTTTTCAGGTTGCTGATCTAGACATACCTATCTAAGATCTACAGATTCATACCTGTGCGATCTTCATAAAATTGATAAGATGTTCCACCGGAAACCCTAAACATCTGCTGATGTTTTTTCTGAGCCGTAATAACACTAATTTGACCATGGTCAGTGCCATTAGATCCCAAAATAGTGTGCAGTGCTACACCTAATGTACGCCAAAGCTTGGTACTAACATAATGCTCTGGAAAGTGAGGTCCACTTTTCAATAATTGTCGAACATCATCAATTGACACCTCATAAAAGTTATGAACTGTATCTTTCAACACAATCTGAATGTATTGATTATTAGACGTTGGTTCAAACTCAAGGCTCAGTTCCCCAAACCCTGTATCCAAGAGCATTTGTCGAATACTTTGATCGATAGATGTAAGTACTCTAGAGACATGCTGTTTCTTAAAACGTGAATCATGGCTAGTCATATATCCCCCTGATGTGAGATGAAATCCGTACTGATTTATCGTTTATGTGCGAGGTTTTTCTCACATAAATAAGATACTTATGAGTCAAACATCTGTCAATATATTCAGCTAGCCAATTGACAGATATTTTTTTATCTTTGTTTAGAGCTCATAGCTCAGGAATCTAAATTCCTAGTAATTACAACTGATTTCATAAAGATATCGGTTAAAGTTTATGGGTTCTATATTCAAAAGTAATAATTTGAGACTTAATCTCTCACTAATGTGAGGTACTTTATAAAAAGTAGTCGCTGTTCCTGGGTTAGTTATCACTTATCACTTTGGCTGACCTAGAATTTGGAGTCTATGTATGACAGAGCCTGAAATTTCTGATGACTTTATTGCTTCAGCAGCTAAAGCCAACGGAGTTACTGAGGCAGAACATAATGCCTTAAATTTAGCCCTTAATGGGTTAACCACAGCTGATATTGCTCAACGATTAAAAATTAGTGATGCTGCTGTTCGAAAGCGATTGGGTGAGGTTTATCGCAAGTTTGGAATTGAGCGTAAGGGACCGGGTAAGCTGGTCATTCTCAGACGAAAACTGATTGCAGCGCAATCAAAGTCATTATTAGTGGAGACTAGAAAACATCTAGATTTAGGTAATGCGCCAAGGGTTAGTTCCTTTATAGGGCGTAAAAAAGAATTAGACACTCTATGCACATGGATTCGAGACGATCACTGCGATTTGGTGGCCGTGACAGGGATCAGTGGCATTGGCAAAACAACACTCACATTAGAACTCACTAACCAAATAAAGGACTCGTTTGAACTAGTCGTCTGGCGTTCATTACGTCAGTTCGATTCATTTCAGGCATTACTTGAGTCTTTTCCTGACGTCCTAACCCATCCTTCGTTGGATGCATTGTTGAACCTACTTGCCCAGCGGCGATGCTTGCTAATATTAGATCATTTTGATCAAGCCTTTAAAGCCAAATCTGCCTCCATCAAAAAAGCTTCTCGTTATCTCCAAGCTGGAGTATTAGATCATCGAACAAATGACAATTATGAAGATCATGGTAACTATCGCCAGCTATTGCAGACAATAGGAAAATCGCAGCATGAAAATCCCCTTCATAGTTGTGTATTAATTACTAGTCGTGAGAAACCTCGAGAACTTGTAGCTTCAGAAGGAGAACAGTTGAAAGTTCGACTTTTACCTCTAACAAAGCTTACTTATGATGATGCCCAAGAGATTTTAAACCAGACAGGGTTGCGAGAAGGAGATGTTGAACAACGACGAAAGCTGATCGACAGTTATTCGGGTAATCCTCTTGCGCTAAAATTAGCAGCAACTACTGTCAAAGATCTATTTGCTGGGTCTATTCAGCAATTCCTTGATCGACAACAACTCGTTTTTGATGATTTGCGTGAGGCTTTGAAACAACAGTTTTCTCGTTTATCCCCTCTAGAGAAGGAAGCTATGTATTGGCTGGCTATAAATTGCTTGCCAACTAGCTTTTACAAGCTACAGGCTGATATCGTTTCATTGTCTAACAAAAAAGATTTAATTTATACATTACGCTCCTTAGAACGCCGTTCCCTAATTGAAATTAGATCTGCAGGGTCTGAGTTTACCTTGCAACCTATAGTCATGGAATTTGTGACTCAGAATTTGGTCAAACGAGTTGTTAAAGAACTTACTATACCCTCTGATAGAGGCACATCGAACAACGAGCCAGTTAGTAGTATATCGTTACTCAATAATCACTCACTATTTAAAGCTGATGCAGATCAGTCTACGCAAGACATACAAACTCAAAGACTCCTTACACCTGTTTTAGATGCTTTAAAGGAGCTTTATGGTGGTGCAGATAATACCCAGCAACAGCTTGAAGTTATCCTTGATACACATCGTAAAAATTCAGTTTATAAAACAGGCTACTTCGGCGGTAACCTGTTCAACTTAATGGCTCAGCTATCGAAGGAGATCAATAAATCTAAAGATTTAAGTCATAAAAATTTTTCAAACCTTGCCATTTGGCAAGCGGATTTAGAAGGAGTCAAACTGACTGGCACCAAGTTTAATAATTGCAGCCTAGAGAAATCGGCGTTTACAGAAATGTTAAGCGATGTGGTGACTGTAGTTTTTACTAATTCATCAGATAGCTTTAGTTCTCCAAGTGTCCCCTATCTTGCTGCAGGTGATACCAACGGCCATATTCATATCTGGAATGCTCTAACATATCAAAAATGTACCTATTGGCAAGGGCATTTAAGCTGGGTTCGTTCCTTAGCCTTTAATCAAGACAATACTTTAATTGCTACGGGAGGAGATGATAGCACCCTAAGAGTTTGGCGGTTTCGTCCTAATCCGCCAAACTATCCTAGCCTAAATAATATCTCCTTAGTTTGGGAGAAAACAGACTTTCCAGATTGGGTGCGTTCTGTTGCATTTCACCCTTGTCAGAAGATTGTCGCTTGCTGTAGTCGTTCTACTATCTATCTATTTGATGAAACTGGGAAAGAATTAGTACAGTTGCAAGAAAAGGTGGCTGAGAAGTTCACGGCCACCAGTGAAGAAACTCTGCGATATATTGCATTTAATGTGAATGGTGATTTGATTGCTAGCTGTGGTGACGATAACCATGTTCGTGTTTGGAATTGGCAAACTAGACAACGACAATTCATTTCATTTCAGGTAAGCCATTCTGATTGGGCACGTGCAGTTGCTTTTGTACCTAATACTCAGCAACTGGTGAGCAGTAGTGATGACCAAACCGTTCGGATTTGGGATTTAAAATCTCAGCAGCTGATTAAAATCCTGAGAGGACATACAGATCGAATTCGCTCTGTAGCCGTGAGCCCAGATGGCCGTTATATAGCCAGTGGTAGTGATGATGGAACTGTCAGTCTATGGGACCTTGAGACTAAAACAAAGATTACAGAGTCACAAATACATCATAGCCGGGTTTGGTCTGTTGCATTTTATCAAACGAAGAAACAAACGCTACTAGCCAGCGGTGGTGATGATCAGTCAGTGGTATTGTCGAATGTATATTCTACACAACCAGACAGGAGCACACGAATACAGCCTCTCAAAATCTTACGTGGTTTTGCCATGGGAACTCATTCAGTGTCGGTGTTACATAGAGTGAGTGCTAAAGAGACTGATTTGGAAGACTTGATTATCAGTGGTGGTAATGATTGGCATATTAAAATATGGAAACCTTCCAACAGTCAGAATATGCCGATTCGCGATTTGGCTGACCATACAGGACGGGTGCGCAGTGTGGCTGCTCATGAGGAATGGGTAGCTAGTGCCAGCGATGATGGGACGGTACGCATTTGGGATATTGCAACTAGTTCTTGTGTCAGGGTGTTAACAGGGCATCATCACTGGGTACGAACGGTAGCCTTTAGCCCAAATGGTACGATGCTGGCCAGTGGCGCTGACGATAAACAAATTTATCTCTGGCAGTTACCGACAGGGATTAAATTACATACATTGAACAAGCACAAACATTGGATTCGTACATTGGCATTTAGTTATGATAGTCAATACTTAGCAAGTGGAGGAGATGATAAAGCCATTTATCTCTGGAATACAAAAACTGGTGAAGTAAGACACAAACTTCAGGATAAACATGAACACCGCATCCGGTCAGTCATGTTTAGACCCCCACCCCAGGGTATTCAGTCAAACGATACGCTAATTTTGGCTAGCGGCAGTGATGATCGTCAGATCATAATCTGGGATGTACGAACAGGTAAATGTCTATTTAGCTTTAAAGAACCTCATAAGGCAGGGGTTAAGGCAATAGCTTTCAGTCCTGATGGCTGTTGGATGGCTAGTGGCAGCGATGATCAGATGATCTATTTATGGGATACCCATTCATCAGATCCACAAGATTGGACTTACAAACCATTACCGATGTCAATGGCTATCGGTCAACCTCTGGGAATCCAGTCTCTGGCATTTATGTCTGACAATCAGCATGTAGTGAGTTGTGATCGTAGTGATGCTATCCACATTATCAATATCTTTACTGGGGTACGTAGACAAATTAAACCTCCACGGCCCTATGAAAATATGCAAATCAAAGGTATTACAGGCATTGATCCTGTGATGCGGATTAATCTTAAAGACTTAGGGGCAGTGGATGTAGAAGAACTCAACCTTGATTGAGTTCATAGAGAAGACTAACTGCTTCGAACATTCGATTTTGTCTAGGGCAATGCTCAGGTCGGAGAAAATCTATATATAGCTTTTTCTTTCTAAGGATACTAGCGATCACTAGTATCCTTAATTACGAGAGCAAACCTATAAGAATAAGAGGAGCCGTTAGTTACATTGGAAGAGGCCGTTAACCCAATCCTGAATGAGTGCATCTGTCATCAGCCCACAAGCCAGCGACCTTGATTGTCTGTTCCAAACCATCATTGCACCTCAGGCAGCTCAGTTAGATCGAGATCCTCATGCATTACACCGGGCATTTCAGCAGCTGGGGCAGCACAACTTGCTGGGTTTAAAGGCTGCGCCGGAGTGGGGTGGTCAGAACTGGGACTCTCGGGCAATGTATCACTACACTGAGCAGCTGGCGCGGTACTCTGGGGCGCTGGTATTTTTGCAAAGTCAGCATCAGCGATGTGTTCAGGAGTTATCAAACTCTGACAATCTGGAGTTAAAGGAGAAATATTTAAGGGATGCGATCGCAGGCAAAATTGGTCTGGGTGTGGGCTTTTCCCATCTGCGGCGGCCACAGCAGCCGATAATGGCCAAAAAGGTGGCAGGTGGCTATGTGTTTAATGGCACAGTACCTTGGATTACGGGGCTTGGCATTTTTGACCATTGGATGCTGGCGGCGCAGCTACCGGATGGGCGAGCGGTGTTTGTGCTAGCTCCGTTGCAGGCGGTGGAGGGGGCACTTGGGTTTAGTGAGCCGATGGCGCTATCGGCTTTGGGCTCAACGCAAACGGTAACGGCGACGCTACAGGATTGGTTGGCCCCGGAGAAATTGGTTTTAGACATTAAACCGGCTGGGTGGATGCAACAGGTTGATGGGGGATACCCGCTCACCCATAATTTCTTTGCCCTGGGCTGTGCTCGGGGGGGGTTGGATATTTTAAAAAAGGCGTCCGGGTTTTCTGAGATTAACGAGGCGTACGAGAGATTAAATGATGAGGTGGCGCGCTGTCGAAAGGAGACCTACGAAACGTTGGGGAATCCTTCGGTGGAGCGGTTGCGGTTACGGGCCTGGGCGATTGATTTGGCGGTGCGCTGTGGCCATGGAGCGGTGATTGTGTCGCGGGGGGCGGCGAATTTTGTGGGGCATCCGGCCCAGCGGGTGTATGGGGAGGCGTTGGTGTTTTCGGTGTCGGGGCAGAGTAATGGGGTGATGAGGGCGAGTTTGGAGCGGTTGGCGCATTAGGGTGAGCTTTTCAAAGGCCATCAGCTGCAAGATCAGGTTTATTTTCGATTGTCATTTGTTGTTTTAGTAGTGCCAAAATGAGACTGGAGATGAAGCCTCCGGTGATTAGGTAGAGCCAAAGGTTGTTGCCGACTGTGTCTGGATGGTCCAGGGCCCAGCCACCGAGGGCCGGGCCGATGGTAAAGCCGATGGACCAGCATTGGGATTCTAGGGAGAAATAGATGCCCCGTAAGTTTGGGGGTGACATTTCACCGAGGAGGGAAATGCCGGCTGGAGAGTATAGGATCTCGGCTAGGGCCATGAGGCTAAAGGCACCGATGGTGATAAGCAGCGTGCCGGTGGTGGCGACGCCGATGAGCCAGAGGAGAAAGAAGGCACTGCTCCAGATGGTGAGGGCAACGAGCAAAATGGAAACGTGGTTGATGGCTTTGACCAGACGGGTGATGGGGAGCTGGAAAACAATTTTTAGGACCACCTGCCACACAAAGAAGTAGCTGATCCATTGTTCTGAAAAGCCGGTGTCTGTGTTGCCGTGGGGAATAAAGTTAGCGAGATATAAGGGCAGGGTGCTGGTGTGCTGGGCGGCGTAGATGGTGAAGATGATGTTGGCGCTGAGGTAGGTAAGCAAGTTGCGATCGCGCAAAGCCTGCCACCAGTCCTCCCACAAGTTGCGTGCTTCTGTCTGGGGCTGCTGCGTTTCTTCGATGGCGACATAAATCACCCCAGCAAACAGAAAATAGGTCAGTCCTTTGAGAATAAATAAGACACTATAGTTACCGGACATAGCCACATACTGTCCGGCTAGCAAGGCCCCTAAGGCTAATCCTAAATTATCTACCAGTCGGGTTAGGGCAAAGGCTTCTGTACGATTTTCTGTTGTAGTGAGATCGGTGGTAATAGATAAATTTGCTGGCCAGTACAGACTTACGCCCAAGCCTAGCAAGAAGTTGCCAGCAACCAGTAAAGAAAAGGTATTAGCAAACGCCAGAAAAAAACAGCCCAGGGCCGTAATGGTTGCCGACAGCATTAGGGTACCGCGACGCCCCCAGAACTCAGAATCGATTGCATAGCCTGACCAAAATCGTCCGGCAATACCAGCAAATCCGCTGCTGCTCAGGGCTAATCCGACCTGGGTGGGTGAAAAGCCTAGGGCATTGACAAAGTAAATCGATGCATAGACCAGGGTAAAGCCTTGGCCAATGTACAACAGCAGCTGTCCGGTTGCTAAAATCCATATCTCGCGTCTAAGTTGAGGTAGCCAAGCTAGCAAGTTGATATCACTCCAAGGGGGATCTTATTATTGTCTTGGGTACCAAAAGGTTTGTAAATAAACTTGTAGAGAAACCAAGGATTCGCAAGAGCTTTTGCAAAATAATCACTAAATGTAAAACAGAACACTTAATCGCTATACTGCCTTAGCAGTCAGCTATCGTGCGGAGTCCTCCCATGGATAAATCCAGACCGGCCCAGTCCCTGAAGTGGTGGGAAGAGGGGGTTATCTACCAGATTTATCCGCTAACCTACGCCGATGGCAATCAAGACGGTACTGGCGATTTGCGCGGCATTATTAAACGCCTTGACTATCTTAACGATGGCAATCTAGATAGTTCCACATCCTTGGGTATAGATGCTATTTGGCTCTCCCCCATCAATAAATCACCCATGGTGGACAATGGTTATGATATCGCTGATTACAAAGATATTTGTCCAACATTTGGTAGTTTAGAAGACTTTGATGAGTTACTCACTAAAGCTCATCAGCGCGGTATCAAAATCATTCTGGATCTGGTGGTTAACCACACATCTAATCAGCATCCCTGGTTTTTAGAGTCCTGTTCTAGTCAAGACAATCCCAAAGCGGATTGGTATCTCTGGCAAACGCCGTTTGAAGGTCAAGAGCTACCAAATAACTGGCAGTCTTACTTTGGTGGCACCGGCTGGACCCATTGTGAAGCGCGCGATCAGTTTTACTATCACTCCTTTAATGAAAATCAGCCCGATCTTAACTGGAAAAATCCCGATGTACGTGCTGCCGTATACGATATTGTACGATTTTGGCTAGATCGCGGGGTGGATGGCTTTAGGCTGGATGCGTCTAGTGTTTACAGTAAAGACCCTTACTTTCGCGACAACCCACTCAGGTATGAGGCTACGGATAAAAACAATTACAACAACTATCATCATCTTTATGACAAAAATCTGCCAGCCAATCATCAAATTATTCGTGAAATTCGAGCAGTATTAGAGGAATATGACGATCGTGTTCTGATTGGTGAAACGTTTATTGATAATCGTCTTTACGACTCCGTTATTTTTCACGGTGTTAATAATGACGAACTACATCTGGCCATTACGTTTGAATTTCCCTTTAGTCCCTGGTATCCAGGCTATCTGCAACGGGAAATTGAGAAAAACGAAATTACTGTACAGCCCGGTGCCTGGCCCTGTTACTTTCTAGATAACCATGATATTCCCCGACACCTTTCTCGCTGGATTGAGTGCAGTTTGTGTGTTGATTCCGAATCAATTGCCAAAGCTGCTGCCACATTGTTGTTAACTGTGCGCGGTACGCCCCTGCTTTACTATGGTCAAGAATTAGGGATGGTGGATAACACCGATATTCCTGAAGATAAACTACAAGATCGTGCTGTGGCTCAAAGTGAGACAGGGGATACCCCACCTGCTCGTGATGGTGCCCGTACCCCCATGCAATGGGACAGTTCTCCCCAGGCAGGATTTAGCTTTGGTCAAGATATTGAGCCCTGGCTGCCTATTAATTCTAACTACCCGAAACTAAATGTAGAGACAGCTTTACAACAATCTGATTCAATTCTTAACTTTTATCGTCAGCTATTGCGGATACGTAAACAAAGTGAAGCACTCCGTCGGGGAAGCTGGCGCACCCTGGTTAATTATCCCCATGAGCATATGGCTTACCTACGGGAAACAGCAACCGAAACAGTGTTAGTTGCCATTAATTTTTCCTATGAGCAGCCATTTGAGAGAGATATCACTATTAATCCAGAGAATTGGACGGTGCTATTATCCACTCACTATGACACCGGGAAACAGATTGACCTTGCAGACAATTTACAATCATTTGAGGTGTCTATCTTACAAAAGGCTTAGGAATGAGAATTTAAATAGGGCCTACTCATTGCCGTACAGACATTCCATAGGTGAGCTTTTGCTTCCATGGCGTACCCCAAAGCTCACCATCTATGTGGTCTTATTGTTCGGACATCCTCGCCGTCTGCAGGCGTTTCTTGATGGTCTCAAGGTAGAGATTCCCAAAATTCCAGGGATTGAGTAGCCAACTCAAATAACATCAATAACAACTTTTCCAATCAGATTGCCGCTATCCACAGCGTCATGGGCAGCTGCAGTGTCACTGAGGGGGTAGCGAGCCGCAATCAGATGCTGAATCGCACCGTCGGTGATGGCCCGATTAATGTCTCGTGCAGCAGCAGCGTGGGCTTTATCGTCCATGGCGTAGACCAATACTGTGCGTAGAGCCGCATTTTTATAGAGCAGCTCGTAAAAGGGAATCTCTACAGTAGGGGCATTGCCTGACTCATAGGTGGCAATTACCCCATTGCGGGCAACGAGTTTGGTGTTGATGTTAATGTTGGCGGCCAGGGCGACGTCGACAATGCGATCGCATCCCCGTTTTCCAATCAATTCCCTTACCCGCGCTACCACATCTTCCTGCCGATAATTAATTACATGGTCGGCCCCCATCTGTATTGCGATCGCAGCCTTTTCCTCACTGCTCACCGTAGCTAAAACTGTTTTTGCCCCACCCCATTTGGCTAGTTGGATAGCATAGACTCCGACAGCACCGGCTCCCCCATGGACGAGGACTGTCTTTTTATCAATCGGCCCGTCACTAAATACAGAAAAGTGAGCCGTCATCGCAGGTACACCTAGACTGGCTGCCGCTGCAAAATCCAGGTTTGCTGGCATCGTCACCGCTTTGTGGGCTGGCACCACCACAGAGTCTGCCGCTGTACCAAATGCCGAACCTCGCTGGGCTTCATAGATCCATACCCGCTCTCCCATGCGCTCAGATGCCACACCTTCACCGACAGCATCAATCACCCCGGCACCATCATTGTGGGGAATAGTTTTTGGATAGGGTTGTTTGAGACCCATCCAGCCGCTGCGAAACTTAGTGTCGGAGGGGTTAATGCCGGACACGTGAACCTTAACGCGCACCTCACCAGCCCCTGGTTCTGGTTGTTCCATCTCGCCATAGTTCAGCACGTCTGCTGCGTTACCTGGCTGTTCATACCAAATGGCTTTCATATTTATTTGCTCCTGACAGTTTCAAACCCTAAAGCGGCGAGTTTTGTTTTTCGCCATTGAGCATCTGCTTTTCGATTGGTGCAAAACTCGAGCACTCGTAGGTTTGAGAGTATTTCTGATGGCTGTTCTTGGAGAAACTCGATCAGGCTGTCCCAGTTTTTAACCAGAGCGTGTTTAATGCCGTAGGCTGCGCATAGTTCCGCAATATTGACAGATTGAGGGGTAGCAAAATATTCCTCAAAAGGAGGATCAAAGTCTGTAATGGGTAACATTTCAAAAATTCCACCTCCCTGATTGTTAATGACAATAACGGTGAGAGAGCCCCGAAGATAGCGATGATTGAGGAGCCCGTTGGTATCATGGAGAAAAGCGAGATCACCTGTGAGTAAAAGAGTATGGTTATATCCGTGGGCGATCCCCATCGCTGTCGATAAGGTGCCATCAATGCCATTAGCACCTCGATTAAAGTAGGGTCGGATATTTCGATCGTTGAGTTGCCAAAAGGACTCAATATCACGCACAGGCATACTGTTTGCAATTACTATTGCGGTCTCTTTAGGTAGATGCCGTGGGAGCAACCATGAGATTTTACCTTCGAATGGTATTTGGGTTTCCTCCATGCAACGAGCTAGTTTTTGGCTGAGATGTTGTTCATGGTCAAGCCAGTGTTGACAGTACTGGGTAACGGTTTTCTGCGTGAAACCTTGCGTTGTGGCGGTTGCTATTGAGGGGATAATTACACCAAGGTTTTCCACAGAGGACTCTATCAGCCGAGTTTTTCCATGTAGAGGATCGACGTTGAGAGGGTAGGGGGTGACTTGCCAAGTCTGGGGTTGATATTTTTGTAGCCATTGGCGTAAGACTTTACTGGTGGGCAGTGGACCTAGCTGGATGACTTGCTTTGGAATCAACGACTCGGCATTGGCAGCGTTGCGTAATAAGCTGTCATAGGTGCTAATCAAATACGGATTGAGGGACTGGTAGTTACGCAGGGGTGAAAGCCCTTCTGCTAGTACTGGCCAGTTTAGCGATCGCGATAGGCAGGCGACAGCCTGACAATAGTTATCAGGATCTTGAGGCTGAGCCGGGCCTGCCACAATAATGCCGTATTCATTATTAGACCATTGTTTCCAGAGGTCCAAAGGCAGTTGCTGAATTTTTGCCTGGCCTAGGATCGGTGGAGCAACAGCTGAAAAAAAAGTCGATTCATCTAGCTGTTGTAGAGTCGGAGTGCTAGTTACAGGCGCTAAGGGATCTCTAAATGGACAATTTAGATGGACTGGTCCAGGCGATGGGGATAGACTTCTTTCCCAGCCCTGAATGCTGGTTTGCCGTGCATAGGTTAGCTGGTCTGCTGTGGGTACAGCCATTTCGGTGTACCAATTGACGAAACCACTGAACAGTTTTTGCTGGTCGATGGTTTGTCCTGATGCACAAGCACGCATTTCTGGTGGGCGATCAGCGGTGAATATCAGTAAGGGAACATGACTTTCCTGGGCTTCGATCACAGCTGGGTAAAAGTTAGCGCCCGCTGTGCCGGAGGTGCAAACTATGGCTACCGGTTGCTTTTGGCGCTTAGCACAACCTAACGCAAAAAAGGCTGCCGAGCGCTCATCTAAAATAGGTATGGTTTCGATATAGGGATGGCGAACATGAGCACACCATTACTGGACTATCGCAATACCAACACCCTCTGGGCCTCAGCCATAGCAACAACCCTGCACCGGTTAGGATTATCCACAGCAGTCATCTGTCCTGGGTCTAGATCGACACCACTTACTGTAGCTCTTGTTCGCCATCCCTATATCGAAACCATACCTATTTTAGATGAGCGCTCGGCAGCCTTTTTTGCGTTAGGTTGTGCTAAGCGCCAAAAGCAACCGGTAGCCATAGTTTG
>JBCCHX010000035.1:0-69584 GCA_039028535.1 Cyanobacteria bacterium P01_B01_bin.77
AGTTACCAGCTCATCGGCACCAGACAGGAACATGCCCCCTAGCGTAGCTGTGAGCAAAATCCCTAAAAACTCAGCCAGTGCCGTACCCGACTGCTCTACGTAGCGAATCGACATAGGGACCGTCACTGCGGCTGACAGGACAATAATGCCTCGAAAGACAATACTGAGGGCATCGGCATTAAATTCTCCAAAAAAGGCAGCAGAGCTGCCCTGCTCCCACTGTAAAGTCAGGGCACCAACGGCAGCTAAACAGCCCCCGATAGCAGCGTATGGGATCCAGCGTGATGACGACCGCCCCTGAATCAAATCGCCAACCAAAATGAGCAGAATTGTCAAAATGACAATTGCTTCAGGAAGAATCTTACCCGTATTTAACTGAGCAGCGAGGCTTGCAAAGTCCATTGGTGCTGTGGTGAGGTATTTCCATTTGGCATCTTACCCTAGTATTCTCGCTCATCTTAGGCTCCCTAGCGTAAATTCTTGGATCAGATTAAATTCTCCCGGTAGATCCATGAAAAAATTACATCTCCCTATTGGGGCAGCTATTTTCCCAATTTTTCTAGATTGCGTTGATAAAATCAGTGAAAATTAGCTAAATTTGTCCTCTAATAACGATTACAAGCTAAGCGTTGACCCCATGATCTTGCCTATAGCCTTGGTCTAGTAGCCAAGAATTAAGGGACTTTTTCAGTTATAAGGTGGACGAAATTCGCCATTTCGATCTATCGATATATAAAGGCGATCATTTTATGGACCCAGCAAAAACAGGTACGGTTTTCGGCACTCTCCCTCCAATGCTGACCTCGGATAAATTCTGAGCAGATGCAGTGGTTATGTATAGTTAGCCAATGAAAACCGTCACCATTACTGTCCTCTCGGGCATTCTGCTTAGGGATCAAACGGCCACGCCGTTTCGCTAGGCAGGGTTTGGGAGTCGCTGGCTTTTTGTACCCCAGACATTGGTCACTTTCTAGAACATTACAGTCCGACCACTACTTTCAGTTCAGTTCTATGTCCACCCTTGTCATTGTTGAGTCACCTACAAAGGCAAAAACAATTCGCAATTATTTGCCCAAAGGCTACCGTGTGGAGGCTTCCATGGGGCATGTTCGCGATTTGCCGAAGTCGGCTAGTGAAATTCCAGCCAGTGTAAAGGGCGAAAAATGGGCTCAGCTGGGGGTCAATGTCGAAGCTGATTTTGAGCCTCTGTATCTGGTTCCTAAGGATAAAAAAAAGATCGTTAAGGCTCTCAAAGATGCCTTGAAAGAGGCAGATGAGCTGGTCCTGGCTACAGATGAAGATCGTGAGGGAGAAAGCATTAGCTGGCACCTGCTGCAGCTGCTAAAGCCCAAGGTGCCCACTAAGCGGATGGTGTTTCATGAAATTACCGAAGATGCCATTCAAGCCGCCCTTGATAGCTGTCGTGATATCGATGATCAGCTAGTACGGGCTCAGGAAACCCGACGGATTTTAGATCGGCTAGTGGGTTATACTTTATCCCCTTTGCTGTGGAAAAAGATTGCCTGGGGGCTGTCAGCCGGTCGAGTACAGTCCGTGGCCGTGAAGCTACTAGTGGAGCGAGAGCGGGATCGTCGAGCCTTTAAACAAGGCTCCTATTGGGACTTGAAAGCGACCCTTCAGCAGTCTGATAACCCCTTTGAAGCAAAGCTCACAAGCCTAGGGGGGACTCGTGTGGCTACGGGGAGCGACTTTGATGAGAATACAGGGCAAATTGCAGCCGGTCGCAACGTAGTGCTGTTGGATGAAACCCAAGCGCAAGAGTTGAAACAGCGGCTAGAAGTCAGTATCTGGACCGTCTCTAATCTAGAAGAGCGCCCTTCTAGCCCCAAACCGGCACCACCTTTTACCACTTCTACACTGCAGCAGGAGGCGAACCGTAAACTGCGATTGTCCGCCCGCGATACCATGCGTACGGCTCAGTCTCTCTATGAGAAAGGGTTTATTACCTACATGCGTACGGATTCAGTCAACCTTTCTCAGCAGGCGATTACGGCTGCCCGCAGCTGTGTAGAGCAAAAGTACGGTCAGGAATACCTCAGCCCCAAGCCCCGTCAATATGCCACCAAAAGTAAGGGAGCACAGGAAGCCCACGAGGCGATTCGTCCTGCCGGTAGCACTTTTCGCACCCCTCAGGAGACCGGGCTTAAAGACCGGGAGCGCAGCCTATACGATTTGATTTGGAAGCGCACGGTGGCCTGCCAGATGGCCAATGCTCGCCAAACCCATATCACTGTCAGTATTGAAGTCGATGATGCTCTCTTTAAGGCCACGGGTAAGCGCATTGATTTTCCAGGCTTTTTCCGAGCCTATGTGGAGGGGTCGGACGACCCCAATGCTGCCCTTGAGGATCGTGAAGTAACGCTGCCTGTGCTTAAGGTGGGGGATACTCCTAGCTGCACAGAGTTAGAGCCCATCGGTCACGAAACCAAGCCCCCTGCCCGTTATACCGAAGCCACCCTGGTTAAAACCCTTGAAAAGGAAGGCATTGGTCGTCCCAGTACCTATGCGTCAGTCATTGGTACCATCATTGACCGAGGGTATGTGCATCCGCTAAATAACAGCTTGATGCCTACATTTACAGCCTTTGCGGTCACCGAACTGCTAGATAAACATTTTCCAGATTTGGTAGATGTCAAATTTACAGCACGGATGGAACGTACCCTGGACGATATCTCCACTGGAGAAGCTGACTGGCTGCCGTATCTCAAAAAGTTTTATTCCGGTGACGCGGGCTTGTCAGGACAGGTAGAAGCGCGTGAAAGCCAGATTGACCCGGCTGAGGCCCGTACCGTTGATCTATCTGATCTCAGTGCTAAGGTGCGGATTGGCAAGTATGGTCCCTACATTGAGGCCATCAATGAGGAAGAGGGCCGTGAAAGTGAGACCGTACGCGCATCTATTCCGCTGGATGTGAGTCCTGCAGACCTCAATGATGACCAGGTGCAGGTGCTGCTCAAACAGAAAACGGAAGGTCCAGAAAAGCTGGGGCTGCATCCAGAGACTGGTGAGCCAATTTATGCGCTAATTGGTCCCTATGGTCCCTATGTACGTCTTGGTGACAAGACTGAAGAAAACCCAAAACCCAAGCAGGTATCTTTGCCTAAGGGGGTGACCCGCGAGTCGGTGGATTTAGAGATGGCTGTGGGCCTTTTATCCTTACCTCGATTGCTTGGAATGCATCCAGATACAGGGGCTAAGATTAAGGCTAGTTTAGGTCGCTTTGGCCCCTATGTGGTCCATGACCAGGGGAAGGATGGGAAGGACTATCGTTCCTTGAAAGGGGATGATGATGTCCTTCAGGTGACCTTGGAGCGGGCGCTAGAGCTCTTAGCTCAGCCTAAGCGTGGTCGTGGTCGTAAGGCAGCGAAGCCGTTACGGGAGCTGGGTCAACATCCTGAATCTGAAGCGCCCATCAATATTTACGATGGTCCCTACGGTCCCTATATCAAGTATGAAAAAGTCAATGCCTCTCTGCCGGAGGGTAAGAAGGTAGAAGATGTTACTTTGGAAGAAGCTTTAGAGATTATTGCGGCTAAGGCAACTACCAAGAAAAAAACGACCCGTAAAAAATCAGCGGCTAAGAAGTCGACTACCCGCAAGTCCACAGCGAAATCAACGACCAAAAAGTCCAATACTGCGAAAAAAAGTGGTGCAGCCGCTGCGAAAAAGTCCACAGCTGCAAAAAGCAAGTCTACAACGCGACGCAAAAAGTCAGGCGCGGATAGTGATGCTGCCGATTAGGATTAGTGGATGGTTCTGTGAAAACTATATGGGGGTAGGGTAATGTCTCTATACCCATAGAACGTCTTTACATTTGGGTTGGATGGGTTAAACCGGTGCTAGATTAGCAGGCGTGGTTTCTTGCTCGCGCCTATGGTTCTCAAGCAACGACCTCCCCTGCTAGTCACTGTTAGTACAGCGATTTTATTGGTGTTGGGGGGAGCAGCGGCCTACTTTGGTCTTCGTCAGCGCCTAGCGACAACGGCTAAGCTACCTGTGGGGATGGAGCTTGTGCCGGATAATGCGCTGGTGACCCTTACCCTGGCGACTGATGAAAACCAATGGACCCGACTACGACAGTTGGGTACACCTGAGTCCCAAAAGAGTTTGGATCGATTGCTAGTAACTTGGCGCGATCGCATCCTCAGTGCCAATGGTTATCGCTTTAGAACCGACATTCAACCGTGGATTGGCGATCAGGTAACCTTAGCCTTTTTACCTGCAGCGGGCGGTGATGGAGCAACCGAGCGGGTTCTACTGGTTCCCATTGAAGAGCCCCTCAAGGCCCAGGAACTGCTGTCGCAACCACGGGATACGGCCACCTGGGTGGGGCGTGACTATGGGGACGTCAAGATACAATCCATCAAAACAGCCACAGGGGAAACGTTTGAGAGCGCTGTTTTAGACCGTCAGTGGTTAGTGCTAGCCTCTGGAGCCAGCGGCATTGAGGCGGTGATTGATAGCTTTGATGGCGAAGGCTCCATGGCCGATAGCAATGCCTATCGCCAGGCCATCAAGCATGTACAAATGCCTTCTTCGCTGGTGCAACTATATGTAAATGTTCCTAAGGCATCGTCGGTATTGGTCGGTAGTGATGCTCTACCAGGGATTAATGGCTTGGTAGCCGCCGTCGATTTTTTACCCAATGGGTTAGATATGGCAGCGTCGACGTGGCTTGGCCCTGAAGATCAGCCTGTCTATGGCGATATGGCGAATGCACGTTCTTGGACCCCTGAACGGTTACCGGAGTCTACTGTAATGTTGCTGTCTACTGGCAGCATTGACCCACTGTGGCAAGCCCTGAGGGAGGCGGAGCAGCTAACGGCGCTGCTGCCGATTTCACCAGCCGCCTTGACCAATGGGCTAAAAACGCAGACTGGTCTGGATTTTGAAAATGATATTTTACCGTGGTTGGGTAGGGAGGTAACCTTTGCTCTCCTGCCGCCAGCGGAGGAGGCCAATGTAGATTTAGCGGCAGCACCTATGGGGCAGCTGGTATTGATGGCAGAGGTGAGCGATCGCGAAGCTGCAGAGGCAACCTGGACGCAGCTGGATGAAGTGATGACCAGTCGTTTTCGTTTTGAAGTGCAGCCGTCACAGACGGCTGCGCTGCCCACCAGCCGGTTCGTGTCTTACTACGGTGGAATTGCCATGGGCCATGGCTGGCTGGCTGATGATGTAACTTTTTTTGGGGTGGGGGCAGACGTTCTAGATGAGATCGCACCCAGTCCTCGCAGATCCCTTAAGGCCAATCAAGCGTTTCAAACGCTATTGGATATATCTCCCCAGGAACATAGTGGATACTTTTTTATTGACCTTGAGCGCGTCCACGACTTCCAAGGCACCGCTCCTTTTCCCACCCTGCCGGAGAGTTCAATCTTCTCAGCTGTTAAAAGCATAGGAGTAACTGCCACGGTCAAAGATGAGCGCAGTCTCGGCTATGACATCTTTATTGAGCTACCCAAGGGAAGACGAGTTAAACCCCTGCCAGGAGCGGATGTCAGTAACACTCAATCGGAGGAGGATACAGAGGAGTAAAGTATTAGCCTGTGCCTCTGATGACTGCAACTGCGGACTGAGCGAAGCCGGAACCCGCAGTTACAGCCAGACTCATTAAGCCTCGCCGCTGCTGCTGGCAGATGAATTGGTAAAGGCAGGGCTTAGGAATGCTACGAGTGCACCGATGACAAAACCGGCAATGTTGCGAGTCAGGGGCAACCAATCCTGGGTGCGGGTAACGACTGGGCCAATGCCAAAGGCGATAAAGAGCATGCCCCATAGGGGAGAGAAAATCAGCATCCACTGCCATGAGAATATCTGACCCTCTTTGCGGGGGTGGGCTGCGAATCCGCAGATGATGCCCCCTAGAATCGAAGTAATCAATGTAAGAATCCACTGTTCCCTAGGTAAACCGGGAACTACTGAGCAGCCGCCCCGCTCCAGACAGGTTTCCAAGGAGGCAATAGCCTGCATAATGGCCTGATCTTCGCCGCGATCGCGCACAAAAAATTGATTGCCAAAGCGAGTTTGCAGCTCAATCCAAAAGACACGGGGCAGCAGGGCATAGACTGAATCACCCACACTAAAGTTGAGGATATTGCCCCCCCGTGGGTCAGCGATTAGCATGATGCTTTTATCGTCAAGGCCCCAAAAGTCCTTTACTGCCCGACCCGGGGTTTGATCAAACTGGGTGAGGACCCTTAGTTTCCAACCGGTCTCGCTCTCAAATTCGGGGAGATGTTGGTTCAGATATTCCTCCTCAGAATTGGTCAGAATTTTTGCTAGATCAATGACCATCGTGGGCTCGTCTGGCAGCAACTCTGGGTTGTTGTAAGCATGGGCAACTGGCGCTGTGATCCCTGAGATGAAAGCAATACAACAAATCAAAAAACCTCCCCATAGGCAGGTTTGCAACCAATTCTTAGGGCCTGTGCTCATGGTGTTTACACTTATTTACCTATCTTTAATGTAAAGAAGAAGACAGGTTTCCGTCAATCATTGGCGGTTGGAGTTGGCTGGTTGATGGGGGTATCGGTTGAGCCAGGTGGCGGGGGAGGGCTTTGAGGAGTCGGCGACGGGGTGGACCTAGGTTTTGTGGCTGGTGGTTTAATTGGCGGGCGGCGTTTAGGGCGTGATTTATGGGGGTTGGTCAGCACCCGCCAAGCGGCGCGAAAGCCAACGGCCACACTGCGGGTAGTTCGTTTTGCCTGGTAAGCTTGCTGGCGCACGTCATACAGGCTGTGGTCCATCTGTTTGGCAATGTTACGAGCACTATGAACGCTATCGGTCATGTCGTCGGCTAGTCCACTGAGATCAGCTCCCGTATTGCGCATGGCTTCCAGGGTGCGGGGTAGTTCTCGATCCAGGGTATCAAAGAGCTTTTCGGCACTGCGAGCGGCTCGAGCCAGACCCATGAGCGCCGGTAGTGAAACACAAACTAACGCTGCTAGACTGACGGCCAGCAGGAGGATAGATAGGCCTAGCCAGATGACGGGATTAGTCACGCTTGTGGTGGTGGGCAGTCTGGGTAAATTCTGCGCGACTGGCAGCTTGACCTGCAATCAAGGCATCCTTGAGGCGGTCTAGGGTGCTGTCCCAATTTTGCAGTGTGGTGTGGGAGAGTTTGTCCGCATGGAATTGCAAACTAGTGGAGAGGTCTTCGATTAGATCAGGAACGGCGTCCGCTGACTTTTTGATGACTTTACGGGTATGTTTGCCACTGCGCGGGGCCATCAGGAGACCGATGACGGCACCAATGGCTGTGCCTGTGACCAGACCGCCAATGAAGTTGTCAGAATCGTGTTGAGCCATGGGAATACCAATGATGAAATTGGATGAAAGTTCAGGGAGGTTATGGCAACCGACGCTTGCCCATTATCCGCCAGACTAGCCGTAGAAATTTGGCAATTTGTAATAGCCTTCGCTGCTGTAGCTGCCATCGTAAATGGAGCAGCTGCCACTGGTGCAGATGGGTGCGTTGCTCAGTCAGGGTAAGGGTGTGCTGCGCTAAAGTTTGTTCTAATAGTACTGCCCAGCGATTGAGATCACGGTTGAGCTGGGTGACTTGGCGACTAATCTGAGCTATCCGCCAGGTGAGGATGAAACAGAGTAGTGAGATCGCAACATTAGCTATAACAATACCGATAAGCATAGTGGTGTTCTTTAGCGGGGCTAAAGTATTACTAAACCTGTGATGACAGTACCCGTGATGACATCGAAGATAAATTTTTCAGTCAGAATTATCAATGGACTGTCAACCGGTCTGCATTTACCTTTACCCTAAGTGGGTCGAGCTATTGTCCAGTTGCCATGGTGCAAGCTACTGCCTCTGTTTTATATGTCAATAGTGCCAGGGGGCGGGTTCAAGGTACAGGAACTCGCCAAGCACCTTTCAAAACCTTAACCCAGGCCCTGGGGCAAGCGACAGCGGGTACAACGGTGCAGTTAGAAACCGGTACCTATGGCAGTGGTGAGTCCTTTCCCCTGACTGTGCCCTCGGGGATAACGGTGGTGGGATTAGGGGGGACCGTTACCATTCGTGGTGGTGGCTTACTGGCTACAAACGATGTGGGGCAGCAGTCAGTGACGCTGCAGCTAAAGGATCGTGCCCAGTTACGCAATGTGACGATCACCAATCCTCAATCCCAGGGAATTGGTATTTGGCTAGAGCAGGGGGCCGCACTGCTGACTCAGTGTCGGTTTATTAGCTGTGGCCGCGACGGCGTGTTTGTCACCGGAGATGCCCTGCCGGTGATCCTAGACAATGAATTCTCGGGTAATCAGGCCAGCGGTTTGTTTATGGCCCGTCGTTCCAAGGGGGAGGTACGGCAAAACCGGTTTGTGCAGACTAGCTATGGCATTGCCATTAGCGACCAAGCGGCCCCCTTGATCATTGACAATGACGTTGTCGAAAACAGGGCGGGCATTGTCCTATCCCGTGCCACTCGTCCTGTGTTGCGCCAAAACCGAGTACGTCGTAACCAGACATCGGGGCTGTGGGTCCAAGAGACAGCGCAGCCCGATCTGGGGCAAAGCCAGGATCTCGGTGGCAATCAGTTTCAAGACAATGGCCAGTGGGACGTGCGCAACGACAGTCGCCGCTCCATTGTCACCGCAGGCAATCAGATCAACCCCAACCGAGTTACTGGCTCCATTCGCTATGTGGCCAGTGAACTGCCGGATCCGGTGGCAGTTCCGGCCCTGCTATTGGGGCGAGTTAAACCCGAACCTGCCCCCGCCCAACCCAAAACACCCACACCGCCGCCGCTCAATCTCAACAGCCGTTTTGGTGATGTGGTGGGACACTGGGCTGCCCCATTTATTGATGCTATGGCCGAGGCTGACCTGATCAAGGGGTTTTTTGATGGTTCATTTCGGCCCGATGTACTGGTTACCAGGGCTCAGTTTGCAGCCTTGGTCATGGCTACGTTTCCGACCACTAGCGGCAACAGTCGTCGATTTAAACCGTTTCGAGATGTGCCATCGGGTTTTTGGGCGCGCCCAGTGATTTATCAAGCCCAGGCCCAGGGGTTTATCGCTGGGTTTCCAGACGGTACGTTTCGACCCAATGACCCCATGACCCGAGGACAGGCATTAGTAGCGTTGATCAACGGGTTGCGCCTGGGAGAAGGGCAAGCTTCAGAGCTAGGGGTGTATGACGATCGTGCCCAGGTTCCTCCCTATGCTGTGGAGGAAGTAGCCATCGCCACCCGCCGTGGCATTGTGGTCAACTATCCAGATATTGCCCAGCTGCGGCCCATGCAGCCGATCACCCGGTCTGAGACCACGGCTCTGGTTTATCAGTGTTTAGTCAATTTGGGGCGAATGCAGCCCCTGGTATCTCCGTTTATTGTCCGATCTCGGTCTAGTAACCGGTCTAGTGGTACCACTGTGGGTGCAGCCAATGCAGCGGTCGTTGACCACTGGACCGATGATTTTTGGCAACCGCTGATGGCCCAAAATCTAATGGCTGCCGCCAGAGCCCAACAACCCGATACCCCCATGACCAGGGCCCAGTTTGCCAGCTTAGTGATTGCTGCTTTTGACCCCGAGCCCCAACGTTATCCCGTAGCTTTTCGCGATGTGCCCTCTTCCCATTGGGCCGCTAAAGCGATTCATCGGGCCTATCGAGCCAAATTTCTATCGGGGTTTCCTGATTACACCTTTGCTCCCGATCAGCCCATTCTCAAAATTCAGGTGCTGTTAGCTTTGATCAGTGGGCTGCAACTGAAGGTAAAGAGCACTGCTGGAGTGCTCACTTACTATCAGGACGAAGATCAGGTGCCGCGCTATGCCGTGGGCGCGATCGCAACCGCGACAAAACTAGGTCTGGTTTTCAATTATCCCAATTTGGAAATGCTAGCCCCCAATCAGGTTGCCACCTGTGGGGAAGTTGCTGCGATGGTTTACCAGGGACTGGTGTTGCAGAAACGGATGCCGCCCATCGTGTCACCGTATCGGGTTGTAGTATTGGAATCATAGAAGTAAAAAAAAATAATAATTTGTTCGTGCCATAAAAAAATCTCAAGAGTGTTTTAAACAACACTCGTATGATGGGATGATAGTGCGTAACGCTTTGTAACAAAAGTCTGGTAGTTACTAATTTTTTTGAGGACAGTGCAATGGCAGAAATCCAATTCGCTCGGGGTGTAGCTGAGGAAATTATTCCAGATGTGCGGCTTACCCGTGCTAAGGATGGTTCAGACGGCACTGCTACATTCTATTTTGATGAGCCCAAAGCCCTAATGGAAGAAGGGTTTGAGGTGACCGGCCTCTATTTAGTGGACGAGGAAGGTGAAATGGTCAGCCGCGAAGTCAATGCCAAGTTCATCAATGGTGCACCGGCTGCTTTAGAAGCCAGGATACTTCTCAAAAGCGTTGATGAATGGGACCGATTTATGCGCTTTATGCAGCGCTATGCTGAGCAAAACGGTCTGGACTTTACCAAGAGTAGTTAGTCAAAGCGTTGTGGGTTTATTGAGTTTTGAGGGGCTTGGTCTGGATGCTTTGGGAAATTGCCAAGCTATCCATTTTTTGGCCCCCAAACCCCAATATCGGGGCTATTCTTTGAGAACTGTTCAGCATATTTCACCGAGTGGTTCATCCCCTAAGTCAGCAGCAATTTTTCATCCATGGCGATTCCCCATCCCGATAGCGATTTTCTCCAGGTTGTCTGCGGTGTGATTACGGTAAGCGATACCCGTACCGTTGATACTGATAAGAGCGGCCAGCTGATTAAATCGAAACTACGAGCAGCGGGACATCGATTAGAGGCTTATCGCTTGGTTAAAGATGAGCCCGATCAGATTTCTGGCTTAGTTCGGCGGTTGGTCTCAACGGTGGATGTCATTATCTGTAATGGCGGCACCGGCATAGCACCAAGAGACACCACCTATGATGCGATCGCAAACCTATTAGACAAAGAAATCCCTGGCTTTGGCGAAATTTTTCGTCAGCTTAGCTATGCTGAAATTGGTGCTAGGGCTATGGCTTCTAGGGCTACTGCTGGGGTGTATAAATCCACATTGCTTTTCTTATTACCAGGGTCGAGCAATGCAGTTGCCTTAGCCATGGAGGCGCTCATTTTGCCCGAATTGCAACATCTGGTGCGGCAGATGAAGGGCTAGGTTTGTGTGAGGATGTTCCATGACCCATTATTGTGGGGACGTTCCATGGAACGTCCCCACAATAATCCTGTTCCCTTAACCGGTCCTTTATCTGGTATCTAGGGAACGCCGTTATAGTGAATCTTGATTAACTTTTTTCGTAATCGCAGAATGGTCGCCATTGTTCGATTGGGGACGCTGATGGGGCTAGTTTTCCTCAGCGGCTGTGCACAGTATCTAAACATGTCTCGGATAGAGGCTGACATCCAGGATGATATTGAGCGCCAGGGGCGGCGGCTTGCCCTTAAGGATGTAATCTGCCCGAATCGTGTGGTGAAACAGGCTGAGGCTTACTTTCGCTGCGTGGGAGAGCTACCGGACGGCGGCCAGTTCACCATCAATGTGATTCAGCAGGATGACCAAGGTACGTTGGCTTGGGATGTGCCTAGCTCTAAGGTACTGATCAATTTGGCCTCCCTGGAGGAAAAAATCCAGGCAGAGATGAGAGACGCTGTTGGCAAAAGTCTGGCCATTGACTGTCGGGATACCTATCGTGTGAATAAGCGGGGTGATTCCTTTGAATGTGATGTTGTCGGGGCCGGGACTGTGGCCACGGGGCGAGTTGAGTCAGTGCTCGTTAATGTCAACGGCACTCACAATTTGGAATGGCAGGAAATCTTGATTGGAGCTGTGCCTGCAGGCCAGGGAACGGCGGCCAGTGGAACAGGGGCCAGCAGCGAGGCAGCGGCCGGGGAAACACCGGATACTACGGCATCAGCTAATCCAACAGGTCCGGCGGATACAGTGGCGAATACAGAAGAGGAGGCTGATGCAGAGGAATCACCGTAGAGCTTAAGTATCTAAAGCGGTAAACCCAGCTTTTTGTTCGGCATTGGCAGGCTTTTGGTCTGATCTGATAGTTAAACGTAACCGAGGAGATAGGCGATGGCAACTGTATTTGACTTTCTGGCTAAGGGCGGTCCGGTAATGGTGCCCATTGTTGGGGCTTCGGTGCTAACGATTTCATGTGCTCTAGAGCGCACCCGCTTTTGGTCTGACCTACTGCGCCGTGAGGGCAAAATCGTTAGCGATGTATTGGCGGCAGCACCGCGAGATTTGAATGAGGCGGCTGCGATCGCAAATCAGCATAGTGATACCCCCATTGGCCGATTTCTCTTTGCCCCGTTACGGTTGCGCAATGCCTCTCCTGAAACCTTCCGCCTAGCTATGGAAACAGCGGCGGATCGTGAATTTGTCAAAATGCGTAAGGGTGAAAAGCTTTTAGAGACTATCGTAGCGATTTCTCCATTGCTGGGTCTTTTAGGTACTGTTACCGGTCTAATTGCCACATTTTACAGCTTAGATATCGGCGGCGGCAGCGGCGGCGGTGAAGGTGCCAGTCAAGCCGCTGCCGGTATCGGCGAAGCGCTGATTACCACGGCAGCGGGCATGGTGGTCGCCATTTTAGCGTTGCTAGTGCTACGGGTGCTGGTGACGCTCCAGAGTCAGCAGGCCGACTACTTTTCAGAAGCCGGAAATGAGTTAGAGCTAATCTATCGGCAATCTTGGTATGAGCCCGCTTTACTCGCGTCAGAAAATGGCCATGCGGCTGAAGAATCCTCGATTTCAGCTGCATATAAGTAAAAACAACTATTTCACAAAACCTGTTGACTGAGCGGAGTCGAAGTTAACCCCCTACCTTTGATTTATGCCCATAGGTAAACGTACAGAAAGTAAAATTCCCCACATTGATTTAGTACCGATGCTCACTGTCATGATGGGTGTGCTGGCATTTTTTGTCGTGGTTGCTGTTTCTTTGGGCAGCGAGCAGCTAATCGAAGTGGAGCTACCGCCGGAGCAGACCGAGGAGATTCCTCCAGACCAGTTGCCCGCCATTGAGGACATTTTTATTGTGGAAATGGATGCTGATCAGCGAACGTTACTAAATGGGCAACCCCTAGAGGGAGAGGCTCTAGCTATAGAGATCGCAGGCTATCTAGAAGAAAACCCTGATAAGACCGTTTACCTAGTGCCTGACCAGACGCTGCCCTATGAGAATGTGATGCAGTTTCTAGGAGAGATGCGAGCAGTGGGTGGGGATCGAGTTTCCCTAGCATTAGAGGATGACGAGGAATAATGAGCCATGGGATTAAAATCTCGACATCAAAATTCAGGCATACCCGAGGTGAATCTGGTACCAATGATGGATGTGTTGATGACGGTGCTCACATTCTTTGTCATCATCTCCATGGAGTTGAGCGGTGTCCAGATTTTTGGTGTGAGTTTACCCCAGGCGGTCTCGGGTGTAGATGAAGACGTCGTTGAAAAAACTGAGCCGCTGGTGATTGGTCTACGAGAAGATGGCCAGACAGTTTATGAAGATGAGTCCCTGACGATTCCAGCACTGGCTCCCATTATTCAAAGCTATTTTGCAGAAAATCCAGACGGCTTTGTCATGCTCAAAGCAGATCGCACGTTACCCTATGCCGATGTGGCGAAATTGCTAGCAGACTTACGAGGGATTGGTGGCAAGCGGGTTTCATTGGCTGTGGAGTAAGTAAAAAGCTGTATGCAGATACATAGTGCCATAGTAGAGATTTGGGTTGCTAAACACTTAGCAAGCATAATGTCAGACTATATGTTTTGAGGAACTCCATAGAATTCTGTTCATCATCAGGGCACAATTTTGAAGAGTGAACTAGAAAATTGAAGTGGCGAATCCAGAGCATTTATTCAGACTCAATCAGGGTGCCTTGTTGTGGAATAAATGGCGACAACAAAATGTGCTTGTTAGGCCTGATCTCACGAACCTTGAATTTGATAGGAAGAATCTGCAGGGAGTGAACCTATCCCAAGCTAATCTGACAGGTGCTAACTTAGCTGGTGTCGATCTGTGGAAAGCCAATTTAGTTCTAGCTGACTTAACGAATGCTGATTTGAGCCGAGCTCGTTTACGCGATGCCAACTTAATTAGAGCAAATTTAAGTGGAGCCAGTTTACAAGAGGTAAACCTACTGGGTGCAAACTTGAATGATTCTCAACTCAGAAATGTTGATTTTAATAAGGCTGATTTGAGTCTTGCGCATTTCCAGGGAGCCAACCTAGATGGTGCAAATCTTATTCAAGCCAATGTTATAGAGACTGATTTTCGGTTTGCTAACTTGAGTCGATCTAACTTGAGTGGGGTAACTATGTTTCATACTCAAGCTTTAGGAACAAGATTTGAAAACGTTGTATTCACGGGAGCCCGCATACAAGACTGGAATATCAATAGCGATACCAGATTTGACGGAGCGATTTGTGAATTTGTCTATCTCAAAGCTAATCAAAAAGAGCGTCGTCCTAGGAAAGGGGCATTTAAGCCTGGGGAATTTACAGCTCTCTTCCAACAGGCCATAGATACTGTTGATCTGATTTTTCAAGATGGTATTGACTGGCAAGCCTTTTTTGAATCATTCCAAGAACTTCGCCGTCAGTACTCTGACCAAAATCTGGTGATTCAAGCGATTGAAAGGAAACAAGCTGGTGCCTTTGTCGTCCGTTTAGAAGTTTCTGAGGATGCCGGTAAGTTAGCTGTTGAAGAAGATGCAAAACAGTTTTATGAGAATCGATTAAGAGCTCTAGAAGTTCAGTATGAGAGGCAATTACGTTTACAGGGACAACAACAGTTAGCTGAAATTCAACGTCTGATTGCAGCGGAGCGACAAGAAAAAGCAACATTAATGGGAGTTTTAACCACGATGGCAAATAATCAAGGTCCAAAATATGATCTTAGCAATGCTCAATTTGCTGGTGGCTTTGCTGAAATGGTTCAAGGTAATCAGGTTGGCGGCACCATCGACAACGCAGCAATTACAGCCCCTTCTCGAAGCTGTAGTTGAAGTCTAAAAGCTACTCAAGCAGCTAGAAATATTTAATCCCATGGGTCTGAAGTGGAACAGACTGCGTTGAGAAACGCTGTCTGTTTGCCTAAGCGGTGTGAGCGGTTTATTAGTGCGCTTCCCTAGTATGAAGTCTTGCTGTCTGTCTAGATTGCAGCTGTCAATCCCAGCGACTCTTAAAGTCAATGGGCTGCAATTATGTTGCTGTAAACTAGCGGGAGTGTTGCAACTGCTAGTTTAGCGCTCCATGGAATCAAGTTTCTTAACCGCCGTTTTTCTACCCCTGGCCCTATTTATCATTATGCTGGGCATGGGTTTAGGGCTAACCATAGCTGACTTTAAGCGGATTTTAGTAGAGCCCAAAGGGGTGATCTTAGGTCTGGTGGCCCAGCTTATTGTGCTGCCCTTGGTTGGTTTACTGTTGGCTAGTATCTTTCCCCTCAGTGCAGAGCTAGCTGTTGGGGTGATGATTTTGGCAGCCTGTCCTGGTGGGCCTACCTCTAATTTGATTACCTATTTGGCAAAGGGGAATGTTGCTCTGTCTATTACCCTGACAGCCATTAGCAGTGTGGTAACGGTATTTACCATTCCCCTAGTGGTTAACCTGGCTATGGGGCTATTTATGGGGGCTGACGCTGCATTGCGGCTACCCTTGGTGACCACTGTGGTTCAAATTGCGGTGATTACGTTGATTCCGGTCTCTTTGGGTATGGTGTTGCACAACAAAGCACCCAGATTTGCGGCTAAGGTGGAGCCTTGGGTGAAATGGTTGTCCTTGTTTTTCTTAGGACTGATTATTGTCGGTCTACTGGTCAAAGAACGGGCTAATGTGGCGGGCTTTTTCTGGCAGGCGGGCGGTGTGACATTTACTCTGATGGTGATCACCATGGTCTTGGGATATGCGATCGCAACTCTAGCCAAACTAGACAGCCGTAGCGCCACTGCCATTACCGTTGAAGTTGGCATTCAGAATGGGACATTGGCCATTGCGATCGCTAGCGCTGCCACATTGCTCAATAATCCCACCATGGCTATTCCTGCTGCCATTTATTCCCTATTGATGTTTGTAGTCAGCGGAGCCTTTGCCTGGTGGTCACAGCGTCAGGCACACGTGCAAGCAGGATGAAATCATATCGGCGATCAATCCAGACTTACTTGTTGCGACGACGTTTTGCCATGGCCAGCATACCGGCTAAGGCGATTGCCACCGTGGCTGTGGGCTCAGGCACCTGAGCCACTTCATCGCCGGGCTCATTAGGCATAGGAATAACAGGTTCGTCAGGGATATCCTCATCAGCTTCCAGTAGAGGCCGAACCCCCAGAGCATCAAAGGCCCATTGATTAGTGCGGAGGTTACCCGTAAAGTCGCAAAATGAAATATTAGTGGTACATCGTGAGAAACTGCTGGTAAAGTTACCATTGCCCTCTTGGCTAAACCCATCCGCTAGGTTGGCGCTGTTGGTAAAATTGCCGAACTGTGTCAGGGCGACGGTGTAATTACCGGCAGCTAGTATCAAGTTCAACAGGCTGTCATATCCTTGCCCCGTCTGCGTATCTTCCGCGACAGTACCGGAGGTGTCATCATCATTGAATGCTAGAAATTGGCCATTGCCATCAAACAGTGTGAGCACGGGATCAAATCCGCCTCCAGTGATCACTGTTCCATCTGCTTGGGTACCCCCCGCATAGGAATAGGTTCTGAAGGTGACCGCTGATGTTTTGTTGACGCTAAAGTCAAACAGCTGCACATCATCGTCTTGGTCGAATGTGCCACGCAAGGAAAAATCAGCGGCAGACGCTGCATCACCTAAACCGAATGTGGTCACCATCGCACCAGTGATCACACCCATGAGGGCTGACAATGGTTTCATAGGAGTATTGCTTAAGGACAGTTAAAGCGTTGTTAGCGATGCCGCTCTGCGGGGTAACCCTGCGAGTCAATTGGCATTCGATGGACGTCAAGGTAACAACGGTAGAAATGTGATTTGGAACGGTAGTTCTGTACGGCCCTGGATGCAAAAGGTGATGCGTGGTTAAGATAGGTTGCTCGAGGCAATATTTGTAGCTACCCGCCTGACAGTAATAATCTATTTAAAAACTCAACGTATCAACAAGGCTGAGTGCCACAACTTCAACAAGAACTCAATTAATCTCTATGAGATGTGAAATTCTTCTATGGTTGGTTTAGATTGCCGGAAATGGCTGACGAAGGCTTGTGCCTGCCAACGGTGTGGTTTATGGCCGTTTCCATTCAGCGATGTTCCAGGTGTGTAAATCCCAAGGGGTGAGGTCAATGCCGGTGAGGCGATTGCTGACGGCGTCAATGTCGGCGCGATGGACGATGGGCAAAACGGCATAGTCCTCAATCAGGATGTCGTTCATCTGGATTAGGAGGTTGGCTCGCTGGTTTATATCAAGTTCTGTTGTTGATTGTTGCCAGAGCTGATCGTAGTCGGGGTTGCAGTAACGGCTGTAGTTTTGGCCTGACCAGTTGTTGTCTTTTTGGCTGGCTTCGTCGCAGGTATAGGTTTTGAGATATGCTCCGGGGTCGGGGTTGGTGTTGCCGGTGGCAAACATCTGGAGGTCGGCGTAGAAATGTTCTACGGTGTCTTCGCTGGCAGGGTTGCCGGAAAAATACACGGCGGGGTCTAGGGAGCGTAGCTCGGTGCTAACGCCGAGGTTGGCCAGATTTTGTTTGATGATTTCCTGGGTCTTTTGGCGCACAGGATTGACTGAGGTGATGAAGAGTACCTGCATTTCGGTGCCGTTGAGATCGCGCGTCCCATCGCCATTGCTATCCACCCAACCGGCCTCATCCAGTAGCTGGTTAGCCTGGTCTAGATCAAAGCTGTAGCTGGTGTTAGACGAGCGATAATTTTCGGGTGATACCAAAAAATTCACCGTTCCCTGCCCGGCAGGACCATAAAGCTGCTCGGCAATGGTGTCCCGGTCAATGGCCAGGCTAAAGGCTTGGCGCACCTTGATATCGCTAAAAAACGGATGGGGAAATTCGACGCTGGAGCGCTCACCGCTGCGAGCAGTCTGATTGGGATCCGTAAAGTTAAATAAAATGCGCTCTACCAGGGAGCCAAAACTAGTGACAAACTGCCCCTGGCCGCCTGCTTCTAGCTGTCTCAGTACCGGTGCTTCTACCTGAATGTTGTAGGCAAAGTCGGCATCACCCGTCTGCAGCACCGCCCGCGCTGCAGAGGCGGCATCTCCACCGCCCTTGAGTTCCACCCGCTCAAAGGCTAGTGGCCCTCGATAGTGAGGATTAGGCTCATACACCACCACATCTCCCGGTTTAAACGTTGTCACCTGATAAGGTCCGGTGCCAATAGGCTGCAGATTGGCTGGAGCTGAGCGGATATTGGCTCCGTTAAAGTCTTCAAAGGCATGGGCGGGTAGAATCATGCCCGTAGTGCCCGTAAAGACCAATGACCAGGCGGGGTTAGGTTCTTTAAAAGTGATTTTAACTGTGGTGGGGTCCAGGGCTTCGACCGATTGAATCGTTTCGTAGGTACCTGCGGTGGTACTGCCCACCTCAGGATTGCTCAACAGTGTGTAGGTAAAGGCGACATCCTCGGCGGTAAACGGAGTGCCGTCTGACCACAGCACATCGGAGCGCAGCGTCCAGGTGACAGCGGTGCCATCGCTGGCAACTCCGCCATTTTCCAGGGAGGGAATTTCGGCTGCTAAAAACGGCTTTAAATCGCCTGCAGCGTCAAAGCTAGCTAAGGGCTCTAGGGTAATGCGGCTGGCTTCGGCATCTTTAAAGCCGTTGGATAGGTGGGGGTTAAGAATAGTCGGTGCCTGCCAATACAGCAGTTTGAGGGTGCTGTCGTCAGTGCTGGACTGTGATGTCTGCGGCGTCTGCGCTGGATCTGAGGCGGGACGGCAGGCTCCTAAACCGACTAAAGCGCCAAGTAAACAAAAGCTAATAAACCAGCGGGCAGAGCGTTCCATAGAAGCAGTAGGAAAATGGCATCATAAGATCATGCGCTAAAGGTTTCTATGAAGCAACTGGTTGAATCGTTTTACGCTTGGTATCGCAATGGCTTACGCAATCCGAAATATCGCTGGCTGATTATTTTTGGAACCCTTACCTATTTATTGAGTCCCATTGATATTTCCCCCGATGTGTTTCCCATTGTGGGCTGGATTGACGATGGCATTTTGATTACCCTGCTGATTGCAGAAGTGACCCAACTTATGCAATCAGCGTTTAATCGCTCTGAGGATAGGATGTCTGCTGCAGGAGAGTCTCAGGATGATGAGGATGGGACAGTGGTAGATGTAAAGGCCCAAGAGGTGCCTTAGAGCTCATGACCTAAGGTGAATCATTATTGGGTGATGCGTCTGATTCGTTAGCTTCCTCATTGGACTCACTAGCTTTATCGTCGCCCTTAGTTTTCCCATTTTCAGTCTTCGCATCTTCTGCAGACATCTCATCAGACGTTGCTTCAGGTGCGTCTACGTCTTTAGGTATGGGCTCGACTGGTCGCCAATTGACAATATCCCAGGTGCTGGCGTCCCAGGGGGTAAATGTGTAGCCGGTGATACGATCGCTAACGGCATTAGACAGGGCTCGGTGCACAATCGGTAGTACAGCTACATCATTGGCGAGTTTGCGGTCCATCTGACGAAATAGGTCACTACGCTTGGCTGGGTCCCGTTCTATACGGGCGGCGGCCCACAGGTCGTCATAGTCCGCATTGCAATAGCGGGCATTGTTGGGCTTTTGCCAATTATTTTCCAGGGCGGCGATGTTGTTGCAGGTCCACCAGCCCATGTAAATAATCGGGTCGGGAATATCATTGCCGATGGCGTATTCCTGCATATCGGCGTAGAAATGGTTGATGCTGTTGGTCTGCTCCGGGTCGGCGGAGAAAAAGTCGTCAGCGCGCACCCGTTCGATCAGAATATCAATGCCGATTTCCGCTAGCTGCTCTTGGACCAAGGCCTGGGTTGCTTGGCGGATAGTGCCAATGGAGGTTTGGAAGACGAGCTGGAGTGGGACGTCGTTGCGATCGCGAATACCATCCCCATCACTATCTACCCAACCTGCCTCATCTAGTAGGGCGTTAGCCGTCTCCACATCATGCTTAAACTGAATCGGCTGTTCCACAGACGGGTTGGGAGCTACCAACAGCTGGGAGGTGGGCTCTCCCAAATCCCCATAGAGCTGTTCTACGATGGCCTGACGGTCAATGCCATAGTCAATTGCCTGCCGTACCCGCAAATCCTTCAAAATAGGGTGAGGAAACTCCTTACTCGCCCGTTCCTTCGCCTCCGTTTCTCGATCCGGATCGGCAAAATTCAGCATAATGCGCTCCACCTGGCTGCCAAAGGTAAGCCTGAGGGCACCTGCGTCACCCGTTTGAACCAAATCGACTAAAGCAGCTGATTCTAGCTGAATATTGTGGGCAAAGTCAGCCGTCCCTTCCCGCAGCACATCCCGAGCGGCCACATAGGGGGGAACATCCCCCAGGATCTCGACGCGTTTAAAGTTGTTGACCGGTTGTCGATGCAGTTCGTTAGGGGCAAATAGTAAGCGACTATTTGCCTCCGTCAGGTAGCGATAGGGACCGGTTCCCACAGGCTGAAAATTGGTTGGCGCTTCACGAGCTTTGCGATTATTAAAGTCTTTGAATAAATGCTCCGGCAAAATCAAGCCATTTAATCCCGTAAAGGGTTTCTGCCAGCTGACGGTCGGCTGCTTAAAGGTAATTTTGACCGTGTGGTCATCTACGGCTTCCACTGATTTAATATCCCGATAGTATTGAGCCGTGACTGCCGCAACGGCAGGGTTGGCAATAAATTTATAAGTAAAGGCAACATCTGCCGCCGTCAGAGGTTCACCATCTGACCAGCGCAGCGTCTTTTGCAGTCGCCAGGTAACCGAGAGACTATCTTCGCTCACATCGCCATTTTCCAGAGATGGGAGCTCAGCCGCCAAAATCGGGATTAACTCACCATCAGGCCCGTAACTCGCCAACGGTTCGTAAACAATGCGAGCCGCTTCAAAATCTTGAAATCCAGTGGCCAAATGTGGATTCAAGGTAACTGGAGCGCGACTATAAACCAGCTTGAGCACCTCAGGTACCGCAATCTCCTCCTCAATCGAGTCACTGTGGGGAGAGTCGTTTGCTGACGGTGTCTGTAAAGGTTGCTGGCAGCCAACCATGGCCAATGAAAATGCCACCATAGCTATCCTTGGGTGCAGTGGAGGGTGTTGCCGCAAGGACGTGAGCCAGGAAAAAAACATGTCGATCTTAAGCTGTATCTTGTCTGTCTGATAGTAGCCTTTGCTGTCCCTAAGTTGGGGGACAGTAAGGTTTATGGACCAATGTTCTAGATTTTCTCCTGACTCGTGTTCATTTCTTAGAAGACCTAATTGGTAGATGCACCCTGATGTCCTCCCCAGCGGATTCCGCTGGGGATTTTTTTTGCTTTAAAAAGAACCTGAAAGAGTCCTCAAAAAAGTACCCGCTAGCAGTCTGCTAGCGGGTACTTTTTTGAAAAATTGATTGCCTAATTTATTCAGCTGTGGGAGCCGTGGCTTCAGCACTAGCCTCAGCTGAGGCATCAGCAGCAGCTTCGATACTGGCCTCAGTACTCACCTCTTCAGCTGCTGCGTCAGAAGTCGCCTCTTCACTGACTTCGGGCTCGGGCTCGGGCTCAACTTTTTTAGTGGGTTTAGGGCCTCGCATTAGGGCCGGATTAACAGGTGTTTTTTTTTCCCGATCACCCTTATCTCGGCGGCCTTTGCCTTTACCTTTGCCCCTACCTTTACTCCTGGGTTTGTCCTTATCAAATGAAGGCTTGCGCTCCCCCTCTGTTTCGGGGGGACGATCTTTCTTTAGAATCGGCTTATCTACCATGGCGCTCCGTCAATTCCTGCTTAGTGATCCTAACATTTGCTTAATGAATTACCTGGATTGCTTTTCCTTAACACAGCTATCGGGCTAAAAGTTCTGGTTTTTTAGGCGGTTGTGCCGATTTTATAGGAGCGGTAAGGGCTTCTGCTAAGGGAGCTAATCCTAGACGGTCTTCCAAAATATCCATGACGGTGCGACCAAAATCGTTGGGATTTTGGCGAAAGGCTTGTAGACAGACCTCTCCAAAAAAGGAGCCTAGGGGTTCTGGATTCCACAACAGCTTGTTGGCAACCCAGGGCAAATAAATTGCCAGGGGATCGTAGTCTTTTTTGAGGATGTTATTCTCAATGGCGTAGGTTTCCAGGTGAGTATGGGGCTGCAGACCAATAAAGAAAATAGCGGGTTCTACTTTATCGCGGCCAAAGATGGCTTCGAGGGCACGGTGATAGGCCAGAGTTTGGCGGATGGTTTCGGGTCGCTCATCGATAACGTTAAAGGAATAGTTCACTGATACCAGATCGTTAAATCCGGCAGCTTTGAGATCGCGGCAGTTTTGTAGCACGGTGCGGAGGTTATATCCCATACGCATTTTGCGAATCAATTCTTGGGAGCCACTAGTAATCCCGATCTCAAAATAGTTCATCCCAGTTTTAACCATGAGGTCACACAGCTCAGGGGTGAGATTATCGGCTCGAATGTAGGCAGCCCAGTGGATATCCTCCATGCCCGAGTCCACAATCTTTTGCAGCAGTTCAACTGCATCACCAATAAAACGACGAGCCGGAATAAACTGAGCATCGGTAAACCAGAAATTACGGATGCCGCGCTCGTAGAGCTGCCGCATCTCTTTAACCACCTCATCGGCAGGGTTGATACGAACCTGTTTGCCTTCTACGACGGTGTAAACGCAATAGCAGCAGTTGTGGGGACAGCCCCGCTTAGTTTGAACCCCGATGTAAAAATCGTTTTCCTGTAGATAGTATTCAAACTCGGGCCAAATGTTTTCGATGTAGCTGTAGTTGCAAGCACTTTTCTCTATGGCGGTGGGCCATTCGTGAATCAACCGGTCGCGAGGTTCGGTTTCTCCCACAACGTAGCACCGCTCACTAGCGATGGATTCTTGACGAATTAATTTTTCCAGAAGCACTTCCCCTTCACCTACGGAGACAATGGTGCCCTTGGGCATCCAGGAGGCCACTTGCTCGTAGAAAACGCTGACTGCACCGCCACCGACTACTAGTTTGACATCAGAATGGTAGCGTTTGGCTCGCTTTATGCCTCGTTTGATCAGCCCTGTGTTTTGCCACAGCTCATTTACGTAGGTCGTGATCATACGTAAGCCACCCATGGCCCCACGCATTTTTATGAAAGGGTTACGAGCATAGTTAAACTCAAAGGCATTTTGTAATGGGTTGCCGCCGCGACCGCCTACAGGTGCGTAAATTTGGATATCGCGCCAGGAAAAGACCAGTAGATTGGGTTGGAATTGATCGATGCAGCGGTCTAGGGCTGAGCCAAAGTCCAGGGGAGGAATGGTTCCGAGATCAAAGATGCGCTGTTCTATATCGGGAAAAACCTTGTGGAGGTGGTCCGCTAAGTAAACAACTCCAATGGGAAAAATGGGATTACATGGGAGTCGGACATAAAGCACTCGATTAACCATGGCTGCACTGGCTTGTTGAAAGATAGCTGCCGTAAAAAAGTGAAACTAATTTTCAGTTTTTTTACATATCTTTACGATAACATTGCTTATTTAGGATTTCATCCTGGTGCTGACTGAATCGTTGTAAAAAATCTGACTAAACCACCAGTGTCTATGGCAAATGGTTAAAAAAATCAGATGATAATTACCCTGCCAACTCAATATATTGATGATATTTTCGGTATCTATTGAGTCAGTTTTTATGTCAGCTTATCTGAACTATTAGCGATATTTCTTAACTTTTGAAGGTGTCGATTAGTATTTTATTTTGGTATAGGAGCATAGTTTTTTTGAGCTTATCCTTAAAAAAAGTCTAGTTGATAGTTTTTTTTTGAATAAGCGTTTAAAACGTAAATATTTAGAAGAAAAACTTTATTATTTGGCTGTAATAATATATGCGCTACGCCAATATTTTGCTACGGCTGGTTGCATTTGATCTGAGTTGATTTTTTCTGAAAGCCTCATTGGTAGCAGCTTTTACAGTTGCTGGGGATCGGTGAATGCTATGATATTTACTACTGCTGGCAGATCTATTCGCTCCTTTATTTCCCCATGACGCAAATACTTGATCCCATTCCGTCTGATGACACAAACTCTGTCCTGTGTTGCTATGTAAATCGCTCTAGTAAAATTCAGGTAGCTAGGATTACAAATATTTCTAATTGGTACTTTGAACGGGTTGTTTTTCCAGGGCAACGATTGATGTTTGAAGCCAATGCTAAAGGGCAGTTGGAAATACATTCTGGTTCAATGGCAAGTTCTATTTTGGAAGATACAATCCCCTGCGCTCGTCTGGTGATCGATCAGGCGGACGATGAGGTGGTGGAGGCGATTATTGGTCCCCTGGATTTGGCGACTGACAATATGCCCTCAAGTTTGCCTGCTATGCAGTCAATATCCGGTTAGAAGTCAAGGGTTAGAGGTTGAGTTTGAAGTTTGATTTTGCTAGCTTCTGGCATGTATTGATTACGCTAAATGGCGGTCTCGCTCTAATTATTTAGTTGTAAATTTAGCTCCTAGTTGCTGAGTTGTTGATTTCATTGTGCGATCCGCAACGAGTGGCTAAGCTGGTCCGATGTCCCGTCTCTGTGGTATGGCTTACACAGCCCTTGAGCTTCTTGTAGTTCGGGGGTTGTAGTCTTTGGGTGGGGATTGTCCATGGATTTGCCCTCGTTTATCTGGTTGTGGCGTATAGCGGCTTGGTCCATGGGGTTATCGCTCACTGTTTATATGGGGTTGTTGGTAACGGGGGGAGCTGTTTGGTATGGACGCTCTCATAAAACGTCTGCGCCTGGATGGTTAAGAGTGATACATATTAGTCTGGGAGGCGTGCTCGTTGCATTGGTACTGTTGCTTTTAAGCATTGGCATCATTGGTACCTTGGGTGAGCACGGTAGTCTGGGGCACTCTTGGCATCTAGGGGCTGGGTTGTTAGTGGTGAGTCTGGTATTGGCTTCGGTGGCAGCCGCATCTCAGATTGCAACTCGCCCCTGGGCTCGCTCGTTGCATGTTGCCATTAATGGCTTACTCTTTTTGGCATTTGCTGCGGTCAGCTACAGCGGTTGGACTGTGGTGCAGCAATATCTGCCTTGATGTTTCTTAATATTTATTCTTAACGGTCAGACTCTTTTAAGAAATGTTACGCTCGAAACCCCTGGCTTTTCTCATTTTTCTTTATGGCATCGGTTAACTCAAATAATGCGTTGGATCGATTTCGGATTTCACCGCTGATCAAGGTAACGTTGCTGAGTTTCTATGGAGCGCTGCTTTTACCGCTTCCGTTTTTAGCTCAGGCTACGGATGCACCGGTCAAGCCTACAATCCTGGTGGTTTTGGCTCTACTGGGGGCTGTTTTTCTAGGGGCCGGACTCAGTGAACAGGTGCACACCTCTGATGAGGGCATTGCCATGGTGTCACCGTTGCCATGGCGAGGGTGGTCTTTGCCATGGTCGGAAATTAAAGCGCTTAAGCCGCGCTCGACGGGGCAAAATGGCACGGTTTACTACTTTATTACCGAGGCGGCAGATCGGGCTTACTTGTTGCCTATGCGGGTGGTGGGGTTTGCGCGGTTGGTGCGAACAGTGGAGGCTAAGACCGGTATTGATACTCAGGATGTGAGGCCGTTGGCCCAGCCGTGGATGTATCTGTTTTTGTTGGTGATGACGGTTTTTCTGTTGCTAATGGACGCTTGGACGATATGGACGGCCACGCAATCTTAGACTTCACAGACGTGTCGCTACGGGCTAAGGTCGGTCGGGGGCTGCTGCTGGATCGGATTTCATTTGCGATCTCACCCCATTCCCGCCTGGCCATTGTGGGGCCTTCCGGTGCAGGCAAAACCTTCTTGCTTCGGTTAATGAACCGTCTGAGTGAGCCTACCAGCGGTCAGATTACCTATCGACAACAGCCCCTTACCCAGTATCCTGTCCTGGAGCTACGACGAAAAATAGGCCTGGTAATGCAGGATAGTAAGCTGCTGGGGCAATCTGTGGAGGATGCCCTATGCTATCCGGCTCGGTTGCAAGGAGTAGGTGCTGCCGCTGCTAGACGTACCCTCCAGCCCTGGTTAGAGCGGTTAAAAATTTCCCAGGATTGGTTAGGACGACAGTCAAGGGAGTTATCAGTGGGGCAGCGACAGCGGGTTGCGATCGCACGCACCATTGCAACCAAACCTGACATTCTCCTTTTAGATGAACCCACCGCCGCCCAAGATATAGGCTACGCTCAACATTTACTGGCTTATCTGGCTAGTTCAGACAGCCTCAATACAGTGGTGATGGTCAATCACCAGCTAGATTTTATGGCTGATTGGGCTACCCATGTTTTGTATTTGAGCCAAGGCAAACTGGTGAGTTATCAATCTGCTAGCCAGGTAGATTGGTTATCCCTCAATCAATCCATTATGGTCGCCCAACACGACGATGATTGGGACGACGACGATTGATTGTTTATCCAACCGCCTTAATCGTGTTCAATGCACCCGCACCCACCGGATGATGGCCATTATTGGTATGGAGTCGTTCAATGTTTAACCGGTAACCTACATTACGGACGGTCTGAATCACGCTGGGCTGACGAGGATCAGCTTCAATTTTCTTACGTAATGACAGTACGTGAGTATCAACAGTACGTGGGTTATCAATGGCATCAGGCCAGGCTCGTCGCAGCAGATCGGCCCGACTCAGGGGAGACCCTTCCGCCTGGGTAAGCACATAAATCAAGCTAAATTCCTGAGGGGTGAGGTCGATAAACTGCTCTTTAAATCGCACACGTCGCTGCACTAGGTCAATATTTAGATCGCCGTAAGTCAGAGATACAGGAGCTGTGATCTTACGATTGCGTCGAGTTAACGCTTCAACACGGGCCAAAAATTCTTGCATGCCAAAGGGCTTTTTCAAGTAGTCATCAGCCCCGGCCTGTAACCCTGCCACCACATCAGGCTCACCCGATTTGGCCGAGAGAATCATAATTAGCGGACGCCCCCTTTGCTGCAACCAATGACACAAATCTAGACCACTGCCATCTGACAGGTCCGTCTCCATAATCACCAAGTTAGGTTGAGTCGTCTGAAAGGTTTCCTTTGCCCGCAACATATCAGCAGACTGATTGACTCGATAGCCTGCCTGCTGGAGATGCCAACTCAGTAGCGATCTCAGATGGGGATTACCTTCAATAATTTGAATACACGTAGAGGCCACAGCTATCTATAGGAAGCCCAGGCTTCATAACACTCTCGTAGAAGCGTATCAAAGACCCAAGGAACATTTTGTAGTTGCGGCTACGAGGCGACGATGGTCACCGCGTACATCCACTTACTGAATGTACGCCTTTGTCAAGGAAAATACCTGGATAAGCGTAAATTTGAGAGTCTAAGTCTAACTATTTGCAAAAAAAGGCCAATTGCCTTGGCTAAACTGATAAAATTTTAGAGAGAATTATGAAAAAATCACGAAAAAACTTTACATAGAAAAACCCGTTAGGATAATTCGCATTTAGGCAGCTTGCATTTATATCTGCATCCACCACTTCAGGTTTTACTAGTACATCCGTTCTATGTTGCTGTCATTACTCTGTACCTCTCAGAATTAAGTGTCGGTGACTTGGCAGAAACATCAATACCCCCGTTGTTTGACTCACCCATAGCAATAGCAAATAGGTTCCCAGTGAGTGGTTTAGAGGAGGCCCCATAGAATATGCTTCAAGATGCCAAAACGATTCGCTACTACCAGAGAATTACGGATGCTTTAGTAGATCAATGGAATCGGGGATACCGTTCTGATGATCTGCGGCGTTATATTGCCGGGTATTTAGCGGCTCTTCGTCATTCCGATGCGTTGGAGCCCTACCTTATCCATCGCCTAGAGGAAGAAGTAGTTCGCTTTTTGTTTGACACGTCAAACTTTGCTATGGCGCAGCCAGAACCAGACTATCGCTAAGATTTAGTTTCTTAAAAGCAGTAGGGGCGATCTTTGTAGATGCCTCTACTGCTTTTTTCAGTAATTGCTGATCTACAACGACGAACTGCTCTAGTAAAACGTACTACGGCATACCAACATCTAGCAGATAAAATCACATTGATGAGCAGCAACGCTTCACTTTTTTGTGCTCAGACTGGCTAGGAAGCTAAAGCCACTTCTACCATTTCTTGTAGCTTTCCATTTTGGTACAGCTCAATCATGATATCTGAGCCACCAATAAACTCACCGCCGATATAAACCTGAGGAATGGTGGGCCAGTTGGAATATTCCTTGATGCCTTGACGAACATCGTAGTCCGCTAGTACATCAATGGCTTCGTAGGGAGCACCTAAAGAGTTGAGAATCTGGGCTACATTGTTGGAAAACCCACATTGGGGCATCAACTTTGTGCCCTTCATAAATACAAGAATTTTGTTGGATGTGACCAAGCTGTCGATTTTTTCTTTAACTTCTGGAGACATGACTACAGCACTCAGTGGTTAGGCTAATTATCTTAGATCGAATTTCAGTTAGATCGCTCTGATCGAACTATTGGTCGGGTTAACCCTGCTGGCCCCACTCTTCAGGGGTAAAGGTTTTAAGGGTAAGCGCATGTAGTTCACCAGATGTCATGACAGCATTAACACTGCCATAAACGAGCTGATGTTGTTTAACAAGGTTCAACCCGGCAAATGAGGTGGACACGATGGTCGCTTGGTAGTGATCTTGAGTACCCGTGAGGTCCTGGATAGTAACCTGGGCATCGGGTAGTTGGGCTTTAATGAGTTGCTCTACTTGGTCGGCGGGAATCATAGTATAAGGACGAGAAGAAAGTTTTAAGCCTAACGCAGACGGTGGGCAATGCCTACCCTAAGGTTCAGAGGAGTTGGCTGTTTCTTCGGGGCCCATATACGGTTGAGCAACAAACCCAATTTCGAGCAGCTGGTCGTAGGCTTGTTTACCGAGGTCGCGAGTGGGGTTTTGACTACTTAGCACCTCGACTAGCAGTGGCACTGCTAGGGTGGGCTGCTGCTGTGCTTGGTAAGCACGGGCCAGCTTTAAAGTGGCCTGATCTCGAAGCTGAGCTGCTTCCAAGGCTTGCTGACGGACCTCAGTACTAACGCGGCGATCGACTCCTGTAAATGTGGTAAACAGGCTCTGGTAATAACTGGATGCGGTATTCAATGTTTCTCGTGCCGTTTGCAGACGGTTTACTGCTGTGGCATAGTCGCCGTTGGCAAAGGCATTCTCCGCGTCTGCAATCAGCAGCTCAGCTGCCTGAATGCCAATGGGGCTGTCTGCCTGGTTGAGGGGGCGAGCAATATCGGCAACGGCTGAGCTAGGGTCTTCAGAACCTGTACGGCGATAGGGACGGCTAACGAAGCCTAATTCAAACAGCTGTCGGTAAGCATCAAGACCGAGATCGCGGGTAGGCCCTTGACTCTGAACAATCTCGACCAGCAGGGGGACAGCCAGTTCAGCCTGGCCTTGAGCTCGGTAGATCAGGGCTTGCTGTAAAGTGGCCTGATCGCGCATCTGGGCCGCGTCGCGAGCACTTGTGCGTAGATTACTGCTAATGTCAGCATCAACACCTGTAAAGGCTTCGGCGATATTTTGATAGCTGTTGGATGTTTCGTTGAGCTTATCCCTAGCTGTTTGGAGCTTGCGGATAGCTAAGTCATAGTTTTGGCTATCAATGGCGGCTTCCGCGTCTGCTAGCAGACTCTCACCAGCGGCAATACCTAAGCCATTAATGTCTGCTTGGGCTAGGTAGGCCTGGGCTAAGTGTGTTTGATTTGAGTTGTTTAGACTCTCTATTGCCGGGATAGCGGTGGCTGAAGGAGCCATCAGAGTTAGGCTGGCTGCTGTTCCCAACAAGGAGAACACACCAGGGTGAACGATGCGTGATAAGGAAACCATGGAGCCAACTAAATTGATGACAAGGCGGGATAACAAAGCGTAACGATTTATGCACCTTAAGTGCATTAGGTTGAGAACCCTAATATATCGTTACAGAGGTTATCAATACATACGTCTTAGATTTCCAGGCATTGTGCCTATTGTCAAAGTGGATGTCGCCCATGAAGGAGCTGAAATGATGACAGGAGAACGCTTACAGGGGGTGAACCCAGAGCAATCGGGTTTGATTTTGCAGCGCGGTGGCGAAGAGTTACGGCTTTATAAGGTTCCTGACTGGCTAACGCTGCGGTTTGAAGATTTGACAGCGCAGGCCCCCCTACTGGAGTCCCTCAGGGATCGGTGGCATCCTCTGGCGATCAAATCGGTGGCTCAAGGGCAGTTAGTGGCGCTCAAAGTACGGCGTCACCAGTTAGAAACCCGTTTGCATACGGCTCGGCAAATAGAGGGTATACGATTTGCCAGCCATGTATATGAGCTGGCGGCCAGCCCTAATACCCACCTCTATCTGTTAGAGCAGTTAACGGTGCAGTTTACGACAGACGTGCCTCTGAGGAGTATTGATGAGCGCACAGGGGAGCTGGGTCTGATCCGAGAAAAAAGTTTGGCTGGTGCTGAGCGGACCTATATTTTTCGGGTGGATAAAACGGCGGTTGAAAACCCGATTAAGTTGGCTAATCGCCTGATGCGCTATGCCGATGTGTTGGTGGCTGAGCCCAATATGGTCGTCTCCACCGCGCCGCTGTACCGTCCTAAGGATCCGCTCTATGGCCAACAGTGGCATTTGCACCATCAGGGGGGACGTAGCCTAGCGGTCAATTCACACATTGAGGCTGAAAAGGCCTGGGATATTACCCGTGGCAGCCGTTCTGTGGTGATTGCGATCACGGATGATGCGTTTGATCTCAATCATCCAGATTTACAGGGGATAGGCAAACTAGTGGGACCTCGGGATCTCAAGCATCGTGATGGGTTGCCGATGCCCGCTCAGGACTATGAAAACCATGGAACAGCGGTGGCTGGACTAGCGGTGGCGGAAGAAACGGGCAGCGGTGTGGTCGGGGTGGCACCCGGTTGTAGCTTTATGCCGATTCAAACCACAGGCTATTTAGATGATGAATCGATTGAGCAGCTGTTTGACTGGGCGGTGGATCAGGGAGCTGCGGTGATTTCTTGTAGCTGGTCGCCTGCTGCGGTGTATTTTCCTCTGTCATTTCGACAGCGCAGTGCGATTAATCGAGCGGCGACTAAAGGCCGCAATGGTAAGGGCTGTGTGGTTCTTTTCTCGGCGGGTAATGCCAATCGACCATTGAATGGCCAAGTGAGTGAGCTGGGCTGGCCAAGAAATGTTCTGCGGGGCGTCACCCAGTGGTTGGGAGGGTTCGCTATGCATCCGGATGTGATTACGGTGGCGGCCAGCACAAGTTTGAATCGGAAGGCGGTTTACAGTAACTGGGGTAAACATGTGTCGGTAGCGGCCCCTAGTAATAATGGACCGCCGAGTATGGCTCTGCCGGATGTAGGGCAGGTGGAAACAGGGCCTTTAGTTAAGGGATCGTTTGACGGTTTGGGGATGACTACGTGCGATCGCACCGGCAACACCGGCTATAGCAAAACTGACTACACCAGCGGATTTGGCGGTACATCCAGCGCTTGCCCCGTAGTGGCAGGTGTGGTGGGCTTAATGTTGTCGGCTAATCCAGAACTGAACGCTGGAGATGTGAAGCAAATTTTGCAGGACACCGCTGACAAGATTAAGGATACTAACCGTGATCCCCAGCTAGGGCTGGCCTATGGCGACTATGACAACCGAGGCCATTCCCTCTGGTTTGGCTACGGCAAAGTCAATGCCTATAAAGCTGTCAAAGCAGCTCGCGATCGTTACCTAGCCAATCGCCGCCTTAGCCAGACAGTGGAGCGGACCAGTGCAGTCACCCTGACGATCCCAGCCAATAGAGCGGCGATACAGCAGGCTGGGATTACGATTAATCAGCGGGGCCTGGTGCAAGATATTCAAGTCTATGTGGATATTCGCCATAGCTTTTTAGGTGATGTGTCCATTGCCATCATTTCACCACGGGGAAAATCAGTGCTGCTTCAAGGTCGTACCTTGGGACGTCAGACTCAGCTGCGGAAGACCTACACCTTTGAAAATAGTCCGGCTCTTAGTCTTTTGATGAATCAAGGTATTTATGGCCGTTGGCAATTAAACGTTACGGACCATATGGAAACGCACCAGGGGCAATTGTTACAATGGTCACTAAAACTTGGTGTTTAGTAAATATTTCTACGCTATTTTGCTTACGGCTCAGCGCCTTACAGCTCAGAGGGCATGGCCTTCGCTATGTTCAGTAAATAAGCTTGGTAACACAGCTTACTCATTTTTATACTCAGAATGCTAAATTAAGGATATTGCGCTTTTATCTGCGTAATATTCTCTACCAGCATCGATATATGGCTCAAGCCTACTGATGTTATCTACATGTCTTTAGTTTTTAGATTCTAACAGGCGTGTTGAGGCATTTATCTAGGTTTGCTTGGGTCCTTGGGACATCAGGGTTTGATTTTTAAAGGATTTAATTTCAAAGAGTCGGTGCTTTTAGCAGTATTGGCTGAACGTGTGAGGACGTGTTTTTGGCCAGTCTTGGTTGGCCCTTTGAAATTTGCTCATCATTCGTGTGTTGTGTGTGATAAGTCTCAAAAATCGAGATGACTGGATTCGTCGTTCAGTTTCTCAAAGATCACCAGCGACCCCAAGGGCGCTGGCTGGATTAGGTCTCAAATGATCGGGATGACTGGATTCGAACCAGCGGCCCCTTCGTCCCGAACGAAGTGCGCTACCAAACTGCGCTACATCCCGTCTCAGCTCACTCTCAGGCAATACTAACGCAGACAAATTACCATTAAAACCTGAAGCGTCTGTGTTGCTGATTACTGATACCAGACTAGGGTATCACACTAATTTGGTGTGATCTCTCGGTAAATGGCGACCAGTGTGGCTGGGCTGAGTCCACAGTGATTTCATTGTGTGCCCTATTATTTCCAGACGGCTTTATTGATTTTTCAATAATTTAAGCTTGCGTTCGTTAGTTTCTTTATATACCTAACGTTTCAATCTGGTTTTATATGTGCATGCTTGTTTTAAGGGTGCATATTATTCTCATTTTACTGACACACATTAATTTCGCCGTTACTACATGCCGCTATTGGAGCCAGACAGGTAAGGAATGACCGAGTCAGTTTATGTAGCGAAAGGTAGCCGCTTAGGAGACAATCCGTGTTTGCCCTCAATATTGACTGTTCACACACTGCCCATAAAGTAGAGGCAGGCATTTTGAACATTACTGATGTCCCTACGGGATTTGATTTTCAAAGTTTAGCTCCCTTAGAAATGGTGACCAACCAGTTTGCTGAGGTGAGTTTTGGCTGTGCGATCGCACTTATCCCATCCAATCCGCGATTTATTTTAAAGGCAGGACAGCTAGTAGTGATGCCCACCGGTAATGACAACCGGCTATCCATTGCCCTTGAAGGAGCAGTCAACTCCTTTTCCCTATGGGGACGCTGCACCCAGCCCATGATCCTCAAAGTTTTAGAAAGCAGCGGTAAAGTTCTACAGCTCCATAGCGACAAAGCATTTCGATGGCCCGATAGCTCAGAAACGACGCTCCTCCCGCTACAAATTTTGAAGCTGGAAAACATGAGCAAAATTGCCATGATCGAGCTCAGTGCCGATGCCCCCTTCACCATTGAAGGGCTGTGTGTGTAGCCAACCACCCTGAGCTTTGCATCCATCAAAGATAGTTAAGTTTTATAAAATTAACTGTCTGGGCAACTCTTTTCAGAGCAAATCAGTCTATTTCAGCTAAGGCTAAGTTCAAAAAACATAATGCTACTGAGTTCTACCCTCTAGCATTTCCTAAGGGCACTGTTTAAACTGCTGGGGGATCGCTCAGGATTCCTCACGGCATCTCTGTAGTCCTTAGACATGGCATTACTGAAATTATTATGGCAGCTGTATTATCTCCATCGGTATTTGTAGGTAAATCAATTAAATTTGGCACGGACGGTTGGCGGGGCATGATTGCCGCCGACTTTACTTTTGAGCGTGTAGATTTGGTGGCTGCAGTGTCTGCCCAAGTGCTTGAAGAGTGCTATGGCAGCAACGGTAGTCGGACCGTAATTGTGGGCTATGATCGTCGTTTTCTCTCGCCAGAATTTGCCAGCCATGCAGCCGAGGCCATAGCCCAGGCTGGATACGATGTCCTTTTATCCGAGTGTTTTGCCCCCACCCCTGCGTTTAGCTGGGCTGCCCATGCCCAAGCAGCTTTGGGCGCCATCGTCATCACAGCCAGTCATAACCCGGCGGCCTATTCCGGCTTGAAAATAAAAGGAGCCTTTGGCGGTTCGGTCCCACCAGATGTCACTAAGAAAGTTGAGGCCTTGCTGCCTGACGGTAAGCCAGTGGCAGATACACCCGGTACTATTACCGCCTTCGATCCTTGGCCCAGCTACTGCGAAGCCCTCCAGAGCATGGTAGATATTGAGGCCATTCGAGGGGCGATTGCCGATGACCAGCTCACCGTGTTTGCTGATGTGATGCATGGTTCAGCCGCAGGTGGCTTTGAAAAAATCCTCGGCATGCCTATCAATGAAATCAATGGCAACGCGGATCCCCTGTTTGAAGGGGGGGCTCCAGAACCGCTCCCCAAATATATTCCCAAACTCTACAAAGCCGTTAAAGATCGCTATCAGTCTGGCGCTGAGGGACTAACGGTGGGGATCATCTTTGATGGCGATAGCGATCGCGTTGCCGGGATGGATGGCCAGGGAGAATTTCTCAGCTCCCAGATATTGATTCCCATCTTGATTGAGCACCTCAAGGCTCGCCGTGGATTTGATGGTGAGGTGATCAAAACTATCAGCGGCTCCAACCTGATGCAAAAGGTGGCGGAACTGCATGAATTGTCGGTGCACGAAACTCCCATTGGCTATAAGTACATTGCCGACCGCATGCTGGAAACCCAGGTATTGATTGGTGGCGAAGAATCCGGCGGCATCGGCTATGGTCACCACATTCCTGAACGAGACGCGCTGCTATCGGCGTTATATTTATTAGAAGCCGTTGTTAAAAGTGGTAAGGACTTTGGCCAGCTTAACCAGGCTTTGCGCCAGCAAACCAATTTTGCTGGTGCTTACGATCGCATCGATTTGCCTTTGGCCAATATGGAGGTGCGAGCCAAGTTACTGGATAGCCTACAAAATTCCACCCCGACGGAAGTAGCGGGCAAAATGGTGAGTGAAGTCTTGTCCATTGACGGTTATAAGTTCTCGTTGGCTGACGGTAGCTGGTTACTAATTCGCTTTAGCGGAACTGAGCCCGTGCTGCGTCTTTATTCTGAAGCCGCTACCATTGAGGAGGTGCACAAGCATCTCAACTGGGCGAAGGACTGGGCGAACTCGGTGGGTTAGACCGTTCGCTTTAAGTATTCCGTCACGATAAATTGTCTGTTTGAATTTGGGATTTGAACCATGCTCCTTGGGGTATGGTTCTTTTTTATGGCCCGCTCAACCCTATGCAAATAAACCATGCTCAAGATGGACCCCAGTCGTTCTCTGCAGACTGTTTTATTCTGAGAAAGTATTTGACGCCAGTTTCTGATGGTTGCCGAGGTTAAGTTTACCCCCATTGCCCATATTCAATCTTGCTATCCCGATCGGTTTGGGATTCCTCGACAGGCCGGTCTAGTGGCGTCTGCCTATGCTGATATTGTTTTTGACGCGACAGAAGAGAATAAATTAGCGCTGCGAGGTATTGAGAAGTTTTCTCATCTGTGGGTTTTGTTTATCTTCCATGGCCAGTCCTATGGTCAGTTTAAGCCCCTGGTGAGACCCCCTCGGCTGGGGGGCAATAAAAGTGTTGGGGTGTATGGAACCCGTAGCCCTAATCGCCCCAATGCCATTGGTATGAGTGCAGTGCGGCTACTAAAAATCTCTGAGAAGAAGAGAAAACTGCGGCTAGAGGTGCAGGGGGGAGATTTTCTAGATGGCACGCCGGTGATTGATATTAAGCCCTATGTGCCCTATGCAGATGCGATCGCAGAGGCTGAAGGAGCCTGGGCCATTAAGCAAGAGACTCTACTGCCGGTGTGTTGGAGTGCAGAGGCCGAGGCGGTATTAATTGAGAGTTTAGAGCCAGGACCAGAGAGGCTGCGTGGTTTAATAGAAGAGACATTAGGCCAGGATCCGCGACCAGGGTACAAGCGAGGAAAAGATGGCCGCAAAGGACAGCAGTGGAATATGCAGCTGGGGAATTACAGCGTGTTTTGGCGAGTGGAAAACGGAACGGCTGAGGTGGTGAAGCTGGAATGGCTCGATCGATGATTTTTTTAAGCTGTTAGGCTTTGCCACAATAGAAATATTCCCATGCCAACAAGGATGGTTAGTAGCAGATTCTTTTTCCAAAGGCCCACACCGAGGGCGGCTAATGCGCCCATCAGGCGAGGGTTGTCGAGGGTTAGCCAGAGGCTGTTGTCCTCTAGCAGCACGGTGGGGACAATGATGGCAGTGAGAACGGCCGGGGGCACATAATTAAGGGCCTGCAACAGTCGAGGGGGTAGGGTAATGCGATCGCTCATGGCCAGGAGTGGATATCGCACACCAAAGGTAACCAGCATCATGCTGCCGAGGAGCATTACTTCGTTAGTCATGGGGTTGCTGCTCTACTTTTTGAGTTAAACGGTTTTCCATCAAGACGCCTGTGGTAATGCCTGCGATCGCAGCCACCATTAGCCCTAACTGGTGGGGCAGTCCCTGGGCAAGCAGTGCCGTAATGCCCGATACAACTACGGTAGCCACCATGGGCTGATTGATTAAATAGGGAATCGTCATGCCAATAAAGGTGGCCACCATGGCAAAGTCCAGCCCCCAGGCGCTAGCGTTAGGGATATTTTGCCCCAGAGTAAGGCCAATTAGGGTACAAAGCTGCCAGTTAGCATACATAGCCAGGGCTGAACCCAGTTGAAACCAGTGTTTATAGGGGGACTCATCGGCCTGACGATAGCGTTGGATCGCCACCATAAAATTTTCATCGGTGAGCCAAAAACCCAGGGGCAGCTTCCAGCCCTGACCGAGATGTTTAACATAGGGAACCAGGCTGATGGCATAGAGCAGATGCCGCAGGTTTACTACCCAGGTAGTAAGTACGATAATCCCAAAAGGAGTACCTGCCCCCAACAAACCGAGGGCAATGAACTGCGACGAACCTGCAAAGACAATGGCTGACATACCCATGGCCCCAGCAAAGGAGAGGCCGCTGGACTGGGCTAGGGTACCAAAGATAATCCCAAAGGGAATGGCCCCGACAATCAGTGGCATGGTTTGCTGGGCTCCAGCCCAAAATTCACGTCGCCGCGTCAGCCTAGACGCCATAGTCATAGAAGCACCGAATCAAAGACTCTCAACCATAGGTAGCACGGTTAGAGGCTATCTTGAAGATTTTTGCACCGAATTTAGCCTATAGGATTATTAATTGTTAAGAGAATAGAACATGGGTAATGCTTTTGCGGTGAGGCGAAGATTGAGTCTATGTGTCGCTATAGTGTGTTGTCGCCAGGTCTTCTAAATATCAATTCTATTCATGGTATTTCATAGGTGCACATGCCACATGAAATAACAGATATGCGCTATGGTGAATTTCAATGAGCCTTTAGTATCGATACATCATTGATGTATTCACTAAGTCCCTCATAATTCAACCTGCGCCAGTTGCGTTTTTGTTGGATGGAGAGTTTTTCTTAGACCAATATTCTTCATTCAATATTTTAATGAACCTTGTCCACGTCCCGAACTAAAGCTTTCGTGTAGAGGAAACTACAGATTTTGATCTAGGTGTGCTTTAGCAAGTTTTGTTAGAGCTGTTAAGTGCCTTGGTTTATAAAGTTGCTTCGGTTACAACAGCCTGTAGCTATGTTCTAATTTTTGAGCACGGCTTTTGAAATGTTTATCTAGAAATAGATACTCATTCACTAAAGTTCGATAATATGGAACTACTGGGGCAGGCGCGCTGTATGCGATGCCTGTTGGTTACTTGTTTTTATGACTTCAGATCCTACTTTTTCAGCAATGGCAGAGGCGTCCTCTATGCAGTCTTCTTCTATGTCGGCCCCGGCTCAACGGAACTGGTTAATTTGGTTGGCGGCTGTCATTGTGATAGCCGGAGGAGGATTTGCCCTGTGGCGGTTGCTGGGGGGCGGGGGCGGCGCTGCCGATGGGCCTCCCATGGGCGGTTCGGTACCAGTGACCCTAGAGGTTATGCAGCCTGAAACACTACGCGATCAGGCCTCGTTTGTGGGAACTTTAGATGCCCAGGCAGGGGTGGTTTTGCAGCCTGAAGCTAACGGACGGATTACACGCATCTATGTATCGTCGGGGGACCAGGTGGCGGCGGGTGACCCAATTATGGAGCTGAGTGCCGATCGGTCCCAGGCAGAGCTGAGTGCGGCTCTGGCCAGTATTAGTGCGGCCCAATCGGCCCGCGACAATTCTCGGGCGCAGCTGCAGTCCCTGGTGGCCCAGCGTATTCGCATAGAGGCGGATGTGAAGCTACAAAATACTGAATTTGCCCGGACAAAGCGGTTGGTGGAAGCGGGAGCCCAGTCTCAGCAGGAACTGGATGAGGTGGAGCGCGATCGCGACGCCGCCATTGCCTCTTTGGCGGCCGCCAAGCAAGAAATCGATGCAGCTCAGGCCAGTTTAGCTCAGGCAGAAGCTTTTCTAGAACAGTCCCAGGCTACAGCCGATGCTACCCGTGAGGACCTGCTGGATAAAACAGTTACAGCGCCCATTGCCGGTGTGGTTGGTGATATTCCGGTGGAGCTGGGGGACTATGTGCAACCCGGCGGCACACTGACCACCATTACTGAAAATGAAACCTTAGAGCTAGAAATTGATATTCCTGCTGAACAGCTCAACAAAATTAGCTTAGGCATGCCTGTCGAGCTGTTTACGTTTGGTTCCGATACCCCTGTCGCTAATGGCTCCCTCAGTTTTATCTCGCCCCAGACCGATGTCGCCACCCAAACAGTTTTAGCCAAAGCCAGGTTCACCAATGCAACCGGGGTGCTCCAGGACAATCAGCGGGTAGACGTGCGGGTGATTTTAGATGAGCGTCTCGGCTTGCTAGTCCCAGCAACGGCCATTACCCGCTTGGGCGGCCAATCCTTTGTCTATGTAGCGGCGGATGCCCCATCTCCAGAGGATGGCGAGCCCTTGGCAGAAGGGCAGGTCGCCCAACTGCGACCGGTTACCTTGGGGGCTATGCAGGGTAACAACTTTCAGGTTCTAGATGGTCTTTCTAAAGGTGATGAAGTTGTCATTACCGGTTTGTTGAATCTGCAGGACGGTGCATCAATTACCCCCCAAGAAGAGGCAGCTAGTGCGTCGCCCTAGGGTTGGTTTAATCATCTAACAACTAACAAAAGTTTTATAACAATAGCCTATTCCACTGGCATCTCCCCATGGTCAACTACTTCATTAAACGGCCTGTTTTTGCCACCGTTTGCGCCATCATTATTTTATTGATTGGTGCGGTGAGCATTCCCACACTACCCATTGCCCAGTATCCGGACATTAGCCCCACTCAGATTAATGTGACGGCAAGCTATATCGGTGCCGATGCTGAAACCGTGGAAAAGGCGGTGACGACGGTATTGGAACGGGAGATTAACGGGGTGGAAGGGATGCGCTATATCTCTTCCAATAGCAGCAACAACGGCATTAGCAATATTGTCGTCACCTTTGACTCTAGTCGCGATAAAGACATTGCCGCCGTAGACGTGCAAAACCGAGTGTCTTTAGCAGAACCGCAACTGCCGGAGGAAGTGCGACAAACTGGTGTAGTGGTCTCCAAGCAAAACAGCAATATTTTGCTGGCTATGAGTCTGTTTTCAGAGGATGGTACTTTTGATAATGTATTTTTGAGCAACTACGCCGACCTCTACATCGTGGATGCCCTCCGTCGGGTGCCCGGTGTGGGGGACGTGTTGATCTTTGGTGAGCGCACCTATGCCATGCGGCTGTGGTTAGACCCGCAGCGGCTGGCCAGTCGAGACCTTACTGCTGACGATGTTGTAGATGCCTTACGAGAACAGAATGTTCAAGTTGGGGCAGGACAAATTGGTCAATCGCCATCGCCAGAGGACCAGACATTTCAAATTGACCTGCGGGCGGTGAGCCGTTTGCAGGAGGTGTCTGAGTTTGAGGAGCTGGTAGTGCAAACCGGTGAGAATGGTGCTCTAGTTAAACTCAAGGATGTGGGTCGGGCTGAACTGGGGGCAGAAAACTACAGCACATTTTTGCGATTTAAGGGGAACGAGTCCGTCGGACTAGGTATCTTTCAGCTGCCAGGGAGTAACGCTTTGCAGGTGGCCCAGGGCGTGAAAGAAGTGATGGCGGAGCTGGCGGATGAGTTTCCCAGCGGTATGGAGTACGGCATTGGTTTTGATACTACTGAGTTTGTTGAGCAGTCATTATCTCGGGTGGTGTGGACGCTGATTCAGGCAGTGGCGCTGGTGGTGCTGGTGATTTATCTGTTTTTACAGGACTGGCGGACAACGATAATTCCGGCGATTACCATCCCGGTGGCGCTGATTGGTACCTTTGCCATTGTTAAAATCTTTGGTTTTTCCATTAATAGTCTGACGCTGTTTGGTCTTACCCTAGCAACGGGGATGGTGGTAGATGATGCCATCGTTGTTGTAGAAGATATTGCCTCTAAGATTCAAAATCGAGACCTGCCTCCGAAGCGGGCCGCGGTTGAGTCCATGCGTGAGCTGACCGGGGCGGTCATTGCCACCTCGCTGGTGCTGATGGCGGTGTTTATTCCGGTGGCGTTTTTCCCAGGGACCACCGGGGCGCTGTATCGGCAGTTTGCATTGACCATTGCGTTTGCGATCGCACTCTCCACCTTCAACGCCCTCACCCTTACCCCCACCCTGGCCGGTCTGCTCCTGCGGCAAAACACAGGTGGCCACGGCTGGCTCGACAAAATTTTTATCCCCTTTAACCGATTCCTAGATAGTCTACGGAGGCAGTACGGTGACACCCTACAGATACTAAATCGATTCAAAGTCTTTGTCTTAGCTGCGTTTGTAGCCTCTCTAATATTAACTGGCTGGCTCTACAACAGTGTGCCCTCCGCCTTTTTGCCCGACGAGGACCAGGGCTATTTCATTACCCTGATCCAAGGTCCAGAAGGCTCATCTCTGAATCAGACCAGTAAGGTCATGAGTCAGGTAGAAGAGATTATTTTGGCCCAAGATGGAGTACGTGCCACCTTTGCCGTAGGCGGCTTCGGCTTTAACGGTAATACAGCCAACAACGGTGTCGTCTTTACCACCCTTGTCCCGTGGGAAGAACGACCATCGGGGGTGACCGCCTTTAGTTTGATCGGTCAGCTATTTGGCCAGTTCTCCGGCATTACCGAAGCACGTGTGTTTCCAGTAAATCCCCCATCGATTCAAGGCTTGAGTAGCTTTAGCGGGTTTCAGTTTCAGCTGCAGGACCGACGCGGTAACCTCGGTATCGATAGCCTGGTGCAAAATATGTTTGGTCTGTTGGGCGCTGCCAACGAGAATCCAAATCTGCAGGCGGTCTTTAGTACCTATGCTGCCAACTCCCCCCTAATTGAGATTGATGTGGACCGCGATAAGGCCAAGTCCTTGGACGTGGACATTAGCGATATATTTGGTACCCTGCAAACCTATCTCGGGTCCCGCTACGTCAACGATTTTACCCTCCAAGGACGCACCTATCGAGTCTATGTCCAGGCCGACCAACAGTATCGGTCAGCCCCAGACGACATCAACAAACTCTACGTCAAATCCAACAATGACGTCATGATTCCCATGGGTAATCTGGTTACCCTCACTGAAACCACCGGTGCCCAAACCATTAACCATTACAATCTCTTCCGCTCCATTGAAATCAATGGACAGGCAGCCCCCGGAGTGAGTTCTGGTGTTGCCATTGACACTATGGAAGAGGTGGCTGGTCAAATCTTGCCCACTAGCCTTGGCTATGAATGGACAGGCAGTGCCTTAGAAGAAATCGAAGGGGGTAGTCAGGCCCCAATTATCTTTGGCCTGGGGATTGTTTTCGTATTTCTGGTGCTAGCCGCTCAGTACGAAAGCTATGTCGATCCGGTTATCATTCTCTTTGCCGTACCGCTGGCCGTATTTGGTGCGCTGTTGGCCCAATCCATGCGCGGACTGCCTAATGATGTGTACTGCCAAATTGGTCTAGTAATGCTGATCGGTTTAGCCAGTAAAAACTCCATTCTCATTGTGGAATTTGCCAACCAGCTACGGGACCAGGGACTATCAATTACCAAAGCAGCGATGGAATCCGCACAATCGAGAATGCGACCGATTTTAATGACCGCGATTTCCACCCTGAGTAGTATTTTTCCACTGGTAATAGCCACTGGAGCGGGAGCAGGCAGTCGTCAATCATTAGGAACAGCTGTATTTGGCGGTATGTTTGTAGCAACTTTCCTAAGTTTGTTTGTAGTGCCGATTTTGTACATCGTTGTCAAGAACCTCAGTGGACAGTCTAGACCTCCAAAAGAGTCAGACAATGGCAGTGACGACCAGCTGACAACTTATGAGAGAGAAATGACGGGAACTGGGATCTGAGAATGTAATATTTGTTGTAAAGATTACGTTTTCTTTAGATGCCTAGGACAAAGCTCTTGGAGCAAGGTTTAAATGGGCACGGATGGTTTCTAAGATATCCATACTTTTCTATGCAACTCTTAGGTTCATTTAGACCCCATGAAGCAAGTTTTTAACAATGATACGGCGGTGCAAATTTCGCGATTTGCCCCCACCAATATTAGTTCTGCCATTAATGTTACGAGTATTTCTGGATCGCTGCAGCGTGTTAATGCCACGATCAACGTAGTCCACACCTTCACTCGCGATCTGAGAATTTCCCTTGTTGCACCTAACGGAATATCCGTTTTGTTAGTGGGGAATGAAGGGGGGATGGTGACAACTTTTTTGATACTACATTTGACGATGATGCCGGGGTTTCAATCACTCAGGGGACTGCTCCCTTTCAGGGCACATTCAGACCTGAGCAGCCGCTAGTAAACTTGCTCAACGGTGACCCCAACGGCACTTGGACATTGCAGATTCAAGATCAGGCATTCTTTGATGGTGTTTTTTTAAATAGTTGGTCGTTGGAGCTGGTATTTGAAAGTCAGGTGCCCGATCCGGACCCCGACCCGGACCCCGATCCCGATCCGGATCCCGACCCCGATCCAGAACCACCGCCAACATCTCAGTTCACCATTGAGATTCGCTTTTTGGGGGGGCTTACTGCGACTCAGCGAGCCGTCTTTGAAACAGCCGCCGCCCGTTGGTCAGAGATTATCATTGGAGACTTGCCCAGTGCTGTAATTGATGGTGAAACCATCGATGATGTGCTGATTGAGGCGCGTGGGTTATCGATTGATGGCCCCAATGGCGTATTGGGGCGAGCTGGCCCCACACGATTACGCAGTGGTTCGTTGCTACCAGCAACAGGAGTAAGGGAGTTTGATATTGGTGATCTGGCTCGGCTAGAATCTGAGGGTGGTTTGTTGGACGTGATTATTCACGAGATGGGCCATGTGCTAGGTATTGGCACCATCTGGCAAGCGCAGAATCTATTAGTAGGTGCGGGGTCTGCGAATCCCACCTATGTAGGACAAAATGGTATGCGAGAGTTTTCAACACTAATTGGTGCCCAAGGAATGACTCCTGTACCGGTGGCGAATACGGGAGGTCAAGGCACTCGTGATGGCCACTGGCGAGAAGCCGTCTTTGGCAGTGAACTGATGACTGGGTTTTTGAATCTCGGACCAAATCCGCTGAGTCGATTGACAGTGGGGTCGTTGGAGGATCTGGGCTATGCGGTGAACTATACGGCGGCGGATCCCTATGGGCTGCCATCGGCGTTAATGTTGGCGGTGATGGGGATTAATACGGCTGGGGACTATGGTCATCGGCAGTGTCGCATGTGTGATGCGGGAGTGCTGGGGACGCATTTGTTTCCGCAGGTAGCGAGTCATTAGATGTGTTGGATTAGTTGATACCGGTTTGATAAGGCGATTGCACATAAACAGAATCCTCGACAAGAATCATCTAGACACAATCCTCCCCTTGGTAAGGGTAACCAGTTACTGTCAAGCTTCAAAACGGTTTCTTATTTTCATGCACATCCCTAAGAACGTGTCCCTCAAACTGGAGGGACACGAGTAAATTTACAAAGTCTACTAGTCAGGACTTTGTAACAAACCCTTTAAATAATCCGGTTCATTCTGTGTCCGTACGAAAAGTAGAACGGACAGAAAGTCTCATAGAGACTGTATCAAACAGCATTTATCATACTGATGTAGTTGGCTCACCTGACTACAAAAAACGTATCAAGCTAGGCATAGTTCCTCGGGCTTTTATCTAGCCTAACTGATGTAGTATAAGCGATCCTCAAGATGATCGCTATCTCACAGATAGCTGATTTTAACTACTGGTATCTATAAAAAAAATGTTTTCCCATAGAGGCTTTAGGTCTGCTTTGGGCAAATTAAATTTGCCTTTATCACAGTCTCTAAAAATACTTTCTAGCCATACTCTGCTTTCTCTCAGCGAATTGTTATGAAACAACAACGTTTTTGGCATACCAAACGCCGCTGTTATCTTTACCTGACTGTTGCCGATGCTCCCGGTATGTTTATGTTTATGGGTAAACCCTGGAGTTCAAAAGCTCTACAGGCCCTAGGCTTTATTCAAGAACCCAATCAACAGCAAATAGAGCAGGAGCCTCCCCTAGTTTTTGGTGATCCCTCCCGCTTTCAGGGATCGTTTTGCAAGACCCAAGGTAAAGGCTCGTCTCCCTCATGGGGATCAACAGGAGGTTCTGGTGGTAAGGTGACGCGATCGCCTAAAAGCTAAGGGGGCACTAGCGCTTCTTTGGGCTTCACTCAGGGAGCGCTAATGTTGCTTGCCCTAGCTTACTGATGTCCTTAATATTCCGTTACTCATTCCTATATTTCATAACTTAGCCCCATATTGCTTAAGGTTTATTTCAGATAACCATTACTGTTCAACCTTATGAGATCCTAGGGTACTTACGGATCCAAACTATTTTAGACGCGCTTTTAGACATCTTACCCATGGCTCAATCTCAGCAATCAACGGCGATAGTTACCGGGGCCTCCTCTGGTGTTGGTCTCTATGCAGCAAAAGCGTTAGCCGATAGGGGCTGGCATGTGGTGATGGCCTGTCGCAACCTGCCTAAAACGGAAAAGGTGGCTAAGGAAGTGGGCATGGCTGCTGGTACCTACTCCATCATGAAGCTTGATTTGGCTAGCTTGGGTAGCGTGCATAACTTTGTCAATGAATTTCGGGCTAGTGGCAAAACGCTGGATTCGCTAATATGTAATGCGGCAGTCTATCTACCGCTGCTCAAGGAGCCCATGCGTAGTGAAGATGGCTACGAGCTAAGTATGGCAACTAACCATCTGGGCCACTTTTTGCTATGCAATCTCATGCTGCAGGACCTGAAAAATTCCTCCCATCCCCGTTTAGTGATCCTCGGTACGGTAACGGCGAATCCGAAGGAGCTAGGAGGCAAGATTCCTTTCCCAGCACCGCCTGACTTGGGCAACCTGGAAGGATTTGAGAAGGGTTTCAAGGCACCGGTAACCATGGCCAATGGCAAGAAGTTTAAGCCGGGTAAGGCGTATAAGGATAGCAAGCTGTGTAATGTGTTGACCATGCGGGAGCTACACCGTCGCTATGGCGATTCGACAAATATTGTGTTTAGCTCTCTGTATCCGGGCTGTGTGGCTGAAACTGAGCTGTTTCGTAATCACTACTCTGCGTTTCGGACTATTTTCCCTTGGTTCCAAAAGAATATTACAAAGGGATATGTGACCGAAGCGGTGGCGGGCGATCGCGTGGCGGCGGTGGCGGCTGATCCTGGGTATGAGCAGTCTGGTTATTACTGGAGCTGGGGTAATCGTCAGCAAGAGGGCCGTAAGTCTTTTGTGCAGGAGATGTCGAATGAGGCATTGGATGATGTGAAGGCTCGGCGTTTGTGGGAGCTGAGCGAGAAGCTGGTGGGTCTGGCGTAGAGGCGCTCGGCTTGAAAGACTTGATAGTATTGGGTTCCCCTTGTCAAGGGGAACCGTAAGGGAGGGGTTTGGATAGCTGGTGCAAATGGTCGAGACCCCTCCGTCTGCGGCACCTTCCCTTGGTAAGGCAGGGCTGATCTACTGAAAAAAGGAAAATAGTGTTTCGACATCGTGTGCCAACAGTCTGATGTCATGGGTAATGGAGTCGAATCCATGTCTGCGGAAGAGGTTGATGGCGATGGTGCGAAGAATCCCGAAGTTCGTAATGGCATGGCCATCACACACCGGCACATGGTCTTCTTTGAAGACGACGTCTTTCGGCCAATGTAGGCGATTTTCAACATGCCAATGATGGCGGATGCGCTGGGCCAGGGTCATGGCATCTGCGTTGAGGGAACTGATGTAAAAGAGGGTCTCAGAAAACGGAGTGTGTCCTCGTCTTCCAACGCGCTCAACTTTGATCACCGAGGCCAGCCCAACCCAGGCTGAGTCGATGGTTGAAGGCAGCGGTAAAACACTCACGGTCCGGGTAATATCGCGTCCATGGGAACGGTCTTGTTCACAGACACCACTGGCTGGCACGCCCTGGTCGAACGCCGCGGCAATCGCCTCATACAGTTTGGGTTGATTCTTTTTGACCGTCATCACATAGTTGTTCCCGCTAGCCACGATGATGCCCACTGTTTTTTTTCGTGTGCAACGCATCAAGACTGATACAGGTGTCGGTCAAATCCAGCTGGGTGAGCAGGGTTTCGACCACTCTAAGCTCACTGGTGTGACCATTCCGTAGTGAGGAGACCGCCACGACCTCTCCCCGCTCGACACTGAAGGCTGACACCAGGCTGACAAAATCTTGGTGTTGCAACAGCACCGCTTGATGACGCTGAACGAATGCGGCCAAGGGACGGTAACCATAACAGCCACTCATGGTCCCCATCACCACCAATACGAGAATGACCCATAGTGGATAGATAGGCTGGGTGCGATAGTCACGAATTTGCTGAAAGTGGCTGATGAGGCTCATGGTAGAAGCATGGCAGAAAACGGATGTATGCCTATTCTCATTTTTTACCGCCGATAGATCAGCCCTGCCCTTACGAAGGGGGACTTACAGGGGGGCGATAGTTAGCGCTATCGGTTAACCCCCCTCCGCCTACGGCACCTCCCCTTACGAAGGGGAGGAACGTCTACAGCATATTTCAAACTGGTATTTTATTTGGTTGCTAGCCCCTTAGGACCTCTGGTGGAAGAAGCAGATCATATCTTTGATCTGGAAATCATCCTTCACGTTGGTCCCTCTTCTTTCAGGAAAATCGACTGCCTTTATATTAATCCTGTTACTGTTATCGCGGCTGTTGAGCTTGTTGCCGTCAAGCGCGATCATTTGCGTGTACCAATGATCTTGTTGTCGCAATTTTTCCGGCTGGTTGATGGTGGTCCTGTCAATGTCGGCGCCGCCCGGACGGTAGTTATGGATTCTACCAACTTCGATTCCATTGACTTTAACCTCCACATCGCGAGTCGAATGTGTGAGGCCCCTCACGTTAAAAATCAGGAAAGCCGGGGAATTGGCGTCCCTGGCACCGCTATCGAAAGAAACCTCCCACTGTGGGTTAGTATCCCCAATAGTAACAGGACTATCTCCCACAATAAGAGTGAAATCACAGAGAAGAGGCATTTTAAAGGCTCCTTTTTTCGTTTGATACTTGTGTTTATGAAAATGAATAGAACTAATGATTTTGTAGGTGTCGCTCAAAATGCAACGTTCGTAAAATCATTGAGCTCTTATCAACTTGTTTCACTCTTTCAGTAAACTAGAGACTTTTCTAAGTTCAAATCTAAGAAGTATCAAAGTTATGACTAGAAACAACTAAGTTTTATCTAATTGCTAAACTTATGTCTGGAAATCAAACAGTCAATATTGTTTCATTGACATATCAGCTCCCAATCAGGAGTGCATATCCCTATGTCACGCTCTTTGAAAATAAAAAAAGAATGCATCAGCGAAGTCAAGCAATCACTTAAATATAGAAGGTACCGGAGTCAGCGACATCTTGCTGAAGATGCCGATCTTTCTCTAGCAACGGTCAGTAAATTCTTAAACGCTAAAGTCGTCGATTTTGCCGTATTTGTTGAGCTGTGTGAGTTCTTATCTCTAGACTGGGAAGCAATCGCTGATTTAGGGCCATCTTTTGTAGAGTCTGAAATAACTCAAACTAAAGAATCACCTACAGAAGTTAAGTCCACACGTATCGATTGGGGTGATGCCCCAGAGACATCAAGGTTTTATGGTCGTAGTGATACCCTCGACAGCATAAAGGCTTGGATACTTTCAGAAAAGTGTCGATTTGTAGCTATTTTGGGGCAAGGCGGGATCGGGAAAACCTCCCTTGCCGTAAGGCTGGTTACTAGGATCCAAGATGAGTTTGATTTCGTCATTTGGAGATCGCTGCGTAACCCAATTCCTGTGGATGACATGTTGATTGATTTGATTGAATTCTTGTCTAATCAACATGAGACTAAGAAACCAGAAACATTGGATAAGGCTGTCATCACTCTCCTCGGATACCTTCAGAAGCACCGATGCTTAATAGTGCTCGATAACTTTGAATCTATCCTTCAAAGCAGTGATCGCACAGGATGTTATTGTTCTGACCATGAGGGATACGGACAGCTGCTAAGGTCTATTGGAGAAACTGCCCATCAAAGCTGTTTGATCCTTACCTCTAGAGAAAGTCCGAAAGGCTTGGCAGTGCAGCAAGGTCAACATCTACCGGTACGACAGTTAAAGCTTGATGGACTTGACGTTCAGGAAGGTCGTAATCTATTCCTTGATAAAGGAAAGTTTCAAGGTGCTGCCAAGGAATGGAATCAAGTAATCCAACACTATGAGGGCAATCCCCTAGCACTTAAAATTGTGGCCACTGTGGTCGAAGAGAGCTTTAATAGCGATATTTCTGAATTAATTAAGCTGTTTAATCAAAACTTGCTCATTTTTGACGACATTAGCGATCTTCTAGAAAGACAGTTTCAACGGTTGACCACTTTAGAGCAGCAGGTAATGTATTGGTTAGCCATTAATCGCAATTTTGTATCTGTCAATAACTTACGCTCAGATATGATTGGACCTGCCTCTACTAGTGATATTTTAGAGGTTCTCAAGTCGCTTAGACGGCGATCACTGATTTCCCAAAGTGCTCAGGGGTATTCCCAGCAGCCAGCGATTATGGAATACGTTATCAATCGCCTTAATTCACGAATTGTTGAAGATATCAAAACTATCAAATTCGAATATTTGAATGATTATTCACTCTGTAAGGCTCAGTCTGAAGATTATATACGAGAGGCTCAACTCCTATTTGCTGTCAAACCCGTAGTCGAACAACTACTCCAATATTTTGGCAGTGAGCAAAGCCTTAAAAAACACTTGATCAAGATACTAGATAGCTTGAGACAAAATTCCACTCTTAAGCCAGGATACGGCGCTGGCAATATCTTAACTGTCTTATGTCAACTATCTCTTTCCTTAGCAAGGCTAGATTTTTCAGACTTGCCAGTTTGGCAAACTGACTTACGAAATATATCTCTTTCTCAGGTTGATTTTTCCAGAGCTGATTTAAGCAAATCCATCTTTTCAGAAGTCTTTGGAGCACTCTTTGCCGTAGCTTTTAGCCCTGACGGCAACGTATTAGCAACAAGTGGAGAACGGGAAATACGGCTGTGGACATTCCCGGAACTGTTACCTATTGCTCAGTTCCAAACACATTCTCTATGGTCGTATGGGCTTGCCTTTCATCCCAATGGAAGTTTGTTAGCCTGCCCAGACGGTGATGCTAAGACGGTGAGCCTGTGGAGAACAGAAGATGGGCACTTAGAACGTGTTTTTCAACATAATAGTCGAACTTACAAAATAGCTTTTAGTCCAGATGGTAAACTACTTGCCTGTGGCGATCAGAAAGGCTCAATTAGTCTTTGGGATATTGAGACTGGCGAACGAGTTAACCAACTTGGTAAGAATCTAGGCTCGATTTGGGCTGTGGATTTCAGTCCGGATGGAAATATCATTGCTAGTGGCAGTGACGACAACACAGTGAGGCTTTGGGATATTAAGACAGGGCAATGCCTTCGCTGTTGGCAAGATGTGGACTCTATTAGAGCCGTAACCTTTCATCCCCACGTTCCACTGTTAGCTGGCGGTGGATATGATTGTCAGGTCAAAATTTGGCATGTTGAAACGGGTGAGCTGGTACAACAGTTAAGCGGTCACTCTTACCTTGTTCGTTCCGTTATGTTTAGCCCGGATGGGCAATTGATTGTTAGTGCCAGCCAAGATCAGTCAATACGGATCTGGCAAGTAGAAACAGGAATGTGCCTTAAAACCTTACAGGGACACTCCAGCTCGGTTTGGGAAGTCGCCTTTAGTTCTGACCAAAAGACACTTGCAAGTGTGAGTGATGATCATGCTTTACGTATATGGGATCTTCAGACCGGGCGATGTTTACGCCAAAAGCAGGGACATACATATCAGGTATGGGGGGTTGAGTTCAGCGGTAATAGTCATTGGTTAGCAAGTGCCTTTAGTGATCATACTGTTAAGCTATGGGATGTGATAACGGGTGAATGCTTTAATATCTTCCACGGGCATAGACAGATTGTCTTCTCCGTTGCTATTAGCCCTAATGAAGAGATAATTGCTAGTGGCAGCCAAAATATTCGTCTATGGCATCGGCATAAGCCTGATTGTTTCAGAATTCTTAAGGGACATACCAACTGGGTATGGAGCCTTACCTTCAGTCCTGACGGTCAGCGTCTCTGGAGCAGCAGCAGCGACCAGACTATAAAACTGTGGGATATTGCTACAGGTAAATGTTTGAAAACCCTTCAAGGTCATTCCACTATAGTGTGGCAGGTTGCCTTTATCTCTGACAACAAAACTTTGATTAGTGCCGATGATAATGGACTATTGAAATTTTGGGATATTGCTTCTAGCGAGTGTTTACATACTTTAGAAGCCCACAAAATGGGCGTGGCATCAATTGTAGTGAGCTCTGATGGTAAACGGTTGATTACAGCTAGCTACGACACCACTATAAAACTCTGGGATTTGACCACTCTGAAATGCTTACACACGTTCTCGGGTCACAAGCTCGCTGTCAAATCTTTAGCATTGAGTCCTGATCAAACCATCCTGCTGAGTGGAAGCTACGACAGCACAATGAAGCTATGGGATTTAGAAAAATTTCAGGAAACTATAACTATCGAAGGCCATAGCAAGCCAATCATGTCTGTTTCTTATAGCCAGGATGGAAGATTTTTTGCCAGTGGCAGTGACGATGAGACGATCAAAGTCTGGAATGCGCCTACAGGAGAACACTTTAAAACTTTAAAGCCGACTCGTCTCTATGAAGGAATGAAGATTTCGGAAGTCAAGGGGTTAACAGCATCTCAAATATCAACCTTGCAGGCACTTGGAGTAATTCTCTAACATTCCATCCACAGGGTGATGGATTTCCTTGAAGGAAGACTTCCCTACCACTTCGTAGGGCGATGAATGTTCTATAAGGCAGACAAGGGCGAGGCAAGGGCGAACATCGCCCTGGGGTTAAAGGTTTGTATAGCAAGTGTTTTGAAGATCACAGGGCGACAGGGCGAGGCAAAATGGGGTCAGAGGTGTAAAGCTCGTTCTGTAACCAAATTGTTCGTAACCTACTACAGGTAAGCCCATATTGGCACATACACTGTCATAAGACACTAGCAGGATAAGCATACAGAAGCAGGTGTACAGCTCTAATACGGTTCAGCCTCGCCCTGTCGCCCTGCCTTTTCTGAAAGCACTGCTAAATAAGGGATGGAGTACAGGGCGAGGCTCGTGCAAAATCACACTAACTTCGGGTTCTTGTCCGTTTTTGATACTGGTGGCGAAATATTCCTTAATATCTGACAGCCCTGAGCCGCCAGGTCGTCCTCATAATGAAGTGAACCATTGAGTCAATCAGGGATACTCCCCGTTTTCTCTTAACCGATGCCCTTCATTGGGATGCCAGTCGAACCTTTTCCACTTGGACCTTTCGCTGGCCGATAGAAACCTTTCATGAGTTTGCCAAACAGCTGACCGGATTTGAAGACGCTCAACTGTGCAACGAGGCGGCGGTCAAACGCTACTTCTGCTTATGTTGTGTAGCGCAGTCTGCTCTTCAGCAAGCCAGCTGTTATGGACAAAAATCTGAGCGGTTTGGCTTTGCTGATGACATCAGCAACCCATTGGCCAACGACTCTACTCCTTGTCTCGGGATGCGTTCGAACGGCTGGTCCAGTTGATTACTCAACTCTCGAAGCAAACCGGTCGACCTCATTATGGAGGTGCTGATGCCGACCTAACCCTAACCCCTAACCCCTAACCTTAGTTATTTTTCTCCGCTCATAACCTTCCAAGTCGTGTGTACTCAATGTCCAAACGAGCATCCATGAGTTCACATAGTTCCACTAAAACAGGAGTAATTAACATCTCTTGTCGAGCGGCTTCACTAGACGGTTCTGCATAGCGAAGATGCTGAGTTTGTTACGGCATCCTCTTCGAGTTCAGAGTCTTGTATTGGGGAAAGGTTGGAATATACTCCCTTTCCCCTGCCCCACCTGTACGCATCTCAACCGGGGCCCTCTATATAAACAGATTCCGAAAAATCAGCTTTTTTGGGAATACCTCCTGTACCATTGCGGTCGAACCGACCTAACGCAGTTTCGGAGCAAGCTATGGTGCAAGCAGACATTGGCATTATTGGTGGCAGCGGCCTCTATAAAATGGATGCCCTGACCGATGTGGAAGAAGTGACGGTCGATACCCCGTTTGGTCAGCCGTCTGATGCTCTGATTTGTGGCAAGTTGGACGGCACACCCGTAGCATTTTTGGCCCGCCACGGTCGCGGTCATCGACTGATGCCAACCGAGCTGCCGTTTCAGGCAAATATCTACGCCATGAAAAGCCTGGGAGTAAAGTATTTAGTGTCGGCATCGGCGGTGGGCTCCCTCAAAGAAGAGGTGAAGCCAGTGGATATGGTGATTCCCGATCAGTTTATTGACCGGACTAAGAACCGGGCGGCTACGTTTTTTGGTGAGGGAATTGTGGCCCATATTGCCTTTGGCGATCCGGTGTGCAACAATCTAGCGGCGGTTTTGGGCGATGCTGTCGAGAGTCTAGATCTGGAAGGGGTGACCCTCCATCGAGGGGGTACCTATGTCTGTATGGAAGGACCTGCATTTTCGACAAAGGCAGAGTCGCACCTATATCGCAGCTGGGGAGCTACGGTGATTGGCATGACCAACCTGACCGAGGCCAAGCTGGCGCGGGAGGCTGAAATTGCCTATGCAACTCTGGCGCTGGCGACGGATTATGACTGCTGGCATCCGGACCATGACAGTGTGACGGTTGAAATGGTAATTGGCAACCTGCAAAAAAATGCGGTCAATGCCCAGCTGGTAATTCGGGATGTGGTGCGTCGGCTAACGGAAAGTCCCCCCGCATCAGAGGCACACTCGGCATTGAAATATGCGGTGCTGACGCCGTTGGATAGGGCTCCTGCTGCGACGAAAGATAAATTGAAGCTGTTGTTGGAAAAGTATATGTAACCCCCGGAGGTTTACCAATGGGGGCAAGAATGCCAAGATATGGAGACGCTTCTGGAACACATTATGACCGGTGAACTTGGTTATTCTTTACCCCCAGCTGTCCGTCGGATTGCCAATAATTTTCGTCTAGTCGGCTGGCTCAGTTTTTGGGTGCAGGTGGTCAGTGGTGTGATTGCCACGCTGCTGTTTGTGACTTCCTTGCTAGGACTGCAGTCGGTCAGTAATCGAGGCGGTGCTGAGAATGCTGCTGCTGGCAGCGGCTTTTTGCTGGCAGCATTGGGCGTGGCCGCTGTCTATGTAGGGGCGTTTTGGGCGTTTCAATATACCCGCTTTGCCCGTAAGCTTAAGTCGACGAATCCAGACCTGCGACCTAAGCCTAAAAACGCGGCCAAGATGATTGCCACGGGGTTGAGCATTAGTTTGTTGGGGATGTTTTTTGGGTTACTAGGGGCTGGTGGTGTGGTGGGTGCCCTGATGCTCAAGGTGATTTCCCAACCCCAAAGCAATGTGGCGCTTACGAATCCTAGTTTGGCCGTTGAACCTTTGGATGTATTTTTGGTACAGGCCACCATCAACGCGTTGATTTCACACTTTGCTGGGATTGTGGGGTCGCTGTGGCTCTCGCGAACGATTAATAAGCAGTCTTGACTACTCAAATTTACTTCTGAAAGATCAGTTTTGAGAGTTCTGAGCGTTAGACGGCTGCAGTTTTAGGCGGCTCTGTTGACTGGCTGCTTTCTATAGCTTCAGCAGAAATCTGGCACAGGGCTAGAAGTTGCGCTGGCGAGAGACGTCCTTGCAGATACAGTAACCAAATGCGATCGCACGCAGTATCTTTATTCATGACATTCATTTCCCAGGAACGGGCTATCTTTACCGTAGCCAAGCCACGGTGAAACGACGGTGTGGAGGTGCCAACTGCAGTAGTGGTCGCGCGGCCGGATCTAGAGATAGTGCCTCAGCCATCGTTCTATTCTTAGTAATACAAAAGTTTTAGTCCCGATTCCCGATGGGGATATGTTGCTATTTACCTAACTGCCACCTATGAAATCATTCGCAGACCGGATCCCGGCCCCATCGCTGGTTATTTTGGCGGGGTTGACGGTCCAGCTGGGGTCTGCCCTGGCCAAATCCGTTTTTGAATTGGCCGGTCCCCTGGGGACAGTATTTTTGCGAGTGGCCCTATCGGCAGTCTTGCTGTTGCTCCTGTGGCGGCCTGGCTGGCAAGGTGCTCGGGCTCATTGGCCGCTGGTGCTGGCCTATGGCGGAGTGCTGACTTTGATGAATACCGCGTTTTACCTGGCGATTGATCGGATTCCCCTGGGGATTGCGGTGGCGATTGAATTTACTGGTCCGCTAGGGTTGGCGGTAATCAAGTCGCGACGCTGGTTAGATTTACTGTGGGTAACGCTGGCGACTTTGGGGGTACTTTTGTTAGCCCCGCTCCAGGGCAGTGGTTTAGACCCCATCGGTTTAGGCTTTGCTGTGCTGGCAGCCCTGTCCTGGGCTGGTTATATTTTGCTGGCAGCCGCTACTGGCCAGGTAGTTCCAGGGCTGGAAGGGTTGGTTTGGGGCATGGTGTTTGGTGCTTGTTTACTCATGCCCATTGGGATTGGCACGGCGGGGACGGCGTTATTGGATGGACGGCTATTGACGATCGCAACGATGGTGGCGGCCCTATCATCGGCTACCTATGCCCTAGAGCTGGTGGCGTTACGGCGGCTGCCGGTCAATGTGTTTGGTGTGCTGCTGAGTGTCGAACCGATGCTAGCGGCGGCCTCTGGCTTTGTGGTGCTGGGGGAAACCTTGACGGTGCGATCGCTAGTTGCCATTGTTTTAATTTCGATTGCGGCGGGAGGCTCGGCTCGGTATGGTGTGGTTCCTGAGGAATAGGCTGAGACGTTGATATGGAGGTGATATGGAATAGTAAAAGGCGCTTGCGATCGCAAGCGCCTTAAGATGAAACCCTGGACGATAATTGCCCTATGAGTTATTGCTAAATCGAAACGTTCATACCACAGCTTCGTTCAGCAATTCGGTAATGGCACGATGCTCAATGGGAGGCTCAGCCAGAACAGCCTGACGGGTATCCGTAATCAACCAGTCTAGGGCTGCCTCTTGCATATCGATGGATGCGCCAGTTTTGTCCACGCAGTAGCGACCAAACACCAGCTTGTCGATCAAACGAACGCCGGGACCAATGCGGGAGTATTCAAAAATCACACTCTTGTCCACCGTGGCACCGCTGCAGATACAGCAGTTGGGGCCAATCATACTAGGACCAATAATAGTGGCACCGTCCTCGATTGCAGCCATGCCACCGATGTAGACTGGACCTTCGATGTTAATTTTGTCCCAGTTAGCTTTAACGTTTAGACCGGCATATACCCCAGGCTTGACCTCCTGTCCAGGAATACCAACGCCTTTGACCTGACCAGTGAGAACATCTTGAATCGCCTGCCAGTAGTCAGGGACCTTCCCGATATCCACCCACTCAAAGTCCATGGTGATGCCATAGAATGCTTCGTTCGCAGCTACCAGCTTGGGGAAGAGGTCGCCACCGATGTCAAACTCTTGACCGGAGGGGATGTACTTAAAGATTTCCGGCTCAAAGATATAGATACCCGTATTGATATTGGTGCTGAGGGCTTCTTCAACCTTGGGCTTTTCCTGGAAGGACTTGATGCGACCAGTGTCGTCTGTGACCACCACACCGTAGCTGGGCACCTGCTTTAGGGGGACCGACTTCATCACGATGGTGGCAATGGAGCCTTTTTCTTTGTGCTGTCGTACGGCTTCGGTCAGGTCCAGGTCAATCAGCGCATCACCGCAGAGAACCACAAAGGTATCGTCAAAAAAGGGTGAGAAGTCCTGAATTTTGCGCATACCACCCGCAGAACCGAGGGCATCACCTACCAGTTCACCATTGGTAATACGGCCTTCAAAGGAATAGGCCAGCTCAACACCAAAGCGCTGACCATCTCTGAAATAGCCTTCAATTTCGTTGGCAAGGTGGCTGACATTGGCCACAACTTGATTAAAGCCGTGCTGTTTTAGTAATTCTAATAGGAACTCCATCACTGGCTTTTGCAGGATGGGGATCATCGGCTTTGGAATCGTGTAAGTGATCGGGCGTACTCGCGTACCTTTCCCTGCGGCCAAGATCATGGCTTTCATAAATGCTCTCTCTAGTCCTTAATTAACAGCTAAGAGGTAAGAATAAACGGACATTACGGCTCTGTTATTAGCTACGATAGTAAGCCTGCGGCTTATGGTACGTAAACTGACAAAAGCTATCACTGTCACGCAAAATTAGTGTCAACCAGAGTTAAAAACTCGGCAACGTCCAGATAGTAACAAGCGTGTTTACAGTATACCCACGCATATCCATGGACTTCATTGCTGCCTCACAGACACCCGGAGAAATATTGTTTTTTGTATATTTCAGTGGCTACTCGACACTTGGGGATTAGTCCGTTTTACGGAGCAATCCGCTGGTTTAGCGATGTGATGGTGGTGTAAGGACCCGCAGCTAATCGGGTAAAACGTAGGCGGGCACGTCCTGAAGTGTGGCTGTATTTAACTGTCTAACCTTAAGGTCGCGATAAAAACGTTCCTGGGCCAATTCCACCTTAGATTGTGACGATAAAAATAATAGGCCCCAAAAAACGCCAACTTTTTCATGGCGGTAGTCTTCGTCGGTCAGCTCTGTGGTAATCGGACCGCCGAGGATGTCGGGTCGAAAGTGAGCCCAATGTTCCAGCAGACGTTCAAAGTCCATCCAGTCAATGGCGCTTTCCAGCTCTTCCCAGTAGCGGTCTAGAAAAGTAGATAGAGCGTCGGCAATTTCCGATAAGTTTTCCTGGTGGGCGAGCTGGGCAATGGTGCTGATGGCCTTCCGTTTAGAGTGGGGCTTGGCTCCACGGTGGCGACTGCGAGGAGTGGGGTTGGCCATGGCCGCTGCCATCATCTCTAGCTGAGTGATCAGCTCTTGCAGGGTGACCTGACGTTTTTCAGGGGGGCTCGCTACAGCTCGCCGATGGATATAGTTTTCCAGGTTACGGGGCAATCTTCTGGCATAGCCTTGGGGTTCAAAGGTATCTTCATCGTCCTCAAACTCCTCCACCTCTTCTTCTATTTCGGTGCGGATCAGAGTGTCGGCTTTGAGCAGGACCAGCATCGAGGCATAGAGAAACGCCTGCCCCGATTCGGATAGATTTTTTTCGTAGGGGGAGCGACCGTTGGTGGCCGTGGGCATTTGCTCCTTCAGGCTTTTCAGAAAACGATCCACCACATCAATGACGTTGACATCCCACGGGTTGATTTCGCCGCGCTCAGATAGGTCAATGAGAAATGCGATCGCACGTTGAGCTAAGGAATTTGCCATGGACACACCCTTGTTCGGGACTCACTCACGCTACATATAGCGTGAACAGATGCACTATAGCCTAGAAGAAATAAAAATTCAAAAAACTAGCAAACTCAGTTATGAAAACCCACGGACAGTTTCATGACTAGGTCATTGATAGGACGTTTGCCATATCCCATGGAGCGTAGAGTTATTTGCAGGGCTAGCTTAGGCAAGTTTTCTTATAAAACTTAAAAAGGGTAAGGATAAAAAGGGGAGATCTCCCGTGCCCTTTATCCTTACCCTTGGATGCAATAGCCTCAAGACTGATCTAAGCCACAGCCTCTTCTGTTTCTGTACCCTTAGCCGCCGCACCGGGTAGCATCGGCTGTAGATCTTCTAGTTCCACTCGATAACGTTCCACGTCTTCTTCCAGTTGCTGAATGCGCATTTCTCGCTGTTGAACCTGAGGGTTGACATTGAAGTAGCCCTGCAGCTGCACCCAAACGCTAAATACCCAAGCTAGGACAGCGCCCACACCGAGGGAAATCATCAGCTCGATACACAGCGGCGCTTCAATATCGACTCCACTCACAATGTGAATTGTGGCCGGGGCCGTATTCTCAATGCCAAACAGTACGAGGGCTAAGCAAATGACAAAGATGACGACAAAGTTAACCTGCCGCATAATAGTCACCTCTAAATAGTATTGAGACAGCTTCAGGCTACTACAGGAATGTTGGGATTGGCCGAAGTTTTTTATTTATTAAATTAAATGATCTAAACGTAGGGTAAACCTTTCCTAACATGCCATCAACAAGCCTCATAACCGGCGTAACCCATGACGCGCCCCGTAGCCGCCAGCGCACAGCAGTGCAATCACTACCGCCCCAATCCCAATGGGGCTAGGGATCCAAAACATCGTATCAATCGTATTTAGCTGTCCGGGTACCAGGGGCCATCGATCGGTTTCTGCCGCCAGGGCATCAATCTGAAAACTTAGATCTAATGTGCGCCAGCGGTCCAGGGCACCGCCATCGCCGATGGCACTGTCGGCCCCGATCGCACTGAGATCAATCTCAGCATGGAGATGATTGAGCAGCGCGATACCCCAGTTTTTTTGGCTAAGCTCCAGGTGGGCTAGCAACGGTGGTGCACCGGGTACCTGGGTCATCAAGCCATCTTCGGCAAAGAGCTGATTAAATTTTTGTACTAGGTCAGCGCCGTTATTAAAGTCAATCTGTACCTGGAGGGTGCCATCATCTAAAGATGTAACCTTACCTGAGAATGTTTTAGCTTCTTCGATAAAGACCTGGAGCCACTGCTGTCTAGCCTCGCTATTGAGGGCGACAAATCGCTCGTCCAGGTGCAGAGTTTGGAGCAAGACACCGTGGGTCTGGCTATCGAACTGGATGCCAAGCTGATAGTCAACACAGCCGCTCAGACCCAGGGCAAGGACGAGGACGATGAGTAGTCGAAGCGCTAGCTTAACCACCAGAGGCCTCCTACCAAGAGTGCGGAGCCGATCAGAGCTGCCCAGGCAAAGCCATTGTCTTCGGTATTGACTTCACTAAGTGGCAAGGGGGGCGGCGGTGGTTTGAGGGGACGGGGTTTGGTGGGAATCTTTTGCCAGGGCTTTTCTTCGCTATTTTCTAACGTGGCCAAATCGGGAATCTTGGTTAGCCATTCTTCTTTAGCCTGTAGCTTAGGTGCCTGAATAATATAGAGGACCCGCTTGCTTTGCTTTCTAACGTCCAGATCTGGATGGCGAGCTAGCTGGCCACATAGCTCAATCGCTTCCTGACGACGATCGCTAGCGGCTAAGGCGTTAACTAGCCAGAGTTTTAGTTCGCCATCTAGAGAAATGCTGGGCTTTTCGGCTAGCCCCTGTTCAAAAGCTTGGACGGCATCTGCATATCGGCCCCGCTCAAAGGCCTGTTGCCCCAGTTGATAGGCGGCTCGGGCACGTTGCTTGGCTGCATCTGGCGCTGCGTCTGACATTGGAGCTAGTCTGTTAGTAAATTTTTGACTGCTCAGATATTTTACGGTGTCTGGTGAGGAAAATTGTGAGTAAGGAACGATAGCCGATGTATCTGCGATCGCACCGCCTTTATTCTGTTGCTACAAATGTTCTTAACGCGGATGGTACAGGGATACTTTGCGCCCCTGGCAGCCGCAGACTGTAAAATGTGTCTGACTTTAGCTCAGCCTGCAAAAAGTGGGACGACTGGCTAAAAAACAGTTCGCAAAAGCTGCCTGTCATCGAGCTTAATTCTTGGGATGAAATGCCCACACCCATTTCGTGAGAGTCTATAAAAACATTGGGTAAAATACCAATGGCTGCACACAGCGGGCTGTTGGTTTGTTGAATGCTGTGCTGCTTTACATGTTTTTCAAAAGGAATAATGTTGCTTTCTGCCAGGAGTGGTAGATAGTGCCCAGAAACAACAATAGACTGAGTTTTAATAATCAATCCTTCCACACTGTCTGTGGTCTCTAACTGTGCTTCAATCAGTGTGGATGTATCGGTCCCCAGCACACAATTGTCGGTTAGCAGCAGCGGTGCGGCTAGAGTTAATAGCACTGGCCGAGGAGCTGTATCAGGACTAAATCGAACATTTGTCTGGGGCTGGGCGAAGATAGCCGTAGAACCAGATAGAATAATTGTATCGCGTTCGATTTGGTGACAGTTGCCAGCTGTATGGCGGCTGGCAATATCTATGTTAATGGGTGTGTTGTGGGCGACGTCAGCTGCATTGTTGATTGTTTCAGCCGCTATCGGTGAAACAAAAATGCCTAAACATAATACGGATGATAATACTGGAAACCCTTGAGTTACTCTCTGCGTTAGTGTCATTGTCCTGTAGATTCAAATAAGGTGCGTTAACTGTTGTCCCGCAGACTGTATCTGTAGGTCTTTATTGCAGAGCTTCGTAGAGCGAAAGAATTGCGATCGCGCAGCCAAACGTCAGACCTAACTTAAACATCCAGGGCCCAATAGCCATTAAGAATGCCAGGGCAGTCTCTGCACCAACGGCAATTACTAGCAATAAACAGATGATAAAAAAGCCGTACAGCAGAACCAAAAATCCCTGAAGTAGTTTGCCCATTAGATAATACAAACGTGGGTGATGATGACTCCTACGCATAAAACCTCCTAATCTGCTCCAGAATGTAGTTTGCGAGTGTTACTGGTCAAAGCGTACTTCTTGAACGTTTTGAGAATGACTCTTTAGTCATCACAGTTAGGTAAGACAAAGGTAACTACCGTCTTTTTAGGCTTGTCGGGCTCGGGCTCGGGCGACTTACCCAACATCATCACCACTAGAGCACTCAAACCAAAACCGATCAACATGTCAGGAGACATCACAAATTTTCCTTGTAGTAGATTTTGCCGTTGTTCAAAGCTTTGAGCTTTGTGTCTATATCATGGCAACCGGAAAATCTGTTCTGACACCCTTAAAGTCGTGAGGTTTAGTCATCTATCTGCTGGATACCAACTCCGCTTCATCATAAAAAGTCATAGAGTGTGGCTGACTTTTTTAAGCGGCTGTAGTGAAGTTAGTACAAATGATTATTAAAAAAGTCATATAGCCTCTCAAAAAGTCATATGATTTACAGTAAACTCCTCACTATACAAAGCTTGTGTGTGTTTACCGTGGACCTATGGAGTTTGAGCTATCGTTGAACGATGTCCCATTTGAGGACATCCTAGACTATGTCAATGGCTGTGTGCAGGACTATGCCGGCAGTTTATTGACTGATGTTGAAACCGATATACTACGGTTGACCTGGGAAGAAAATTTGTCATATGACGCTATGGCTAAGCGCATGGACTATGCGCAGAGTACCTTACGAGGAGTGTACGGCTATGAGCTATGGAAACTGCTTGACAGCGTCTGGCTTGGTGAGGAAAAGGTCAAAAAGTCTAGTTTTAACCGAGTTGTAAAACGCCGCTATCAAGACTGGCTCAAATCACAACACAATGGGCGCTCAGCACCGACAGATCTGCCCACTAACGAACAACCTAGTCACCTATTAGAAAGAAATACGTTAGCATCTCGTCTTTTAGAGAGTCTAAACTCAGGCTATCGTTCAATTATTCTAACGGGATCGGCTGGAATCGGTAAAACCCATCTGCTACGCTCCCTTCAGTCGGAGCTTGGCGATCATTTTACTCATATTGTCTATCACCCTATCCATGAATTGCCGAGCTGGCAGGCTTGGCATCGAATGCTGGTTTCTTCTAGTCAGAATTTCAATCGGACAGCGTTAGCAGAGCACCAGTTGCGCCAACAGGTAGTACAAACTCTAAATCAAACGCCTTATCTTATCGTCGTTGATCAGAGCGAGCGATTTTTAAATGAATCGCAATACAATAGTTTCTTTAACGAGATTAGTGCAGCCGTCACTCAACAAAGCTGCTTGCTTTGGTCTAGTGATATGGCTCCTATTGGCCTGGATCGGCACATTATTGCTGTAGAAACTATTGAAGGTCTGCCATTTACCGAAGCGAAAAAGTTACTCATTGAACATTACCCTCATTTTGAAAGCTCAATTAGCCAAAATGAGGAGTACTGGCAGCAAATAAACGATCTATGTGGAGGCCATCCTGCGCTTTTGCATAGAGTCGTAGATACAATTCAGTCATTCTACGACAATCAAATTGAACAATTTATTTCCAATCTTTTACCCCTATCTCCATCTTTATCCAGATACTTCGACGAGCTTTTTGGTAAGCTGTCGGACCCTGAAAAAGCATTACTTTATTGGCTGGCTTTGCGTCCTCTGTCCTGGCTCGATTTAAAGCAATGGCTACCGTTTGTGCCATTTGGGGAAAGACAGCTGATGGAAGCTTGGGATACGCTACAAAGGCGACATTTGATTCAAAGCGCTTCTGAGGGTGAGGGAGCACGGCAGATAACGCCTCGATACTTTGGTTTGTATGTTATTAGTAAGTTACAGGATTTTTTTGCACAAGAGCTACTTGAAGACAATCTCAACCTCTTTCATAGCTATCCTGTTATTTTTCCTCAGGCCTCTTTTCAACAGCAGCAGATACTACGCAACTACTTATTAAGGCCACTTGCAGCTACGCTTAGAAAGCAGTCTTTACAGAAAGATTTATCAGCTAAATTTAGTCATCTATTTAGTCTATTGGCTGCTTTTAATCACCCGTCCCACAGCTTTGCGGCTGGTAATTTGTTTAATCTGGCTACTGATATGGGGTTATCTATAGCTAACGTTGACTGGCGCAATCTGACTCTGCGGCATGCCGATCTCACGGTGCCTGGCCTTAAAGATATTGACTTTCAGAACTGTCAATTTAGAGATGCTGTAGTACCCACTGGGCTACAGGGGCGACTGGTAACAGCGCTGCATCCGACCGGGCATACTATGGCCGTTGGTGACGAACAGGGATTAGTGCAGGTGTATACTTGGGCTGGTCATCGCTTTAGTCTTGACTGGTGCTACGACCTTGGTTTACCTGTTCAAGAAATTATTATCACCGCTGGCGATAAGCTGATTGTAGCTACTGTAGAGCAGATTCAAATTTGGGATGCGATCGCAAACAAAGACAATGTTTACAGCGTCCATCTAGAAACCGTCACCTTAGATAGCCTGGCTGTTAGTCCTAAAGATAGGCTGTTGGCAGCTGGCCTTAGCGATGGCACGATTCAGCTATGGAACCTAACCTGGGGTGAAAAAGAGGGTGAGCCTTTGCTAGGTGCTAACTACAGCGTCAAGCATGTCACCTTTAGTCCCGACGGTAGATCGATTGCCGCCTACGACAACAACAATCAGATTCTTCTTTGGCACCAAGATCCTAGTACAGGCGACTATCGGGCAGCCGTTACACCATTGCCAATAGACCCCTACGGTAATTTTTTAACCTTTAAGTGGATCGATACTCAGTTAAGCGTAGTTGAAGCCGTTCCGCAAAGGAGTCCTCGAGAACATTTATTTGGTGTGGTGATTCGATCATTTGCCATTGCTGAAGAAATGCTCAGCGATGATTCAATTCAGCTGGATGTTCAAAAGCTACCCCACGACTTCGAGCAACCTCACCATGCCATCTTTAGCGCTGACGGCTCGTATTTAATTCTGTGTGATATCGAGCATACGCTGACAGTCTGGCACTACAATCAGCCAATACCTACGCGGTCGATTCAGCTGCCTGCCCCACCCTGTGCTCTTAAAATCTGTAACGGTGGGCGTATACTACTTTGCCAGGATGACCATAGATTGGGCCTTTGGAACCTTACGCAACAACAGTGTTTTCAGGTATGGGATTCAGTCAGTGATCTAGATCAATATCATAACTGTAAATTCTATGAAGAGCAGGGCCTCTCTAGCGACGAACTCATGACTGTGCAACGGCTGGGGGCTATTCTCGGCTGAATATCATCCGCTATGAATTTAAGATTGTTTGATGAATTTTTGATACGCTTGGCAAAATCACCGAATTGGGCTGGATTTTCAGTATATTTTACGTTATTACATACATATAATTCCCTAATAAAAGATCTAGCGAGATCGAGTGTTCCATGTATTGTCACGACGGTGAGTTTTTTGCAAATCGACAGGCTACTAGAGCTGAACGTGAGGTTTATAGTTATATTCGCTGTTTGGCAAGATTAGAAGATTCAGAAGCAGCAATTGAGGCATTTTATAGCCTTCTCTTCAAAGGTGTAGTCACCCAGAGTCAGTTCGATACTAGTTCCGTTCGGACGGCGCTGATATCGGTCGTAGACTCACCCGATGCTGATGATATCTTGCCCTATGTGATCAATCGATGCTTTTACACCATCGGTAATCCCTGGCGGCTAGAAACGCACCGACATGGGGCGTTGCGAGATCTCGTTGACGGCGCTAAGAACCTGCCAGAGCGTCGGCCCACTAACCGTCAGATGAGACGATTGGTGAGTGCTATGGACTCTTATGTCAATAGCAGCAACCTGTACATTCCTCTGCAACGTCAGATGCGGCTGCTGTCAGAGGTTGCAGACAATGCTACAGAGAAACAAGACTCTTTTGGTAGCTGTTTTGGCGATTACTTTTTTATCTATGAGTCTGCCGCCGTGACCCGCGATATTCCCCTGCACTATCGCAAAAGTATCCAGCAGCAGCGACAAAAAAAGGCTAAGCAAGTCAACCAGCAGCTCAATGCTTACTGGCAGGCGCACCGTCGTGATGCAACTGAGCAGATAACTAACCCCACGCGTCTTAGCTCTCAGCAGCTAACGGATGCGATTCATACGTTTCATCCAAATCGTAAGAATAGCTATCGAAATCAGGCCAGGACATTTGAAACAGGTCTAACCGATTTTCGGACCACAGAAGACTTTGTGAATCCGTTTTTTGACTATATTATGGAACCGCTGGTGGCAGCTGATGCTCGATATCAGACCAATCGTTTTAGCAAGTTAGTTAAGAACGTATTGGTGGATACTGCTGGGCAAGGCAAAACACCGCTGACTGGAATTTCAATCAACCAGATGTGTACACGTCTATTGAAAATGCTGGTGAGCAATACGATAGACCGGCCTGAGATGGCACATTTTAGAAAGCTGGTTGAGACTGTTGGTGCTAAGGCTATTACCGCAGTTCTGCTAAAGATTGTTTTGTTTAGACGCACCATTCGCTCGTGGTTTGAAGACCGCTTTGGTATTTTGTTTCATGTACGAGAGTCTTGCTCTTTGGATAAAGTGTCCTGGCTAGTCGATTCGTTTGAATATATGAATGTGGCGCTGGCGCTGAATGCTCCCTGGATTAACTACATGCCTAGACCGGCTCAGGCTCAATGTTTGTGACGCTCATAATGACAAACCCAGCGACGTGTGAAGCATCGCTGGGTTTGCTGTGTTTAAGAGATTGAGGCTAACTCAGGTGTTTGCACATAGAGCGCTGTCGCTGCCTATTGCTCACTGTCCGTCTTTACCTGAGTGAGGTTTTTTGTGCAGTAGTTCCCTAAGCACCGACAGCTTCTTTCGCGGCATATATCACCTCGGCGGTGATCTCGGTGTACCCCTGTTCACGGGCGAACTTTTCTGTATTACGCTTGACCTTGCTACGGACGAATCCGGGCACCCGCTTGAGCTCGGTCAAACCGTCGGCAGACCAGTTGAGGTCAGTGCTGGCAGACAGGGTCGGAGTGATGGCTTCTTTAGTATCGTGACCGCCAAAGATTTCTAGCAGGTGGTCTTCCATACCCAAGGTGAATGAGTTGTAAATCAAGTCTACAAGCTGGTTAGCGCCTTCGTAGCCCAGGAAGGGCCGATAGCCGACGGGGAAGTTTTGGACATGGATGGGGGCCGCGATCACACCGCAAGGGATGTTGAGGCGTTTGCCCACATGACGCTCCATTTGGGTACCAAAGATGGCGGCGGGTTCTAGCTGGGCGATTTTATCTGCGATCGCACCATTATCCTCACTAATCAACACCTCATCACAATAACCCTCCACCTCCTGACGGAACCAGGCCTCGTCATACTTACAGTAGGTACCGGCTAACACCACCTTTAGCCCCATTTCGCGCGAAAGCACCTTAGTCAGAGCCGCCGCGTGGGTATTGTCACCAAAGACAACGCAGCGCTTGCCGGTCAGATTTTGACAGTCAATGGAGCGGGAGAACCAGGCCGCCTGGGAGACAAACCGAGTTTGGTCATCAATAAATTGGTCATAGTTTGCGTCTATGCCCCGCTCGTTCAAAAGCGTTTGGATAGCGCGGATACAGCGAGCCGTCTCCACCACCCCCATGGGCGTAATGTCCACATAGGGCATCTCAAACTCACGCTGTAGATATTCAGCGGTGAGTGAACCAATCTCCCGATAGGGGATCAGGTTAAACCAGGCCTTGGGCAAATTCTTGAGTTCATGAACCGAAGCCCCTTCAGGGATCACCGCGTTGACCTCAATACCCAGGTCCGCCATCAGCCGCTTTAGCTCAGTGACATCGTGGTTATTATGGAAACCTAGGGTAGTAATACCAATGATATTCACCGAGGGCTTTTCTGTTCTCCCTTCGGGTAAGGTACCTTGTTTAGCCGCTTTCTTAAGATAAAATTCAACAATCTGCTGTAGTGTCCGATCCGCTGCCTGCAGCTCATTGGCCCGATAGTGGTTCACATCTGCCAGCATGACATCGCCCTCGGCATCTAGCTGAGCCCGCTCCACAAAGTTGGCCAGGTCCTCTTGCAAAATGCTGGAGGTGCAGGTGGGCGTTAGCACGATCAGATCAGGATGCTCTTCCTTATCCTTCCGGGTAATATTATCAACTACTTTCTCCTGGGAACCTCGGGCCAGCACATGGCGGTCAACAACACTGGTGGTTACCGGAGTAAAGTCCCGCTCGCGGGAAAGCATGGAGCGCATGACATTAAAATAGTCATCTCCCAAGGGGGCATGCATGATGGCATGAACATTCTTAAATGAGCTGGCAATGCGCAAGGTGCCAATGTGGGCAGGGCCTGCATACATCCAATAAGCCAGTTTCATAAAAAGCGCTCCAAGAAAAAAGATCTGGGGTAGGTTAGGGCAGTTGCCCACCCCTCAGAATATGGGACTCCTCTGTAGGTACTTGCCATTGCTCAACGATTCGCAACGCTTTGTAAGAATGGATCACACTCAGCGGAGTGAATGATTCTGTTAGGTCGGGAAATAAGTAGGAAAAGGCGATATTTAAAGTTGATGACATTCAGGCAATGCCAGTCTTGAAGTTTCCATATAGTTGCCAATACAGTCCAAATTGTTCTGGAACGATGGCAATACCGTGTGGAGTATCTCTTAACAACGTTATTCAGTGTTCCTTTAGGAGGCCACCATGCGGTCTATAGTCAGTAGTCTAGGTTTAATGGGTGTATTGCTAGGATTGGCCATGCCCGTGTCGGCCGAGGTGCTGCTACAGGCCGGTGCGACGGAAACAAAACTGGTCACGGCGGAGTCTCATCGTTCTATGCGCCATCAGCTGACGGCTGAGGCAGGCCAAACGGTAGCGATTAAACTTAGGTTAGCTAACAACAATCCTGGAATTGTTAGTCGAGTGGCGGTGTATCAGGCCGGGAAGTATACACCCCTTCAGGTGGAGAACCAGGTGAGCTATCGCACCGTTGACCCGACGCAGAAATCAAAGATTAGTCATCTGATTGTGTTAACTCTCCCCGGTGAGAGTGGCAGCGGTGAGGTGACCTATGAAATTGAGCCCCTATTTGACTATGATGGGTCGCCTCAGTTTGCTGTAGACCGCGAGACTGCAGACTATGAGACTGTCGAGCATGAGATATTAGATCATGAGACATCAGACCATGAGATATTAGACCATGAGACCGCCATGGCTGAGGTGAATCTGCCATCGACGGTGCGCTATCGGATGACGGTGGAAACGGCAACGGTGTCTCAGCGGCTGTTGCTCGATGCCCAGGCTCGTCAGGTTGAGGAAGATTATGGGGGTGCGATCTCACTCTATACCCGCGCTATCAATCTCAATCCTGACATTGCTGATTTCTATGCCCAGCGGGGCAGTGCCTATCTGGCTCTAGGGGCGCAGGAGGACGTGTCTCCTGCAGTAGTTCAGCAGGCTATTGTGACCGACTGGGAAACAGCGGCTCAGCTCTATGAGCAGGTGGGCCATGGAACGGCAGCCAATGCGCTGCGTGTTCAGCTTAGTCAGGTTGTTGAACAGAGCAACGAATAGATTGTTACAGCTAACATTTTTGTTAGGGCATTCTGATTGGGGCACTTCTTTGCAGGTGCTCCATTTTGTTGTGTGGGTGAAGCTGTTGTGGGCTTATTCAACAACGCTGGTTTGGATAAATCCATAATTACCTGGGGTGAGGCGCACATGGATCCAGGGCTCTCCAGTGTCAGCCAGGATAAACTGTTGAAGCACAATAATTCTGGCGGGTGGGTCAAATATAGACGTATCGCCATACCCTGGGGCTAGCCATACGGTCGCAGATTGTCGCAATTCTGCCAGTTGATAAATGGTGCGGATATCCTGGATCTCATCCTGGTAAAACTGTCGGAGCTGATAGGCTTCCTGACAGTCTGTTTTGATCGCCGGATCGATAATGGCGACACATCCTTCAGCGGTAGGGGTAAACAGAGCCTGAGCTTGGGCGTTTTCACTTTTAGCCGTTACGGCTAGCAAAGATGCGAGGGTGGCCAGTAACAGAGTTTTCATAAAGGGACTGGAATGGATGGGCTCCTGGATTTTCTATATTATCGTCTAAAGGAGGAGAATTTAATGGATTATAAAATTGGGACTGAATCAATTTGGGATAACACTTCCCCTTCTGAGAGCTGCGTCAATTTGGGATAACACTTCCCCTTCTGAGAGCTGCGTCAATTTAGGATAACACTTCCCCTCCTGGGAGGGGCAACGGGGTGGGTTTCGACCGCGGGCGCCAGCGGGCGAAACCCCCCCCGCCCGGTGGGGCCCCCACCCGCGAGGGGGGGACGCGGCGCAGG
>JBCCHX010000036.1:0-69488 GCA_039028535.1 Cyanobacteria bacterium P01_B01_bin.77
ACCAGACCTCAACAAGATTGAAAAATTCTGGGCGCGCCTGAAACACTATCTTCGCAAAACCTTATCTCAGTTTGAGGCCCTCTGGGATGCCGTCGATAATGCCTTTAGAGAACTGTCCTGACATTCTATTCGACTGCTATAGCAGTATGCCTGTAGCGCTTTGAGATATTTGGCATCAATGCCTGACCAGTTTTCGAGGGTACTATCAGCTCGTGTAGCCGCAGCTGTCCCTGCTTTGGTCTCCCACTTATTTGAAATCTTTTTGAGCGGGGCCATGAGTCCCTGACCAAAGGAAGTCAATAGCGTCACTCCACCTGTAACCAATAGAGCAATTAGTGCAGATGGAATCTGCTCTCTAAAAAGAAAGTATAGTGTGGAACTACCACTACCTGTGATCAATAGCTTGATTAGTATGTCTGAAAATTGCTCGGGCGATGTGGACTTGGGTGGCTGATTTTCAGACGAAGACATAGGGCACGGCCATTGGGAAAATACACGCACCTATTCTACTGAGAGGAAATATTATTCACCCTACGCTTTACAAGAATTTCCTGGACCTTATCCAGCCAACTAGTTGGGGGAATAATCAAAATTAAGCTACCTTCCATTCATCACTGGAGTTTAGACAAAAATCGTTTCAAAGCCACAGGAGAGAGTGCTCAATCAATTGACAGGATTGAGCGATGAGGTTGGAGATAAAACTCTATGATTAAGCGACCTGTTTGGCTTTCGATTTGGGTTTAGAATAAGTCTTTTTAACAGTCGGAAATCGCTTTCGGGGAGTGCGAGATTTTCCAGTTGGCCATCCAGGAGATTTTCCGCGAGGTTTGACGTCTTCGGCAGGTGTGCCCAAGGTGTCCAAAAGTGAGTCAAAGCCATTGGCAACCCGTCCAGGGGTAGGCTGAGCCAAGGGTTTCTGCCAAGGTAAGGTGTGATTGGCCACATCGTATCGAGCCAGCCAAAGCTGCCAGGTCATGAGGGGCATCAAGGTACTCCAGGCATCGGTTTGAGCAGACGTGCCGAGGTTGGGCAATCACCAATGTAAGCGCTGCTTAATCAAGCGGTACCAGTGATCCACACAGAACCTGCGTAAGTAGAGTGGCCACACGCTATCCAAGGGGAGCAAGGTGTCTCCGGTACCACTTAACCAGAGGGGACGGTGAGTCCGCTTTCACTCTACATTCAGTCGTTCCACCAGAATCAGCTGCATCGAGTGGGGCGCGGTTTTTCGAAAGTGAACATTGTCCCAGCATCGCAACCTCAGGTGTCCGAGTCGCTCATCAACGACCTCGTGTTGTTGGGTGGGTGCCCACCAAGTGTCGGGGGCATTGAGTTTGAATTTGTCGCCATGCTTTCGGGGACGGCCTCGGCCTGAATACGGTGGCGGTGGACCATAGACCACCCGGTTCAACCGTAGCCGTATCACCTTGTCACAGGTCACGTCTGCCGTTAGTTGGATAAAACGAGCACAGCCATACTCGGCATCCCACAGCGAGATCGGACGGTCTCTCATCCCCTGGCATACACGCTTGAGTTGGTGGGTCGCTTTCTCCAGGGGACTCTCAAAACTTGTAATTCGCTCATGCACCAGTGGAAGTGCCCAACTGCCTGACATATCTGGAACACATACGATAGTGCTATACCCCTGCCCCAGAGTGACAGGTTTTGCGCCTGGAGCCCAGACTGGCTGGTGCTCATAGGTACGCTCTTTAAGCGTCGGTGACCAGAGGCGTGGCCAGGCCGTATGGTCTCCTGCCAACAAAGCCGATTCCCCTTGGGCAGGTAGTCTGTGTACAGACGCATGAGTTTGTCAGCAGATGGTTCACTGCGATCAAGGGTTTTGTCCAGGCTTGGCCATTGACGACGAAATCTGGGCGACAGAGACACGTCCGCAAAGCTGGGCAGCTTACGACTCGTGATCACGCTATCCATTAGATCAAACAAGACATCTCGGCCATTGCCTAATAATCCGTAGGCTCGATTGCGAAATACTTGAAGCTCGGCAACACTAGTCATGGCATCTGAGGTTGGTGGTACTTCCTCAGAGTTGCCTACAGAGTGATCTGTCTCAATGGCAGATCGCTCTTGATGAGATTATTTGTCTAAACTCCAGTTCATCACTGTCAATAGATAAAAATCATGAGTTCGTCCCTATTAGAATGGATCACTATCGATCCAGATATCTGCCACGGAAAACCCTGTGTTCGAGGCCTACGTTATCCGGTTGAGTTATTGCTAGAGCCAGTCAGCTCGGGCATGACCCATGATGAAATCTTGGCCGACTATGATGATCTCGAAGAAGATAACATTCTATCTGTATTACTATTTGCAACTCGCCTAAGCCAGGTTAAAAGCGTATATCGATTGGCATCAGAATGCTCACAATAATTTTTGTTCTGCCAATGTAATGAATTGCTGGCTTTGCTGAATTAGGCACTGAACCTCATCCGAACTCAGACTAGCGTCGTTGATACTATAGTCACCTTGGGTTCTCTTATTTTGAGCGACTATCAAGTGACGATGAAACTCAACAGGAACTATACCTGGCTTAGCAATCTCTCTACCAAATGCTGAAATTACTGCCGAATGGCTGGAGAAGGATAGTCCCTTCTGCAGTAGAAAAGCCTCGGCAATATAAAACATTGTGTAATATGCTCTCGAACCAGCGAAATCATAGAGGCCATTATCAGCCAAGAGTTTAGAAGCTGCTAGACTCTCTTTTGCCTTATCGATAAATGCGCTCCGATTAGCTGTCATACAGCTACACCTTCTTTTGTGACATTGAAAATAAAGGGAGTATTTTTTGTTTTAAACTGTTTTGCAGAAATAAAGTGCCAGGAGATGACCACATCAAACTCAAGACATAGGTTTGCAATAAACTGACTGGTTCTATCAATCTCCTCATACGGGTTTACCGGACCATCGAGTACGACCAGAAGGTCTATGTCAGAGTCTGATCTGCTGTCTCCCCGAGCCTGAGAGCCAAATAAGATGAGGCTTTGGAGCTGATCTTGATAGAGGCTATTCAAAAACTGCTTCACTTTTTCTAGAATCAGCGCTAGCTCGGGATGTTTCATGATGCAATGGTAACAAAACCATCTGGAAGGGTGCGTTATGGCGGGGCCTAACAGCACCCTACTGGGTTATTCGTAGGCGTCCATGGGTAGACAGGAACAGACGAGGTTGCGATCGCCATAGGCCTGATCAATCCGATTCACCGTAGGCCAGAACTTACGGTCCTTAGTCCACTGCGTTGGATGCACCGCCTGCTCACGGTTGTAGGGACGAGACCACTCAGCGGTCAGGTCCACTGTAGTATGGGGCGCATTGACCAGAGGGTTATTATCCTGAGGCAATTCACCCGCCTCGATTTGACGAATCTCATCGCGGATAGCAATCATCGCATCGCAGAAGCGATCTAGCTCAGCTAGGGACTCACTCTCGGTGGGCTCCACCATGATGGTGCCGGCCACAGGCCAGGACATGGTCGGCGGATGAAACCCGTAGTCGATCATGCGCTTGGCGATGTCATCCACATTCACATTGGCCGACTTCTTAAAGCCGCGCAGGTCCACAATGCACTCGTGGGCGACCAGGTCCGCGTTGCCCTTATAGAGAATGTCGTAGTGACCTTCTAGCCGCTTGGCAATGTAGTTGGCGCTAAGAATAGCGGTTTCGGTAGCGTGGGTCAGCCCAGCGGCTCCCATCATCTGGATGTACATCCAGGAAATGGGCAGAATGCTGGCACTGCCCCAGGGGGCAGCAGAAACTGCGCTGACGGACTGCTCGGTGCCCAGGGTGGGTGTGAGACTATGACCAGGTAAAAAGGGCACTAAATGCTTTTGTACACCGATGGGACCAACACCAGGGCCTCCGCCGCCGTGGGGGATACAGAAGGTTTTATGCAGGTTTAGATGACATACATCGGCCCCAATGTCGCCGGGGCTGCACAGTCCCACCTGGGCGTTCATGTTGGCTCCGTCCATATAGACCTGACCGCCGTGCTGGTGGATGGTGTCGCACACGGTGCGGATGCTGGCTTCAAAGACGCCGTGGGTGGAGGGGTAGGTGATCATCAGAGCAGCCAGATTAGCGCTGTGCTTCTCGGCCTTGGCAGTGAGGTCGGCCACGTCGATATTGCCGTCGTCGTCGCATTTAACACCCACCACTTTCATACCAGCCATGACGGCGCTGGCCGGGTTAGTGCCGTGGGCTGACTGGGGAATTAGACAGATGGTACGGTGGTCGTCGCTCCGCGACTGGTGATACTGCCGAATCACTAACAGTCCGGCGTACTCTCCCTGAGACCCGGCATTAGGCTGGAGGGAAATACCGGCAAATCCGGTAATCTCAGAAAGCCAGGTTTCTAGCTGATTCAACAGTGTTTGGTAGCCCTGGGTCTGGTCCAGTGGGGCAAAGGGATGAATCTGACCAAATTCAGGCCAGGTGACGGGCACCATCTCAGCGGTGGCATTGAGCTTCATGGTGCAGGACCCGAGGGGAATCATGGCAGAAGCCAGGGACAGATCCTTCATTTGCAGCGCGTACATGTAGCGCAGCATCTCGGTTTCGGAATGGTAGCTGTTGAAGACGGGATGGGTGAGGTACTCGCTGATGCGAGCCAATGCTGCCGGGATAATCGGGGCAGATTTGAGGTTATCTACTGCTGGCAGGGGCAGCTCACTGGCAAAGACTTGCAGCAGTTGGACAACGGCATCGGGCGTGGTGGTTTCATCTAAGGAAATGCCGAGGGTGGTGGCGTCGATGCGGCGCAGGTTGATGCCCTGGGCGAGGGCGCGATCGCAAATCTCCCCAGCCTGCTCCCCAGCATCCACGGCCAGGGTGTCAAAAAATGGTGTCTCTGGCACACCAAAGCCCAGCTTACTCAATCCTTCAGACAGCACCACCGTCAGTCGATGCACCCGAGTGGCAATGGCCTTGAGTCCGGTAGGTCCGTGATACACCGCATACATACTGGCCATTACCGCCAGCAGCACCTGGGCGGTACAAATATTACTGGTGGCCGAGTCACGGCGAATATGCTGCTCACGGGTTTGCAGCGTTAGCCGCAGAGCCGGTCTGCCTTTGCTGTCCTTGGAAACCCCCACTAACCGACCGGGCAGCTTACGGGCATAGGCGGTTTTGGTAGCAAAGTAGGCCGCGTGGGGACCACCATAGCCCAGGGGTACGCCCAGCCGCTGGGTGTTGCCCACGGCGATGTCGGCACCCATTTCACCGGGGGCTTTCAGCAGTGTCAGGCTCAGTAAGTCAGCAGCCACGGTCACCAGGGCACCAGCTTCGTGAGCGGCGGCGATTAATTCGGCGTAGTCGGTAATGGCACCTGTGCTGGCGGGATACTGCAGTAGTAGACCGAACAGGGGCTGATTAAAGTCAGGCTGCTCGCTGACTACCACGTTAATACCCAGAGGCAGAGCGCGGGTTTGAATCACTTCAATCGTTTGGGGATGACAGTCCGCTGAGACCCAGAAGGTTTTGGCTTTTTTAGCGTCCTTGTTTTTGCATACGCCCAGACATAGGGTCATGGCTTCAGCAGCGGCGGTGCCTTCATCTAGCAATGAGGCATTGGCGATTTCCAGCCCGGTTAGGTCGCTCACCATGGTCTGGTAGTTGAGCAGCGCTTCTAAACGGCCCTGGGAAATTTCGGGCTGGTAGGGGGTGTACTGGGTATACCAGCCAGGGTTTTCTAGAATATTGCGCTGGATGACGGGTGGGGTGATGCAGCCGTAGTAGCCCAGGCCAATGTAGCTGGTGAGTACCTGGTTTTGGGTTGCGATCGCACGAATACTTTGAAGCGCTTCATGCTCATTCATTCCCTGTCCTAACGATAGGGGCTGGGGTAATCGAATCTCCGCCGGTACTGCCGTGTTAATGAGTGCTGCTAGCGAGTCGTACCCCAGCACCGATAGCATCTGGTCAATGTCCGTCTCAGCCAGACCGATGTGTCGTTGGGGAAAATCATTAGGTGTAGCTAACTCAGTTGCCCAAGTATTTGAACGTGTGGCAGACATCGGCTGAGACTGTTCGTAGGACATTGCGCTCTAATCTAAAAAATTATAAAACTGACGGCGTTGCTGCTCCCAAAAGCAAAAACCATCAGATTAACTCTGATGGCTCTAGGTACATATTCTTACCTATTTCCTTAAGGATTTCACTGGCAATTCCTAGCTAAGCCCCAAAACTAACCCTCAGGTTGTCTTGAAAAGGCCGATCCTATAAGGATTTTCAAGCAATGTACCGATTAAACACCCTCCACCTGTTCCGCATATTCGTCTGCCGTCATCAGCTCATCGTCCAAGTCATCAAGATCATCAGCCTTGACCTTAATCAGCCAGCCATCGCCATAGGGGTCATCCCCAATCTGCTCCGGGGCATCTAGCAGCTGGTCATTGCGTTCGATCACTTCACCATTGACTGGAGATTTTAGATCTTCAACCGCCTTAACCGACTCGATGGTGCCAAACTTTTCACCAGCTTCCACGTTGTCACTGAGGTCTGGCAGTTCTAAAAACACCACATCGCCCAGTTGGTCAATGGCAAATTCTGTGATGCCAATGGTAATAATGTCACCGTCGATCTTCAGATACTCATGGGTATCGGTGTATTGCAAATTGTCAGGATATTCAAAGGCCATGGGGGTTCCTCAGTACGTCCATAACTCGCCAACAATGAGTCGCCCAATGCCTGAAACTACAGGCGTCAAGCACGCTGCACCCTAGCGGGTAGCATTCGTTGATGAAAAGTTTGCCACGGAAGTTGGCCCAATAGATAGGGGTTAACAGACTTTTTCTATATTTTCTAAGTTTTTCCAAGAATTTTTGGTTGGACTTGCCTCAAAAAAACAGGGATGCCATACACTAGCCGCAGAACAAATAAGCATAATTCGATTCCCCTGACGGCATCCATGGCAAACTTCATTGACGATATCCCAGAAGCCAGACGTGAAGCGCTTATACCGATAGCAGAGCCATCACAGTCGTCCTCGTCATCTAAGCTTATTCCGTTACTGCTAGGGACAGTGGCTATTCTGGGCATCGGTGGCGTCGCTGTCTGGTGGCTGTACTCCAGCGAGTCGACTATTTTTACTGCGGCTGAAGCCGAGCTTCCTGAAACTGCCTCGACTGAAACGGTTCCACCTGAAGCCGTTCCTCAAGCAGCGGTCCCCTCAGAAACAGCGTCTCAAGAGACAGCAAGTCCGGAGGTTGCTCCTCCCAGCGATGGTGATCTCTTAGGCCATCGTCCCTACGAAATTGCCGATGCCAGTACTCTGGTGGCCATATCGAGTAACCCCATGGTGCGGCTTCAACCTGAGGTGGCGCAGAAAGTAGAAACGATGATGATTCAGGCGCGCTCAGCGGGAGCTAGCTTAGATGTGATCTCTGGGTTTCGCACCCTAGAGGATCAGCAATATCTCTTTTTTGATCTCAAGGCCGAACGGGGAGAAACAGCCCAAAGCCGGGCCGAGGTGAGCGCGCCTCCTGGCTATAGCGAACATCACACAGGCTACGCGGTGGACTTTATCGATACGGCTCAACCGACCACCGAACTCAACGCCTCGTTTGAAAATACCAACGCCTTTCGCTGGCTAGAGGAGAATGCAGCCTACTACGGGTTTGAAATGTCGTTCCCGAAAGACAATGAGCAGAATGTTACCTACGAGCCCTGGCACTGGCGATATGTGGGTAACCAGGAGAGTTTAGAATTGTTTTATCAGGACTAATTTCGCCCCCATCGGTTGACCCACCCCATTATTCTCTCTTAGGCTCTCCCTATACTAGAGGATAATGGGGGTTAGGGCGAATCATTTGTTGCGTGAGATTAATATAAATCTTACATCTGGCGATGACGCGTCAGAATCGCCATCATCTCATACCGAACTGGCCCGTTCAAAGGCCAAGTATTCGTCAACAGCTTAGGTGTGAAAGACTAGCAATCATAGGGTTTGCTTTATATTTTCAATAGTGTAACTGAGATCTTGCACCTGTGTTGGTCATGAGGCTGCAACCCACGTCGGGTTCAAAACCCAACGCTAATCGAGGGCTGTCTACTAAAGGGACAATTTGGCTATGGGGATCTAGCGATAGAGCTTTCAGCGATTGTTAACCCCTTTAGTGGGTTTTGACTCTATTAGCCCTGTCACTTTGAGTGCAGGGCGGGTTGCGCTTCCCCACCAGGCGCAAGATCTGAGGTAACCTTGCTGGCTCTAGAGTTTCTTATTCCTCACCACCCCACAGCAATCCGTACCCTTTACGTTTTCCATTGCTCATTTCTAAAACCGAACTAGCATCCACAACAGGAGGCATCCACAAATAAGTACGCGCCTGTCCCCGTCCCTTAATCGCAATGCAGCCTCGATTCTCAAACTGAAACTTATCTTTGAGCAAACCATAGGTATCAGCACTCACCTGAATCCGGTCTACTACCCCGTGAGATTCCATACGGCTAGCAATATTCACCGCATCCCCCCACAGATCATAGCTAAATTTCTTTTTACCAATTACCCCAGCAACAACCGGTCCCGTATTAATGCCAATACGTAACTTAAAGGGATGCTGTTTTACCGCTGCCTGCATATCAATGGCCATAGCCATCACTGCCTCGGCATGGTTTTCCATGGGTGCAGGCACGCCGCCGACTACCATATAGGCATCGCCAATAGTTTTAATCTTTTCCAACCCATGACGCTCGGCCAATGTATCAAAAATTGAAAAAATATCGTTGAGCTGACACACAAGCTGCGTCGGGGCGGTATTCGCTGCTAGTTGGGTAAAGCCGACAATATCGGCAAATAGAATAGTGACGTTTTCGAAGCGGGAAGCGATAGCGGTGCGATTAGAGAGATCGTTTTTAAGTCGGTTTGCTATGGCCACAGGCAACACATTTCGCAACAGCGCTTCTGTTTTCTCTTGCTCACCCCTAAGGGCTGCTTCTGCCTGCTGTCGTTCTTGTACCTCCTGGGAGATTTGACCAAACATTGAAGCAAACGCCTGAATCACCTCTCCCAGCTCTCCTCGCCAACAATGCTTGAGACTTTTAAACTCTGCTAAATCAGGCTGATGTACCACCGTCGCCGCCTGGCACAGATCGTCTCGCAACAACAGCAGTGGATTGATCACCATCCGTCCCAGCAATAAGATTGTCACCAAGGTTAAAAACGCAGAGATTAAAACAACAATACAGAAAATACCAATGGAATATTGCACCATATAGCGTTTCACGGACGTCGCATCATGGCGAATCACCAACACATAACGATCTTGGAACTGCCGGCTGGGCCAGGCTACATCGTAGCGAGTCGCCGAGACAGTCAACAGTCTCTGAATTTCCTCTAGACCGCCTGAGGGAGCTTCCAGTGTCGGCTCTTCTCCAAAAGAATCTACCCGTTGCCCCTGCCGATCATAGAGTGCCGCCCCCAAAATGATCGTGTCAGGACTCAGTGTGGCTTGGGCGGATGCCAGCAGCTCTGTAGACAGCAGCGTCTCAGTCATCACGTTGGCCTTTAGGGTGAGCAGCACCTCTTCTGAGACGGTCTCCAACTCCTTGAGTTTATCGGTCCGCCGCTGGTGATAGGACGGAATAAACACCACAAATTCAATAGCGACCAGGCTCAAAAAAATCGACTTAACAATTTTCTGCGACAGCTGAGATTTGAGTAATCCCAATGATGTCCGCAACACACTAACCATAGCCAACCCGCACAATAGCTACATAGATGTAATGCCCACTAATGGATAAAGATGCGCCTGATGTTGCGTGGCGGATTAAATTCGCACACGGTGCCCAATTCTACAGGGATTACCTGGGAACTTCCTGAAAATTGCCTAAGGATTCCATGGGGCGCGGCTCAAGGCCGTAATCAAGACCCTTGCGTTAGACTGGTGAAGATTCCACCACAGTCTCAAAAAACTAGGCCACCGTTATGACCCTTGCTGCTCCGCCACTGTCATCCCTACGCCTGCAGGAACTCCCTAGCCAAAGCTATCAGGCGGCTCCCGATCGGTTTGATGCCACTTGGGCTGCGCCGCTGTCCACGCTGTTAGGGCTAGGTCGCGCAGCCGGGGCTGATTTTATTGAATTCTTTCTGGAGCGCACTAGCTACATTAGCTGTCTGGCAGAGGATGATGCGATCACCAGCATTTCGCCCAGCTTAACCACGGGGGCCGGAGTGCGAGTATTTAAGGGCAAAGCAGACTGTTATGTCAGCACTAACGATCTCAGCTTTCAGGGTCTTAAGGCCGCTCTAGAGAAAGGGCTGTCCATTATGGGACTGCTGCTGCCAGGGACGTCGGCCTATGTGCCAGAGGTCACCCTAGAAATGTTTCGAGACTATGCCAGCACCAAGGAAAACTGGCTGACTAACTGCAGCTCAATGCAGACCATGGGAGATGTGCTCCTGGGGGCCAATGCCTCAGTGGCTAAAGTCGCCAAGCATCTCCAGGCCCGTCGCACGGCCTACTTTAGAGATTGGCAGGAAGTCCTGGTGGCCAGCAGCGATGGTACCTTCGCCCGTGATATTCGCCTCACCCAGTCGGTCGGTACTAATGTGCTCTGTGCCGATGGCGACCACCGCTCCTCCATTAGCCAGCGTTTAGGCAATACTAGCGACCCTGGTTTTCTAACCGCCTGGGACTATGACACCACCGCTGAGGGACTGGCCGAGTCCGCAGGCAAAATGCTCTATGCCGACTATGTTGAGTCGGGCACCTACCCCATCATTATGGCGAACCACTTTGGCGGTGTGATTTTCCACGAAGCCTGTGGCCACCTGTTAGAGACCACCCAGATCGAGCGGGGCACCACCCCCTTTATCGACAAGAAGGGCGAAAAGATTGCCCATGAGAGTCTCACTGCGTGGGATGAGGGGCGCTCCGATGCGTCCTTTGGCACTATTGATATGGATGATGAGGGCATGCCTGCCCAGCGCACCCTGCTGATCGAAAATGGTGTGCTCAAAAACTTTTTGTCGGACCGGGCGGGTTCGGTCCGTACCGGTCATCCTCGCACTGGCAGCGGTCGCCGTCAAAACTACACATTCTCGGCGGCATCCCGCATGCGCAATACTTACATTGATACCGGCGACTACAGCCTGGACGATATTTTTGCCTCAGTGGATAAGGGCATCTACTGTAAGAAGATGGGTGGCGGCAGCGTCGGTGCCACTGGGCAGTTTAACTTTGCTGTAGACGAAGCGTATCTGGTAGAAAACGGGAAGATCACCCGGCCTCTTAAAGGAGCAACACTAATCGGTGAAGCGGTGGATATTATGCAAAAGATCTCCATGTGCTCCCAAGACCTGAGTCTGGCCCCTGGTTTCTGCGGTTCTATTAGCGGCAGCATTTACGTCACCGTTGGTCAGCCCCACATCAAGGTGGACAGCATCACAGTCGGTGGTCGTTAGGGCATATCTGTACTCTTTTCTTCTCCCCATTGCTTTTCAAATAACAATGTCTAAAGTCATCGAAATCTCTTCTAACGCTCAAACTATTGCCCAGCGTCTCGGCATTATTAAGTACGACATTTATGGTGCCACCACCGATAGCACCAGCGTGCAGGTGGATAAGGGAGAACCCAAACAGGTCAAGGCCTCGAACCGAGCCAGTGTGACGGTACGGGTGTGGAATAACCAAGGGCGTCTGGGGGTGACCTCATCCACCGATGTGGATGAGCGCGGTCTAGAGCTGGCCCTAAAGACAGCGGCTGAGGCTAGTGCCTTTGGTGCCACAGATAATATTCCTGACTTTAGCCCCGAGGCGACGGCTCCCCTGCCGGAGGTGGAGGTTACCCTAGCTGAACCGGTGCCAGTGGGTACGCTGATTGAGCGTCTGGTGACGGCTGAGCAGTCTCTATTAAAGGCCCACGATGCGATCGCAAGTGTGCCCTACAACGGTCTTTCTCAAAATGCGGTGGAATATTTCTATGTCAATAGTGACGGAGCCAAGCGCAGCGAAGCCCGCACCTCCGCATCGGTGTATCTCTACACCAAAACTGAGCAGGAGGGTCGCAAACCCCGTTCCGGCCATGCCGTACGCATTGGTGTAGGTCCTGACCAGCTAGATGTCGATGGCTGTCTACAAGAGGCCACCGACAAAACCCTCAGCCATCTAGAGTACGAAAAAATTGAGTCTGGCAAGTATCGTATTGTCTTTTCCCCCAGCGCATTTTTGAGTCTGATCCGGGCCTTTGGCAATCTGTACAACGCCCAGAGTGTGCTCGATAAGCGCAGCCTATCCACTGCCGAAAGTCTCAATACCACCGTGGCTTCTCCCCTATTGTCGATCTATGACGATGCCCTGCATCCTGGCAATGTGGGCCCAGAAACCTTTGACGGTGAGGGTACCCCCACCCGCCGTCTGCCCATTATTGAAAAAGGCGTACTCACACATTTTCTCCACAGTGCAGGTACCGCCAAGCGTCTAGGGGCAACCCCCACAGGTCACGCTAGCATCGGTGCCAAAGTCAGCGTGGGCTCCCACTTTCTCCATGTCACCCAGGGGGAAGCCGCAGACACCACCTACAGCCTGGAAGAGGCGGAAAATGTAGTCTTGATTGATGATTTGCAGGCTCTCCACGCCGGAGTAAATGCCCTGCAAGGCTCCTTCTCGCTCCCCTTTGATGGTTGGCTAGTCCACAAGGGGCAACGCACCAGCATTGAATCGGCTACCGTCGCTGGCGACTTTCGCCAGCTGCTCCAGTCGATTATTTATGTCTCCCCTGATGAAGAAATTACCCCCAGTGGTGTGGCTCCCCATGTGTGGGTAGATGAATTATCAATCACGGGAGAATAACATGAACTAATTATGCCAGGCAGTGCCTTAAACACACTCATTCTGTGGTTAACCGGGGATGTGTGAAGCTATCCCTCTAACTAACTTGAAGCTTGTCTTAAGTGTTAGAGAAATTGGCTGAATCTGTAACCATTCTTGCGTAAGATAAAATGCCTGAATGTATCGGCACACTGTCCTTTTATCGGTGTCAACACATCATTTACCGGATCTAGATATTTGCCGTTGCTAATTCTGAGGATGAACCCATCTGTTAAAAATGCTTTGGACTAGCATCTTGCAGATGAAGACATCGCTCGAATGAGCAATGTCAGATATTTTCATATTGAAGATCGTGTGTTTTAGCCAGATTGGCACGGTATTCCAAGCTATGTAGTAGTAAATGACCTGCCCTTACCCCTGAAAATATGACAAGCCCGACAGATTCATCTCTGAAGTTTGGCCTACCTGACTTTTCTGAACAAGGTTTTCAAGTCAAGTCTGAACTAGGTGCCAATCGGGCTGGTGGACGCATCACCTATCTAGCGATTCATCTCAAAACTCAGCAGCGGGTGGTGATTAAACAGTTTCAGATTGCGGGTTCGTCCCATTGGGGAGGCTATGAGGCTTTACGTCAAGAAGCTCAAGTATTAAACAGCTTAGAACATCCAGGTATTCCCAGGTATCTAGGTGTTTTTAAGTCCGATAGTGGGGTGTGCATGGTGCAGGAATATAAGCGCGCCAAAAGCCTGGCTGAGCCGCGTAGCTTTAGTCCTGATGCCATCCGTCAGATTGCGATCGCATGTTTAGAAATCCTGGTCTATTTACAAAATCGGATTCCACCGATTATCCACCGGGACTTTAAACCCGCCAATATTCTAGTCAGCAAATCCCTCAAGGTTTATTTAGTTGACTTCGGCTTTGCCCGCATCGGTGATGGTGAAGTGGGCGTCAGCAGTGTTGTCAAAGGCACCCTGGGGTTTATGCCGCCAGAGCAAATCTTTAATCGGCAGCTCACCGAAGCATCGGACCTCTATGGGTTAGGTATGACCCTAATGTGTCTAATCTCCAATACTCCAGCTGACCAGGTGGGGACGTTAGTAGATGTCACCTACCAAGTAGAGTTTGAACAGCTAAAAGCCAATGTCAGCTCTGCGTGGATCCAGTGGCTTAAAAAAATGGTTGATCCTCGTCTGGAAAACCGCTTTGCCAATGCGATGGCAGCCCTGGATGCGGTGCCGAACCACGGGTTGCGACAGCCCCAGGCCAGCTTTAGTACACTCACTATTGACCTGGTTGCTCGCACTCGCGGAGAGGTGCTCACCACGGACATCCAATTGACCAATGCCGTTCCAGAAACCACACTGACTGGCACTTGGCAGGTGGCGGCCCACGATAGCGATCCTGCGCCCATCGACGGCAATCACCGTTGGATCGACTTCTCTCCCATCAACCTGCAGGGTAACGATGTGACCACCCAGCTGTATATCGATACCAGCCAGCTGATAACTGGTCAGACTTACCAACGCACATTGTTATTTAATAGCAATGCCCAGCAACCTACCGAATCCTTAAACTTAACGGTACAGACGGCCCCCAGCCCTCTTCAGCATTATCCCAGCACTCCCTATGGCTTCCTCCTAGTTTTATTTGTCGTTTGCTGGATAACGGTTTGGGTACTATCTGCCCTAACGCCGGCGTTCACCCTTCTGACTCCGGCTGTTTACAATGCTCTACTCCTATTAGCCCTGTTTGGCAACGGTTTAGGTCTACAGATGGCAGGCTGGTTATTGCATGAAGCCAAACTGCACTCCCCAGCGGCTCGGGTCATTATGCTCGTGGGGGCCACCGCCGTGGCCTTGATGGGACCTCTGTATTTAGTACTCAATGTCAGGGCCACCGATAGTGCCACTGCGGTCATTACCATCGGCCTTAGCATTTTCAGCGGTACCTTACTAGGTATTCTGCATGGTTTCACAATTGAAGGTTTCTGGCGACGTGGCTTTAAACCGGCCATCGCCATCGGTCTACCCCTGGGCACAGGCTTGCTGGGTATTCTTTTAGGGCTGACCCATGGATTAGCACTCAGGACCCCTTGGATGATCTTTAGTCTGATTGCCAATGCTATTGGTATCGGGACTATGTTGACCTACTTGCCGATTAAACGGGCCCAAGCCATAGCGCTGCATCGGCGCAGCATGGAACGACGATTAATCCGTCCTTAGGCACGCTGTCGATGTTTTCATTTTGAAGCTTCAATCTTTATACAGGCTTCATACAGGCTGCTAGCCATTGTGCGGTATGGAATAGTTAACTATCATCTGCCGCTGTTTTAAGCATGAGACTTTCTACAGGTTTATCCGAGAACCTTAGTCTGCCTGATCTTTCTGGCTATGGCTATGAGTTATGTTCTGAGCTGGGGGCGAATCGAGCCGGGGGGCGAGTCACCTATCTAGCCAAACATATTGAGACGCAGCAGCTAGTGGTAATCAAGCAGTTTCAGTTTGCTCGCTCGTCTGCGAACTGGATGGACTATGAGTCTCTCAGTCAGGAGATTCAGGTGCTTAAGGATTTGCAACATCCTGGCATTCCCAAGTACTTGGGTGTGTTTCAAGCAGCGGATGGTGTGTGTATGATCCAGGAATATAAACCAGCTAAGAGCCTGGCTGAATCTCGTAGTTTTAGTCCTGAAGCGATTCGGACCATTGCGATCGCATGTCTAGAGATTCTGGCCTATTTGCAAAGTCGGATTCCCCCCATCATCCATCGTGACTTTAAACCCGCTAACATCCTGGTCAGTGATAATCTCGACGTCTACTTAGTCGATTTTGGCTTTGCCCGCATTGGCGATGGTGAAGTAGGCGTTAGCAGCGTGGTTAAAGGCACCCTTGGCTTTATGCCACCGGAGCAAATCTTTAATCGGCAGCTCACTGAAGCCTCGGATCTTTATGGGCTGGGCATGACCTTGATCTGTTTGCTCACCAATACACCAACGGATCAAGTGGGAACCTTGGTTGACATCACCTACCAGGTTGACTTTAAAAAACTCAAGGCTGATTTGAGCCCTCGCTGGGTCAAATGGCTGGGGAAAATGGTAGAACCTCGGCTCAGCAATCGCTTTGCCAATGCCAGAGCCGCCCTAGACACCATTCCAGAACACGGTCTGCGACAGCCCGATGTACGGGCTAGCCAAGCCAAGCTGGACCTCACATCCCAGGCTCGAGGCGAGCTACTCACCACCACCCTGACCCTTACTAACTCCGTGCTCGACACTACGCTAGCGGGTAACTGGCAAGTAGCCCCCCATGCCCAAGATCCCAAACCCAATCGTGGCGATAGCCATAGCTGGATTCGCTTTATCCCTGAAACCTTCCAGGGCAATGATGTCACTACCCAGATTCAAATTGACACCAGCAAATTGATGACGGGACAAACCTACGAGCGCACTTTGCAGCTCAAAACCAATGCCCATCCGTCGATTTATTCTTTTAACTTGACCCTGCGGACAGCCCCGCTGCCCTTTCGTACCCAGGGCATACCTTACCCCCTATTGCTCGGTTTACTTATCGCCTGTGGGATTACGGTCTGGGTGCTCACCTCTCTGGCACCAGAATATACAGCCCGCCCTGAGGTGATCAATACCCTCAGTATTCTGACTCTTTTTGGTAGTGGTTTAGGGTGGGAAATCGCTGGCTGGCTATTACATGAAGCGAGCCTGGATTCCCCAGCTGCCCGCATCGTGATGATTGTGGGAACGGGCATCGTTACCCTGGTGGCTCCTATTTGCCTCTGGTTTGATATTGTCGCCATTGATGGCATCACCTCAGCCGTTACGATTGGGCTAGGTATGTTTGGCAGCAGCCTTTTAGGCCTAATGGCCGGGTTGACGATGAATCGTCTCTGGCTGCGGGGATTTAAGCCCAAATTTGCCATCGGCCTATCGCTATTAACCACCCTGCTGGGGACGGGGATAGGACTGAGCCAGGGGCTGGTCCTTAGTAGTCCATTGATTACCTTTGGTCTGCTGGCTAACCTGGTGGGTATTGGTACAATGCTGGTCTATTTACCCATTCAGCGCGCCCAGGCGATCGCTCACTATCGTCGCCATGTGGAACGGTGTTTGATTCGTCCATAGATTTCTAGCTTGGGGCGTTGAGTTGTGGGTAGAGGGTTCATAAATTGAAGCTGAGCGTGGTCTAGAAATGCGATCGCATTTTGGGCCATAGAGGTTAGCATTGTGGTGTTCCATTGGCTAGCATGTCTAGGCATAAGATTAGGCGTAAGTATCGAAAGGGATTTGTGTGATGACTCTGCAAAAATTAACCCCGTTCCTAGTATTTGGAATGCTTACAGTTGCGGGCGAAGCGTCAGCCCATATGGTTGAAACCAACTACGCCCTCGATCGACTGACCGAGGCCGAGCAGGTGTTAACTACGCAGAGCACCTTTAGCAATGGCACGCCCCTCAAGGGAGCGAAGGTAAGTGTGTACTCTCCCAACAATCCGGTCACTCCCTGGACTCAAGGAACCACCGACAGCGAAGGGCGATTTAGCTTTAGTCCCGATCAGTCCTTAGCCGGGGACTGGGAGGTCACCATTCGGCAGCAGGGCCACGGGGACATTCTGACGGTGCCTGTCAGTGAAAGCGGAGTAACGTCTGAGCTAATTAGCGATCGCGGCGGCACCGACATCCACTACAGCAGTACGTCTTATCTCAGCTGGGCCTTGTCCCTAGGCACGCTGCTCACTCTGGGCCTCTGGCGTCGTTTTCAAAGGTAATTTGGACCTACAAGGCATCCATCTGTAAAAATCTCTCCAATACCAAAGAGATAAGATCAGACAGAACGCCAGACCTACCAAGAAAAATGGAGTCAGCACACCTTGAACAATACCTGCTGCATAGTTCAGCTTATCTGTTAGGGATAGATCTACTAAAAGTTCTTCGTTCCACCCTGCAGGAGTTGTAAAAGCAGCAATCAAGAATTGAACTATCCATAACAATACGAGACCGGCCAAGCCTAGGGTGAGATTTCGAAAAGTCGCTAATCGTCCCTGCCTAGAGAGCAGAGAATTTCGAGCTGAAACTGCTAGAAACACTGACATCAGAGTCGTTACCAGCATAGATGTAACACCAACAACCTCCCCAGAGTGCTCCAAGCGGATACCTAAGGCCACTATAGAGAGTCCTGTACCACCAATCATTAGACTAACTAACAATGTTAGAAAATAGACGAATACTTGGATAATGGGTGGTAATACTACCTGTTTGCCCATAGGGACAACTCCCAGAGCGCTTAGCATCTTGGTCGGGTCGGACAGGAGCAGACAAAAATATTTCAGATTGCGTAAGCCACGTCGAAAATCAACCCATTGAATTGGCGAAAGTTTAGGGTCAAGATCGCTGATATTCTGTAAAAGTACTGGAAAAATAGTGCGCTTCTCAGGATCGTAGACAGTAGTCTTCTTGAAATTTGAGATTAAAACAATGATGGCTTCAGCCGAAGATTCATCTGTTTCAATCTGGTACCCACAGCGTTCTAACTGCCGAGTTATAGTACGCGCATAGCGTCTATCTTCGACCGCGAAATCTAGCATGACCTTCATGGGTTTAATATCGATCGCTGTTGAAGGTCGATAAGGATTGGCAAACATGGGAACCGATGCCATTGGCTTACCCCATCGCTTCATCCCAGGCAAGCGCAACAGCAATAACATTAGCGGTGCTGTCAGAAAACTCAACATGATTGCACCGATTAGGCTGTTGTATCCGATAGAATCGTAATCGATAACTCCATCAATAAACACGGCACTTGCAAACACCATCAGGGGCAGCGTTAGCAGTGCCCCCTGTACATCAAAAAATACGAAGTTTCGCTTTAGTATCCGATAGGGTAGTGGAAATAAGTGGTAGGGAATATAAACAGACCAAAAGGTAAATAAGGATAAGACACTAACCACTAAACTAACTGCAAAGGCGATCCAAACAGTGCGCGAGGTCTTAAATCCAGACTGGGGGGGTACAGCGTTCTGGGTAGCCGGATAGTCTAACTGCGCCAAAAGCTTTTTGAAGCCCTGTTTAAATGAAGTGCGGAAGTCAATCCATTCGCAGTTTTGTAGCTCAGCGGGTAGCTCGACGGCCTCAAAAATAACTAAAACAATTCGCTTTTTCAGTTCAATCGCCTTTCGCCATTCATACCCTGCATTCTCCGATTTGATGGACTCAACCGAAACGACGAGCAAGAATATCTGGCTGTTTTTTATGGCTTGGGTGATGTGATATTGCCATCTCTCTGCTGGAACCAGGTGATGAAAATCTAACCATGCTTCGTGTCCAGCGTTTTTAAGCGTTTGAAAGAAGCGACTGACAAAGGGAGTTTCGCGGCGAGAGTAGCTAATAAAAAGCTCGCTTTGCGATCGCTGATTTAGGGGATGGGCCAATCTGTAACCAAGACTATTTGACGGTTCTTTATATTTAGAGCTACCCCGAGGATCAGCAATGCCCTCGTTTTTTAGTTTTTCATCCATACCTATCTACACCCTGTGTTGCTGGGGGCGTAATGCGCCCCCAAACTGAATCTTATTCGTAGATCCAGCTCTGAGCACAGGAATTCCAGCTGGCTAGCTCATCATCAGAGAACCACAGGGCAATTTCTGTCTGGGCTGTCTCGATGGCGTCAGAACCATGGATAATATTGCGACCGATGGTAACGCCGTAATCACCGCGAATGGTGCCAGGAGCAGAGCTGATGGGGTTGGTGGCACCGATTAGGGTACGGGCAGAGCCGACGACGCCTTCACCTTCCCAAACCATAGCAACCACAGGGCTAGAGGTGATAAAGTCCACCAGACTGCCAAAGAAAGGGCGCTCTTTATGGACACCATAGTGCTTTTCGGCTAACTCACGGGAGACAGCCATGAATTTCATGCCCACCAGGTTAAATCCTTTGGTTTCAAAACGGCTGATGATATCGCCGATCAGGCCTCGCTGAACACCGTCGGGCTTGATCATGATAAAAGTGCGTTCCACAGCTTTGCTCCTAACAATACGCTTATTGAGTTTATGGGGATCACCGTGCTGAATATGATGCAGACGGTGGGTCATATCTGAACGGTTGATAATAGCCATTTAACCAATGACTAAAGTATCTTCCGTGATAGAGCCAGATCTAGGGTATATCCCTTTGCGGTCATTTTACGTCTAGCCCTTGCAAAGATCCGGCATGAAAAATGTCTTGATCTAACGGGTGATTTGACAAGCTGGTCTGAGGATTTGCCATCGCTGACCTGCCTACTGCCCTCTGCTGTAGCTACTTTTCTGAGTCTGTTTTCTAGACCTGCTTCTAATTAGCAAATACGAGTTCTTTAGATAGGGCAATCAGCCAAGCGGCGATGAGGCTGAACCAAATAATCAGCTCTAGTTTAGGACGCATCCAAATTACCCGCAGCCGCTCCGACCAGGAACCAGGTTGGAAATTTGACCACCAGTTAATGATGTGATTTTTCCAAAGCTTGGGGCTATCTTGCGCTAAAAAATTGCCGTGTAGCATGGAAAGAAGTAACGGTGTGCCACCGACTTTGGCATTCAAGAGCAGGTGAAGTGCGATCGCAAACACCATGATCACCCACGACACCAGATGCCCGTAGTACCAAAAATGCTCCAGTTCACCCTTGGGTAACCAAGTCTCATCCATCATCTTGCCGCTAAACAGCGCAAATGTTAGCGCTACTAGGGTGAGGGTATTTGTGAGCCGGCTGAGGGTATACCACCAAACTGGTTTTCCTACCTGAGTTAACTTGGCTAAGGTATCGGGCGGAGCTAGACGATGCTGACCGCGACGAAACGCATAGAAGACAAACACTGGAAAAACTAACAGCGTATAAAGACCAAAAGTGCCATGGATACCTTCGATAGCCTTGTACTCCGGGAGTGGTAGCTGTCCCCAGCGACCATCGTAGGTGTTGTATGTCCAGAACGCGCTCAAAATAGCCAACACCAGAAAAATGCCAGTGAGACCATGCAAAATACGTAGAAGCAGAGGTTGATACGGAGACGTGGGTTTCATAAAGCAGCCAGAATGATATGCCGACAGCTTGTGTGCCAACAGCTTGCTACAAAGCCAGCGACACGATTTAACGTCGGCATGTTCCATGCACGGCTAGTCTTTCTCTTATATTTTTTTAGATAAAGGATGTTTCCTTTAAAGTTTTACTGATGTTTTCACCCACTCCTTAAAGTTTAGATATTTATACGGTGAAGTTGCTAATAAGAAATCTCAGAAGACTCTGATTTACGTAATCACAAGTGTCAGTAAGGATCAGGTACAGATATCCACCAATAAGACGGATATCCGAATCATATACGTTAAATTACTATCACGAGTCTCTTGTTGGATCATGCCTAATCCCTCTCCTAAATCATCACAGTCTAACGTTTCATCTGTACCTGATACTTCTAGTCTATTTAGTAAATCCAATACACCTAGTACCCCGGCTCAACTTTCCCCTAAGAAAAATCTGGGACAAGCTCTGGTGGGATGGTTGCAGCTAGACTCATTTCGCGGACGGTTGTTTTGGATGATCATGGCGGGAGCCTTAACTGGGGTGGGGGGCATGGCCTTTCTCTTTAGTGAGATGATCAAGTTTCAGGCTGAAGAGCAGGTGCGTAGTACCCTCAGTGGCAAGGTAAATGCGATCTCATCGGTAACCAAAGCAGCCGAAACCCTGGGCTATGGTCTAGGTGTGAGTGCCACCACCCTGCATGAACGTCAGGCTCAATATGCCGACACCTATCGAGAACTCACGCTACAGCTGTTTGAGCGGCGTCCAGACTTTGTTATTGGATTGGGGTTAGGCCAAAAGGAAAATGGCCTCATTGTCAATCAGTCTTGGTTGTTTCCTTACTACTGGGTTGAGTCTTCTGCAACAGATGCCACGGATGCTGCCCTACCAATACGCTACGAAGACTTAGCCGATGATGAAGGAGAGTTTTACCCTGAAAGCGAAAGCTATAAAGAAGTTTTCTCTTCACGCAATAATATTTGGAGCGAGCCCTATCAAAAGGGGCCTAATCAGCTGCTGACTTATTATTTTCGCTTGTTTTCTGGCGATGGCCGCTGGCTAGGGACAACATTGGTGGATGTTGATACGCAGTACTTAAGTGAACTGATCAACAAACCAGTCTTTCGAGGAATGGGATATTTTGTATTAATGACCCGTTCAGGCAATATTATTGCCGACCCCAGCAAGGCTGCAAACAATTTGCAAACCTACAATGAGGTTAATGACCTAAGGGATCTTTGGGAAAAGCTTGATCTCAAAGGTAGCGGTTTTGTGGAAGGAGAAACTGGTTATTGGGCCTATGAATCTGTGCCAGGGCAGGATTGGTTAGTATTTGGGTTTGTTCCCTATGCAGCGGTATTTAATCGAATTGCCTTAATTACAGTAGCAGCAACAACTTTGATGGTAATCTTGCTGTCAACGGCGATTATCTTGGCTATTCGCAGTCTCAATCGTCGGCTGATGCCAGTGCTCAATGAATGTAAACAGCTAGGTCATACCGAGCCTGGGCTGTTGGCCCAATGGGACCAGCAGGATGAGCTAAACCAGCTATCCTTAGCCTTCTTCAATATGGTAGAACGGCTTAACTTAAATGCGGAGACCATCCGTCGTCACGAGCAAAAAATTGAGAAGGAGTCCCTCCATTCTGATCAAGTCTCTGAACAATTTACAGAATTTGCGGAGGCGCTCAATCAGGAGGGTAGTGAACAACAGACGCTTATTCGCGAAATGCAGCGACTTGTGGATGGGGTAGCCAATGATGCCCAATCGGTGGATATCCAGTTAGATGCCTTGAATACGCTAGGCCGTGCCCTCAATGGCGAGCTGAGTCGAACACTGTCGAGTGAACATGCCGCAGAGACTTTACTTTTACTAGAACAACAGCTCCACACACTCACGACCGCGTTAAAAACAGAGACCAGTTTTCAATCAGCTGAACAGCTTCAGGCGCTGGTTGCTCAGATTATGACTACGATCATGACGCTCAAGGCCTATGAACGCCAGCGTCCTTCGGCAGATAGTCTATGGCAGCAGACTCGAAGTCTAACCCAGGCTGGACAGGCGGCAGCTGTCGATGCTCGGTCCATTGGTGCATCAATGCAGACCATAGCGCCAATGCTTAACAGAATTGAGAAAATTGCAGAGATTCTTGTCCGCCGGGCGAAGTCAGTGATTGACTAAGTGCATGAGACAGGGGGTGAGACCTGAGTGGACATGGGTAAAAAACAGATGGGATGGCTGCAGCTAAATTCATTTGGAGGACGGCTGTTTTGGTTGATTACACTCAGTAGCCTGGCAGGGTTAGGAGGAATGGGCCTTTTTTTTAGTGCCATGCTCAGGGACCAGGTTGAAGATCAGGTGCGTAGCAGTTTGGATGGCAAGGTGAATGCGATCGCATCAGTCACAGAAACCGCCGAAACGCTCGCCTATGGTTTGGGGGTAAGTGCCACCACCCTCCATGAACGGCAAGCCCAATACCCTGATACCTATCGAGAACTCGTTCTGCAGCTGTTTGAGCGTCGTCCAGAATTTGTCGTTGGGTTAGGTCTGGGCCAAAGTGAAAAGGGCATTATCGAGAATCAGCCCTGGCTTTTTCCATACTATTCGGTGATCACCGCCCAGGAGGATACCTCTTTTGATCGAGACACCGTCGTCTACGAAGATTTTGCCGATAGTGAGGGTGAATTTTACCCTGAAAGCAAGCGCTATCAGGAGTACTTTGTCCCCCAGACCAGTATGTGGACAGAGCCTTTCCAGGGACCAGATGGAGGCATGCTCACCTACTACCTACCCATGTTTGGTCATGAAGGCGACTGGTTAGGTACCATCCTGGTGGACATTGACGGTCAGCACTTTGAGGCACTGCTGGATGATGTTGTTTTTCGGCAGGCGGGACATTTTATCCTCGCCACCCAGTCAGGGTCCATTGTTGCTAACTCAACCCAGTCAGCCCTCCAACTGGGAACCTATCGAGACATTGCGGAACTGAACTCGCTTTGGCAGCAAGTTGACTTTGGTGGCACAGGGTTTTTAAGAGGTAAAACCGGCTATTGGTCCTATGCTAATGTTCCCGGACAAAACTGGATTCTGTTTGGCTTTGTACCCTACACCGCTGTCTATGAGAGAATTTTTCTCATTACAGCCGTGACCACTGTCGGGGTTATGGGGCTGTTGACGGTGGTACTATACCTTACTGTCCGTAAACTCAATCGTCGGCTAAAACCGATTCTGCTCCAATGCAATCAGCTACCCCAAACAGATCATAAACTTCTGAGCGAATGGCATCAACAAGATGAGCTAGATCAGCTATCCCTTGCGTTTTTTAGTATTCTTGAACAACTCAATAGCCATGAGGATACGATTCGGCATTACAAACAATCCCTAGCTCAGGAAAGTTGTCGTACTGACCAAGTGCTAGAGCAGTTTTTAGAATTTACAACCCGGATCGACGACGAAGCTAATCAGCAGCAGCGATTGATTTACCAAGTAAAAAAGCTATTGGATGCCAGGGATTACCAATCAGTGGATATTCAAATTGATGCCTTGTTCACCATGGGACGTGCCCTTGATACAACCCTCAAGCGCATCCCCTCAGGCATGGACTCAACGGAGTTATTTATTGATCTGGAGAAACGGATAAAAGCTCTGGCTATGGGTATCGAAGAGGCCAAGGACCTGCCTAACCAGGTGTACCTCCAAGCCTTGCTAGCTCACTTGGTGATGGATGTGACTAGCCTTAAAGCTTATGATCGCCGTCAACCATCCTTTAAGGATCTGCAATACCAGACTAGTAATATTGCCCAAGCAGGAAAAGCCGCTTTGGATAACGCTCGAACAACAGCGGCGATGGTGCAAGCCGTCAACGATGCCCTAGTGAAAATAGAGGCCATTGCTACCGCTCAAAATGGGCAGGTCAAGTTTGTTTCAGATATGATTTGGCTCGACCTGGAACAACGAAAAAGACTAATCACCGAGGCAGATCTAGCAGCGGCGGATGAGATGGGTCATTTAGGGGCACATTGACCTATCCTCGCTGGCATGATGACCAGAATCTTTGTGGGGGCAGAGTCTTTAGATCCTTTTGTATAAGGAAAAATAAAAGCTTACGTGATCATACGGTAAAGTTATGCCCAAAACGCGTAAATACTCCGCTCCATCGGGTTGGGCAGCTTTTTATAAAGCCTATAATCAAGGAGCCGCCTGGCCTTATTTCTAACAAATATTTTTGCTCTACGTATGCGCTCTTTAAAGTTGTCAACTGCGAAGCAGTCGATGCCACCTCAGACAGATGTACCTCAGATAAATGCACCTCAGACGTCTCTAGAGAATTTTCGAAGGCCAGGCCCAGTCGGTACATTAAAAAAGTGGCTGCACCTCAATTCATTTGGTGGACGACTGTTTTGGATGATTATGTTGGGGGCATTGACTGGTATGGGAGGCATGGCCTTTCTGTTTAGTGAGATGCTCAAACGTCAGGCAGAAGATCAGGTGCGCAGCAACATCGATAGCAAAGTGAATGCGATCGCATCGGTCACCGACTCCGCCGAAACCTTAGCCTACAGTTTGGGTGTGAGTGCAACCACCCTCCACGAACGGGGAGCCCAGTATCCCGATACCTACCGGGAATTAATCCTGCAGCTATTTGAGCGCCGTCCAGAGTTTGTGGTGGGTTTGGGGCTGGGGCAAAGTGAAAATGGCATCATTGAGGAGCAATCCTGGCTTTTTCCCTACTATTCTGCCAGTCCCTCTACGGACGCTAGCGGATCGACTCCAGTCGTTGTCCGTTATGAAGACTTTGCCGATGATGAGGGCGAGTTTTATCCAGAAAGTCAGCGCTATCAGGATTACTTTGTTCCCCAAGTCAGTATTTGGACCCAGCCTTACCAGGTGGACAACAGTCGTTTACTGACCCACTACTATCCCCTATTTGACCAGGAGGGACGCTGGCTGGGCACTACCTTAGTTGATATTGATAGCACATATCTAAGCAATTTGTTAGATGACAGTGTTTTTCAGCAAGCTGGAAACTTTATGCTGCTGACCCGCTCAGGGCAGCTGATTGCTGCCCCCACCACGCCGCTATCTCCCGAAAGCCAAACCTACCAAAACATTCCGGGGCTAGAACCCATTTGGAACCAGCTGGACGATGACTCCTCAGGGTTTGTGAGGGGGCAAACCGGCTACTGGGCCTATGCTACTGTTCCGGGGCAAGACTGGCTACTATTTGGCTTTGTTCCTTACCAGGCCGTATTTGGGCGCATTCTCAGGATTGCTACGGTGACCACCAGTCTCATGGGATTGTTATTGGCGATGGTAGTCTTTTTAGCTATTAGAAAGCTAAACCAGCGGATTAAACCTATCTTACTCCAGGGCAATCAGTTTGCCCGTGAGTCTGATCTATTGCTGGCGGCAGCAGGGCAGCAGGATGAGTTAGAACAACTATCCCTCTCATTTTTTAATATTCTCAATCAGCTCAACCTGCACCAGGAGACAATTCGTCGCCATGAGGAAACCATTGTCCAGAGCAATCTCCATGCGGATCAAGTGACCGAAAAGTTTTTAGCTTTTACAGCTCAGATTGACGAAGAGGCCCGTGAACAAAAGGCACTAATTCAAAAAGTGCAACAACAGCTGAGCAAACAAGTGGACCAATATCAGTCTGTAGACGGTCGTTTGGATGCCCTGTTTACTCTAGCTCAGACCCTGGGGGGCTTTCTTGAAAGCTTACCCTCGGAGTCTGAAACTGCTTATTTGTTTGATTCTCTAGACCAGCGTATCCTGAGTCTAACAGCCATCTTAGATAACTCTCCCCAGACAGATAAGTCCCAATCCCAATCATTGGTCACCCATCTGATTACGGATGTGGCTAATCTCAAAGCATACGACCGTCAGCGCCATTCCCTAGAAAAACTACAGCACCAGACCGACGATGTTACCCGCACTAGACAGGCAACCCTGGCTAAATCCCAGGCAATGGTGACAGCGGCACAGACGATTACTCAAATTTTGGCGGAAATTGAAGCGATTACAGGCACCCTCAATCGGGATGCCCAACAGGTGTCTGAGATCTTATGGGAAGACCTACAGCAGCCAGATATTGCCATTCTCAATGAACCCCTAGCCAAGTTAGATTTAGAAGACGAACTCCGGCAATGGGATACCAGTACATCTGCTTAGGCATAAGATCCTAAAGGCAGGCAAGGCACTGCGGCGTCTGCTAAAGTCACCTATGATAAGAGGCTGGAGCAGACAGGAGCAGGTCTATGACTAGGTGGCAGCGATGGAGTTTAAATGTTGTGGGGCTGGTTTTGACAGTTGCCCTTAACCTGGTTGCCTTACCGATGGTTGCGATCGCAGCATCAGCCAGTGTTAACTATACCCTGACGGATCTCACCGGACGTGACTTTGAAGCTGCCAACCTGGCCGGTACGTCCCTAGCGGCAGCCGAGGTGCGCGACGCCAACTTTCGTGGAGCTGACCTGAGTGCCACCATCCTCACCAAGGCCAAGTTTATTCGGACTGACCTCACCGGGGCCAATCTTTCAGAATCCTTTGCCGACCGGGTAGAGTTTACTGGCTCAAACCTGACCAATGCTCTAGTGACGGATGCTCTGATGACCAGTAGCACCTTTGCCGATGCAAACATCACAGGAGCCGACTTTTCCTACAGCTTAATCGATCGCTTTCAAGTCAAATACCTCTGTGAGCGAGCTGAGGGAATTAACCCTGTAACCGGTGTGTCCACTCGTGAAAGTTTGGGCTGCGACGACTAGTCGGTTTGGACTAGCCAGTTTGGAGATAACTTGATAGGCAAACCCCTAAGGATCCCCAACCCATACCCGGTAATTTTAATGACATGGAATTACGTAGAGAATTCCAACAAAAAGACCCGCTACCCTTGCGTAAGGTTAGCGAGTCCACAATAGCGAACATGTCAACGAAATGCGCTGATATCTAGACTACGGCTTGAGCCAGAGCTGAGCCAATTGGTCAAAGGTCTAGTCCCTATTACCTAGGCCCTATGGCAAAAGTATTTGGACAGCCTAGGAATTGCAAAGAATTTGGCCGCATATCTGGGACCAGCCACTCCGATGTTTGAGCCCTCCTAACAGCCGTGTTTGTGAGATTTTCAACCACTGCGTAATTACACCCAACTTTGCCTCAAATCCTTGCATATTGACAAAAAAATGTTGATTCTAGGTAGAGACATGTGTATTACGCAATTACAACAGGCACCGCAAATACCGGGTTGGGGCAGGAGTGGATTTAAGGATGTATACAGCAATGCCTGCTAGTCATCACTCGGAAACATCATTCGCTGATATTCGCCAGCTATGCCAATCGCAGCTTGATCGACTCAGTAAAAAGCTGCCGATACTAGACGTTTGGTTAGTATGGTGGAATCAGCTCGAAAATAGGCATGATGTGCTATCTTACTGCCGCAATCAGCAGCCAGTAGCCGAATTTCGACCTTACCTGGAATCGGAGCGCTGGATCTCCCAAAATTTGTCATGTTTAGAGCTAATATCCCTGTCCCTTAATAATGGCGATAATGGCGAATCCCAGGCCTATGTGTGTGGTTTAGGTAAGACCGATGCCCATTGGGATTATCTGTTGTTATGGACAAAACAGCATATTTCTCGTTTTCAACAGGATTTAGTGAAAGAGTACGCTCAGCTGTTACAACACTATCTCACGCTCTATCAAGAGAATCTGCGACAGCGGGCTAAGGTGCAGCTATTGGAACAGGCATTACAGCAAGCGGAGCATCAGCTGCGCAATCCACTATCTTTAATTCGGCTCTATGCTGAAACCATTGTTTTAGGAGCAGAGAATGAGGGGCAAAAGCAGCAGGCTGACTGTATTTGTCAAACCGCTGATGAAATTTCGTCCAACCTTGGAAGTTTGCTTAACTGTTCCCAGCAGGCCAATCTACACCCAGAAGACCATAATTTATTGACTCTGTTGGAAACTGTGGTGGTCCTGTTAAAACCGAGTCTTGAGCAAAAAAATCTGACGGTGGTTATGCCGAATACTCCCATCTTTTTGACCATAGATGGCTGGCAGTTTGAGCAAGTCTTGCAAAACTTACTCGACAATGCAGTACGCATGAGTCCTCTTGGAGGAGCGATTACGGTTGATTGGCAGCTTTCGCCCCATGCAATCTTGATCACCGTAAGTGATCAAGGGCCGGGGCTAGATGATGTAGATATCGAAAAGTTATTCGATCCGTTTTATTCAAAACGACCCGGTGGTAGTGGGTTGGGACTTGCGATCGCAAAGAAAATAATCCTCGATCACCAGGGGAGTATTGGCGCTGAAACCTTACATAGAGGTGGGGCTCAGTTTTCAATTTTTTTACCCCGCTAGTTCCCAATCATTAGCTCCCAACTATTCCCAACTGTTAATTCCCAGCCAATTATCACAGCTTTGCCACAGTTTTCATCTATCACCGTCGAGTAGCTCAAAGAAAGTGCCTCTATATGCATAAAAGCGTGAATACAACCGTATATCCCCCATGTTCGTCACTAATCTAGGTGCATCCGCTATGAATGATGCCATTTCTGTCCTGTTAGTTGATGACCATGCCGAATTTCGCCATGGTCTGCGCACCCTATTAGGTTTTTACACCGACGGTTCCGCCACCTTTGAAGTTGTCGGAGAAGCCGCCTCGGCAGAACAGGCCATTGAGATGGTAGAAACCCACAGTCCGATGATCACCCTACTGGACATGGAGCTAGCCCAGGGGAATGGATTAGAGGTCCTGCAACGTTTCAGAAGCTTAGGTGTAGATACACGGGTACTTAGCCTATCGGCCCATCGAGAAGACAAATGGATCTTTCAGGCCATGCAGGCTGGAGCCAAGGGCTACGTTGCCAAGGATAAACTCGCAACCCAGCTCTATGAAGCCCTGCGCGCCATATTGCAGGATGAAATCTACCTAGATTCTGAACTAGCCACCGGATTTTTTCGCCTGTTTCATGCCCATGCCGACCGTCATCTCAAAGCCCGTGAAGAGGTCCGGCTCACGGAGCGAGAACAGGAAGTACTGCACTGGTTGGTCCAAGGTGCTTCCAATGAAGCAATTTCCAACGAGTTGTACATTACCATTGCCACAGTTAAAGCTCACCTGACCGCCATTTTTGAAAAGCTCAAAGTGCGGAGCCGTACCCAGGCCATCGTCAAAGCGATCAAGCTAGGCTTAGTGGAAACCTAGACTGGCGAGCTTCGACCATTGCCACATACAGCACGCTACATATAATAGCCAAGGCATAGTTTAGACTGACTGTCCATAGGATGATGGTTTCCTCGGTTTATTGCTACTCTGGTATACGAAGTCCGTAGGACTAAGTTAGGCGCTTACACCTCAAACCCATCTCACCCATGCCGCATTATTTAGATTTATGTGACGTTAAGCCTTTGGATATTAGGTTTGTGAAAAATGGGTCTGTAGGTTAACCATAGAGATTTGATAAGGCATTCTACTCAAACACTGATTTCGCCATGGCTGCTGCTCATACGTTCATTCAAAAAACTCAGGAATCATTGTTTCAAGGATCGCAGCTTCTAAAACTAAGCACCTTTGCCGTCGCCGGACTCCTGAGTACTCAAGTCAGTACTCAGGCCGTTCTAGCCCAGACAGAGACAGGTGCCATTGAATTAGCCCTGCCCCAATCTGCGCCTGAGGTGCCTGTTCAGCCGCCTGCGTCTGTTGAGCCTGTGGCCCCTGCACCGGCTGTCCCAGCCCCAACAGTGGTGACGCCAGTGACGCCAAGCACTACTATTGTGCCTAGCTCTATCGAAGCCACCCCGTCTCAGCCTACCCCCGTTGACTACGGCACTGTTTTTATTGAGCCAGCCCAGCAGCAACCCGCCCCAACAGTAGAATCGCTTCTAGGGGGGGCTGAGTCTATCGTTGATGACACCCCTTCAGTGGAGGTGGTCTCACCCACTGACTACGGCACAGCTTTAGTTGACAAAACAGACTATAGCGTGGGAGCCACCATGCCTAATGTCGTTATCTCAGAAAGAGCTAGCGGCTGTGAGTTTTCCCTACAGGCAGGAACTCAGGTTGCCAATGCAGGCTGTGGCCAGGCCAATCGCTTGGCCACAGCTAGCGGCCCCCTAGCAGGATCACAGCCAGGAGGGACAGGAGCATTTGTTCATAGCCTTGGCACCCAACCAACTACGGGGATGACAACTACAGCCAGTCGAGAGTTTTACAACCAGGCCGCCCAGGCCGTTGTAAAACTGCAGCTAGGTGAAAAGTTTATCTTTCCATTGACAATACCGGCATCGCTGTCATCTCTGTTTGGCTGGCGTATGCACCCCATTTTTGGAGCCCAACGATTCCACACAGGTACCGATGTGGCCGCTCCTTTAGGTACCCCCGTAGTAGCTACGCAGGCAGGGCAAGTGACCCTGTCTGATTCTGCAGGTGGCTATGGACTTATGGTCGTATTGCGGCACCATAATGACACCTTGGAAAGTCGCTATGCCCATTTATCACGGCTACTGGTGCAGGCAGGTGAATGGGTGGAACAGGGCGAGGTGATTGGTCTGGTCGGCAGCACCGGTAATTCCACTGGTCCCCACCTTCACTTTGAGCTGCGCCAGCTAACAGAAACTGGCTGGGCTGTGCTCAATCCAGATTCGTTGCTACAGCAGACCCTAAGTACGTTGACCCAGGCTTTGGGAAATTCCTTAATGGCATTTGCTGGCAAGGCTAATATAGCTGATACATCAAAAGAACTGGACGAAACGACTATTCCTTCCTTAAAGGAAATTCCCTTCCGCCCAGCTCAGCCCCAGGCTAATTAATTAATATAATTAATTTAATGCTAAAGTGCCAGCCCCTTTAACATCAAGGGGCTGGCACTTTAGCACTTAGTGACTGGGGATGTGACTGGGAATCGTTAATTCTCAGAATTCGCCTCTTCTGAACTATCTAAGGGGCGAATATTAACGATGGTGCCGCCCAGCATCGTAATCCGCTGCATCTCTTCACTCATACGATGAAACGGGACCTGAATAAACTGATTGTAACTTTTACGAATGGGAGATTGGTGGTTAACGGTCACCTCATTCTCAGATAGCCCCGCTAACTCATAAACAAACATGCGGCTATCTGCACTGGACGATGCACTGGCTGCATAGTTTCCTAACATAGTCATCACCTGGTAATGGGAGCAATAAAGTGCGTTGTCAGTGAGCGTTCTTTACGCTCGGGTAATACTGGAAACTCGTCCTCCGGTTTTGTTAATTCGCTGCAGGGTTTTAGAAAGCGATTCATACGGCACAACATAGGCTCTGCTGCTGCGACGAACACTGGGGTACCCAGGTTGGTTCATGCCTCCAACTTCAATGCGATAGAGAGTTCCTCGGGTCCTAGTGGATTGTGCTCTGCCAAAGACACGATTAGGTGTGTTGCTCTTCTCAGATGCTAAGTATGTCCGAACACCGGTTTCACTACCTGAGGGACTGCTAATTGCAGAGGCTGCTCCCATAGCTAATTCTTTAGCTAAACGAGACTTTTTGCCAGCCAGCTGGGAGCGATCGCTGTTAGCGTAGCCTCGGTATAGGCTAAACATGCGAGTAAACCCAGCAATATTTTGACCTGACTGGGTATCGAAGCCTCGATAGTAAGGAACGATATTGTCCCCAAAGGCTTTTTCGTATTCTGCCGTATCGATATAGGAATCTATATCGGCATCAAAACCCTGATTTTCATAGCGATCAAGATGTTCAATAACTTCCGCTTCACTGTACGGAGCTCTTCCCAACAGATGCTTAAAATTTAGCTCAATCACCCGCGTTTGAAAATTAGGATAGAAAAACTTGGTCTTGTATATATCGGACTTGGCTAGCGCTCGCACAAAGTCTCGAACGGTTAATGCGCCACTGGTCAGTAAAGATTCTAAGGCCACTAGACGCTCTGCTTGCATCAAGTAATCATTGCCTAGAACATGTCGATAAATCGCCTTGATGACAGCTTTGGTATCTTCCAAAGAAGCATTGGGGCGAAACTCCACAGGACTTTGTTCAGCAAAAGGTGTGGTGCCTAACCCTGCCGCCGCTACTGTAATAGCCACAGATTAATCTCCTTCAAATAGTTTAATGACGTGCTCAGCATTATGCTGATGTGATATTGACGATGCGGCTTCCCTTTTTATTAAGACGCTGAAGTGTGGGTGACAATTGCTCGTAGGTAACTAAATATTCTTGGACACTGCGACGAATCTGGGGTAAGCGTCCACTGGCAGATTGAGAAACCCGAATACGGTAAATCTTTTCTCGTTTACCTCCGGTTGCACCCTGCAGTTCTTTTCCAAAACCAGGTGTTCTAAGAGGTGTGACTGTGTTCTGAGCCAGCTCTGTGGTCAGACATGCATTATCCCGGGCTCGGTCACTACTAGCATACCCCCGGTATAGCTGAAACATTCTGACAAAGCCAACGGTTTTCTGGCTTCTCTGGCTAGCAAATCCTCGATAGTATGGGACCACTTGCTGCCCAAAGTTTTCTTGATATTCAGCGGAGCTGAGATAGCTATTTATTTCAGCCTCATATCCCTGCTGAACATAAAGATCTACATGCTCCGAGATTTCTGTTTGATCGTAGGGCGCGCGACCGAGTAAATGCTTAAAGTTAAGTTCAATAAAGCGAACTTGAGAATTGCCGCAGAAAAACTTTTGTTTGTATAACTCTGAAAGGGCCAACGCTCGTACAAAATCACGTACGGTAATATGTCCCTGCTTCAGCAGAGATTCAGCACTAGTGAGGCGTTCTGAGCGCATTATGTGATCGTTACCAAACAGCTGACGATAAGTGGCCCAAATAACGGCTTGAAGATCTGTCTCAGTCGAGTGAGCCCTAAGCTCAGTTGGGGTGACTTGGGCAAAGGGTTCAAATCCTAGGGGACTAGCTGATGCTGCACTTGTCATAATGGTTTCCCAGAACTGTCGTTTTTGTTATTAATTGAACGAACGGCGGTGGGTCTGATACCTCCCCAACGATTAAAACGCTAGGAAGGTATCAGAGGGATCGCCTAATGTCTTGCCAACGAGACGCTAGAAAGGCATCGGACATTGTCGTTGCTGACTTGGAGATAAACCGATCTACTGATGGTGCAATAAATCAGGATTTTTCGAGTGAAATTATCCTGAGGATCAGCAACGCCCAGATATTCTCTGGCAATTAGCTGAGGGAATTGATGGCGTAGTCAAGGTAAGAATTTGCCTCAACTGCAGCATCTCCACTAAGTCCGTGGTTGGACTTGATATAGCTGAGGGCCTCAACATACCAGCTGGGAGACAGTTCAAACGCTCTGTTGATTTCACTCACACCAGAAACCAGGTAATCATCCATAGGACCTGTACCACCTGCGATTAGGCAATAGGTAACCATACGAAGGTAATATCCAATGTCACGAGAACACTTGGCCTTACCTTCAGGGGTAGAAGCATAGTTCGCACCCTGCATTTGAGTGGTGTAAGGAAACTTCTGATAAACAGCTTGAGCGGCTCCATTTACCAAGCTGTCTGCGTTTTTGCTCAGGCTCTGGGCGGCGGCTAGTCCGGCCTGGGCTTGGCGAAAGCGACCAAATGCTACCTGAAGCTCAACACTACTTAGGAAACGGCCCTGGGAATCAGCAGTTGCTACGGCTTCTGTCATCGGAGTTTTCATGATGCTAAATCTCTCTATGAATATCTACAACAAAGTGGACACGAATTGATGAAAAGCGCTGAGTTAGCCAACGGCACTGGCAGCACGGTCAAAGTAGCCGCCTAGCTCAGCCATGAGGGAGCTGCAGTCACCTTGAGTTACACCAGCTTTATCATTTGCGATCGCAATGGCTGCTGCTTTCATCTTGTTAACACCTTCTGCCACAGAAGCACCCGGTACACCCAAAGCTAGATAGGTTTCACGGAGACCATTTAAGCACCGATCGTCCAGTACACTGGCATCACCGGTAAACATAGCGTAGGTAACATAGCGTAGGATAATATCCATATCTCGCAAACAAGCAGCCATGCGACGATGGGTATAAGCATTACCCCCAGGTGTGATCAATTGAGGCTGCTCTTTAAACAGAGACCGTGCAGCATTGGTAACAATGGCATTGGCATTACCCGTCAACCGGTTCACCACATCCATGCGCTTACTTCCCTCTGCAACGAGTTGGCTGAGCGCTGAAATTTGAGCATCGCCAATGTATTCTCCGCGTGCATCAGCTTGGGAAATAACCTTAGTAAAAGCGTCGAACATGGAAAAAATCTCCTACTCAAAACAAGCAAATACAAATATCCAAAGCCTTTAGTTATTAGCTCTAGATGTCGTCGGTAAAATGTTCTAAATAAAAATTGCCCCAAACGAATGAAGCGATTTTCCTGCCATTTGAGAGAGGAGAGCAACGCCCTGAATACAAATAGCAAGAACAGATACAGAACACGTTAGTCGACAAAGCCCTTTAACAATTTCCCTTCAAAGATATGTGCTGTGTGGCTGCTAAACCAACAAACTCTGAAGGAAAAAGAGTCTCGAATGGAATCAAGACTCCAACCTTTGAACAAAACGATTTAATCAATTTGATTGTGCAGACACTGTGCATATCTTTATGTCTGAATCCTTACAATCGTCAAAACCTTTGATATCAATCGTTTGAAAAATGATCGCCAGATTATTAATCCTTAGGTTTGTTTACATCCTGTTACATCTCGCTCGGCAGCGGTGGGCTCTGCATAGTCAAACAGCATAGTTTTGAGGTATCTTTGTGCCCACTCTTCTCCAAAGGCACGCTCTAAAATTCGTCTAGTCTTATCATTCTTTTGCTGTTGTAAGCAATAATGCCGCTGACCGGCGACAATCAAAGCTTCCTGCTCCATCGAATCAATTGGCTTTGTACGATTACTCAGCTGGCAATGCTTTGCTAGAAATAGCGCAGCTCGATTTAAAAATGCAGTTTCTTCTTCTGGAGTTTTGGGACTCACAAACAGACAAAAGTCAGAAAAAATCTGTCCCCATGCTGGCAACGTGCGCGGTTGAGTAAACTGCAAATTAGGTAGCTGTTGCAAAGCCTGATGGTATTGCGAGGGTAAACTATGATCGGCTGAAACCGGTGATAGATCAACAATTGCCGCACTTATCTGACCTCGACCGGCAACAATATCGACTCCAAAAATTGGCAGATCATAGTCAGTACGCGGAAACATCACACAGTGAAGAATGTCTAAATTGTTACCAACTTTGGCAAGTTCCAAATGGAGTTTGCGAAACTGAACCGTTTGATAGCAGCGATTTTCAATGGTGAGTCTCTCGCCTTCTAGGGTGCCTTCTACATACCCTAAATCCTCAGGAGTTTTATATGGATAGAGGACAAACTGATTTTGCCAGGCTGCTTCAATCGTTTGAGCTAATTGGGAAATCAGGGGATGCTGATGTTCAAGCAGAGAATTGGAACGAACTTGATTCATGGTGTCATTAAGTCATGCTAGAGACTAGCATGACTTAACCCTGTGCAGACCCTGTGCACGTTTGTCTATGTATGTAGACAGCAGTGGTAGGTTATTCTGCGAATATTGGCCCCTCTTGGTTACACCAGGATCGATAACGTTTTAATCGATTCAGAATACGAAACACCAGATCTTGCCCCTGAATTGGTTTAGTAATATAATCATCGGCCCCTACAGCAAATGCTTTTGCTCGGGTGGACTGATCCGCATGGACACTGACAAAAATGATAGGTAAATGTTGCCATTCGGCATGGCTACGGAGTACTTTGCAGAGTTCAAAGCCATTAACACCAGGCATTTCAATATCTAGAACAATAACATCAGGGATAACTTGGGTAAATATTGTCCAAAATCGTTTTGAATTAGCCAGCGGGGTAATTTGCAAATGCCAGGGCTGCAATAGTTTCATGATCTGCTGCAGGTATTGACTGTCGTCGTCCACCAGCATGATTTTGCTATGACGGTAGCTGAGATAGGTGGCCTGATCAATTGCCTCTAACACCTCTGCAGGACTCACCGGATACTCCAGTACCATGGCCGCTCCCCGACGAATCAAATCCAAGCGATTACCAAAGTCTGCTTGAGGAGTAATAAGCATCATCGGCAGTTGAGGCCAACGAGCATTAAGGTCTGTAACCAATTGCAACAACAGTTGAAAATTAGCCTCCGTTAATACCAAGTCGGTATCATCTCCGACCAAATTGATGAGAACAAGGTCCGGCAGACGTGAGGCATCATCAAGGTGGTCCTGTTCAAATCCATTTAAGGATAAAACTTGAGTAGCCATCTCAGTAGATGCGACCAGTTCCACACCCAACCCCTGAGCTACTGCCAGTGCCATTAGCTGTTGAATATAGGGGGCTTCAGTGATATCCACAATCAGAATATTTGGTAAGTGAGGGGTGTCTTCTGACCATGAGATTAGCTGAGGTGAAGCATCTAGAGCATGACCTAAGGTGGTGACTAGCACTTGAAGCTGGGCTATCTGCTGTGGTGAAAGGACCGACGCTGACTGCAGTAACTGCTCTATTTGTAAGGCTAAGCGGTGACCCTCCATCAGCCCAAAAATCCCCAAGGTTCCCGCTAGGCTATGGGTCATCTGTTTGGCTTGCATCCGTTGCTGTTCACTCATACCTTGTTCTCTAAGGGTCTGTGACAGCTGTAGTAGATAATTCCAGCGTCTAATGCTTTCGCTCTTGTGGGTTTGCCACGTTTGAGTGAGTCCCTCTAAATACTGAGCCTGGCGTTCGGTGGAAACGGCGTGGGATTGTTTTGGGGTACAGACAGGGGCGGAGGTGCCCAGACGATAACCTAACCCGCGTACGGTCTCAATCACCTCCTCGGAGATGCCCGCTGCTCTGAGTTTTTGTCGTAGACCTCGAATGTGCGATCGCACAGTGGCTTCACTGGGAAACTCATCCGAAGACCAAATTTGATCCAACAGCGTGGGCGTACTAAAAACCTGGTGACTATGGCGCAAGAATAACTCAAGTAGAGCATACTCTTTGGCCGTTAGCGTCACCGGATAGCCTTGATAGGTGACATCACAGCTGATAGGGTCAAGACACAGATCGCCCCAAGCCAAAATAGGTTGTAGTTCGGCAGGAGCCCGTCGCATCAGTACTCGCATACGCACTAAAAGCTCGTCAATATCAAAGGGTTTGACTAAATAATCATCAGCCCCCGCTTCTAGGCCTTGAATTTTATCAATCTGCTGATCTTTAGACGACAACAGTAAAATTGGTACTCCATAGCCCCCACTCCGCAGACGCTGGCAAAGCTGCAGACCATCCAGATGGGGCAGCATCCAATCCAATACAATCAGATCATAGTCAAAGGTAGATGCATAAGACCAACCCATTTCACCATCGGCAACCCGATCAACAACATAATTTTGTACTGTTAACTGCCGAATCAATACGTCAGCCAGTGCATTATCGTCGTCTACTAATAAAACTTTCATCGGATTTCCCTAGAGTCGCCATCCCAGTAGCTTGGCCATTTGACTGGCCAACGATAGGGGATCAAAGGGTTTGGTGATGACACCAGTGACCCCAATCTTCTGAAACAATCGCTTTTCTGCAGTTCCAGTTTTCGCCGTCAACAAAATGACTGGAATATCCTGGGTTTGGAGGTTGTTATTCAACCTCTCAAACGTTCTAATACCGTCCATCTCAGGCATCATCACATCTAATAAGATGGCATCAGGTTGACAAGACTCTGCCTGATGAATCCCCTCTTGCCCCGAAGATGCACAAATGATTTGCCAATCGGCTTCCATCTTTAAGCTGAGCCTAACTACCTTTTGAATAGGCTCTTCATCATCAATCACCAGTATCAGTTTGGAGGTCATGATGTTTGTAATAGCTGCTGCTGGGCCTGCTCAAAGGAAAGAGGAACAGTAAAGTAAAAACTACTGCCCACACCTACCTGGCTTTCTGCCCAAATTGTACCGCCATGTTGTTCAATGATTTTACGACAGATAGTTAACCCCAAACCGGTGCCTCCCTTTTTTCGAGAATCAGAAGAATCAACCTGCTGAAATCGTTCAAAAATACTTGTTAGCTTATCGGCAGGAATCCCTTGCCCATGATCCTGCACACAGAAAAGTGCCAACCCTGGTAGCGGTGATTGGGAGCGAGTAGACTGATCGAACAGTTGATCGGCATGGGAGCAAAGACTTAAGGTAATGGTCTGACTAGGAACCGAAAACTTAATCGCATTACCAATTAAATTCGTTAAGGTTTGCACAATATAATCTGGATCGGCCCAAATCGAGAGAGATTCTAGCTGGGTATGGATTTGAATATCGTGCTGCTGAGCCATGGTTTGGACGGTTTCTGTAGCTTGTTTGACCAAATCAGCAGCATTACATGTACAGGCATCCATGGTAACCTCGCCTGACTCTATCCGCTGTAGGTCAAGTACACTATTGACTAAGCGCACCAGTCTATCCGTACTCTCATCAGCAACGGCTAACATTTGCTGTCCTTCATCAGATAAATGACCTAGACGACCTGTTGCGATCAGCTTTAATGAGCCATGGAGTGATGTGAGAGGGGTTCTCAGCTCATGGCTCACAACGGCAATGAATTCATCCTTCATTCTTTCTATGGCTTTACGCTCACTGATGTCAGTAATCAGCGCGAAAAAACCATTTATTTGAGCTTCTCCTTTTTTTAGCACTTCTAAATGGGGAATATAGCTAACACTGACCGAATGATGCCGTCCGTCTTTAAAGATAAGCTCACTCTCATAGGTTACCTGATGGCCTGTTAGGGCAGTTTCAATATGGGGCTGAATATCCCTGTAGTAGTCAGGGGATGTAACGGCTTTAATCGGCTGACTGTAGAGTTCTTTAGGATCCTGACCCAGCCAATATTCATAGGCCTGATTGTTAAATCGATAACACTGTTGGTTATCAACATAGGCGATTAGCACAGGTAGATTATTTGTAATCAGACGAATCTGTTCTTCACTTTGCCGAAGTGCAGTTTCAATCTGCTTACGATCTTGAATTTCCTGCTGCAGAGCACTGTTGGCCCGAGTCAACTCTGTTGTCCGTAGCTTTACCCGCTCTTCTAAATATTCCAGCATCTGGCTCTGGGAAAGGGCAATGCCGATCTGAGCGGCCAGTTGCTCCATCAGCTCTAGTTCAAATTCTGTCCATTGTCTTGGGCTGTCACATTGATGGGCAATCAGCAACCCCCATAGATACTTTCTGACGGGTTCATCGAGGGGCGATTGATCTGGCGGTAGCGGATGAACAATTGGAACAATCAGCTTAGACTGAATGCTCCATTGCTCAATAAAATCCACCAAACAGTCTGCAATTCCAGCATCGGGGGCATGAACATCAGTAATGGCATAGACACGCCCCTTGGCATAGAGCTGCTGATACTCTTCTGGAAAAACTTCTTCAGGAAAGGCCATGCCTAAGACGGCAGGGTAAGCCTCTTTAACAGCTTCACTTGTTGCTTGGCCCGTGCCATCTGGTAAAACTCGATAGATCAGCACCCGATCGGCATTAAGCAGCTTTTGAACTTCCTCAACGGTGGTTTGCAAGATCTCTTTAAGCTGCAATGACTGACGGATTTTGAGGGTTATTTCAGCAAAAAGCTGGGCTCGTTGATGCTGACGCTCCAGTAAAATTTCAGTACTTGGATCGTTGAATGTTAACAGCAAACGCTTTTGATGCAGCACCCCAACCAAAGCATCGTTTTCATCTAGCACTGGCAGATGACTAATCTGATGACTCTCAAACCGCTGCATTAGGGACGCAACCATAGATAACTCTGATCTTGAAACAGTGATTACCGGATGCGTCATGACCTTTGTCAAGCGTAGTTTGGGCCAGTTTGACTTTTGAGCAATAATCTTCAATAAATCTTGGCGAGTAGCAATGCCCACCATCTTGCCGTGACGCAACGCTAAAATACAGGTGGCATTAGGTCGAGCTGCGAATTTAACTAAAACCCTTGAAAGCAGGGTCTGGCTAGAGATAACTAGGGGGCTGGTATCAATAACCTCATCCCAAAAATTTATTTCATGTCCTCCATCGTCAAATGCCATCAGCGATTAGTTAAATTATGTTATCTACCAATTTAGGAGACATAGGACCGCATTGTGAATAAAATATTTCTATTCTTTAAGTTTCAAGTATTTATCTAACGTTGTTATGTCTTGTAGTTTCTTGGCAAAGCAACAACCACTCTGGTTAGACCAAGGCGGTTGTTGCTTTGCTTCAAATGTTATGAGCTAAACGTTGCGAAAACGTTCTAAGAGCATATTAGAGATGTGATTCACATCTCTAATACAGTTTGTATTGATTGTTCAACACTAAGTTTAAAGTGCCGTAATACTCGCGATTTTTCCACCCTGACGCTGGACCCGCTGCATATGGGGGGTAAGCTCTTCATAGGGAAGAATCACAGCCTTATTGACCCGACGAACTTTGGGATAGCCTGGACGATTTATTTTGGCAACTTCAACCCGGAAAAGTCGGCCAGCCCCAAACGCTTTTGAACCGCCAAAAGCGCTGACGGCGGCGTCGCCCTTCGAAGCAGGGATAAAAGTACAGCCCTTAGTTCCATCCAGGGGAGGCACGATGGAAGACGCTGTATTCCAGGCAAGATCTTTAACTAGTCGAGGGGCACTGCCGGTAAACTGAGCCCGATCGCTGCTAGCATAGCCACGATACAACTGGAATAAGCGCGTAAATCCGACCGATCGCTGACCGACACCTGTCGTTACCAGGTCCCGGTAGTAGGGCACAATATTTTCGCCAAAGCAGGTTTGATACTCGAAGGAGTCAATGTAGGTATCAATATCTACCTCAAATCCATCGGTATCGTACAGATTTAAGTGTTCTGTAATTTCTGCTTGATCATAGGGAGCTCGCCCCAGGAGATGCTTAAAGTTGAGCTCAATGGTCCGACTTTGAAAGCTGTTGTAAAAGAATTTCTGCTTATAGAGGTCTGATTTGGCCACCTGTCGCACAAATTCTTGGACTGTGATTTTGCGATCGCGCAGCAATGACTCAGCAATGACCAACCGATCGGATGACAGCAGATGGGGATTTCCCAATACCTGCTGATAAACAGCAAGAATAACCGCCTCAATGTCTTTTGGCGTTGCATTAGGACGCAGTTCTATCGAAGCAGCCTCGCTAAATGCCGAGGTGCCCAGACGAGATGCCTCTGTTGTAATAGCCATCTAAAATTCTCCTTTCCTTCAACGCAACTAGACAGCAGTAACACTGATCACTTTATTGCCAGAGCGATTGAGCTGCTGTAGCTTAGTTGTTAGCTGATTATAGGAAACCAGCACCTCCGTCATACTTTGTCTGACAACAGTTGTCCTCGGAGACGCTGCTCGGACTATTCGCAGCCGGTAGACATCCCCACGGGGGCCACCCAAAGCTCCGGCCAGTGCATTACTATTAGTTGCATTGATGGGAGCGGGCAAATTTCTAGCAACTTCTACTGTGAGTCGAGGCTGCTTTTGCCCCTGGGCGCGATCGCTATTGGCATAGCCACCGTAAAGCTGTAATAGACGACTAAACCCAACTGTTCTCTGGCCAGGGCGATCGGTTTGAAAATCCCGATGATAAGGAACAATGTTGTCCCCAAAATTATTATCGTATTCTACTGAGTTGAGGTAGGAATCAATTTCAGCTTCATATCCTTTGGTAAGGAATAGGTCCAAGTGGTACGAAATCTCTGTTTGATCGTAAGGAGCTCGCCCCAGGAAATGCTTATAATTCAACTCAATAAAACGAACATGGAAGTTGGGATACAGAAACTTTTGACGATAGAGATCTGACTCTGCGATTGCCCGGACAAAGTCTCGCACCGAGATCGCCCCTTGAGTTAGAAGTGATTCAGGCTCCACCAACCGGTCGCTCTTCATCAGATGCTCATTGCCGAGCACCTGCCGATAGGCAGCTAAGATCACAGATTGAACATCACTTTGAGCCCAATTGGGGCGCAATTCAACAGGTTTTACCTCATCAAAGGGCTTAATTCCTAATTTCCCTGCTTCTTGCAAACTAGCCATAGTTGTTTCCCAAACTTAACTAAATTAATTAAAGAGGCATTGCTGATCCTCGGCATGACTTCACCTGCAAATTATTGGCTAGGAGCGCACTTCACAGATTAACCCATCCCTTAAGTCAACAATGGCATTAAAGAAAGCTGTCTAGCGATATTTAACGTTTTCATCGTTAAATTAGACCAGCCTAATTGTGCAGTTTTTGTGCAGTCTAAGCGAAAGAATTCGCAATATAAATCCATTTAGATATACTTAGAAAAGCTCAAACAAAACCCATAAATAGCTTTCAATAAAAGAGGATTAAATTATATTTCTGCAGCAATATTATCAATAATAAAATTTATTTTTTTGGCTACAGCCCTTTTGGAAAAAAGGACACAAAATATATACCTCTAATAATAAAGATGTATTTCATATGTTCTAAATAAATAGAATTATGACTCAATCAAAAAGGTTTCAATAAACTTATTTTCGCTTTGATTTTTCTCTAAATTCAATCATATACCTCCATGGAATAAAAGTTAAGGTCTGTAACATTTTTATGAGTTAATGACGATTAAAATCTCTTTTCCCTTTTATAATCCCAATGGTGAGTAATAACAAAACAGTGATTTGTGTCAGATTAAGGGTGGGAGTTCGTAAAATATGGCTATTCCTCTATTAAGTTATTCTCCTTCTTGCCCCAATCAGCGTGTGGACGCTCTGGGTGCTCGGGATGACGAAGCGATCGTTTATTCAGCCGATGACCTGTATTCCCCAGCAGAGATGGGAGCTCTAATTAATGCAGCCTATCGCCAAATTTTCTTCCATGCCTTTGAGTGGGACCGAGAAGTCGCTCTAGAGTCTCAACTACGCAACAGACAGATTACCGTACGTGATTTTATTCGAGGATTGCTGTTGTCAAATACCTTTATCGACAGTTTCTATAACAAGAACAATAACTATCGTTTTGTTATGCACTGTGTTGAAAAAGTCTTGGGACGTCGGGTTTACAGTGAGGCCGAAAAAATTGCCTGGTCGGCTGTGGTGATGACCAAGGGGGTAAAAGGATTTATTGATGAGCTATTGGACAGCGATGAATACCTTGAAAATTTTGGTGAAAATATTGTGCCCTATCACCGCCGTCGGATTTTACCCAGTCGGACTACGGGAGAAATGCCTTTTAATATTTCCTCGCCCCGCTATGATGCCTACCACCGCGATCAGCTAGGGTTCCCTCAGCCCATCTGGCAAGAGGCTGTCCGTGCCTTTCGTTCTTACCAACAGCAAACTAAGGTTGGCGATCCGGCGCTGTTTCTCAATATGGCAAAAGACCTCGACCCCCAAGCGCGTAACTCAAGTTTTACCTCCACTGCCAACATTAATATTGAAAGAACTGTTCCGCGTCGCAGTGTTAGAGGGTAAGTGCTGCACCCTTCAGATAATCCTTCCAGATGGGCAATAGCCGACTAGAATTAGTTAGGCAATTCTGATTGATTCTAATTGCTAATTCTGCACGGGCTGACGAAAATCTTCAGCCGCAGGTTGTAGTAAAGCATACCTATCTAGGAAGGGGAAACTAAACGTGGAGTCTCGATATAACCCATCAGACATCGAGAAAAAGTGGCAGCAGCAGTGGGTTGAGCAGGGTCTGGATAAAACCCCTGCCGTACCTGGGCAGAAAAAGTTCTATGCCCTGTCCATGTTTCCTTACCCCTCTGGCAACTTGCACATGGGGCACGTGCGCAACTACACCATCACCGATGTGATTGCCCGTGTCCGCCGCATGCAAGGGTATAACGTATTGCACCCCATGGGCTGGGATGCTTTTGGCCTGCCAGCAGAAAATGCCGCCATTGATCGGGGTATTCCTCCGGCCAAATGGACGTACCAAAATATTGGTCAAATGCAGGAGCAGCTGCAGGAGCTGGGACTGTCCTATGATTGGGATCGAGAGGTGGCGACCTGCTCGCCAGACTACTATCGCTGGACCCAGTGGATCTTTTTGCAATTTTATAAAGCTGGGCTGGCCTATCAAAAAGAAGCAGCCGTTAACTGGGATCCCATTGACCAAACTGTATTGGCCAATGAACAGGTGGACAGTGAGGGTAAGTCCTGGCGCTCGGGGGCAAAGGTAGAGCGGAAACTGCTGCGCCAGTGGTTCCTTAAGATTACAGACTATGCCGATCAGCTGCTAGCCGACCTCGACAACCTCGACGGTTGGCCAGAGCGGGTGAAGCTGATGCAGGCTAACTGGATTGGCAAGTCCACCGGAGCCCATGTGGTCTTCACGACTGAAGATGGTGACGAGATTAAAATCTACACCACTCGCCCAGATACGCTGTGGGGGGCCTCCTTTATGGTGCTCTCACCAGAGCATCCTTTAGTAGAAAAACTGACGACTGCTGACCAGGCCAATACCATCAAGGCCTACCAGGATACGGCGGCAAGTATGAGCGAAATGGACCGCACTGCTGAGAATCGTGAGAAAACCGGGGTGTGGACCGGTAGCTATGCCATTAATCCGGTCAATGATCAGAAAATTCCCATCTGGATCGCGGACTATGTGCTGATGGATTACGGCACCGGGGCCATTATGGCGGTGCCAGCCCATGACCAACGAGATTTTGAATTTGCCCGTAGGTTTGACTTACCGATCCATGTGGTGGTTCAGCCTGAAGGGGAAAGCCTAGACGCGGACACCATGGAGACGGCTTTTGCTGGGGAAGGGGTGATGGTGAATTCAGGTCCCTTAGATGGCATCTCGGCGGGTAAAGGCAAAGGACAAAGTGTACCCGCTGCGGTGACGTGGTTAGAAGGCCATAGCAAGGGTGAAGGTACGGCCAACTATCGTCTGCGGGACTGGTTGATTTCTCGTCAGCGCTATTGGGGAGTGCCCATACCGATGATTTACTGTGACAGCTGTGGCACGGTACCCGTACCCGATGACCAGCTGCCGGTGATCTTGCCTGAGGATGTGGAGTTCAGCTCTCGCGGGGGCTCTCCTTTGGCCAAAATGACTGACTGGATCAACTGTCAATGTCCTGGCTGTGGCACTGATGCCAAGCGGGAAACAGACACCATGGATACGTTTATCGATTCGTCCTGGTACTTTTTACGCTACGCCGATGCCAAAAACGAGGAACTGCCATTTTCTAGAGATAAGGCAGATGACTGGTTGGCCGTTGATCAATATGTAGGCGGCATTGAGCACGCGATTTTACACTTGCTGTATTCGCGGTTCTTTACAAAGGTGCTGCGCGATCGCAACCTCATCTCCATCGACGAACCCTTTCAACGCTTGCTCACCCAGGGCATGGTTCAGGCCATCACCTATAAAAACCCCACCACGGGCAAGTACATTGCCCCAGGGGACATCGCCGATCTCAGCGAACCCAAGGATCCCGAGACCGGTGACCCACTTCAGGTGTTCTACGAAAAAATGTCCAAGTCCAAGTACAACGGCGTTGAACCCCGAGTGGTATTGGGCAAATACGGGGCCGACACCGCCCGCATGTTTATTCTATTCAAAGCCCCCCCGGAGAAAGATCTCGAATGGGACGATGCCGATGTCGAAGGCCAGTTTCGATTTTTAAACCGAGTGTGGCTGCTGGTCAACAGCTTTGCGGCAGCCCAAGGTAGCAAAAAACGAATCACCGGCATTAACCAAAGCAGCCTGGGCAAAGCAGATAAAGACCTGCGACGCGCCATTCATACTGCCATCAAAGAAATTTCTGAAGATGTGGAGGAAGGCTACCAGTTCAACACAGCAGTCTCCGAGCTGATGAAGCTCAGCAATGCCCTCAAAGAGGCCAAACAACAAGACAGCGATGTCTATACTGAGGGAGTGCAGACACTAGTGCTCTTGTTAGCGCCCTTTGCCCCCCACATTGCCGAAGAACTCTGGCAGCAACTAGGCTTTAGCGAATCGGTGCATCGTCAGAGCTGGCCAACATTTGAAGAAGGTGCCCTGGTTGCTGATGAGATTACCCTAGTGATTCAAATCAAGGGCAAAACCCGAGGGACCATCACGGTCCCCGCCAGCGCCAGCAAAGATGAACTGGAGCAGTACGCCCGTGACTCTGACATTGCTCAGAAACATCTTGCAGGCAAAGAGATCAAGAAAGTGATCGTGGTACCAGGCAAACTGGTAAATTTTGTTGCCATATAATCTGGTCGTCGTCTGGAGGTGTTCTCTGGGAAGAGTTTGGGATGGCGATCGTCACCCCAAATCGACCGAGGGATGTTACGGGAAATACCCGAAAGAAGCGGTGATTAGGTGAATTTACCCAACTATGGTTATGATGAATGGTGCGAACTCACCGATCGCTTAGTTCGCAACCAGTTCGCAACTTTGGAGCATTTTTCCCTATGGCCGCCGACTACATCCCCGATGAAGCAGCCCTCGACGAGCTGCTCACCAACCAATCTTTAGTCGTCGTTGACTGCACGGCCTCCTGGTGTGGTCCTTGCAAATTAGTGGCCCCATTAATGGATCAGCTAGCCAGCGAATATGGCGACCAAGTCACTGTCGTTAAGCTCGACATTGACAACAATAAGCCCATTGCCAAACGATTTGGTATCAAGAGTATTCCTGCTGTGCTGTTCTTTAAGCAAGGGGAACCAGTCGATAGCGTCATTGGTGCCAAGCCCTACAGCGAATTTAGTGCCACCTTGGCAAAGCACCTTTAAACGTCTCCGAGCGTCATTCGCTCGACAGTTAAGCCATTTTATTGAGAAAACTTCAGCTATGTTGCGTAAGCACCTCTGATTTAGGCTGACTACACTGAGAACATGCTAGCCGAGTAATGCCTGCTTGGTCTAATTATTTGCTTGCTAGACATCGGTCTGGTTTGTGTTTTCCCGTTATTTATACTCTGCAAGAGAATACGTTTGTGTTTTTAACTCCCGATGGGTAACCCCGTTGGGAGTTTTTTATGGCTTGGGTAGTTATAAAATCCCTTAAATATACTGAAATTGGCAGGGTGGATTGTATAGTTTGATTTGACATCGTCAGACCATCCCTTAGACCAATGTGATACTCCATAATTGGCTGGGACCTACCTAATTCTGAGCCCGCTGAAGGGCAAAGTGCATCTCCTCATTAAGCTGGGTAAACTAAGTGACGGTAGCATAAACCTCATCCCCATCCTTACAATTACGGATGCAGCTGATCGCAATCCCACAGATCCTTACGTAAACTCACTGAACTGTGGGCTCAACTTTATAGATTTTTTAACAAACTTAGGGTGTCTCTAAAAAACTACCCTCTCCCCAACTTTTGTGCCACTGCTGCCCACTCGTAGGTCTACTATATGACTACATTTACCCTGAAAAAGTCCATGCGGCCCGATGTCCTAAGTGATCTATTTCCACTGTTTAATGCCGCAAATCCTGACACCTTAACTAGGCTATTCTCCGCTGCTACCGAGCTGACCTATCCAGCCGGTCGCACTGTCCTGATGGAGGACTCCTGGGGCAATGCTATTTATCTAATTGTGGCTGGGTGGATCAAAGTGCGTCATGACACAGGCGGCGGCTATGTGACGCTAGCCGTCTTGGGCAAGGGCGATTTTTTTGGCGAAATGGCGATTCTGGATGAATCCCCCCGGTCCACCGATGTGGTAGCCCTATCATCGGTCAAACTGCTTAGTATTCCGGCTCAGCATTTTATTGATACCCTTTTCCAAGATTCTCAGCTCCATCACCGTATGCTGCAAATGATGGTGCAACGGCTGCGCCACACAAACAGCCACTTTCAGCGGCGTCAAAAGCCCCCCGCTGTCAAACTAGCCCATACGCTGACGGCCCTGGCTGATGCCTATGGTGAGCATAAGGATGCTATTCCAGAAATTTTTAACTTGGCGATGGATGATTTGGCTGCGATCGCAGATATCCCCAAGGATGACGCCACTAAAATTATGGAAAAATTGCAAGAAAAAGACTGGGTCAGTCCCAGCCCGAATGGTCAAACATTGCAATTAAAAGGCTTTAACCACCTTATCCAGCTAGCACAGAAATAGTTGGGCATTGCTGCTCCTCAGGAGAGCTTTGAGGATAAGACACTGTCAAATAGCCGTGGTTACAGAGCGGTCCATTCCTCAAAGCAGCAATCACAATAGTTGTGGCCGCCTCAGGTTAAAAATTTGAGCCGGTGCCGCTGGAGTTACAAGTTATTGCAAGATTTTGAAAAAAACCTTGCTCTCCACATAGTTCTTGTCAGTTGGACAGATACTTAAGGAGCTGTGCCACACTGAATTTTCATGGGTACTCAACTGCCACCTTCCATCACCCCCCGTCAAATGAACCTGCTACGGATTGTTCTGGCATTGGCATGGGCTGATGGCAACCTAGCTAAGGAAGAAGCAGATGTCATGCTGACCAACTTTAGTCAGGTTTTTGCAAACACATCTGCAGGTCAAGAGGCCGTTAAGCAGGAGCTTCAAGGTTACTTAGTTCAGGATCTTCCTCTCGCAGAACTTGTCCCCAAACTCACAACCGAGGCAGAAAAGGAATTTGTCCTGCGTCTAGGCTACGAAGTGATTAGCTCCAGCGCCCGTACCCCAGACGAAGCCCTAATCAACCAGGACGAACAAGCCATCTATCAAGAGCTAGTAGATTTGCTGAATCTACCGAACAGTACTGTGCAGCGGATTGAAAAATCAGCCCAGACCGCCCTAGGTAACAATCAGGCCCAGGGCGACAACGTAGTTGACTTGCTGACTTACCAGCTAAGGGATCACTTGAAAGCTTGAGATGAAAGCTTGAAACAGCCAATCGGCCATGGGCTTAGATACTCATCGCCAACATCCGTTGAATGGGGGCCAGGGCCTGTTGCCGTATCTCTACTGGGAGTGTGATCTCTGGAGAGCGATATTTCATCGCTAGATAGAGTTTCTCAAGCGTATTGAGTCGCATATGGGGACACTCATTGCACTGACAGTTGGCATCGGGGGGTGCCGGTATGAAGAGTTTGCTGGGTACCTGTTTCTCCATTTGGTGAATAATGCCAGGCTCTGTGACAACGATAAACTGCTCAGTATCACAGCTGTCTACGTACTTGAGTAGAGCCGTTGTCGAACCAATAAAGTTAGCGTGGCGTAGAATGGGCTCTTCGCATTCAGGGTGGGCCACAATTTCTGCATGGGGATGCTCCATTTTTAGCTGCAGCATTTTCTTTTCAGAAAAAGTCTCATGGACAATACAGCTGCCCTGCCACAGCACCAGATCACGTCCAGTTTGGGTTGCCACGTAGCGTCCCAGGTTCCGGTCAGGGGCAAAAATAATCGGCTGCTCAGGTGGAATCTGATTCACAATTTTTACCGCGTTTGAGCTGGTACAAATAATGTCGCTCATGGCTTTGATTTCAGCGGTGCAGTTGATATAAGAAATCACCATGTGGCCAGGGTGATCTGCCTTAAATTTAGCAAACGCGGTCGGTGGACAGCTATCCGCCAGGGAACAGCCTGCGTCTAAATCCGGTAGCAACACCAGCTTGTCAGGGTTCAAAATTTTAGCCGTCTCGGCCATAAAGTGCACTCCAGCAAACACAATCACCTCAGCATCGGTGGCCGCCGCCTTTTGAGACAGTCCCAGCGAGTCACCAATATAATCAGCAATATCCTGAATATCTGGCTCCTGATAGTAATGGGCCAAAACAATGGCATTCAGCTCTTTTTTTAAGGTCTCAATGGCACCAAAAAGATCCTTGGGCAATCCAGGGGCAGGGGCTGATGCAGTTGTGAACATGGAGACAAACTCGCTTATTTATAGTTTCAGATTTAATTTTGACTTGACTTAATTATAGTTATTTCAACCATAATTGTCAGCCAACGATAGACGACGTCCATTCTTTAGAGCAACAATGGCCTAGAGTGAGCGTTTCAGCACAATATCAAACTGCTGACAGAGCGTCGTTACTGCCTCGACCCATCCCTGAGGTGCGGGTGATGGCGCTGTGTCCCATCCTTGATTTTCCAGCTGGGGATGGGGACCATTTCCCCCCGGTAACACAATCGGATAGTCAACATGGGCCAGCATATCTATATCATTGGGACTATTGCCCAGGCCAATGGTGACGATGGTTTCCTCCGGTGGTAACAGACTTTGGTATAGCGCCACCAAGCGTTTGACAGCATTGCCTTTACCCGCATCAGGCCCGATCAAATGGGAAAACCGATCGCCCACTACTACCTTGAATCCCACAGCTTCAACAGCAGCGATGATCTGCTCAGAGGTTACGGCTTTGGGGGTGATAAAGGGCTCACTAAAGTCTCGAGCCTTGGCTTCTTGAGCGTCCCTGGCCGAAAGCCCAGTATACTTCTGCAGCCGTTTGATGGTCATGTCACCAAACCCCAACAGCGAGTGCTGCAGTTCATTGGCAATTACCCGCAACCCGGCTCGTGCTTGGACATAAGGACAGCCTAAATCAACAACATAGTAGTCCCCATCTTGCTCTCCCGGTGGCTGGTTAAAGGGGTTATGATTAACTTCAACAAAAATACCGCTGCCATTCTCCGTTACAAACGGATCGCTCAGCCCCACATCTTGCCGCAGTGTGGTGACCTCAGCCCGAGTTTTGCTAGTCACTGGGATAACTGGAATTTTTAATGACTTGAGTTGCTGGATAATAGGAACGGTTGCCGCATAATCGTAGGTCTCACCATTGAGCAGTGTGCCATCGAGGTCGGTAAAAATAATCAGCTGGGTCATAGGAAGTAAGCGTGGGCTGAACATGTTTAGATTAAACAATGATTTATGACCTTGATGGCGAGAACTCAGGCCCATAATGGGGAGCTAGCAGTCCAGACCCATGTGATTGCCATTGTGGGGGATGTTCATGATCAGTGGAGTTGGGCTGATACCCACGCTTTACAGGCCCTAGGTGTTGACCTGGTGCTCTTTGTTGGGGATTTTGGCAATGAAGCGGTTACCCTGGTGCGGCAGGTGGCGGCGGTGCCGCTACCCAAGGCAGTGATCTTGGGCAATCATGATGTTTGGTATACAGTTCGCGATCGCAAAAATTGCCCCTATGACCAGACCCAGGAAGATCGTCTACAGCAGCAGTTAGACGCCCTGAGAGACTGCCACATAGGCTTTGGTAAGTTAGAAGCCCCTCACTGCAATGTCACCGTCGTTGGTGCGCGCCCCTACAGCTGGGGCGGGGCCCGATGGCGCTATAGACAGTTTTATCGCGATCGCTGTAATGTACGCAGCTTTGAAGAATCAACCGCCCGGATCTGTGCAACGGTAGAGACAGCCGAGCATAATACCCTGATTTTTTTGGGGCATAACGGTCCAACAGGTCTAGGGAACCAGGTCCACAATATTTGCGGTCGTGACTGGAAACGCAAAGGCGGCGACTATGGAGACCCAGATTTTGCAGATGCCATCGCCCATGCCCAAAGTTTAGGCAAACAGGTAGCCCTAGTGGTTTTTGGGCACATGCATCACGAACTCAGGCACGATAAAACACGCCTGCGAGACCGGGTAGCTGTAGACAACCATGGCACAGTTTATGTAAACGGGGCTCAGGTGCCCAGAGTGATTAAAACCGACAGTGGTTGGCAGCGCAGCTTTACCCTAGTGACATTGCAGGCTAGCACAGTTCAAGCAGTGTGTTTGATTTGGACCGACGATGCGAATAGCATTATCTCAGAGGAATATCTCTATCGGAGAGATATAAAAGGCATACCCCCACTAGACGCATGGGTAAATTTGGGCTAGCATAGCTGGTGCTTCTGAACTAATGTTCCGGAAGTAGTTTCACCTGGAGAGGTGGCAGAGTGGTCGAATGCGCTCGACTTGAAATCGAGTGAGCCGCAAGGTTCCGAGGGTTCGAATCCCTCCCTCTCCGTTATGTATTTCAAGCGTTACAGCGTTGTTTGAGTTACTATCTGACCTGTCAGATAGAGCAGCCTTTTATGGTAAAAATGCTGTATTTAACGCAAAAATTAGATCAAAATTAGATCAGGATTTTAGGGTGTTTATTGTGCCAGTTAGGATGTGACACTCTGATCTATCAAGGACGAAAATATTGCTTGATCTGGGGTGGATCAACCATTAGATCCACCTTCTAACTCTTTATTTCAAAGGGTTTTGAGTGGTTTTGATCCACCTGGTGTGTGTAAGGGGGAAGCGTGGAGTTTGAGCGGGTGGATCAGCTGATTAAGGATGCTAACCGCCAGTTGAATCGGGTGGCGATTATGCGTCGCGATCTCAAGCTGACGATCCGAGCTTCGTTCCCCAAGAAGCCGGGTAAGGGCAGGGGCAATCGACAACAAACCATTGCCCTGGGTGTCTATGCCAACCCTGATGGGGTAAAGGTGGCTTTGGCACGGGCACAGAAGGCAGAAAGTGATCTCAATCTGGAGCGTTGGAACTGGTCTGAGTGGGAAGGTGGGGGCGACGGCAGTGCTCAATCGGCGATTGCCATTGCCCGTAAGTTTGCTAAGCAGAAACAGGCCAGTATTAAAGCCAGCTCCTACCGGGGCAACTACCAGTTTCCATTGGAGTCACTACCAGACAAGCCATTAACAGAAGAGATGCTCCGGGCGCATATCTTGAGCCGCAGCGAGCCGGGGAGCTGGACCCGAAAGAATGATGTGATGGTGTTTAGTGCCCTGTGCAAGTTTGCGGGCATATCTGTCAATCTGAGTGATTTAGGTAAGGGGTACAGCCCTAAACCAGTGAGGTCAAGTGATTTGCCCTCTGATGAAGAGATTGTTCAGATCTGGGAGTCGCTCAAAGGGTCTGGGTGGGAGTGGGTGTATGGAATGGTTGCCACCTATGGTTTACGTCCCCATGAGGCTTTTGCCATTGTGAATCATAAGGGGATTGCTACGGAGACTGGCAAGATTACGATTCAGGATGATTCTAAGACGGGTCGTCGGGATGTGTGGCCGTTGCCGGATGTATGGCGACATCAGTTCAATCTGAAGACTGTTGTGATGCCGAATATCCGCTTTGAGGGTAGGGATAATCAACAACTGGGGCAGCGGATGAGTGCCAACTTACGTAAAAAAATTCCCCATACTCCCTATGCTTTACGGCATGCCTGGGCGATACGGTCGGCAGTCCTAGGGGTACCGGATAGTATTGCGGCTCGATGGATGGGGCATAGTGTTGCGGTTCATGCGGAGACGTACCATGCTGCGATTAATCAGTTGCAACATGAGGCGATTTGGCGACGGGCTAACCAGATGCGTAAATTAGGGCTGTCCTAATCTGGGAAGGAGCATTCAACAGTGATTTTGAGGTTGCATTCGGCGCTGCCTTGGGTGACGTAGGGGACGCCGCCTTCGCCAGCGACTTTGATGCCAAATTCTAGGGTGACTTTGTCTACGTTGGCGGTGGCCATGTTTTTGAAGGCGTTGAGGGTGTGGGCGGTGTAGGTGCGGATGGTGCCTTGCATGGTCTGGAAGTTGCGGATGGCCTGGTCTCCGGGGCCTTTGGGGGTGCGGGTGAGTTCTTCAGATGGGGGAACGGGTGGGGCGGTGACAGTTTCTTCGGCTTCGATGTAGATGATGGTGCCGTCTTCAAGTTGGATGGGGGCGAGTTGGGCCATGGAGTTAAATCCTGAAAATTACCTGTGCGGGTACTGTGGCTGGGACAGACAAATACTACACTGTCACTAAACTTAGACATTAGCCCCATCTATGAGCCGCGATGCCCTGATCGTCGGAATTAATAGCTATCAGTATTTCAATCCTCCTCTAAAAGCTCCAGCGAAAGATGCTGAAGCCATAGCACAACGTTTGGAACAGGATGGTGAATTTAGGGTTTGGCGACTACCAGAGCAGATTGACCAGGCGAACCGGTCCGCAGTTTCATTGACACAGCAGGTGTCTCAGGTAACGCTAAAGCAGGCGCTAAAGCGGCTTTTCTTACCAGATAGCAAACAGGCTCCAGAAACGGCACTATTTTATTTTTCTGGCCATGGTATTCCAGATGAAGAGGGTGACGACGGGTACGACAAGGGGTATTTGGCGGCTAGTGATACGAACCCGAATAATCCTAGCTCAGGCATCTCTTTGGGGTGGTTACATTGGTTGTTGTCCAAGAGTCCGGTAAAGCAGCAAATTATCTGGCTGGATTGTTGTCATAGTGGATCTCTAATCGTCAATGTGGGAGCTGCTAACCCAGGTAATAGTGAAAGTCGAGACCGGTGCTTTATTGCATCGTCTCGGGATTTTGAAACGTCTTGGGAGGATTTGAATAGTCCTTATAGTGTGTTGACTAAGGCGTTGTTAGAGGGCTTGGAACCATCGCGATTGCCAGGACGGTGGATAGATACTTTTGCCCTGGTGGACTATGTGAATCAGGCACTGAAGGGGGAAGTGCAAACGCCGATCTGTACCAACTTTGGTGAGGCGATTAACTTGACCCGTAGTTGGCAGGCGGTCAACGAGGTAGCTACGGATGGACTGGCAGACAGTGGATTCTGTCCCTATAAGGGGTTGGAGTTTTTTGACTGTAATGGTGAGGACCCGAAATACTTTTTTGGTCGTGAAAAGCTGATCGGGCAACTGCTGGACCAGGTGAGGACCTCCAACTTTATGGCTTTGGTGGGGGCCTCGGGGAATGGTAAGTCGTCTGTGTTGCGAGCTGGGTTAATCCATCAGCTACAGCTGGGGCGACGTGTTGCCAGTAGCGATCAGTGGCAGATTTTGATTACTCGACCCGATGATCATCCGATGCAGAATCTAGCCTCTGTTTTTGTGCCAGAGGGTGGGTCTCAGTTAGACCGTGCAGGCGAGTTGGGAAAAGCGATTGGGCTTTTGAAAGAAGGGGCTGCTGGATTACAGCGGTTGGTGGAGGTGTCTAGGGCATCACGGATTATTTTGGTGATTGACCAGTTTGAGGAGGTATTTACCCGCTGTGAGAGTGCGGAGGAAAGAGAGCAGTTTTTTAGCTGTTTGATGGGGGCACTGGGGCAAACCAGAGGTAAACTCTGCCTGATTACTGCGATGCGGGCTGATTTTGTTGGTAAGTGTTTAGAGCAGGACTACAGTGGGTTAGCTCAGCGGGTGCAACAACATATGATTAGTGTTTTGCCTTTGACAACAGATGAGTTGAGAGATGCGATCTGTAAACCGGCTGAGCAAGCTAACTTGACGGTTGAACAAGCTCTGGCCACTGAAATACTTAACGATATCAAGGGAGCACCAGGTAGTTTGCCTCTTCTGCAATACACCCTCAAGGAGCTTTGGCAACATCGACAGGAGCGTACGCTTATGCTTTCTACCTATCAGGAGCTTGGCGGCATTTACGGCACTCTGAATAAACGAGCAACTGAGATTTATAACAACTGTGATGCTGCCCAGCAGCGCACGGTGCAACATATTTTTCAGCAGTTAACTCAGTTGGGTGAAGGGACCGAAGATACTCGTCGTCGAGTATTTCTAGATAACTTAGTTTCTGAACCTTTGCATCCAGCAGAACGGGTTAGGGCAGTCGTGAATACGCTATCGAACAAAGACAACCGACTGTTAGTAGCCAGTGAAGTAATTGGAAAAGGAGAAACGCAAGAGCGCAGGGCGATTGTGGATGTGGCCCATGAAGCCCTGATTCGCCATTGGCGCTTATTGCGACAGTGGATTGAGAAGAATCGGGATTTATTGCGGCAACAGCTACAAATTGAAGCGAGTGCTGTTACTTGGCAAGAACATAAGAAATCTAAGGGGTATTTGTTACAAGGATTGCGACTTGCTGAAGCGACTCAATTCCGGAAGAAGCAAGCAGATGTATTTCCGCTATCGGATTGCGCTAAGAATTTGATCCAAAAAAGTATATGGCAGAGACGCAGGAATCATCTTAGACTGGCTAGTCTATTGATTATTCCTGCAATTGTTGCAGATTTCTCATTACATAGTTGGAAAATTCAGGACTATTACAACAAAATAAATGGGGGTGATAGGAAGGCTGAACTAGAGAGTGTGTTATTTCTCACCAGAGATTGTAGTTTTACTAAGAGAGATACAAAATATGTAACAGAAAAACTCATAAAGCGATATTGTCGTTCCCTAGCTGGGAAGCAATTCAGTAAAGCTGCTGACCTGCGCTTCGCCGACCTCCGCTTCGCTGACCTGAGCAACGCTAACCTGAGCAACGCTAACCTGAGCAACGCTAACCTGAGCAACGCTGACCTGAGCAACGCTAACCTGAGCAACGCTAACCTGAGCAACGCTGACTTGAACAGCACCGATCTACACTCTGCTGATCTTCGTGACACTGTTCTCCGTAACGCCGTCCTCTACGCGGCTGATCTCCGCGACGCCGACCTGAGCAATGCTGTCCTTTTCAACGCCGACCTTCTTCATGCCGAGCTCAGCTTCGCCGATCCCACCAAAGCTATGTTACGCTCCGCCAACCTCAGCTCCACTATTTTTCTTGCTACGGATTTACGCGCAACTCAAGGATTTACTACTAGAATTACTACGGAACAGTTGGAAGGTAAGTACCCACTGGGAGGTAAAAATCCACCCTACATCTGCAATTCTCCACTTCCTGAAAGCATAGTAATTGAGGGGGGTAAAGACCGCGACTGCGACAAGCTAGCTGATATCTTGTATCAAAGATATCCAAGCTGGTTTAGGAGCCCTGAAGCAGCAGCAGCATTTGTCGAAGAACGACAGCAGATAACTGGGTTCCCCGCATTTTCTCGATAAAAACGCAAAGTATTTCGAGCCTGTAATAGAGCTAAGACAGGTAGGGTGCGATGCATCACACTACTTCTAGCAATCCAGCTAGAGAAACTTTATCATCCAGGTTACCTATCAACGCAGAGCTTGGCTATACCGTGATGTGGGTAGTTCCTCCTAATAACCGGCATAGCCCCTGCTTCTGATTCCAGGATAAACTGAACTTCTCCAGTCTCAGAGACTAAGATACAGTCGGTAGCCTTGAATGATCGATCAATGCCAGCTGCCCTCTCAGCAGCAAACTTTGTGAGTCCTTGAGCACAGGAAATTTCCCCGCGATGCTCTAAACACCTGCACCGCAAGGTTCCTGAGTATTTTGGCTTGCCTTCAGTGCTGGTCCCAAAGCATGTGTTTGGGAAAAATTAGGATTTTCAGCCTTACCGTAATTGAATCCCAGAAAAATCGTCATAACCTGGAACAATAGAAAATCTGGGAATCCTCTTATTCTTCTAAAAACTCTCGCGATCTACCAAATCAGCTAGGCAAATCAATATAAGGCCGCTGGTCAGGCGGCAGAAAAATAATCTTCTCCAACTCCACCGGATTCACCTGCCAGTGCTCACCATTCTTCCGATAATGCACACTCCAGGCCAGGTCATACTTTAGCTTATGAATCCGAGCATGTTCCGCCTTTTTAATCTCAGCCGTAATCCGAGTACGGCTAGTATTCAACAAATCCGCCGCCTGCTGGGGAGAGGTCCACGGTGCCACCGGCAAACCCAATGCCCGTAAATACCGTTCCAGAAGTGCCACACGGGCGACCAATGCCTCAAAATCCTTACGCTGCATCTACTGCCTCCCTTGCCTTAACTCGCTTTCCTGCTGCTCTCAGACGAGCCTGAAGAATTGGATCATGTTCTCCTAACCATTGCCAAAATTCACGCTTAAACCCAGGGTCTAAAGTGCTACCAACATAGAGTGCCTCTGAGTCTGCCTCTGGGCCTCCATAACCAAGGATTTCTGCAATCACGTTACGAACCCCTAAGACCGTTTCAAGTGGTGTCATAGTTCACCTCCTGGTAAGTCTGGAGCCATTGCATAGAGAGTCTTGCGCTGAACTGGAGTGAGATTGCCTACTTGCGCTCTAAACTCCTCAAGATTATCGGCACTGAGATTAATCAGCCTAAGAATTTCACCTTGCTCCAATTCTTCCGATTCCATCTGAGGTAAGGGCAGGTAATATCCTGGCTTCCCTGCATAACTACCGTGTTGGAGCTTAGACTTTTTGATGATGTGGCGTCGGTCCATTTCCGACAAGAGTTTACGGGCCGTACTGTTGGCAATACCCAGCTGATCGGCCACTTCCAGTGAATGAAACCGAACACCAGGATTCTGAATCAACAGAGCTTTAACCCTTTCCCTTGCAGTACCACTATCAGGCACTGTGGCAGGGCTATCATTAGATAGGTTGCCATCTTTATCACAGCTCCCCAGATTCTCAAAAGAGAGATCTTCTGGATTCAACTGCAAGAGGTTGGATTCCAGGGGGAATTTTCGGGACTTTACCCGATTCAGTACCCGTAGATCAGAATTTCCTTCCTTCGGTCTGGTCAGAATAAAGGCTTCAGACGCAGCTGCTCCAATGGCATAAGAGCCTGCAATCTTTTCTAAATCATCTGCTCTCTCCGATTTATTGGTATGGACAACGATGATTGGAGTAACACGCAGTTCAGCCGCAAGGTTTTTGAAGTCATAGATCAGCCGTCCATACTCAGGATCTTTGTAGGAGATACCCGAACTCATCTGCACACTTGTGAGCGAATCTAGAATCACTACGTCAATGTTGAGGTTCTGAATCGTTCGTTTCAGTCGGTTGATATGGGCTGGACTGAAGTTGCGAATAATCCAGATGTTATCCAGTTCAGACAAGCCCAATTGCTCCCAACGCTCCTGGGTGTTAGCCTCTGCTTCATCAGCCTGAATGTAGAGAATATTGCGCTGCTTTGGTACTTGGCACCCCAGAAATGGATTGCCGGTAGCCAAGCACCAGGCTAAGAAATTCAGCAACAATGTTTTTCCTAATCCACCAGGGCTGCCTACTAAGATCGGAACGAAAGCTGGAAGAAAACCTTCTACCAGAAATTCGTTACAGCCAGTATCCAGCTCGGAAAACTCCTTGGCCGATAATACCCAGCCTTCTGCACAAGTTTTTACATCCAGCGTAGCTGCCATCTCCTTGAGTACTTTTGCTGGATAGCCTGTTTGTTTGTATAGATCCCACAAAAATTGCTGTTGTTCGATAGGGTCTTCTATCTCTCGATATACGTTCAATTGCTCCCGTAGTTTCGCAGAACTAATGTCCGACTTTTTCTCAGACTGATTTCGTTTCCCTAAACCAGCGCTATCTAATTTTTCTCGCAGAAGTTGGATTGCAGCATAGCGATCGTATTTATTTTCAGTACACCATGCAGATAGTTCTACACCTGCCTGGGCCACGGTTTGATATTCCAGGTCAATGCCCTTAATCAACTCGTCCACCTTGCATTCCACATGAGCAGCGTTTACCTGGGTAGATCTATCCTTTTCCTTTTGAGACTTTGGCCGCTTCCTATGATTGGTAGCAGTGCGATTAGACTTTTTCTCAAAAGCTTCTGGGGCAATGGCGCGAGCGATATCACCGCGATCGCAATTGTTTGACCAGCAGGTGTAGGCACTATCCTTCTGACGAATGCTTAGGTTATGGCCATTACATACTGGACAAATATATTTGCCTTTCTCCTTAGCCGGAGTGAGCCGATCGACGTAGTCGAGAACGTTGATGCCCTTGTGAGCATCGGTTATGCTATAAGTCATGAAATCATCCCGCGCTAGCGCAGGGTTGAAAAAACTTTATTTCCCGGTGGCCCCCAAGCCACACGGGTCTTTTTTTGTTGCTCAATACCTCAGACTGCTGTTGTGCCCTCGGTGTTTGCTTGAACAGCTTCTTCGACAAGTTGCTTGTGCTCGCGTATGTACAGCTTTAGAGCGGAACGAGCGTGCCCAGAGAAAGAAATCCCTGTATATTTTGCTAATGCATTAATGGCAGCAACATCTGATGAGGGAAAATGAACAGTTTTAATCGCATCGGCTTTAGGTTTAACCATGACTTTAGAGGTTGTTAGAGGTCTTTAGAACGGGCGTACTCTCAGACAAACATTTTGAAAGTGCTTTCGCAACTCTCCCCCTTGCGCTCCAGGGAAAAATGAGGATGGGAATCAAATAATAATTAAAAGCAAGATAACTTCCATCTATAAATAAATTTATTTCGACTAAAGCTATTTTGCACCAATGTTTACAAGCAAATTAATTGCTTGGAATCACAAAAATAATTCAAGAAATAATATTCAATTATTGATCTTTAAAAGATGATGGAAACAGTGAAGTTAATGAGAGAGGAAATCAATTTGAATTTACTGAATCCTCTTTTGGGCACTTCTATTAATGGCTTAATCTCACCTTTGGAAAGCCTGAAACCATTGAAGCCTCGTTAGCATTTTCAATGAAATCTGAATAAATAGAGGTCCCCTTTTATTAAGGGCTTCAGTAAGCTGAAATAAAAACTTACATTTGGCAACTGTTCGTAGTTACGATTGGGGTGCAGTTTTATCCCCTAATTTATGCCTAAAACGATCTAAACCTACATGGGCACGTCGTAACAGATTTAAAATTAGGGTGCGGTTTTTAGTGGGGAGGGTGCAGTTTTTGAGTGGGAAGAGTGGGATTTTTGAGTATCAGACATTAAAGTTATGTAAAGCAAAAGCTCTGAAATGCTTGAAATCAAAGGGTTTTAGTCAACTGACTCAAGTTAATATTTGGAGCTATATTTGGAGTCTCTTTTTTTAACAATTTAGAATCAAGCTTGAGATCGCAACTCCTAACGTCTATTCACTATCTGGCAACTGCCATGGCTCAATGCCAGCATCTCGAAGCTGCTGCTTTAAACGTTCATTTTCCTCACGCAGAATGTCGGGTTCTGCATAAGCATCACTCATCGACTCAAGGCTAGTTTCAAGCTGTCTAATCCGTTGGGTAAGTGCCTGGTTGTAGTCCTCCTCAGAACATTGCACACCAAATGCACTATCAAATCGGCGATCCAACGACTCAGTGGTAAGGGCAATCACCAGCGGTAGTGCTTGCTTATTTCCTTTGCTACATTCGTACACCCAGTAAGTCGCTACTACCTCCAGTGGCAGTGCATTAAACCGAGTGCTACCGCGTCGTCCTTGGGCCCCTTCAGCTTCGATTGTGTCGGGCGTATAATACTTGCCCAGCAAGGCTTTGGATCCCTTTGAGCCTAAAAAGCGTCGGGCGTTAATTTCAGGTTTGCCAATCACCTCAGCTGCCTGGGTCTGACTCATGCGATAACTACCATCGGGCAGCATAAATCCGTCTACTGTTAGGTTTCCGATTTCGATGCTGGCTCGGGTGGCCTTAGTCGATTCACTCATGGATTTTCCTCAGTTGAATTGCTGTTGAGATCGCAATCCCTAACCCTTTACTTCCGCAGCATTCAATGGAGGAAGTTCGCCTGACTCTTCGGCTTGTTGAACTTCCTGCTCGACCATAACCTCCAGCATGTTGCTACTTGAGCGCTTGCGAATTTCGCACAGCTGTTCAAACCGCTCTTTCAGTAGTGGATCTATGTAAGTTGCAATGCGGGGTTTTTTGGTCGCCACGTCAGGAAATGTCATCGTTACTCACCTCAAAAATACTTCAGTAGCAGGACTTTGACAGCACTTTAGCTAAAAGTGACATTACAGTTTTTTCACTGTCACGTTGCAGTAACGTTACTGTGATGCTAGCATGTCTTTCAAGAGGTAGCAAACGGCATTCAAAACCACATTGCTCAGATTTAAACCGTTGATTACCGTCACCATCATTTGCCGTTTTATCTCTTCAGAACATGCTCAATCCAATAAATAGCAATGCTTACAACTGAATCTAGACAACAAATTACTTCTCAATCTGTTGGTTTCCTTGGCCGCTCAAAACCAACTGCAACCAACGTTAACCGCATGGGTGTTGCTGTGGGGGCTGGTTGGGTCAAAGCTACGAATAGTAGTCAGGTTGTTAAGGCCCGCTCTCTGGTTTTGGAGTCTGAGCCTACTGATTTCTTTGGTACCAACTCCAAAAACTGGCGGGTGGAGCTGCTGAATTCTCCGATTGGCAATGGTGTCTTCTACGTTGGTGACAAGGTGGATGGCAACCCTGGAACTAAGTCTCTCGCTAATGGTGAGAAGGGCAATTTTTACGCGGTGCTGGGTCTGGCCGCGATCTCACAGCTGCTACCTAGCGATCAGCCTAACCGTATCCATATGGTTGAGGTTGCGTGCTCCATTCCTACCCAGGCAATGAAAAGCCAGCTCACTGACCTTAAGGGGCACCATCTAATCGATGTGAGTGGGACCACTGTTCAGGTCAATGTCTCGCGGGTCGTTGCTTATCCAGAAGGGTTTGGCACCTGCGTCAAGGTGGCCAATTTGCAGGCGTCTAAGGGGGCACCTGCTGCCTCATTTGCTGTGCTGGATATTGGCTTTGCCAACACGACAATTACGGGCCTGGATGAGGAGAACACGCTACTGGGTTTCCATTCAACGATTCCTGGTGTGGCAAAGCTGTATGAGACGATTGCTGGTCGGCTGAATACCAATGGCCATGCGGCCACGGTGGAGGAAGTACGCTTGGGTGTAGAAACGGCTGGGGGTACAACATTCTGCTTGAAAGGCCATGGCACTACAAACTTTGAGGCTCTTTATTTTGAGGAGTTGGAACGCTGGTTTGATGCTCGTTTATCGGCTATCCAGACTGGAGCGCAGGCCATTCTTGATAAAGCCCAACACAAGTTTATTGCTGGTGGGGGTGGTCAGCTGCCTGGCGTTAAGGAGTTGGCGGCTAAGCGTGGCTATGGTGTGGCCACTGACCCACAGGAGAAAGAAGTTCAGGGCCTTTATCTATTGGCTCACTAGGGTTTTACCTGCAATCGGCACATCATTATTGACGCTTACCCATGGCCAAGACTGAACGCAAAGAACATCGCATTACCCTACCGCAACACCTGAGAACCCGTGCTCAACAGCGGGCTGATGAACTGGGCTATGGCTCCATTCTTGAGTATGTTTCTGAGCTTGTTGTGGTAGACACATCACCACTGATCGCCCGTGGGATGGCCCAAGTACCAGAGGCCCCACCCAATCAGGAGCAGCCCACGATCACTGTGAGTAGTGGTGACTGGGGCTCTGAAATTTAGGGGCATCTGTTGAGTGTTGACAGACTACTGAGATTAGAAGAAAGACATGGATATTAACAGACTCAATCAACTCGCTCAAACTGTTCCCAAAGCAAAGTATCAGGTGGGTCAAATTGTTGAGCTGACGCCTGAAGAGTTTGATGTTTTTGATGCTGGGACTCTGGGTTTAATTCTGGCGGTTAACGCCTTTAACGATGCTGATGAGCCCTATATCGGCTATCAGGTGCAAATCGACGATGATCCGCCGAGTGAGTATAACGACTACTTCGATGGGTTCAACTATGAACGGATTGAACACATTTTTGAGGCCCAAATTATCAGGATGATTGCCTGATGCGGCAAAGGGCGAAGAATCTCTGAGAAAGCCCTATCCTCTCTATTCTTTCGAGAAACAAGATTGACCATATGTACATTAAACCACTGGAATACAGGGTTCACATGGCCCTATTGGGCTGTATCAGCCTGGCAGGGTTATTCAGTACCGTGAAGGTTAACAACACGATCAGTGCTTGGAATGCTCAGCGGAAAAGCAGTGTAGCCCACCAAGCTCAGATAAAAGCTATCGAAAATAGGGCTGATATTGCCCAGGCTGCAATTGATAACAAGGTGGACCAGTACGATTCTGTCAATCTTGGTTGGTACACCTGTGAGCCAAAGAATGAGCCAGTTTTCGTGACTACTGCGTTTGTTGATGACAAATTTCTAGATGTTTCGGACGCCAACGACCGGATTATTGGCTATCTCGAATACGGCGCATTCACCTTTCAGCCTCAAAACTGTAATTAGGAGTTTCGTTTATGACAGCCACAACACCCAACAAGAAAAGGTCTCAAAATAATCCCCCTGGAGTCCCACGGAATCCTAGAGTTCAAAACCCTCAGCCCACGATTCGAGATGAACATGTCATTGTGTCGATGGTGATGTGTTTGCCGCGTTGGGGCCAGCGTTCTTATCGACATCTATCTAGTGTGAAAGGCTTTGGCATCATTGCCAGCCTGATGACGCTGTACTGTGCGGGTCTCTCGATTGAATCCATTATGGTGTCGATGCCTGCAACGATGCGGATGGGGGACTATGCCGGTATCACCAGGGGCAGGGGTTCAAAGACCCAGCTGGAGAAGATTAAGCGCCAACGTCGATTTGTTCCTAAACCCTATGTCAATGACGGGGCAGAGCTGGGCCGACTCAATCCATGGCCCAATATTCAGCGCATCATCCTGCAAAATTATTTTCAATGGTTGCCGATGTGGATTAAAGGGCGTGTTGCATCTGATTACTGGACGGTGTGGAACCAACCGGCAATCCTGGCTTTAGCGGCTGTTTTTGCCATCACCATTCAACGGTTTGAGGGGATGATCTGGCGCAAGAAGAGTACTGCTCAAACCCTGGCAGAGTTCAAGGAAGCTAATGAGCAGAAGCAGGTAGAAGCTGACCCGAAAGCGATCGCACTGGCCCAGTACAAAGCGGCTCAGCATAACTCCCAAGGGATAGGTGGCATCGTCGGTACCTTTATTGCCGTTGTTCTGCTCTATGGGTTGGAGATAGCGGCCTTTGTGGGGTCCTTTGCGGGGGCTGGTAGCTGGGTGGTCAATACCATTTACGGATTCTTGAATATTTGTGGGTTTGAGCTGTTTGATCGCATGGGGGATGAGCCGTAATGCACTATCAAAATGCGTTTGTATCAGAATCCCGTCAGCTCAGGAGTAAAGGCCAGCAGCTTAGCCAGCTACATCAGATTTATAAAGCACTGGGTCTGGTCACCACGGGGGTAAGTGGGTTGGCGCTCGTTACCTCTGGCGGTGCTCTACTGCCCCTTATTGCGGGTCTAGTGGCCTATGGCGGTTCGGTGCTGTCTGAGAATCAGCGGATTCGTAAGGTAAAGCCATTGCCTTGGGTATCCAATGACCTGACGGCGATCGCATCCGAGGCACTCCATCAGCAGACCCAGGCCACACTGGGCACCCAGGCCCATCACTATCTGGCCCCTGAGGATAAGGCATTGTTCTACCTGACTAATTTTCAGGGGCATCGACTCACCCAACTGGCGGACCAGATGGAGCCTGATCAGTTCACCCACATCCTTACCAATCTGGTGGATCACCTGGTAACGGCTCACGAACCTGCCTTGAACCATCCTGAGCTATTGGGCAAGGCGCTACAAACGGACTTTTTTGACAGTGCGATCGCGAACCTGCCAAAGGTTGCATCCCAGGTGGTTGGGGCTAAGACTCGATTAGCTGCAGTCGATGTGCAAGCGCTGCCGGTGGCAAGTCAAACGGCTGAAAGTACTGGTTTATCAACGTCCTTAAAACGTGAAGCGCCAGGTGGGTTAACTATTCGTAGTGCCTGGCAAGCGGTCTTTCAACGCATCGTGAACCAAGCGGAATTCCCGAGCCTGTTTATCTATGGACGTCAAGGGACCGGTAAAACCACGCTGGTGAATTATCTGTTGTCTCTCATCTCCAATCGCAAAGTGGTGTTGGACCCCCATTACCGTTATGGAGCCTGGGCTGGATGTGATGTGATTGGCAAGGGAATGAACTATGCCGCCATTGATGCCTACATCACCGAGTGTTTAGAGGACATTCAAAGCCGCTATTTGATGTATGCCCAGGTGCCCAACTACCAGCCAGAAATTGTAACAGTGGTCTGTGAGGAGCTGACCAACTGGGCTGAGCACATCAAACGGGGTAAAGCGTTCACGAAATCTAGTCTCTCTGACTTTCGTAAGGCAGGGTATCAGTCCATAAATGTGGCCCATAGCGATACCAACACAGCTCGGGGAGGGGCGACGGGCACCCGAAAGATGCGGGATAACGGCGAAGTGAAGATCCAGCTGCTGGCTAAGGGGAAGGCGTTGATTGAGATACCGGATGAGGAGCCGTTTGAGCTGCACTATCCGAACTTGGAGCACTGCACGCCTAAGGTTGAGATCGCAACCGATACCAGTGATTACCTGGGTAACCATGACAGGCTACTGGATGACCTTTGTGAAGAGGGCTATCCGATCCAAATCGTTGAGAAAATCCCATCTGTAAAAAAGCCATCCCCTTGGGATATTGCCAAGGCCAAAATGCAGGAGGTTGATTCACCATTACTGCCAGTTGTGAAGTGGATTGAGAAACGAGATTACAAGCCATTCACTCTGACATTAGCCAAAGAAAACAAGCAGCTCAGACAGGCGGTTGATGGGTCTCTAGGACTTGAAGGTGAGAGCCCTAGAGCCAAGATTGAATGGGCCATTCTTACCCTTTCGAATAGAGGCTTACTTAATGATTCTGACGGCAGTTACACCCAGATTTAAACCGTCATTGGGTTCTTGACCGGGTTGGGTTGGGTCAGTTCAAACCGCGCTGGGTCAACGGTGGGTCAAGCAATCCAGAGACCCAACCCAGAAACCCAGAAACCTAACCCAAGATCGAACTCAAAAACTTTGGAGTGAGGAAGCAAACCTATCACTCCTCATTTAAACAGACAGTATTACTCAACCAGGAGACGTTGCTTATGAATATCCTTTTTGTGGACGGTATTGAATATCAAGCGGCAGGACTTTTACATCAGCTTACAAAGTATGGACGTGAGAATGCCTGTGTGGTTGATTTTCCAACCCAGGACTCGCTTATAAACGGTTTGGGATTTATTTTCAAAGAGCCTGATAGCATTGCGAACCTATCTGTCATTGTCCATCGTTGCCATAACGACTTTTGCAATACTGAAGGATACTTCTACAACGACGTTAAGTACTACGCGGATGTAGAACAATATGTTGATTTACATTCAGACCATATTTGTCCGCTTGGAACCAAGGTGTTTGATGCCCAACGCAGCCTACTTGAGCGAAAGGATTGCCTTGAGCAGATGCTCATTAGCGAGGGTGCCATAGACCGATTTACATCATTCACAGCACCTGACGAGTTTTGGCAAGAACTCAAGGCCAGACGAGGGGCTGACTATTGGGGAAATCGGTGAGGTACTAGTTATCCAAGGTCATTAGGAACTAAAGCACCCGCTGTGTCCCCCAATATTGTGAAACCGGGTTTTATTGCAGTTTGAGATCGCAGCTTACAAGTTCATTGTGGGATGGAGATTTAAAACTCGCCCTAAGTGTTCGTTTTGGTTGAGAATTGCTGAATGCCTCACGACAGGATGTGTTCAGATAGTATGAAGGAGTAGGTTTGCTACTCACCTGGGTTTTAACCCTACCTGAGGTTTAACCCTCTATCTTTACCTGGGTTTTAACCCTATTGGAGTTTTGACCCTCCTTACCTGGCTTAAGACCCTATTGGAGTTTTGACCCTCCTTATCTGAGTTTTTAACCCTTACCCGAGTTTTAACCCCCTTATCTGGGTTAAGACCCCCTTAGATTCAATTCTCCCTTTGGACTCAAGATGGCTAGACCGCGAGGCTCGGACTACGAAAAAACGATTCAGCTCATCAAGGAAGGACGCTCAATCGCTGAAATAGCAAGGGAATTGGGTATATCCAAAGAGACTGTAAAAAGCCGTCGAAGAGCCTACTTGCGATCGCAATCACAGTCTGAGAATGTCGGTAATGGGGTTTTAACCCAGGTAGACCCTCAGAAAGCAAAAGCCGCTCAGGCCCGGCCATCCAAGTCAGCTCCCCCCCCTAGCAATGGGGTCATAACCCAGTCTGATGTAACCGCTGGGAAGGTTGTACGCTTCGCAAAGCCGGAAAAGAAGAAATCGCAAGCCAAGAAGGGGACTAATCAGGCTCAAACTGTCTCAGAGAAAGACGCAGAGAGGTTTGATGCAACGCGAGAGGAGCTGGCAAAGTTGCTGAACTTTGTCCGGACGCTGCCGACGCTGAATGTGACAGACCTGAGGAAGCTGATCTGGCTGGAGATACAGGCGACGTGCAACCCAGCTGTGAAGATCCAGGGGTATAACGCAATCATGAGAGCGATCGCATTAGAGCAGAAGCTACCGGCTGATCACAACCTGGATAATATTGATGCTGCGACAATGACGAACCTGGAGCGCGAGCGGCTGATGGAAGAAATTATGGCTCGTGGCGATTTGAGTGGAGCTTAGGAATGCTCCTCATAACTGGAAAAAGGCTTAAAGGACAGAGCAGTTACAATTGCATCCTTGCCAATCATTGAAGGCCAGTTTTGCTTTACATTTTTAGCCGAGGAACGACTTGGCGGTAAAAAGTAGAGTGGCTGAATTCACCTGCTCACAGATAGCCTTAACGGTCATATCAGGATTGCCAGATAGTGCGATCGCGGCTTTGGGAGTGATACGTAATGCCATAACCTTTTAGATCAGGGGATTCACGACTTGGCTGCAAAAGATTAAATCAATGCAATTCTACGCAGCAAAGAGGAAACTCACGACTTTAAATGGTGCTGTCGCAAATTCGTTTTGAATTATGACAACGCTAAACACCTGTATACGTGAAAGCAGCCCAATAGAAGGGATGGGCAAAAGGGCGTTTGTCATGAGACTGCTTAAGCTTCTGGGCTAATTCAGGATGAGAAGTTTGTAGGTAGGGAACAAGTTCAGGTCCAATGCTATCTCGTAACCAGATTTGGGCATCGTGTAGGGCTTTAGGTGGGTTATGGTTCTCAGTGCGCCAGAGGTCATAAAAACGGCTAAGTAACAACATGGTGCTGAGTTCAGGTACGGACCAAAGGGAAGACACAACGCCAGCAGCTCCGGCC
>JBCCHX010000037.1:0-68656 GCA_039028535.1 Cyanobacteria bacterium P01_B01_bin.77
GCTTTTACGCTCACCTCGGTCAAAGGCTTCAATGGCTTTGCGGCGTAGGTCATCGCTGTAAGGAGCGGCCATAATTCAATACTTAGGGATAGTCACGCTGATATTTATTATAGTGTACTGACTATCCCCTCGACTGCAATATGCCCTAGAAGTGGAAGGATTTAAGGCAGATCTGCCCCCGTTGGAACTCAAAGAAATCTTTGTGCCGATCCGACTAGACTCAGCTCCCAATAATCCAACAGATGCTGATTCGATTAAACGTATTTGGGATTTGTTGCCTAGGGACAAACAGCTGGTAAACGAACGCTATCGACGGCTAGCCATCATCGCGGCTCCAGGCTATGGCAAAACCACACTAACCCGCTATCTGACGCTTAACTACGCCGATCAAGCCCATAAGCAGTTTGGTGCCGCTGATCGATTACCGATTTTACTGTTGTTTCGGGCGATGCACGGTCAGATTCAGAATGAGCAAACACCATCCTTGCCAGAACTGATTTTGAGTCAAGTAAGCAAGCTACCCCGTTGTCAAGATTTAGAAGTCTCGGCCCAGTGGTTCAAGCAGCGCTTGGATCAGGGTAAATGTCTGGTGATGTTTGACGGATTGGATGAAGTCCCAACGCCCGAAGAGAGCAGGTCAGAAAATGGGTGAACTGGCAAATGCAGGCTTATCCCAGCCAGTTTATTCTGACGTCTCGACTCCATGGTTATGACAGTACCCTATTTCAAGGTATCGCCCGTGTGGGTATTTTGGACTTCACTATCAACGACAAAGAAGCCTTTATCAATAAATGGTATCGGGCGATGCTGTGGCACAAAAAGTGGGAAACTCTCTGGCAGCGGAGTCAAAGACAACCCGACGGGCGACAGCTCTCAGAAGTGCAGGCTCGGGCGCAGTGTGAAGACGAAGCCGCTAAGGCAGCACATGAACTCATGGGGCAGATTGTCAGGACTCCAGCGCTGAATGATTTGGCGAAAAATCCGCTGTTGGTGACGATTATTGCCGCCACCTATGAAGCGTTTGAATATTTGCCGGACAAACGGGTGAAGCTATACAAAAAGATGTTTGATTTGTTGTTAGAGAATCGGCCCTATCGGCGGGAAACACGGTTGACAGTTGCTGCAGCTGAGGAGAGTCAGTCGGTTTTGCAGCAGTTGACGTTTAACCTGTATTATTCATGAGTCGTGTCAGTCAGCCCGAAATTATCCCTCATCCGTGTTCAATGCGACGAAACGAGATGCGACGTTAAATGGCTGTCTGTCATGTGGTCCAAAACCGTTTATTTTGGACGCCAAACCGCTCAATTAGACACACGACTCCTACCAGACCGCTGATATTAAGCAATATTCACGGGAGTAACGTCCTTAATCGTTGAGCAATGAGAGTGATCTCAGCGGCAAAGGGAGAGAATGCCGCCAGCTCGACCAATACCCGCCTGGTCGAAACTTTAACCCGTGCGGCTCCTTTAATCAAGGCTGTCCGCAGTCGAGAGACCTGAGCTGTCGCGAATTGAGTGCCATGAGCAGCTTGTCGCAGGATCAGCATTAACACATAGGCCGCTTGAGAGAGCAGCAAACGAAACTGATTAGCGACAAATGATTGGCAACTAAGTCGAGTGGCCTGAATGCCCAGCTTGAGTTCCTTGATACGATGTTCGCTATCGGCTCCTCGCTGGACATACACCGTGTCATAGAGACGCTGAGACGGATGGTCGAGATTGGTGATCACAAAGCGTGGATTCGGTCCCTTGAGCAGCCATTCGGCCTTCATTACTAAGCGTCGTGGCGCATCCCAGCTGCCGGTCTGATAGTACACATCCTCAAATAATCGAGCTTTTTCTCCGGTTAGACAAGAGACCACTCGGGCTTGTTCAAGCCGTGCCTCAATCTTGCGTTTGACCACCGCATTGCTGCCACAACCAATAGCATAGCCTACATCTGCCCGTTCACACACCCGAAAAATCTCCGGTAACGCGAACCCAGCATCGGCTCGAAAGAAAAGCTTTACCGTCGGCCATGCGCGCTTGAGTCGCCAGAATAGCCAACGCAAAATCCCTGCCACCCCTTTGCCGGGATGACTGTTGCCTGCACGTAATTGCAAGACAACAGGATACCCACTCGTGGCCTCATTGATGAGAACGGGAAAGTACATGAATTGCCCATAGTAGCCGTGAAACAGACTCAATTGTTGGTCGGCGCCTCCCAACCATCGATATCCAACCAGAGTTCGTTGGGAGGCGTCTCATACTGGGCAATGAAATGGTCTACAAAGAAGCGACGCATGGTCCCATTCTCAGCAGGGCTGAAATGATTTTCCAGTCGGGTAATCGTGGGATGAGACGCCAATGCATTCTCATCCAATTCAGGGAGTCGGTTACACGCAATCTTATAAATCGGGTCGTGCCGCAACTGATTGCTATCATTGGCATCCTCATAACCGCCCACCAGTTGATACACCCGTTGACTGACCATGTCCGTTAAGGGATGAACGACTTTTTCCGGGGCTCTCCAATCGGTAATACAGTCGGCCAAACCACGACAGATCCCCAACCGTGCCTCGGCTTGACGCACGAGTAATAGCCCCGCATCTGAACTCAGATCCAGACCTGAAAATTGAACGCTCAGGGGCCGAATCTGATAAAAATCGAACGGCAGTTCCGATGGACACTCTGTCATGGTACAACTAAGGCAATATATCTTTCTAAGAGCCTGACTCTATTGTGTTTCAGGCTCTTTTTCTAGCCTTTTTGGAGCCACTGATGAATTATTGAGGCTAAGTTCTGTTGGCCTAAACTCTCGTGAGGTGTTGTCTTGTGCATCTCCTTACGAGAGTTCTCCTATGGAGGTCAGTAGGTTGACCCAATTAGCTATCAGATATCGAGGCCCCCTCCCGTCCCCCAATCCTGGGGGAGGCTAGACTCAAAGCCCCCAGGATTGGGGGACGGGAGGCAAATCCTACTAAGTTAAACAACTTGCTCGTATCTTATAGAAGATTGAGTTCACCCACTTATTTACCATGCAGCATGCGTTAGTCTGCCCCCCGCATCATCAAGATGAACAGCTATAGTGCGACACGCCACCAACGTCAGAAAACACGCTAGGTCTTAGACGATAGTATTTATCTTCTACTTCCTGTGATTGCTCATCATAGGGATAGCTCAGAACTTCCTGCAACTCTTTCACTAACGTATAGTCACCCTGCATGGCCTGTTGATAGGCCGGAACAATCAACCACTCTCGCCATGTGTATTTTGGGTTAGTCTGTTTCATCTTTGTTGATATCTCAGCCAAATTATCCTCGTCAATAAGGCCGCGCCAGCTTTTTAGCCAAGATTGCCATTGGTCATCAAATTGTTGTGAGGTTGTGCCATAGAAACTCTTTTTCAAGGCTGAGACAGCCTCTGGCATGTGGGATAACTCTCGGAAGAAAATGGTGTAATCCACATCCGAGTGGGTCATTAACTGCATTAACTGCTTAAATAGCTCTGGGTTAAATTCGCTCAAGCCAAGTTTGGCCGCCCACATTTTTTGGACTTCTTGTTGCATAGCTTCTGCAAAGCCACGACCTACTTGATCAAACTGTTCTAAAGCTTTTGCATCGTCTGCCAGTAACGGTCTCACAGTTTTCCAAAACATATAATAATTCGCGTCTGCTGCGACTGGCTGATTGATGAATGCAAAGTGTTGGCCGCCGCCAGTCCATGGTTGAAACCAAGGGTCAAAAATTTCGCAAAACCCAAAGGGCCCATAGTCGAGGGTAAAGCCACCAGCTGCGCAGTTGTCACTGTTAAAATTACCCTGGCAATAACCCACACGTAGCCAATTGGCCACCAGTGAAATAAGACGCTGGCGAAATAGCTTAGCCAACTCAACTAACTGATCGGCAAAATCAAGGGTTTGATCAATATCGTTTTTGTATTCTCGCTCAATTAAATGCGACACGATCATGCGCAACTCTTCTGATGCGTTTGGGTGGGCATTATTGCGGGATCGACGGGCAAATAACTCTAGCTGACCCACGCGCAAAAAGGAGGGAGCAACCCGAGTGGAAATGGCCACAGGGTTGTTTACCAAAACATCAGGCTCAAGCGAGCAAGAGTCTTGAGAATACCAGGGCCGAGTAACGGTCTCAGATTTAGATACATACAGTGTCAAAGAGCGCGATGTGGGCAGACCCAAAGCATGCATATAGTCTTGTACTAGAAACTCACGCACACTTGAACGGAGTACTGCGCGACCGTCGGCACCCCGACAATAAGGCGTTGGGCCACCCCCTTTCAATTGCATTTCCCAGCGCTGGCCATTGATGATTCCTTCAAATATAGATATCGCCCGACCATCGCCATAACCATTACCCGTACCAAATGGACAATTTTGGGTATATTCGGTGCCATAAATCGATAGTGCATAACCCGTCGCCCAGCCAACCTGACGCATGGGCTCATGGGCCGCAGAGAGATCACCCGAAAATACACGACGAAATTTTTTATCATGCGCTAGTTCATCGCTCAACCCAAGTTCCTTAAAGAAGGCGCTGCTATGGGCTATATATTTGGGTTCTGCAAGCGGCGTGGGTGTCACCGGTACGAAATGACCCGAAAAAACCTGGCGGGCACGGTGATCATCACCATCGACCGTGGCATCGGGATCAGCATTTAAGTTATCCATCAGAGAGTAATCTGCCAATCGCACAAACTCATCGAATGTGGTTACGCAGGGCTCAGCAGATGGTTTAGATGGATATGACATTGTTGCTAACGCCCGTGTTGTCTGGAAAGATTCATGTTTAATTGAGGATCATGTAGAGGCTAACATATTCTATATGAAGCTTTCCAGACTAATTGACTTGTTAGTAAACTGCGAGAAGGCATTCAGTTGTTCTGTCAGATGAAGTTTGATCTATTATAATTTAGGGCACCTAAGCGGTTCTTGACAATCTTGTCTTGGGTATTCATTGTGACACTCCTGATTCAGTATGAGTTTACAGGATGTGTTAAATAAAGTCTTAACTATCCCAATTAAAGGGAACTAATCTATCTTCTTTGTTCCCTTTAATGCCAACATAAAATTTAGACATCCCAGGATGTAAGCCTGGGTCTTTGAGGACTTGGTACTCGTCACCAGGATGTTGTTAAAATGGAAGTCTTTTTTCTGGCGTAAGGCAAAGTATACCCCTTGTTGGTCTGGCTATTCGGCCAATTTGAGGCTATGAAATTCCCGATCTCCTATGACCAATGTTGGGTAGCTTTTCAATAATTTCAGAGCGATTTTTAATACTCGTTTTTGGGTCCTCAGATCACTGTTGCCTACATGCTATAATAGCTCCCAATAGAGTGGTAATGCGTGGGTACCCCATACCAGGGTCACCATAAGCAGATTACGTCCTTTCCATTGCGTTCGGTCTATTGCAATCAACCAATACCCATACTTCTGATGCGTCTTTTTTTAGTTGACGACGCTGCTCTCGATTGAGGCGATGCCCCGTTTGAGCTTGGCGAATCCAATATTTGATCACCGGAAACCACAACACTTTAACGCTCAGACGAGGCAGGACTAAAAACCGTTGGAGGTTTCGTTTACGACTCGCATATTTGCTCGGTTGGGGAAATAGACTGGCTAAGGTCGCGAGCGTAACTTGTCGATGAGCTTGTATCAAAAGTAACACCAGCTCTAGTGTTAGATACTGCTGCTCGCTCAGATGCTTACGGCAAATGGTTTGGTGTACTGAAGGTAGCATTTTATTTTTTGTGGGGGATGCATAGTCCCCTGTTTTTTGCCTTCCTATTTTCTCAAATCGTTGCCAAATATAGACTTTAAGTTCCTTGTCACCCTTTAAGGCTCTCCACATCGACTCAGACAAAAAAAGCCTTAACCCATTGGGTTAAGGCTTCTATCAGGGTGCATCTACCATCTATGTTTACGGGATACCCATAGCATTTCAGGATGGTTTAGCACGATTAATAAGTTTTACCTTGAAAGCAAGGTGGTCAGAGTCGATATAGGTACCCATCGCCCACTGTAGTGTCATTAAGTCAGAGCTATGCAGATAGTAGACCTGTTGCGAAATAAGGGATAATAGTCAGGTGGGGTAACAACTTAAGCCGGGAAAAGTTTTACGTGTAAGGAGTTCACCTGATGTGCTTTAGATGACTGTCTAGGCAGAGGAAGCTCATTAATATTAATGTCTCAATTCCACTTTTGCGCACTCGCTTACACTAAGCACGAATGGCACACTTAGCTCCTGATTTTGTGTAATGCCTCTCAAATATCTGGGGCAATTCCTCGCGCAGTTGATAGGCTTTTTTGAGCTTGGGTGAGTAGGAGAACACTCTGTTAAGTAGCGCTTGCTCCCCACCTTTGAGGTCTTCAGGCAATTTTCAAAAGGGCCACATGGCTCCCTTGAGCGTCTTATACTCGGCTTTGGATAAGTGTTTGAGTCGTTTGATTTCCTGTTTGCGAACTGTATCGGCACTGCCTCGGTAGGCTTTTGCTACGTGAAATCGATCAAACACGATCTTGGCCCAGGGGAGTTGTTCCTCGGCTGCACTGACGAATCCTGAGTACATATTGCTACACACACGCCTAATCGTCACCTTAAGCCGCATCGAGATTGAGGCCAGGAAATTCGATACCGTTTCTTTCTTACGGTCCTTGAGCACGGCTAAGACTTCGACCCCAGGGGCTAAGGGTGTGGTAATCAGTGCTACATAATCTCGATGACGTCGTTTGAGTGCAATTTCATCTATTCCGATGATTTCAATCCGCTCGAACGTGCCCTAATGGACCTGGGTTGCAATCCAACGGTTGACCACTCCATTGACCGTTTCATCACTGATGTTGAATTTGCGGGCTACATCCGAAACTGTCGAGTTTATCAACATCCGAAGCAGCCATTTCTCATAGGGGCGGGTGTTTGGACTCGGTTGCTTGTATCAACTGAGCCGTTACGTTGTCGTCGGCTTTCCCTTGCACTTATCGCACAGATAACGTTTGGGACGCAGTTCTATGTACACAGGTACGTCAAACAAGGGTAGGTACCTCAGGAGAATCTGCGCTCTACACTAGATTTAGATGACTTCACGGTGATTCTGGAAGAGCCTTAAGTTTCATCATTCGTACATCTTCTTGATTATTGTCAAGGGGCACATCAAAATCATGCATAAATCCAAGGGCTGAGGCTTGTTGAGAATAGCCTTATTCCTTATTCCTTATTCCTTATTCCTTGTGTGTGTTGTGGATTCACCGTCCACCGCCAAGGATGCAGCCAGGACGCTCAATGGACGGTCATCGGACTGTTGGAGGACGGCAGCCTCACTATTCTGTTATCAGAACAGCAACAGAGCTGCTCAACACAAACAACACACATAAGGAATCAATCCAATGGCTAAGACATATCATGGTAACAATAATGCTAACGTTAAGAAGGCCCATCGCACTGGCATCGGTCGCTTAAGCTTCTGGCGTAGTTGGGAGATGTTTGGGTATGGAGGCAATGATGTACTCACCGGGGGAGATAAGGATGACCTACTGAATGGAGGTACTGGCATTGACCGCTTAGTCGGTGGTAAGGGGTCTGATAAATACGTTGTCGACAATTCACGGGACACCGTCATTGAAGCAGCGAATGAAGGTCATGATGTAGTAGAGTCTACAGCGACATTTCAGCTAGGTCGGAATGTGGAAGACCTGACATTAAAAGGTTACCGCTCGATTAATGGCACGGGTAACGAACTCAACAATGTGCTCAAAGGCAATAGCAAAAACAACGTCCTACGAGGTCGAAACGGTCGAGATGTGCTCTATGGCAACGGTGGAGATGATGTGTTAGATGGTGGCAGTGGTATCGATAGGATGTTCGGTGGTACTGGCAATGACACGTATATTGTGGACCATCGTTCAGACCAAGTCACTGAATCCCGTCGAGAAGGCATCGACACTGTTGAAGCTCACATTAACAACTACCGACTTGGAAGCAACGTCGAAAACTTGAAGTTAGGGTCTAGCTTCAGGGTTACTGAAGGCCATGGTAACTTTTTGAACAATGAGATTATTGGTAACCGGGCGAATAACTATCTCTATGGTCACGGGGGGCGTGACCATATCAGCGGTGGTGCAGGAAATGACGTTCTGATTGGTGGTGATGGCAATGATACGCTAGTGGGGATGACGACCACCAATCGAGGTGAGGTGGATCGCCTAGTGGGTGGCGATGGTGCTGATAGATTCCAGCTGCATAACCGGGTGTCAAGTCAGGGGCAATATCAGACCTACAGTCTCTCGGGATATGCCGTAATCGACGACTTCGATGTGTATGAAGGAGATAAGATTACAGTGTTAGGCAGCGGCAACTATCAGCTTCAGAGTCGCGATTTCTTTGGAGATGGCGTCAGTGATACAGTTATCAGTCAGGGTAACAATATCATTGGGGTTGTCAGCAATAATACAAACATCAGTATGGCCCGAGACTTTCAGTATCTGTAACTGAGATGAAGTGCTTATCGAAGCCTGTCTTATGACAGGCTCTATCCTAATAATGCCAGACTAATTGATTGAATACTACAATAGTAGGTCTCAGAGCACCCATGATAAAACGATTCTAGACTTACTTAAGTGGGAATCAATCAAAACGAGAGTTTTTTGGATTAGATGGTAACAACATTATCCATAAGAATGGTGAGACAGACTTTATTGATGGCGGTTTGGGCTCGACAAGATGATGGGTGGAACTGGTGATGACATCTATGTAGCAGATAGTGAAAAACTTTTCCCTGAATATCGACACTTCATACATGCTAGTTGTTGAATAATCAAAACGACTCACACAACTATTCTTACCTGGTACGAGGAAAAATCTCATGGAACAGGAACAAAAGCTAACATATTTGAAAATTAGTCTTATAGTGTTTGGTGCTATCTTCATCGTAGGTATCTACACAATGATGATGTGGATCTGGCCTGCTGGCTGGGGATGGACACCCCATCAAACTGAATATGAGCAAATGATTATGGGCGTATATGCCACTTTAGGTATTTTCCTGATTAGGGCCGCCAAAAATCCTCTAGCGCATAAAAGTCTGATATCGTTCACAGTTTGGTCGAGTATTGTGCATAGTGGCATTATGCTCATCCAAGCCGTCATTGATAAATCTGAGCGGGCACATTTGCTCGGTGATGTACCAGCCCTGTTTTTGGTGGCATTTGTTCTGTGGTATCTCATGCCAAGGTCCGCTCAGACATCTCCAGAGTAATGCACCCGCTCACAATACCCAGACTAAATGACTCTGATCTCTTTCAAGGATTGTTTGAAACAGAAACTATCTATGGGAGAACACACCGAAGATATCATTGCTGTCTGTGGATAATCCAACAGCATCAGATGCGACATTATCGATGAATTTAGGTGGAGTGCCTAGTACTAAAACTATAGGCTCAATCAGGTTTGCGGATGTTGCTGCAGTTGGCTCTATTGACCCACTTGGCGTGATAAAGATTGCTCCGCCTTTTCCCTGTCCAGGAGATGAACCTGCTCCTGAGATTGCAACATTTCGTTCAAAGCTTACTTGGTATAGCATCAAGCTACCCGAGCGGATAAAAATAGCTCCCCCAAAACCGCCACCGCTGCCGCCGTAACTCATCCCCCCATCCCCACCGCCAAAGCCTCCCTTACCTGGTAGGCCCAGGTGGCCAGGATTCCCGCCTGCCCCACCAAAACCACCGGCACCGCCACCGCCACCAAACCCCCCATTGCCCCCGTTGCCCCCGTTGCCACCATTTGCGATCGCAATCGTCGCGTTTCCCCCATTGCCACCGTTACCCGCATTACCAAACCCCCCAAAGCCACCGCCGCCGCCAAAGACCACCGTGCCGATGCCGCCCTGGTCTTCCCATTGGCCAAAGCTACCAAAAATACCAACGCCGCCATCACCACCGTCACCACCGTTGCCACCGCTACCGCTCTCGGTGCCGCCATTGCCCCCGTTGCCGCCGTTACCGGCATTACCAAAGCCACCAAAGCCACCGCCACCGCCAAAAGCGATCGTGCCAATGCCATTGACGCCAATGCCGCTGACACCTGCGATCGCACCGCGATTGGCCTTGATATGTTCCTTAGTGCGACTCAGGTCGGCGGAGATGCGCTCTAGAGGATCTGTTGTCGAGACACTAATACCATCAATTCCAATAATGGCACCGCGATTAACCTTGAGGCGACCGTTCTGATTTTGGATTTGCAGTGGTAGTGACGAGAGTTTTTCTGAAGACAATCGTCGACTACCGCTGCCACCAATGGCTTGGTTATCAACAAACCGAGTACGGATAAGCTGAACTTTACCACCATAGATCAGCAAACCTCCTCCCATGCCGGCGCTGCCACCGCCACCATCAATGCCATCCTCACCTTTGGCAAGACCGTTGGCCAAAATCATATCTCGAATCGTGACATGTCCCTTATTGATTTGGAGAACGCGATGACGACCATTCCCGCTAATAACATCGTCACCATTTCCCATCAGTATTAGATTGCTGGTAACCACCGGCAAGGGACTATGGAGCGTAATCTCTCCTTGCACCTCACTGAAATCAATCAGATCATCATCCGGAGTAGCGTTTGCCTGGATGAGAGCCCAACGTAAAGAGCCCTCACCCGTATCGGCTGTCGTTGTTATCTGAATTTGTTTTAGATGGGATGGATTGACTGCTGCTAGGGCAGTGTGACAGCCTAAACCTAACCACCCAAGCATAAGCCCCAGGATAAGAGCCCACCAGCGAAAGGTCAGACCTTTATCACTGGGCATGGACTGTTCTACTATCAGCCTGGCATAGGCCGGCGAGTTCACATTAGGATCAGCCATTGGGGGATGCAGGATGAATATTAGAATTTTGAGCGATTTTGGGTGTTAGTTTTCTGATTACCAAGGTAACGATTGCCATTGCGCCCACTAGGCTGCTGTTTCTGAGTGTTGGTGGGGAGCAATAAAAACTTGTCCTGGACCCAGCCATCAGCATAGGGAGGATTGTCAAAGCGAATATGGTTCCAGGTAATACCTGCGTTACTACCAACTTTTTCTAAAACTGTTACCGTATCCCCCTCGATCCCGTAGCCAATACGTCGCTTTCGGGTATTTGGCTGAGAATAAATAGAAATTTTATCATCGAGTTTTGGAGTAACTAAGGTGGCTGTTTGTTGGAGTAACTGATTTTCTTGCATACCTGAAGCCCAACTTGAAGCGGGAGCTCTCAACAGTGTGAACAAGACCAATAAAGCGATCGTTATCTTACTTACAGCATTAGCAAGTTGTCGATTAATAGTCATGGAGAATAAATCACAGCTAAATTAACATCCGAGTTTTCTCATAAGGAGAACCTGTCGTTTTGGATGAATAGGACTTTACTATGCTGAAGGCACTATACTAACGACAGACATGGCTAAAATAATAGATATGCATCGCCCAAATCAATGGCCCATTGATTTGCACTCTTTGCTTTAGTGATGATCTCTTGACATTGCATCTCTAAACGAGACTTTATATTCCCTCAAAACTGAATTAATTGGATTAAAATAGTAGCAATAGATACCGTTTTAATCTTTGATAGAAAGAGCATGCAAAGCCAACCCAACTCTAGACAGCCTAACTTTAGCCAATTAAGGGCATTGTGGCAGTCGCTACGAGCAAACTGCAAAACTATTGCCAAGTTTATGGTGCATTCACCTCAAAGCACATCTCGGCAAGAGATACACGATTCTACTCGGATCTATCACACCAAAACTAAACTCTATCCCTATCTTCCAGTGAGCGAAGAGCAACGCGATTGGCTTGAGCATCTGTATCATCAGTCGTAACATTTCGTAGAGATTGCACCGGACTGATACAAAAATTATTTCTGATTGAAAAGGCCGCTAAATTCTTAGATTTAGCGGCCTTTTTTGTGAGAATAGCTGGCCAAACGATGACTGTAATATCACTCAGATAAAGACTGTAGCGCTTAGTACAGATTGTCGCATCTTGATTGTATACGGTTGGCATCAGTTCATTTTAGCGGCATCGTTTTCTGGAGAGTCTTCTATGAGTCAGAGTGATATCGGCCTGCAAAAACCACCAGGACCGCCGCCGCCGTCCTACGATGGATGGCAAGCTGCGATCGCAGAGTATTTCGATTTTGATCACTACAGAACCAATTTTCGCACCGAGATTCTGGCCGGGTTAACCACCTTCATGACCATGGCCTACATCCTGGTGGTGCACCCGATTATCATGTCGGATGCGGTATTTTTGAGCGAATCAGGCGATCTCTTTCGCGAACTGGTGGTGGTTACTGGCATCACTGCCGCCATCGGCACCCTGGTTATGGGGCTCTATGGAAAATATCCGTTTGTGCTGGCTCCTGGCATGGGTACCAACGCCTTTTTTGCCTATTCTGTTGTCCTGGGGTTAGGCATTGACTGGCGGGTAGCCTTAGCCTGTGTGTTGATTGAGGGTCTAATCTTTATCGCCCTGACGGTGACCGATATTCGCCGTCACCTGATTGCCGCTGTTCCTGCCTGCATTAAGGCCTCCACCACCGTAGGGATTGGCATGTTTCTGGCCTACATTGGCCTCAGTAGTAACCCAGCAACTGGCGGGGCGGGGCTAATTGTTGCTAACGAAGTGACCAAAACTGCCTTTGGCAGCTTCCGCGAACCCGCCACTCTGCTCGCTACCTTTGGTATTTTTATCTCGGCTTTCTTCATGCTGCGGCGGATTAAGGGAGCACTACTTTGGGGGATTGCCGGTACGGCTATTCTAGGCTGGGTATTTGGTGTTGCGACTCCCCCCAGTGGGATCATGCAGGTGCCGGCCTTTCCCTCAAATCTCTTTGGTCAGGCCTTTGTAGGGCTGAGTGGCATCAATGGCAGCAATATTATTGACTTTATTGCCGTGTTGCTGGTCTTCTTGTTTGTGGATCTGTTCGACACCATTGGGACACTGATGGGAGTTGGCACCCAAGCAGGTTACATTGATGACAAAGGAGAACTCCCTCGAGCAAATAAGGCGCTGTCGGCAGATGCGATCGCAACAACAGCCGGGGCAGTCATGGGGACATCGACTGTGACCACCTTTGCAGAGTCAGCTTCTGGCGTGGCCGAGGGCGGACGCACTGGTCTAACCGCTGTTGTTGCTGCCTGTATGTTTTTGATCGCGCTTTTGTTTGTACCAATTTTTGAGGCGATTCCCGCCTTTGCCACCGCACCTGCCCTGCTGATTGTCGGTGTGCTGATGATGTCCAGCGTTTCTAGCATTCGTTGGGGAGACTTGACCGAGGCGATTCCTGCCTTTGTCACTATGTTCTTTATTCCCTTAGGTTTTTCCATCGCGGCAGGTTTGTCAGCAGGGTTGATTCTTTATCCATTTACCAAAGCCGTTAGTGGTCGTGCCCGTGAGGTCTCAGTGATTACCTGGATTCTGGCAGCGGTGTTTATTGTCAGATTTGTGTTTACTACATTGCGATTTGGTTAACTGGAGATTGGCGTTAAGTGCCGCATTGACCCTCATCCTAAATCCTTCTCCCCCAGGGAGAAGGACTTTGACTTTGATTCCCCTCACCTGCTGGTCTCTTGCTCATGGCCCTACACCTGACCATCAATGGAGAACCCATCACCTTAGAAAATATCTCTCCGACGATGACCCTATTGGAGTATCTGCGCCACAGCCGTCGCGTCGGCACCAAAGAAGGCTGTGCTGATGGAGACTGTGGGGCCTGTACCATTGCCGTGCTGGGGCATCGTGCCGACGGCACTCCTCACTATCAGGCTATGAATAGCTGCCTAATTCCCCTGGGCTCCATGGCCCATCGGCAGATTATCACCGTTGAAGGGGTGGTCAATGGTCAGCTGCATCTGGTGCAGGAGAAAATGGTGGAGCTGGGAGGATCTCAGTGCGGCTACTGTACGCCTGGTTTTATTATGAGTATGTTTGCTGCCTTTTACGATGGCAGCCATGATGACTTAAGCGTGGAGGGAAATCTCTGTCGCTGTACGGGCTATTTGCCTATCCGTCGAGCTTTGCAAAGTTTGTCGTTCCCTAATGAGAATGACCCTTTTCAAGCGCAGTTATTGCAGAGTAGCAAGTCACTGCCTGCGGTTGACCACGATGGCAATGGCCAACGGTTTTATCGTCCGACTCAGCTGAGTGATGTTTTAGAGCTGATGCAAACCCACCCGGATGCCACCCTGGTGGCCGGGGCCACCGACTTGGGGTTAGAACTAACCCATCGGCGACAGCAGTATTCGGTACTGATTTCTCTCGAAGTGGTGCAAGAGCTGCAGATTTTAGAGCAAACATCTGACACGGTAACCATTGGGGCAGCCGTGTCCCTGAGCCAGATTAAAGACTCTCTTCACGAGGTGTTTCCAGCATTAGATGAAATGCTGCACTGGTTTGCGGCGTGTCAGGTGCGTAATCGAGCCACCCTAGGGGGCAATATCGGCACGGCCTCTCCCATTGGGGATTTACCACCGGTTTTGTTGGCCTTAGATGCAACGCTGACACTAGCGAGTGTGAGGGGGATGCGGGAGGTTGAGATCGCAACCTTTTTCACCGGCTATCGTCAAACCATTCGCCACGCCGATGAAGTGATTGTCTCCATCCATATTCCCAAAACGATTACCCCAGGGGCGACTCGACGGCTGAGCCAGTCCTACAAAGTGGGCAAACGAGGTACGGACGATATCAGCATTGTGGCTGCCGTATTTACGATTGACCTGGACCAGGACAACCGTATTTTGCTAGCACGGTTAGCCTATGGTGGGGTGGCCGCTACGCCAATTCGCGCCACTGAGATTGAAGAAAATTTAGTGGGACACCCCTGGTCCATAGAGACTATCCAGGCAGTTAAGCCCCAGTTACAAAGTACATTTACACCCCTATCGGATCTGCGGGCCAGTGCAGACTATCGCAATCGTCTGGTGGCCAATTTATTTGAGAAGTTCTTTTATGAATTCTCCCTATGAACAAAGTTGTTGGGCAAAAACGCAGCCATGAAAGTGCCATCGGCCATGTCACCGGAAATGCCGTCTATACCGACGATCAGCGACCACCCAGCGGTATGCTACACCTGTGGCCCGTGCAGGCACCCCATGCCCACGCACAAATTTTGCGCCTAGATGTCGCTGCTGCTGAGGCGATTCCAGGCGTTGTTACCACCGTTACTGCTGCTGATATTCCAGGTCTTAACAACATTGGCTCCATAGTCCAAGACGAAGAACTATTACCCACAGACACGGTCAGCTATTGGGGACAGGCCATCGCCTGGGTCGTTGGAGAAACAGAAGCAGCGGCTCGGCTAGGAGCACTACAGGTGCAGATAGAGTATGAGGTGTTAGAACCGTTATTGGATGTGTCTGCAGCGATTGAGCAGAAGAGCTTTCATGGGGGCACCCAGACAATTGAGCGGGGCGATCCTCAGGGGGCGCTGGCCCAGGCGGACTACCAACTTAGCGATGAAGTCACCCTGGGGGGACAGGATCACTTCTATCTAGAAACCCATGCCACCTGGGTGATTCCAGCTGCCGATGGCAACTATCAGGTCTATGCGGGCACCCAGCATCCAACGGAGACCCAAGCAGCAATTGCCCACGTTCTCGGCATTCCCCGCAGCCATGTAGTAGTCACCTGTTTGCGCATGGGCGGCGGCTTTGGCGGCAAAGAAACCCAGGCCAATATGATGGCAGTGGCGGCGGCCCTGGCGGTGCAAAAAACGGGCCAGCCTGTGAGAGTTCGCCTCAACCGTCAGCAAGATATGACCATGACCGGCAAACGCCACAATTTTTTGGCGCGGTACCAGATGGGGTTTACCCAGGAGGGTCTGATTACAGCAGTGGATGCCGATCTCTATGCCGACGGCGGCTGGAGTACAGATCTCTCGCCGCTGGTGGTGCAGGCCGCTATTTTACGCATTGATAATGCTTACTATGTGCCCAACTTCGCAGTGCGGGGGCGGGTGGTAAAAACCAATAAAGTCTCTAACACGGCCTTTCGCGGGTTTGGCTCTCCCCAGGGGGTGTTTGTGATGGAAGAGATAATTGAGCGGGTGGCTCATACACTGAATCTGCCGTCACATATAGTGAGAGAACGAAACTTTTACCGAGGCTCCAGTGAAACAAATACTACCCACTACGGTCAGGAGCTGCTAGACAACCGCATTCAGCGGATTTGGAATCAGCTAAAAACAGTTTCTAAGTTTGAGGCACGACTGGCTGATGTGGAACAGTTTAATGCGGCCCACCCTCACCAAAAGCGAGGGATTTCCATCTGTCCGATTAAGTTTGGGATCTCATTTACTTCACAAACGCCCAACCAGGCGGGGGCGCTGATTCTGATTTATCTGGACGGCAGCATTCAGCTCAACCATGGCGGCACTGAAATGGGCCAAGGGTTACACACCAAAATGCTGCAGGTGGCGGCCCAGGCATTGGGGGTCAATGTCAGCCGATTTCGGATGATGCCCACCAGTACCGATAAGGTACCCAACACATCGGCAACAGCGGCATCCAGTGGGTCAGATTTAAATGGGCAGGCGGTAAAAGACGCCTGTGGGTGCCTCAAAGAACGGCTGAGTCGGGTGGCGGCGCGCATGTTGGATTTATATGCGCCGGAGGAGCTGGTATTTGCAGAAGACTGGGTTTATTGTGCGGGGCAGCCGGACTGTCGCGTAAGCTTTGATGCGGTGGTGCAGGAGGCTTATAGTCAGCGGGTCAGTCTCTCGGCGACAGGCTATTATCGCACACCCAATATTTACTTTGACAAAGAAACAGGCCAGGGGCGTCCCTTTTATTACTTTGTCTACAGCGCAGCGGTGAGTGAGGTGGATGTGGATGGGTTTACGGGCACCTTCAAGCTGCGGCAGGTGGACATTGTTCACGATGTGGGAGAGTCGCTCAATCCCCTGGTGGATCAGGGACAAATTGAAGGAGCCTTTGTTCAGGGGATGGGCTGGCTGACAATGGAGGAGCTGGTGTGGACAGCGGACGGTCGGCCATTAGTAACTGCGCCAAGTACCTACAAGATTCCGACCATTAGTGAGATTCCTGAAGCATTTAATGTGCATTTGCTAACACGGGCCTCTCAGGATGGCACAATTTACGGCAGTAAAGCCGTAGGAGAACCGCCGCTGTTGTTGGCGTTTTCGGTACGGCAGGCGTTGCGGGAATGTGCGATCGCATTTGGCAACACAAACTGGGTCCCTTTAGCCTCCCCAGCCACACCCGAGGCGATTTTGACCGCCATTGAAGACGCTCAACGGTGACAGGTAACCATCGTATTTGGGGTAAAGCTGGCGCAGCTGTCACCAGCCACCACATGATCGCTAAAGCCTTTATACAGAAGGATTTTCAGTAAAGAAACTAGGCTATTCCTAATCCACGTAGAATATGCTCAATACTCTGCACCTGCAAACCATACTTTCAAAGCAAATGTCTGTCTAGCAAGACTTTGTGAATGTTCTAAAAGTTTAAGCTTGCAGTGTCCTAGATATAGAGCATTCAGACTGTAGGACCTAGCCGTCAGGAACCAGGCCGGACTTCGTAATGGTCCAAAAACATTTCTACAGCGGCTTTGACAGCCGCATTCCGCTCTCGGACCGAGATAGATTTCTGCCCAGCCATTAACTCTGGCCAAAATGCAATTTCCTTAATTAATCCACAAAACTGAGCCGCTGCCTTTTCAGAGTTGCGGATCTTCAGGCGACCGTCTTTCTTGCCTGCCTCAAAGAAGGCAATCATATCGCGTCTCAACCGAGCATAGGCCGTGATGGTATTGTGTGCCCATTCAGGTGCCTGAATGAACCGAGAAATCAGCACTCGTGACAACTTCATGAAGTCCTTGCCCGTAATGGTTGCGGCGAACGTCTTCCCAATTGCGAGTAACTGTCTATCTAGCGGCTTCTCAGCAGAATACTCATGGGAAGGCATCTCCCCGATTTGCTGCAATATCTTGTCGACAATCGCCTGAAAGAGGTCGTCTTTGCTCGGGAAGTGGTCATAAACCGTCCGCTTCGATACATTGGCAACTTCTGCAATTCGGTCCATACTTGCACCAGAAAATCCACGTGAGCAGAATTCTTCAGTTGCTGCCTCGACGACAGCTGCCCGCTTCGGGCTATTTCTCCGAGTATTTTTCTTTGGGGTGGCAACCATCTTCAAGACTCCTTGCTTAATACACTGTACAGTGTAGTTTATCGCAAAAACAGTGAGCCATCAAACATACATACAAAAACTACAAAGTCATTTACAAATATGACTTTCAGCCTTTACGCATGCCTTCATAAATGGTTTCAAAAAAAATATTAAGGCGTTGACAGCTCATTTTTGCTGCACTACACTGTACAGTGTAATAAAGGCCTGAGATGGCAAGGTGAGGATGAAGCCCACCAGAGCTATCTGAGCGTGCCTAGTCACTTTCACCACAACAGAAGGAATAGAGCCATGCTTAAGCGACTTACTAACTTTTCGCTCAAAATGTTCACTGTGCTGTTTCCCTCAGAAAAGCCACTTCTATTCACTGGCGTCGATTCGACAATTCAGCTAGTATCTTTGGCCCAAGCATCGGGCAGCAAACGGCCTTTGTTGGTGACGGAAAAATTTCTGATAAAGCTGGGGCTGATAGATGGGGTACTTGAGCACTTTAAGAATAAAGGCTGTGACGTGAGCGTCTTTGATGGCGTCATTCCCAACCCCACATATGAGGTGATTGAGGATGGTCTGCGAGTCTGTAAAGAAAATAACTGTGACAGTGTGTTTGCCATCGGCGGTGGGTCCACCATTGATGCGGCCAAAGTGATTGCCGCTTGTTACACCAACGAAGTCGATGTTGCGCAGGTTGTTGGCTTGCTAAAAGTTAAACAGCCAACCTTACCCTTCTACGCAGTTCCAACAACGTCTGGCACGGGTTCAGAAGTCACCAATTCATCCGTTATCTCCGAGACCAAAACCCACCAGAAGAATTTTATTGTCGATCCAAAGCTAGTTCCGTCTGCGACTGCATTAGATCCACACATGCTGAAGTCGCTACCACCGCATATCACGGCAGCAACTGGGATGGATGCCTTAACCCATGCAATTGAGTCCTATACCTCCGTTAATCGCTTCAGTGATGCTGAGCGAGATGCCAAGCGGGCTATCAAGCTACTTCTCGAGCATCTACCAGTTGTCTATGAGGATGGAAATAACCTTGAATCCCGTCAGTTGGTTGCACTTGCCTCCTTCCTGGCCGCGTATTCATTTAATAAGTCCGGCCTTGGTTACGTGCACGCGATCTCGCATCAGCTCAGTGCACACTACAACACGCCGCACGGCCTTACTAATGCCATCATCCTGCCACGAATCTTGCGGTTCAATAAGCCCGTGAGTGCAGACCGCTTTGCCCAGCTAGAGCGAATGCTGAGTGGCGTTAGTGCAGGGTCTGATGAGCAACTGGCTGACAGATTTATTGAGCGAGTCGATGCTCTGAGGCAGCAGCTGAATATTCCTGACGGATTCAAAGAACTTGAAACAAAGGACTATGACGTAATTACCAGAAATGCGCTCAAGGAAGCGAGGTCGTTCTACGCCGTGCCACGGCTGATGAGTCTAGCACAATGCAAAGAAATTCTCGTCTCTCTCACAGCAGGCGCAACAACAGAAAGTCCAATAGCCCAGAAAAGCCAGGTAGCTCACTTAGCATAGTGGCCAATCTCTGCCGCGACATCGCAGCAACACCTTGTTTAGATACCAATCAATCGATACCTATTACCTACTTGGAGAACAAATCATGACTACTCAAACTGGAACCACCATTAGTGAACAAGAAGTCCAAGTGTTGGTAGAAAACCAACGCCAGTATTTTCGGAGCAATGCCACACGCCCGGTCGAATTTCGGATCAAACAGCTAGAAAAGTTCCGCGACCTCCTTCATCGCTATGAAGATGAACTCTACGCAGCTATCGATAAAGACTTTGGCAAGTCAAAGTATCATACCCAGCTCACTGAACTCTTTCCTCTCTTTGAAGAACTGGAGATAGCCATCAAGAACGTCAAGAAGTGGGTTAAGCCTCGGAAGGTTTCAACTAACCTACTGAACCAACCCGGCAAAAGCTACATTGTGCCAGAACCGCTCGGCGTCACACTGGTAATTGGGGCCTGGAATTTTCCTTACAACCTTTCCTTGATTCCGGTCGTTGGGTCCATGGTGGCTGGGAACACCACGATTCTAAAACCCAGTGAGCTACCGGAAGAAACCAGCCGAGTGATGGCAAAGTTAATTAACGAAAACTTCGATCCTAACTACTTGAGGGTGATTGAAGGGGGCATTCCAGAAACAACAGCCTTACTGAATCAGCGCTTCGACAAAATTTTTTTCACTGGCAGTCCCCAGGTCGGCAAAATCGTCAATAAGGCAGCAGCCCTGCACCTGACTAGCGTCACCCTGGAGTTAGGCGGTAAGAACCCGGCTATATTCGCGGAGGATGCCGCAGTGGATGTCGGTGTCAAACGTCTCATTTGGTCTAAGTTTGTGAATTCGGGGCAGCTCTGCCTTGCGCCAGACTACGTGCTGGTACACAAGCGCATCAAAGATAGAGTTCTTGACCGAATGGTGCAGGAAATCAAGAAGCATCACTATTCCGTGGAGAATAAGAACTTTGTCAGAATCATCAATGAGCGAAACTTTGACCGAGTGGCCGCATTGATTGACCCTGATAAGGTTTACTACGGTGGCGCAATGAACCGAGAAGAACGGGTTATTCAGCCAACCGTAATGCATAACGTTTCGCTCGATGATGCGGTGATGCAAGACGAAATTTTCGGCCCTATTATTGCCGTTGTTGAGTACGAGACTCTTGACGAGGCCTTTGAAATCATCAAGAGCTTTGAGAAGCCCCTGGCTGCTTACCTATTCTCCAATAACAAGGCCACTAAGCAGCGTTTCTTGAGTGAGATTCCCTTTGGCAGCGGTGCTATCAATGATGCAGTGATGCAAAACACCAACTCTAACCTGCCGTTTGGGGGTGTCGGTAACAGCGGCATGGGACGCTATCACGGGGAGTATAGCTTTGAGTGCTTCTCACACCTCAAAGCTATACTGGAAAAAGCCAATTTCTTTGAGGCTGACCTGAAATACTACGGGCATTCCGAGACTCAAATGAAATTGATTCGAGCATTGAGTTAAGGCCTTCGATACCGATTCGATAGTTCAGACATTCAACAACTCACAGTCCAATGGGAAGCAGATTTCACTTGCGGACATGATTGTTTTAGGGGGATGTGCAGGCGTTGAGCAAGCAGCAAAGAACGCTGGTCATGAGGTGACGGTTCCCTTTCAGCCTGGACGCAATGACGCGTCTCAGAAACAAACGGATGTGGGCTCCTTCGCAGTTCAGCGCCTGTCCAGGGCCTCATTTTTTTGATTAAAACTCTCTCTATGAAATGGTTTCAGCAATCTTACGACGGCCGGTGACAGCTTCGCTAGTTTTACCCCTATTTGCCAAAGCCACCGTCCGTTGCAGCGGTAAATCATTTTTAATCAGTTCTTGAAATTTATAACGAACATGCGTTATAAATAAATCAGCGGTAATATACTGTCTACCGTTTCCCACATCGTTGCTATGCCTAAAATCGTCGATCATGATCGCTATCGTAAAGAGCTGTTAAACAGCTGTCTCGATCTCTTTGCTGAACGAGGATATGGTTCGATTACGATGCGGCAGATCGCCAAGGGGCTAGGGGTATCTACAGGAACGCTGTATCACTACTTTCCTAGTAAGGAGGATATCTTTATCCAGCTTGTGCAAGAGCTATGTGAACAAGATGTCTATAGCTTTTTAGCTCAAGCCCCTGAGATGGACAATTTAGAGAGGCGGCTACAGGCAATTGTGGACTTTGTGTTTCAAAATGCTCAGTACTACTACCAGCAGGTACTACTCTGGGTTGATTTTGTTCAGCAAACCCCTCGGGTTTTAGATCAAGACACTCAGGTGTTACGCCAGGTCTGGCAACGAATGCGAGATTCGCTAGCTGAGTATCTGCAGCTAGCTAAACCCGAACTAGTAGATTTTGTCATGGTCTTTATCGACGGATTAATCGTGCAATATATCTATGATCATGGCTTCGGGATCACAACAAAAGAAACTGCCTGGTTTCAGCAACAAAGCCAGCTGATGATACAAATGGTGATACACCATGATCAAATCTAGTCCTACTCTCAATTCTAAACTTTTGTGGCTAATTCTTTTAGCCTTAGCAATGTCCAGCGGTATTGCATACTTTGGGTTTGCATCCTACAGTCGACTAAATGAACCTGAAATAGCCACCATTCCCATGGAGCTGCCGGGTGTCGCCGCACTGGGTCGGTTAGAACCGACAGGAGAAATTGTTCAGGTGGCTGCTCCATTGGAGCTAGATGGGGATCGTCTTGCCGATCTGTTTGTTGATGTTGGCGGTCTTGTCAACAAGGGCGATCCCATCGCTAGGCTAGATTCTTACGAGCGTTTGCAAAATGAGGTTACCCAAGCTCAACAACAGGTGCGGTTAGCGGTCGCTAGGCTAGACCAAGTGAAAGCCGGGGCAAAATCAGGTGAGATTTTGGCTCAGCAGGCAACAGTAACCCAGCGCTCAGCTGAACTGACGGGGCAGTTACGCATACAGCGAGAGACCATTGCCCGCATTGAGGCCCAATATGAAGGCGATCGCGAGGCTCAAACCGCCACAATTCGGCGGCTACAAGCAGAGCTACAAACGGCTGGTGCTGAACTCACTCGCTACCAGTCACTCTACGAAGCGGGGGCAATTTCGGCCTCTCTTTATGACAGTAAGCAGCTGGCAGTAGATACGGCAGATCAAGCGAAAGCGGAGGCCGAAGCGGTGTTAGAACGAACCTCCGCCACAGCCCAACGCCAGCTACAGGAGGCCCGTGCTGAACTGGTGCGCTTAGAGAATACAGGAGAGGCTCAGCTGGCAGCTGCCCAGTCAACCCTGGCACAGGTGACCGAAATCCGTCCGGTGGATATCCGGCGGGCTCAGGTGGAGCTAGACGCGGCTAAAGCGGCCCTAGTCAGTGCTGAACACGAGTTAACTAAGGCCACGATTCAAGCACCAAGCACGGGGCAAGTCTTGCAAATCTACACTCGACCAGGGGAGCAAATGAGTGATGACGGCATTGTCGCGTTGGGACAAACCGATCAAATGCTGGTCATTGCTGAAGTATACCAAAGCGATATTGATCGCGTTCACCTGGGGCAATCGGCAATAGTCAGGGGACAGGCATTCTCAGGTGAGCTACGGGGTAACGTGATTGAAATTGGTCGTCAGGTGAGCCGCCAAAATGTGTTTGCCCGTGAACCTGGTGAAAATCTGGACCGCCGGGTAGTGGAGGTAAAGATTGCCCTTAGCCGAGAGGATAGTGAGCGTGTAGCAAATTTGAGCAATCTGCAGGTGGAGACCGTGATTGACGTGGGGAGCACCCACCAGGCACCCAATTTGTCTAAATCCGATGTTTCTATTACTGGTTTGCTTTTTTAGATAACGAACGTTCGATTTTCTTTAGCCATGAAACTTCGATTTCTTAAAAAGACACCGCTGGCCTGGCTGCAGGTGAAGCGAGAGAAAACACGGTTGATGGTTGCGATCGCAGGTATTGCCTTTGCCGACATGCTGATATTTATCCAAATGGGGTTTGAAGGCGCGCTCTACGATGCGGCCATTCAACCCCACCGCAACCTGCAGGCGGACTTGGTATTGACCAATCCTCAAATGCAAACCCTGTTCTCAGTAAAAGATTTTCCTAGACAGCGGCTTTATCAAACCCTGGCCCACAGCGATGTCGCCTCAGTCAGCGGCGTGTATATCGCCACTGGGCAGTGGAAGAATCCAGAAACCCGTCTAGAGCGAGCCATTTTAGTGTGGGGAATTGACCCGACAGAACCTTCGTTTAATTTTCCAGAGGTGAATCAGAATTTGCACAAAATTCAACCCCTTAATCAGGTGTTGTTTGATCAAGCCGGGCGACCTGAGTATGGGTTTACAACAGCTGCCTACGAAGAGGCGGGTCAATTCTTTGCAGAACTCAATGGTATACAGGTCGATGTGGTAGGCGCGTTTACCAACGGGGCTTCTTTTGCCGCCGATGGCAATGTGATCACCAGCGACTCCACATTTTTACGACTCTTCTCTGACCAAAGCGCTGACCACATTGAGGTGGGGCTGATACAGCTAAAACCGGGGGCCGATGTTGAGCAAGCCCAGCGAGAGCTGTCAGCCGTTCTACCTGATGATGTCTTAATTGGTTCACCCGAAGCGTTTGCCCAGATAGAGCGAGACTATTGGGCAAACGGTACCGGTATTGGGTTTATCTTTGGTCTGGGGGTGGGGGTGGGTTTTATTGTCGGCATTGTGATTGTTTATCAGATTCTTTATTCCGATGTGTCTGAACACTTGCCAGAATATGCCACCCTCAAGGCCATGGGGTATACCGACCGCTATCTGCTCAGCGTTTTAATCCAAGAATCTCTGCTGCTGGCGGTGCTGGGCTACATACCCAGTATTGTTCTTGCCTTTGGTCTCTATCAGCTGGCCTTTGCAGCCACTATGTTACCCATCGCTATGACCACCCGGCGGGCCACTACCGTACTTATTTTAACCATTGCGATGTGCTCTGTTTCTGGAGCCATTGCCATGAGAAAACTGCGTACTGCTGATCCAGCCGATATTTTCTAGCTGTTCTTGTTTGTTGTGAGGTCTCTGCTATGGCAATCGTTGCTGTTACCGATAATCTTTGGGTTGCTCGCCAACCCTTACGTTTCTTAGGTGTGGAAATTGGCACGCGCATGACCGTTGTTCGTCTCAGCAATGGAGATCTAATTCTGATTTCACCCATCACCTTAGAAAAACAGGATCGTCATCATCTAGATGAATTGGGAACAGTTCAGCACATTATTGCCCCCAATCTGTTTCATCATTTATACGTTCAGCAAACCCAAACTCTCTATCCCGACGCAACGATCTGGGGGGTGGAAGGTCTTGCTGACAAATGCCCTGAGATAACGATTGATGCCCTGGTTAACCAGACAGGAAGCTTTAACAATGAATTAGATTATTTTCCTTTCCAAGGGTTTGGATCAATTTTGCCCCAGGGTATTGTGTTAGCCAACGAAACTGTCTTTTTTCATCGGTCCAGTCGCACGTTAATTTTGACCGATACCGCATTCAACTTTGATCAAAGTTACAGTTTAGTCACTCAGCTAGCGGTTCGCACCCTTGGTTCTTTCAACAGTCTCCGTCCTACCCGTTTAGAAAAGTGGGGCACTCGCGATAAAGAAAAGGTTGCAGCCTCAGTCCGTCGAGTTTTAGCGTGGGATTTTGATCGCGTTATTCCTGCCCACGGCAGCGTTGTAGAAACGGGTGGCAAGGATGCTTTGAAAGCGGGCTATGAATGGTTTTTAGGGTGTACTCTGCAGCCTTAGGAGTTGTTGAGAAACAATTTCATGGTTGAAAGAGCATACCCTTTTCCCTAACTTCGCCGTAACTTACACCACACCAATATCTTTAGGTTAATCGACTTTTCTGTTAGGGAAAACAGCCAACACTCAAACTATGAGCTTAGGATCGGGAATTTAATGATGTGCTAATTTCTCCCCTCCTGGGAGGGGTGCCATAGGCGGGGTGGGTTTCGATCACTTGCGCTAACGGTTAACCCACCCCGCTGCCCCTCCCAGGAGGAGAAAGGTTATCCTGATTTGACTCAAGCAAACTATGGGAGTTATTAAAGCCTTATTCCTTAATTTTCAACGAGCCCTTAAAGCCATACCAAAGCACTAAAAAAAACTCATGTTCCCAAGTCTTCTCTCTATCTTTTTTTGAGCATCCGATCATGTCTCCCATTATTGTTTCTCAACAATTGAGCCATTCCTTTGGTGAAGGTCACCTCAAAAAACAGGTTTTAACCAATATTGATCTCACCATTCGCGCAGGCGAAATTGTCATTCTGACCGGACCTTCTGGCTCTGGTAAAACTACGTTGCTCACCCTTATGGGCGGTCTAAGGGCCGCACAAAGCGGCAGTTTAAAGATTTTAGACCAAGAAATCCTCGGTGCATCTAAACCAATACTCAATCAGCTACGGTGTAATATTGGCTATATCTTTCAGGCCCATAACCTGCTGAGTTTTCTCACCGCCAGACAAAATGTCCGCATGTCTCTAGAGCTGCATGCTCATTTTCTCGATGGCGATCTAGATGAGATCGCCGCTGCTATGCTGACAAATGTAGGTCTAGCAGACCGCATTGATTACTACCCGGATGAACTATCGGGGGGACAGCGACAGCGAGTTGCGATCGCACGCGCCCTGGTCAGTCATCCCAAAATTGTCCTGGCCGATGAACCCACAGCCGCCCTCGATAAACAATCAGGCCGAGACGTGGTGAACATTATGCAACGTCTGGCCAAAGAACAGGGCTGTACCATTTTGCTCGTTACCCACGACAATCGCATTCTCGACATTGCCGATCGCATTCTCTATATGGAAGACGGACAGCTAAAACCCAATCCTGTTTTAGAGCCTGCTAGTGTCTAGTATCACCCATGCCGTCGAAACATAGAGAGCCCTGAAAAATCGTTAATTCTAGCTAGCGATTGTGAAAAAATACAACATCACAAGGCGAATGGAATTAATATATAACCCCCTGGCCCTACTCTATGGCTATGATTATTGATTTCTATCAAAAACTAGTGGACACCCTCTGTTCACAACCCGCTGTGGTTGCAACCGTGGTTAAGGTCAACGGATCTGTTCCCCGAGAAGTAGGCGCAAAAATGCTAATTGGAGCTGACTGGACCTTTGACACCATCGGTGGTGGCGCAGGCGAAGCCAAAATTATCCAGCAAGGGCGATCGGTGTTAACAACAGGCCAAAAACAACAGGCCACCATCGATCTAACAGGTGACACAAACATCCTCAAAGAAGGCATTTGCGGTGGCCAGATGAGCATTTGGCTAGAACGCTGGTCCGGCTCCAAAGCTCTCAACTTAACCCAAGAGATCTTGACAGCTCTTAAACAGGGACAACAGGTTAAGCTGCTTACCCCATTTGCACTCGCTGATACGCCCAGCATCACCCCAACCACCATGGCAACAACACAGCTCTCAACCGACGCCTTTATAGAATGTCTGCAACCCCCTCCCCTGTTACTGATCATCGGTGCAGGCCATATCGGCGCAGCCCTGGCGCACGTTGCCCACCTAGTCAGTTTTCAAATTGCCATCCAAGATGAACGCCCAGAGTTCGCCAACGCCCATACCTACCCTCAAGCCAGCTTCATTTCTACAAAGCCCATTGACCAGACCCTGCAAGAGATTGGTCCAGTATCTACCCTGTTTATAGCTCTGGTAACACGTGGGTACCCCATGGATCTGGCCGCTCTATCGAGCATCTTCGCCCAAAACATTCCCTACCGTTATATCGGCATGATGGGGTCCCAAAAGCGTGTGCAGATGGTATTACAATCCCTGCGAGATCAAGGCATCCCAGACCCGCAGCTAAACAGTATCCACGCCCCCATCGGAGCTAATATTGGAGCCCTCACTCCCGGCGAAATTGCCGTTAGCATCTGTGCAGAACTGATTCAAGTCAAACGAGCGGGATAGTCTCATTCTTCGCATCTCGTATGAATAACTACAAAACATTAGATGCTTTCTGAATACAATTAGCATCTATTTTTTTACCTTCCCCACCTATGCTCGTCACACAGCAGCCAATTTTTCGTCGTTTTTGGTATCCTGTTATTCCCCGCCAACATCTTACTGAGGGCCCCAAATCCTTTGAACTCCTAGGCGAGCCCCTCGTCCTATGGCTCGATGACCAGGATAAACCAGCAGCGATCCGAGACCGCTGCTGTCACCGCACCGCCAAACTATCCCTTGGCAAGGTTAGCCAGGGTCGCATCTGTTGTCCTTACCATGGCTGGGAGTTTGAGCCGTCTGGAGCCTGTGCCCGAGTGCCTCAGCTCAAGGCTGGGTGTGCCATTCCATCTAGCTATCGCGTCGATGCCTACCGCTGTATTGAACGCTATGGCTATGTTTGGGTGTGTCTAGAAGATCCCCTCATTGACATTCCTGAGATTAGTGAAACCAGCGACCCCAGCTATCGGCTAATCCAAGAATTCTATGAACCCTGGCAGTGTGCAGGGCTGCGGGTAATGGAAAACGAATTAGACCTGGCCCACCCCACCTTTGTTCACACTGAAACCTTTGGTAGTGAGCACCACCCCACCCCTGACGAACTGGAGATTACTGACACTGACTGGGGCATCCATGTCTACGGCAAACTCGGTGTGGTTAATCCTGAGCTGCAGCAAAACAACCTCAACATGGCTGAGACCCAAACGATGCGTACTCTCCACATGGACTGGTTTATGCCCTTTACCATTAAACTCAAAATCAACTATCCCAATGGTTTAGAGCACATTGTTGTAAATACCATGACCCCCATTAGCGACGGGCGCTCCCAAATGGTGCAGTTTTGCGTGCGCAACGACACTGAAGCTGACACCCCAGCCGATGATGTGATCGCCTTTGATCGGGCGGTCACGCTGGAAGACAAACGCATTTTAGAATCCACTGATTCTGATGTGCCCTTAAATCCAAGCGGAGAAGAGCATATGTTGACTGACCGCCCCGGCATTATGATTCGTAAAAAGATGGCGGCATTACTCAAAACTCAGGGCAAAAGCAAACATACTCAAAGTACATTGGTATGTCAGTAAATCATGAGAATTAATGCTGTCTGTATACAGATTAGAGGTTAAAATTTCAAAGGAAATACCGGCGTGTTCTATCTAGTTTAAAGAGATGTGACATGGTGTGCGTACGGTAACAAGCTTGTCGTTCTCAGGCAGCTTTCTCCCTCTAGAATCAATGGGTCGTGGTCACAGGGCTGTGATGTCCGTAGACTTTACCCTTTCAAGCCTATGCAGCTACCAAAGAACGATCTGGCAAAATCTCCACTGTTTCTAGTCGCTCCCTTTTTCTTTTTGGGAACGGCGATGGTGGCGATGAAATATATCATTCCCCACACTACACCTCTGTTTTTGGCATCTTTCCGGTTGTTGCCAGCCGGAATTTTGACGCTCATTGTGGCCGCTGTGCTCAAGCTGCCCCAGCCTAAAACCTGGACTGCCTGGCTTTGGATTGGTCTGTTTGCTCTGGTGGATGGAGCCATGTTTCAAGGTCTCTTGACCACCGGGCTGGTGAATACAGGGGCTGGATTAGGGGCGGTTTTAATTGATGCTCAACCGCTAGTGGTGGCCCTACTGGCACGAATACTGTTTGGCAACCTGATTGGTCTGTGGGGCTGGTTGGGGCTGACCATCGGTATCGCTGGTATTAGTCTGTGCGGTTTGCCTGAGTCTTGGATCTACAGCTTTATGGAGAATGGTATCCCCATTGGCAGCTGGATTCAGGGTGTCAATGATGGGGCGCTGGATTGGGATGCGCTGTTGCAAAGTGGGGAGTTGCTCATGCTGCTGGCGGCACTGTCTATGTCGGCGGGCACCATTATCGTCGGCTACGTGAAACGCCATGCGGACCCGATTGTGGCCACTGGCTGGCACATGATCCTGGGCGGACTGCCTCTAATGGTGATGTCTGCGCTGTGGGAAACTAATCCCACCGCCGATCTGCTGGTGGGAGACTGGGTGGGTCTGGCCTATGCCACCATCTTTGGTACGGCGTTGACCTACGGTATGTTCTTTTATCTTGCAGCCAATGGCAACATGACCAGTGTCAGTGCACTGATTTTTCTCACCCCGGTGTTTGCTCTGCTGTTTAGTAGTCTCTTTTTAGGTGAACTGTTGACCACTCTACAGTGGATTGGTGTGGCCCTGACGCTGGTGAGTGTCTATTTGGTAAATCAGCGGCAGCAGATTGCCTCTGCGGTTGCTAGCGTGCTGCAAAGCTTGGGTAAGCGCCCTGCGGTTGAGGCGATGGTGTCTGACGGGGCCGATGTGGATATTACAGCCGATTGAGGCACAGGCTCTTTACAAGAATGCTACAACGGTATTTCCGATCTGTTTACTGGCACTTATGAGGATCTATGAAGAAGAGAGTTCGTCGATTATTTAGCGTGGTTGCGATCGCACTTGTGTTAACTTGTCAGTCCGTATTCATTACCCTAACTACCGTTATTGGGGCACCACTACCGGCTGCCGCTGCCCAAGACTATAGCCAGCAAAAAAGCCAGTCTTACACACCGTCCAAACGCCAGAAAGACCACAGCCAGACCCAGTCGTCTAGCGGCTATGGCAAACAACAGTCCAAACAGACCAATACTCAACAAAAACAGTACACCCAGAAAGACCAATCTTCCCAGAGCCAGTAGCAGTCTTCTCACCAACCTGTGGGGAGCACAGCCGTGCTCCCTTTTCATAAACATTTCTAGAATAAAATGTGTGATTTAATAACACATCCCCCTTAGCATCTAGCCCTCCCTATCCCATGTCCTCCCTAGACAGCCAGTCGGGTCCGCCCCAGCTCAAAGGCATTCGCGGATCGTTTTTAGACTTTATCGACGATCCCTTTTACACACCTGAGCTAGAGAGCGTTCGCTACATTGCCGATGGGCTGATGGTACTAGCCGATGGCCATATCGAAGCGTTGGGTAGCTATGCGGCTTTACAATCTGACTATCAAGAGATCCCAATTACAAACTATCCCGGTCGGCTGATCATGCCGGGATTTATCGACACCCATATCCATTATCCCCAAACCGGTATGATTGCCGCCTATGGAGAACAGCTCCTAGAATGGCTCAATCAGTATACATTTCCCACCGAAAGTAAGTTTAAGGATAAAGCCTACGCAGATAACGTCGCCGAGATTTTCCTAGATGAGCTACTGCGCAATGGCACTACCACTGCCCTGGTGTTTGCCTCTGTATTCCCCCAGTCCGTAGACGCCTTTTTTGAAGCGGCAGAACGTCGAAATCTCTGCATGATTGCCGGCAAGGTCATGATGGATCGCAATGCACCCGACGCGGTCTGTGACACCGCCGCATCCTCCTACCAAGAAACTAAGACATTGATCCAAAAGTGGCATCGGCGAGGTCGACTTCACTATGCGGTCACTCCCCGATTTGCCATTACCTCCACCGGCGAACAACTGCGGTTAGCGGGGCAGCTACTGCAGGAATTTCCAGATGTCTATCTACACACTCACCTATCTGAAAACGTCGATGAAGTAGCCTGGGTAAAGCAGCTATTTCCTGACTACCAGGGCTATCTTGATACCTACGATCAGGCCGGACTAGTCAAGGAACGATCAGTCTTTGCCCATGGGGTGCAGCTGACAGATGCTGAATTTCAGCGACTCTCAGATGCTAAGTCAGCTATTTCCTTTTGTCCCACCTCAAATCTGTTCCTCGGCAGTGGCTTATTTAAGCTAGAACAGGCAAAGTCTAAAGAGTATCCGGTTAAGGTCGGTCTAGGAACAGATGTGGGCGCAGGCACCAGTTTCTCCCTACTACAAACCGCAAATGAGGCCTACAAAGTCGCGCAGTTACGGCGTCAAAAATTATCTCCCTTCAAAGCTTTATTTTTAGCCACCTTGGGTGGTGCAAAAGCCCTATGCCTAGAGGACAGTATTGGCAACTTTGACCTTGGCAAAGCCGCAGATTTTATTGTGCTCGATCCACAGGCTACCCCCTTGCTGGCCTTTCGCAACAACTCTGATACCCCAGATAATCTAAAAGAGCTAGCAGATCGCATTTTTTCCCTGGTGATGATGGGCGACGATCGAACCGTTCAGGCAACCTATATTTTGGGAGAGCTGGCCCATGAACGAGCAAAATATAGCGAATAAAATAGGCAATGATCACAGCTTGGAAAGCATAAAACTGATTTACTTTGGTTCATAAAAAAGGTAAAACTTTGAAGTAATCTTTGATAACATCATAAACAACCCCTAGGCTCTCAAACCTAGAAGTTGTTTATGAAAGTACTGCTTGTATGAGTAATTTCCACTAAACTTAGCGTTAGTAGCCAGTCTCAACAATTTGCCACAGTTGCCCAGTGACGTTTTGGCACTGATCCATAAAGGCACTGCCATTATGGACTGGGGAGCCAGTCTGATTGCCTTCGAGACATTCGCCATCACCTCGGAACTGAGTCTTTAAGCGAAAATAACCATTACCTGCAGGCTCAACTTTCCACAGTTGCCCGCTGACGTTCTGGCATTCGTCCATAAAGGCACTGCCATCGTGAACTGGAGACTCAGCCTGATTGCCTTCGAGACATTCGCCATCACCCCGGAACCAAGTCTTCATGCGGAAATAGCCATTACCTGCAGGCTCGAATTTCCACAGTTGCCCGCTAACGTTCTGGCACTGATCCATAAAGGCATTGCCACCATGGACTGGAGACCCAGCCTGATTGCCCTCGAGGCATTCGCTGTCACCACGAAACCGATTCTTTAGACGGTAATAACCACCATCAGCTAAGTTGTCAACGCTAACATTTGCACTGGCATCAGGGGGAATAGCAACAAAAATAGGAGAAATTAGAAAGGTAGAAAGGAGAAATTTTGCTAGCTTTTTCATTCTTTTTACGATTTTGAGAGTAGATAAACGATAAGCTTTTTGAAAGCTCTAACGTTACAAACCTGTTCGGCAAACATTGGTTCGGCAAACATTGATTGCATACACACGTCAGATGACTGCAGAGTGCCCGCCCATCTACTAAGACTAAACGGCCTTCTCTATCCTTTAAAAAACAATATATTCAAATATAAAACTTGATATTTTCTGTTTAGAAGAGCCATCATAGGGGTAGTTTTCAATTGTCCAGCTCGTTTCCTAAACCAGCAACGACTATGATTTGGGTATCGCGAAGCCATTCATTTCATGAGCCCTGCCACTCAAACCTATCTACCATCTGAGCCGGTTACTCTAGTAATTTCCGAAATTATTGCCCCAAACAAATTAGAGGATTACGAAGCTTGGGCCAGAGGGATCAGCCTGGCTGCTCATCAATTTGAAGGGTTTTTAGGAGCTGAGATATTACGTCCTAGGGACAATGCTTATGCTGAGTATGTGGTTATTGTTAGATTTGTTTCTTATCATCATTTACGCTGCTGGGCAACATCATCTGTCTATCAACAATGGATTGATAAATCTAAAGGATTAGTGGCGAGACGTACACTACGGCATATGACTAGCGGGATGGAAATATGGTTTTCTAAGCCAACGGGAAACTTAGACGATACTCAGCCCGCCTATTATAAACAAGTGATTTTAGGGGTGTTGGCAGTATACCCTCTCATTTTGCTAGCAAATGCTCTGCTGAGTGATGTGTTATCTCCCCTGCCATCTTTTGTAGGCTTGTTCATATCTGTTACGTTTGTTTCTGCCCTGCTCACCTATCCAGTCATGCCTATGTTGACTAAGATTTTAAGCTTCTGGCTTTATCCAGCGGCTAGAAATTAGATCGAGCATTGAACGGTATCCCTATCCCAAGTTAATTAATTTGCGGTTTCAACCTTGACCTCTTCCGGGATGTCCAATCTTAGCTTTTCAGCTTCATCGTCTGTCTCAGGAGCTTTGGAAGATATGGCAATATAAATACCACCCAGAACAATACCAAACGCACACCAGTTGAATAACGTTAGCCGTTCATCTAATATCAGCAAGGCTAAAACAGCTGCAATCACAGGGATTGACAACATTGAAATAGAAACAAACCCGGCTGAAAATACTTTTAGACTGTAGGTGAGCAGCCCCTGTCCCAAAGCTTGTGAAAAAATAGCCAGCGAGACTACAGCACCCCATCCCACCATCGTACTTGGGAAAAAAGTCTCTTGTAGGGCAAACAATAGCAGCATCACCACTAGACTGCCGATAAAACTGGTCCACAGCATGATCCAAGCGGCATCAAACCGGATACGCAGCTGTTTGATAGAGAGAATATTAATGGCAGACAGTAATGCCGCTGCCAGAGCAGCTTCATCACCTATCAACCCGTTAGTAAGTTGTAAATCCCCGAAGCCAATCAAAATGGCTCCTACAATGGCAACAAACATTCCCCATAGAAACCTTGGGTTAAAGGACTCTTTAAGAAATAGCCATGCGCCTAGGGTGGTAAATATAGGCATCATGTTATTCAAGAGAGTGGAATTTGCCACACTGGTTTGGGTCAGTGACCAAGCCCAAAGGCTCAAAGACCCAGAGAATGCTGTGCCTGACAGGAGCAATAACCCGATATCCACTAAATCTAGCGTTGGGACCAGCCTTTTGGGAACTTCGGCAGCATTTGTGTTAGCTGACCGTCCACTTATTCGGGGGATGCCATACCACAACAAAAAAATAGCGGTGGCGATACTAAGGCGATCAAAGGTAGCTGCATAGGGGCTGATCTCTTTCTCGGCAATGATTAGTAGGATAGATGCACAGGCAATTCCTAATAGGGCAATGACTAGGGTTAGCGCTCCGGTCAGTCGTTTGGAGATAGGCCATAACGGTGAGGGCATGCTTACCTCAGGGAAAACGAGGGCAGGATATCAGGCAGTAACAGCATATCTTACCACCTCTGAGCTGGCATACTTTTGCCGCAGATTGCCTCTATCGAGCATCTAATAGCTCTGTCAATTATTTACGCTCTCCTGGTAATAAAATATTTAAAACCAGAGCACAAATACCCCCAGCGGAGATGCCCGAACCAAAGATATTTTTGATCAAAATTGGCATGTCCGAGAGTAAATCTGGAGCGAAGGTGACGCCTAAGCCCAGACCTAGGGATGTGGCCAAAATCAGTGTTTCCCGTCTGCCAATTTCAATGGATGAAATAATCTTGATCCCAGCGGTGGCGACACTGCCAAACATAATGATGGTTGCTCCACCTAAAACAGGTTGAGGAATAGCCTGCAAGACACCACCAATAATAGGAAACAGACCCAATAAGCTGAGAATAACAGCGATAAAGTATCCAACATAGCGGCTACCAATGCCAGTTAGTTGAATCACTCCATTATTTTGACTAAATGTAGTGTTGGGAAAGGTATTAAAAATAGCCGCAATAAAAGAGTTAAGGCCGTCGCCTAAAACACCACCTCGCATGCGGCGAAAATAGGTTTCTCCTTGAATGGGCTGTCCGGTGACGACTGATGTGGCGGTTAAGTCACCAATGGACTCGATGGTGGTAATCAGATACAAAAAAGCAAAGGGAATAAATGCAACTGGGTTAAACCCAAAGCCATACTTAAATGGTATTGGGAGAGTAAAAATGGCCATTTGGCTGAGCCGACTCAAATCCACCAGCCCCATGGACATCCCAATAATGTAGCCAACAATCAAACCGATAGCGATGGAGGCCATGCGCAGAAAAGTATTACGACTGCTGTTGAGAATGATGATAATGGCCAAGACTAACAGAGATAGGAAGACATTTTGGGCACTGCCATAGGTTTCATTTTGCTTAGCCAGAGCCCCGCCACCCATGGCTAAAACGCCTGCATTGATCAGGGTGAGCCCAATCAGCATAACTACAGTACCGGTTACCAAAGGCGTAATTATTCGACTGATTACCTCGATAAATTGGCTAAACACCATCTCGATAAAAGAGCCAATTAGACACATGCCAAAAATTACCCCCAAGGCCTGGGCCGGTGTAGCTCCGCCTGCGACAGCAGCTGTCCCTGCGCCAATAACTGGACCGATAAAGGCAAAACTGGTGCCCTGGATACTCAACAATCCAGACCCGACAGGTCCAATGCGTCGGGTTTGAATAAAGGTGGCAATACCTGAGACAAATAGGGACATGCTGATTAAATAAGCCCTATCCTCAGGTTCTAGGCCAATCGCCCCGCCAATAATCAAAGAGGGGGTAATAATACCAATAAAGCTAGCTAAAACATGCTGAACCGCTGCAAACAGCGTATCTCGTAACGGTGGTTTGGACTCTAGGCCATAGATTAGATCTGTGGCTTTTGCGATCGCAGGTTCAGGCGGTGACTCTGCCACTGTTTCATCTGGATATTGAATAATTCCCTCTTGTTCGCTCACCAAAAAATCTCCTTTTTATCAAGCCTTGGCCTCGACGCTGTGAGTGTAAAACGACACTCACCGGCTATGTCACAACGCTTTACTTTTTGCTAGGTTATGGGGCCGTCTACGTATTTAAGGTGATGTATGAAACAAAAAAAGTTCTTCTGTATACAGTCAGCATCTATTCTTCCTGTTAGCGTAAGCGAACAATTTAATTCCATGGTGTGGGGAATTCGCTAGATGTTTATGGTGACTAACGGTGTGTCGGCTCCATTGACCCCTTCGTTTTTCTGTAAAGTATTGTTGACGACGGGGACTTGGCTGGGGGTTTTAGGGGGCAGCGTTCTGGCTAACGAACAGATTGCCCGTCAACAAAGTCAGCCAACTGGTCAACAAGCAATTTCTGAGTTGCTGACGGCTGTTTCTACTTCTGAGGCTGAGATTGCTAAAACCGAGCTGTTAGATGGAGAGAGGGTAGAAACCCCAGAGCCCGATAATGTGTCGCCCAATGATGTGCCACTGGTCTCAACCCTCGACTCTGTCGGTGTAAGCGAGCTGCCAGATAGTCAACTTTTGGATCATGCTCCACTGGCTGACATACCTGACACAAGCTCCACGAATGTTGCGGAATTTCAGTCTGCCGGTCTAGCAACCAGCCCTAGCGCGACCGATTTAGTTGCTGAAACCGAGCTGGCTCAAGTGACCAGCGTTAGTGAACTGGACGATGTACTACCAACGGACTGGGCCTACACGGCATTGACTCGTCTGGTGGAAGAGTACGGCTGTATTGAAGGCTATCCAGACAGCACGTTTCGTGGCAATCGAGCCATGACTCGCTATGAGTTTGCGGCGGGTTTAAATGCTTGTCTGGATGTGATTCTTGAGTTGATGGGAGGTCTAGGAGACTCAGATTTAGAAGCCATTCAACGTTTACAAGAAGATTTTGCGGCTGAATTAGCCTCCATTCGGGGGCGGGTTGATGCGCTAGAGGCGGATGTGACCATCCTGGAGGACACCCAGTTTTCCACAACAACAAAGCTGAGTGGCCGAGTGTTTGGTCATCTGACCGGGGTGACAGCAAGCGGTGATATCCAAGCGGAGGGGATCAACGTCTTTGCCGCTGCTCGAGATGCCAATGGCGAGCCGTTGGTGCGCACCATTACCGATGATCCCGAAGTTACCTTTAGCTATTTAACCTGGCTCAACCTATTGACATCCTTTACAGGAGAAGACAGGCTGATCCTGCAGCTAGCCGTCGGTGACGGTGTTTCACCAGCTAATAACTTTGCCTCCGCTGGCTTATTTAATACCTTTGGCACCCCATTTACGGCCCAACAAGGTGGTCGCTTAGAGGATGATGTCATTCTTCGAGAAGCCTTTTACTCGTTTCCCCTGGGCGATAAAGTTTTTGTGACCGCTGGCCCTAAAGTCAACTGGTACCGCCACTTTGATAACAATAAGTACACATTTTTAGTGACCGGTGCTAACAGCTTTAACTCCAGTGGCGGTACCCAGGTAAATGCCGTGGACCGAGGTGCTGGTGTGGTAGTTGAGTGGGATGTGCTCGACAAGGTGGAGCTATCCCTAGGTTACCTGGCTGAAGCAACTGAATTTCTGCCAAATAGTTCATCTAGCGATGCTTCGCGAGGATTGTTTGATGGAACGAATACGTTGACAGCTCAGCTGGAGGTCTTTCCCACCGACGATTTGTCGCTGCGGTTTCTTTACACCCGCAGTGAGTTAGAGGCCAATGCGAATGGTTTGGTCGGCGGTGCAGCCAGTGAACCTCTCTATGGTTTTGCTGATGATGGCTTTGGTGGCCCCTTAGACGGAGCGACCGCCGATACTTTTCTGTTTAATTTCGACTGGCAGCCGTTAGATTGGCTAGGTCTGTTTGGTCGCTATAGCTATGGCAGTACCGACCTGTCGGCGATCACCCCCGGACGACCCGATGGTGATGTCAATGCTCAATCTATTCAGCTCGGGTTAGCGTTTCATGATTTGCTCAAGCCTGGTTCCCTAGCCACCATCTCGTATCTGCGCCCCTTTGATGTCACCGACGGACGCAATTTCTTGGTCTCCGGCGGCGGCGATGGGGCTACCCAAGAAGAGATTGAGTTTTCGTATCGCTATCCGCTAACCAACAACATTGCCATTGTTCCGTCTGTTTATTGGATTAACAATGCGAACAATTTCAGCGATAATTCCGACATCTATGTTTTCAATTTGCAAACCCAGTTCTCTTTTTAGAGTTGTTTAGCGGGTCTGTGTGAAACATCATGTCGTTTAATCCCAGATAAATGGAAAAGCTAAAAGTCATTGTTGTGGGCGCTGGGATGGGCGGTCTAACGACGGCCCTGGCCATGCGACAAGCTGGCTATGATGTCGAGATTTATGACCGAGTGCAAGCCCTGCGACCCGCCGGGGCCGGAATTTCCCTCTGGTCTAACGGGGTAAAGGTGTTAAACCGGCTGGGCCTGGGGCCTGAAATAGCCGCTATTGGCGGTCCTATGGAACATATGGCCTACTACGATGGCAAAACTGGCGAGCTGCTCACCGGTTTTAGTCTGTCGCCGCTGGTGGAGCGGGTGGGGCAGGCTCCCTATCCGGTCGCTCGCACTGATTTACAACAGATGCTACTAGACGCCATTGGCACAGAAAACGTTCAGCTCAATAAGCGCTGTGTCGCAGTTGAGCAGACCGCCGATAGTGCCACGGCCATTTTTGAAGATGGCCATCGTGCTACGGGTGATGTTGTAATCGGAGCTGATGGCACCCACTCCATTATTCGCTCCTATATTTTGGGTCAGCCCACCGAGCGGCGCTATGTGGGCTATGTCAACTGGAACGGGCTGGTACCGGTCAGCGATGCCCTGGCACCACCCAACAGCTGGGATATCTATGTCGCCGATGGTCAGCGGGCGTCGGTGATGCCGGTGGGTTGCGATCGCTTCTACTTTTTCCTTGATGTGCCCTTACCCAAAGGCACCGAGAACAACCCTGACAGCTATCGTCAGGAACTGCTAGGTCACTTTGACGGCTGGGCTAAACCAGTACACACACTGATCCAGCAGCTCGATCCAGCCACCACCAATCGAGTTGAAATTCATGACATTGAACCCCTTAAAACCCTGGTCAAAGGCCGAGTCGCCCTCATCGGGGATGCCGCCCACAGCACCGCGCCCGATTTGGGACAGGGGGGCTGCCAAGCCATGGAAGATGCCTGGATGCTAGCCAACTATCTATGCACCACCAACATCGCCGTATCAGATGCCCTGGAACGCTATCAGGCTAGCCGTCTAGAGCGAGTAGCCCAGATCATCCTCAAAGCCCGCAAACGCTCCAATATGACCCATGGCAAAGTCCCGGAAAAAACCCAGCAGTGGTACACCGACCTATCCACTGAAGACGGCACCACAATTATGAACGCCATTTCTGAAACAATATTGCTTGGCCCTATGCACTAAACCATGAGCACCCTACTGGTCAAACACATTCACACCCTCGTCACCATGGATGACCAGCGCCGGGAAATCCGGGACGGGGCTTTATTTATTCAAGACAATGTAATTCACCAGGTGGGGCCAACCGAGATACTGCCCGATACAGCAGATGAAGTCATCGATTTTGGCGGTAGACATATTGTTTTACCCGGTCTGGTTAACACCCACCACCACTTTTACCAAACCCTGACTCGAGCCGTTCCTGCTGCGCAAGACTGCGATCTCTTTAGCTGGCTGCAAACCTTATATCCCATATGGGCTAATCTCACCAGCGAAGCTATTTACGCCAGCGCCCAGATGGCCGCCGCCGAACTGATGCTCTCTGGGTGTACCACCTCTAGCGATCATCTCTACGTTTTTCCCAATGACTGCACCCTCGACGACGAGATTCGAGGCGTTCAAGACATTGGCCTACGCTTCCACGCCAGTCGCGGCAGTATGAGCGTCGGCGAAAGCCAGGGAGGGCTGCCTCCCGACAGTCTAGTAGAGACTGAAGCTGCTATCCTCAAAGACTCTCAGCGGTTAATCGAGACCTATCACGACAACAGCCGCCACTCCATGCTGCGGTTAGTACTAGCCCCTTGTTCCCCATTTTCAGTCTCCCCCGATCTCATGCGGGAATCAGCCGCGCTAGCCCGCACCTATCCAGGGGTGCGCCTACACACCCACCTAGCTGAAAACAAAAGTGACGTGGACTACAGCTTGGAGAAATTTGGCCTCAGACCCGGTGACTACGCCGAATCCCTGGGCTGGCTGGGAGATGATGTCTGGCATGCCCACTGTGTGCAACTTAACGATGCCGCCATCCAAAAATTTGCCCATACCCACACTGGCGTAGCCCACTGCCCCTGTAGCAACATGCGTCTGGCCAGCGGCATCGCCCCCATCCGCAAAATGATGAAAGCAGGCGTGCCGGTGAGTATTGGTGTCGATGGGGCCGCGTCCAACGATGCTACCCATTTATTACAAGAAGCTCGCACAGCTTTTCTGCTAGCCCGTGTCCGCGATCAATCAGCGGCGGCCATCAGCGCCCGTGAAACTTTGGAACTCGCTACTAGAGGGGGGGCACAGGTCTTAGGCCGAGACGACATCGGCTACTTGGCTCCGGGGATGTCTGCTGACTTTATTGCCTTTAATCTAGATACCCCCGCCTTTGTCGGCAGTCATCACGATGTTGTCGCCGCCCTCATTTTTTGTCAGCCTCCCGCCGTAGACTACAGTTTTATCAACGGTAAAAAGGTTATTGACCAGGGGCGATTGATCACAGTTGAGCTAGAACAGCTAGTCCAAACCTGTAATCGAATAGCCGTTGACATGGTAAATTGACACATTCCATCTAATCTACTCATGTAAGCGATTCGAGCTAGTGCTGGTATCTGTTGTTGTATTTTTCTATCGTGAAAGAACAACAGAATATTCAGTAGGAGGCCACAAAATGATTAAAAAACAAGCTTCGAATCCTTGGACAACAGAACAGCTGGTCTATATGAGCCAGAGCCTAGAAAAGGCCTATGGAACGACTTCTGCAAGCAGCATTCAACCCAGCAGCACCGGTCGCTGGAATACTCAGCAGCTTTTGAATTTGTCAGTAGCAAAGTCTTTTCCCTGGAATTAAGTATTAACCCAGACTTTGTACATTCACTGGCAGCTTCTCAAAATAAATGCAGTTAAAAACAATACGACCATCAGCCCGGTCTCTGACCATTAATGGCTGTCGTCTACAGCAGACCATTGGTGAGCTGGCCACCATTGGGATCTTGCCCACGGGCGGTATCCGTCGCCTGGCGTTTAGTGATGATGACATCAGAGCCCGCGCTTGGGTCCAGGAGCGTATGGCAGCCGCGGGCATGACCGTTACAATTGATGCGGCTGGCAACCTGATCGGTCATTATCCAGGCCAGTATCCTGACGCACCGGCTCTTGCCACTGGATCCCACCTTGATTCGGTTCCCGATGGCGGCATCTACGATGGCACCTATGGTGTGCTCGCAGGTCTTGAAGTGGTCCGCACCCTGTATGACCACAATATCCGGTTAAGCCATCCCATTGAGGTAATTGTTTTTACCGATGAGGAAGGCACTATGATTGGTAGCAAAGCCATGGGTAGCAAAGCTCTACTCAATTTAGAGCACTATCGTTCCACCCATGACAACAACTCTATTCAGAACAACTTAGAACGACTGGGGGGAGACTGGGAAAAGCTGCCGTTAGCCCAACGAGATACCCGGAGTTTGGTTGCCTTTGTGGAACTGCATATAGAGCAAGGGCCTGTTTTAGAAGCTACTGGTAACGATATTGGTCTCGTTACTGGTATTGTTGGTCAACGGCGATACAGCATCACTGTTGCAGGCCAGGCTAGCCACGCTGGCACCACTCCCATGTCAATGCGCCAGGATGCCCTGGTGGCTGCCTCTGAGCTGGTCCTGGCAATCCATCGCATCGGCTGTCTCAAAGACAACGCCATGACCGGCGATCAGGTGGCTACGGTGGGGTTGCTTACCCCCACCCCCAATGTGGTCAATACAGTCCCCGGACATGTTGAAATGGTTGTAGGAATGCGGGACTTATCCAATGATTGTCTAGACCAAATGGAGGCCATGCTGGTAACGGCCATGGATGACATTGCCAAGGCGACCCAAACCCGCATTCAGCTCCACCCTACCCTGAGAAATGAGCCTGTTCTGGTTAACTCTCATATTTACAACACCATCGCCACCGTGGGTGACTACCTGGGTTTAAAGACTCAGGCCTTACCCAGTCGAGCCAGCCATGACGCTCAAAATATGGCCAATGTTACTGATATGGGCATGATTTTTGTCCCTAGCCGTTCAGGTCTGAGCCATACCAGTGATGAATACACGACTCCCAAACAGTGTATCCACGGTGCCCATGTTTTGTTGCATACCCTAATGCAGCTTGATCAGCATTATCGGTGCCGATTGACTGATACCGTTTAAATTTGGATGAGAGACTAATATATTGGTTGAAACTGTGACTTAGACTGCACTTAGGACTAAGAATTTAAGGGCTGAGAATTTAATTAGGCCCTACTTTTGGCCGTATAAGCGTTCCATGGCAACCTCTGAAGGCCAAATTTTTGGAGCTTATAAAATCCTTTTCTCTTAACAAAATTTACATACTGGCTCTAATTTTCTGTGGAATCGGCTAGATTACAAATGCAAGTATTGTTTGAAGTCTGCAGCCATTGGTTAGTAAGTTTTCCTCTCAGCCATTACACGAGCGTGTTTATCTGGCTCTACGGACGTCAATTTTGTCTGGAGAACTGGGTCTAGGAGAACGACTAAATGAAAGCCAGTTAGCTAAGCAGCTGGAGGTTAGCCGCACACCGATTCGAGAAGCGATTCGAAGGCTGCAGCAGGAACAGCTGCTGACAACGGATTCTCCTGACGGGATCACGATTGTTGAGATTTCGCTAGACAGTGCCATTCATATGTACGACTGTCGGATTGCTTTAGAACAGCTAGCAGTGGAAGGGGCTTGCCGCTATGCCACGCTAGCTCAGCTGCAGGCCCTAGAGCAAAATCTATTGGATTCTGAGGCCACATTTGAGGCGCAAATCGAAGCTTATCACCAAGCCTTGCCATTCCAGGATAGTCAGGGGCTTAAACAGCTAGAGCTTAACTATGACTTTCATCGACTGATTGCTGAAAGTTCTCAGAATCCTTGGTTGCTATCTCTGTTGGACCAGCTGTCAAACCAGGTGAAACTGCTGCGGCTGCAAATTTTACAAGTACCCATTGACGTAGAAGCTATTCACGCTGAACATTGGCAGTTGTTTCATGCTATTGCCAAACGCGATACTAAGGCGGCTACCCAGTCTATTCGGCAGCATTTAGAACTGAGTAAAATGCGAGTGGTGCAAGTTTTTGCTCATTCCCAAAAGGAAATTAAAAAGGCGGGGGGGCAGTCAAAAATCCTGTGCCCCAGCTGTAATTCCTGCAGCATCAAGAAAAATGGCCGTCGTCAGGATAAACAAAACTATTTGTGTAAGATCTGTGGACGACAGTTTATAGAAACAATCGTTTCCGGCTAGCTATGGAGTAATAGTTGGGTCATTCCCTGCTAGATTTTTTATTTGCAACGGTGCCATCGTGGGGCATGCTGGGTAAGCGTTCTCAAGGATGATGTTTGTATGTTCAACTGTTTTGCGACCGTAGCGCGTGGTTTAGAAGAACTGGCTGCAACAGAACTTGAACAGCTAGGGGCAGAGGGGGTGGAGATTGGCTTCTGTGGGGTGGGTTTTCGGTGCGATCGCACCCGTCTCTACACCATCAACCTCTGGACTCGACTATCCTTTCGGATCCTTGTCACCGTGGCCCGTGTTCCCTGCCGCGACAGCGACGCTCTTTATCGCGGCATTCAGAGCATCGACTGGGAGCAATATCTATCGCCAGAGCGCACCCTGGCCGTCAAGGCCACCGGTAAAAATGACCGCCTCAACCACAGCCACTTTACGGCGCTACAGGTCAAAAACGCCATTGTTGATCAGCAGCAAGATCGGTTTGGAGAACGCTCCGATGTCGATACAGAAATTCCCGACGTACAGATTAATATTCACATCAACGACAACAACGCCACCGTGAGCCTAGACAGTTCTGGCAGCAGCCTCCATCGTCGGGGCTATCGGCCTGCCATGGGCACGGCACCGCTCAAGGAATCTCTAGCCGCGGCCCTAGTGCAGCTAACGGCATGGTCCGGCGATGTGGCCTTCCTCGACCCGATGTGTGGTTCTGGCACCCTGCCCATTGAGGCTTGCCTACAGGCGTTAAATATTGCTCCCGGTCTATTTCGGGATGAAACCAGCCAGGGATTTGGCTTTCAAACCTGGCCTGATTATGATGAAGCGCTTTGGCAAACAGTCGTAGAAGCGGCGAAAAAGCGACGACGCACTGAGCTGGGGGTGCCGGTGATGGGGTGCGATCGCAATCTGGATATCCTCGCCGATGCCCGTACCAATGCAGACTATAGCAGTATTGCCGAGCACATCGAATTCAATTATGCTGATTTTGCCAACATTGAAGCTCCTGCCGACAGCGGTATTTTGATCTGTAATCCGCCCTATGGCGAACGGTTAGGCAAAGCAGAAAACCTAGTGCCGTTTTATAAGCTCATGGGAGACATCCTCAAACAACGTTTCAAAGGCTGGACTGCCTATATTCTCAGCGGCAATAAGGCCTTGACCAAGTGCATTGGCCTAAGAACCGCCAGAAAAATCCCAGTTTACAATGGTTCTATTGCCTGCCAGTTTCTAAAATATGAGCTGTACTAAGAGATAAATATCCACTGATTGAGAGGATTTTTCAGTCATGACCATTACAGCCTCACCAGCCAAAACCTAGACTGCTAAAGCCTATCTGGACCGAGCAGTAGAGTCGAACTTCGCTGTAAAGCCTATGGCTCTATTTCTCAGATGCTGTGCCAAGAAATCAATGTGATCACCTGCGCCGCTCAACGCGAGTGTCAGCCCGAGTGGCTCGATCCCAAGATGCGCGACTGCTAAAGATGCCTGCCAATAGCCCCATCCTCTTATCGGAATCGATTAATGTCGATCAAACCGGTACGGTGAATGAATATGGTGTCACTCGCTTTCGCGGTGATCGGATGGAGCGAGTGATGGGGCAGGATACTTAACCGTGCAGCCCAAGAGGCATGCGACTAGAGGTGCTTTTTTCTACGTCAGGTTCTTTTTGATTTCCTGACGTTTAGCAATGTATTGTTGCAAGATTTTATTCTGACCTTCCAGCTGCCGCTGCATGACAGCATACTGTTTTAATAAAACGGCCAATTCTGTACGCCGCTGTGTCAGCTGGTCTTCCATTTGAGCCAGGGTATCTTGCTCAACAACTAACATTTGACGCAGGTGAGACAAGTCCATTAGTTCTTGGAGCAGTGCTTGATAGCTGTTTTCCTGCCATAGCGGATCGGAAGACTCTAGGCTAGCCGTAGAAATATACTTGACTAAAACGGTTTGGGCAATCTGACGTAGCTGTTCGGCCCCTTGGGCATACTCGGTGTAAAGGCTCTCAAGCTGGCTATTATCCAGGTCAGGGTTACTATATTCAACGGCAAGATTATGCTCTAGGGTTTGTAGCTGTCGCAGAGAGGATTGATAGGCAGCATCTGTTGTGAGCAGGCTAGCAATGTGGTTGGCTTCATCGGGCTGTAGCGCTAAGGCCGAGGTGAGACTGGCAAACTGCTGGGTTAATTGTTGCGATCGCACCTCCAACTCTGCCTGTCTGCGGACCACATCGCTACTGCGATAGGACAGAACCGACCGGTGAGTTTGTAAATTTTGAGCCGTATGCTGCGTCTGAAACTGCTGCATTTCGGCCCTCAGTGTCCGTACTTGTTCCTGAATTTCAGGTAGCCGTTGTTCAATAAAGGCCAATCCTTTGCAATCACTATCCTTACAGTTGCGGCTAGTCTCATCAGCTACAGCGCTCTTATTGGTTGCATCCGCGATGGAGCTGAATGATGCGCTAGTTTGTGGACCAGCAATGGGAGGGGTCAACACCTGGGTATCAGTATCAGACTGCTCTAAACCAATGGTATTTTCTGAAACAGGCAGCCCTGGATTGGGCGAGTGCCAAACACCTGTTTCAGTATGTTGCATGATGGCGCCAGCAGAACAAACCACTGTCGCACCAAAAGCCAGCGCAGTATGGTAGCGCGAGAATGAAGATGATGAGCCTGAGACAGATAGGTCGTCTGCCCAATAAGCAGAACTAGACTTACCATTGTGGGTATCTTGTTTATTCTCTTGGCATTGATTATTTGGGTAGTCTACCAAACAATCAATCATCAGGTCCTGCAAGGGTTGGGTCGACTTAGCAGGGTTGCAAAGAGAGGTCATAAAGCGAGTAGAGATACAACTTGGCTCGTTCTAAGTAAAATCTATAAAATCTACAGAGTCTTCAAGGAAGTATCCGGAATAGGCACGGGTCAGAGAAATTCCAGCCAAAGCCACCCTAGTCTGACAATTAAAGAGCATTCTCCCCAGGTATCCAGTTTGAATTCTGGCCTACTCCGCTGTTTTAAACTCAAAATATTGCTATCGCTATGGGAGACCGAAAAAGTCCAAACATTATTTGTGGGCGTTGTAGAGCCCCGGTGTGGTTTACACACTAATGGCTAGCAGCGCATTACACAGAGCGATTCATACCTGAACTCAACAATAGCTGCTTCTGAGTTTATAGTGAAAGAGGTATGATGATCTATTAATGTTCCCGTTATCTACTTCCCCATATCTACTAGTTTTAAAACTGCTAGAGCTTAAGCTGCAATGATGACCCTGGAGATTTAACGACTGGCTGTTGTAGCAAAAAGAACACTTGTTATATGACTTGGCTATATAAACGATTGGTGAAGTAGATAAAGTTTTTACAGAACGATGTTTTTTTCCAGATGATGGCTTCATCTTGGGGATGATGGAACAAATCGAATATGAGATTCAGCTCGCAAGTTATTCGCTTATTAAGTGCAATGCAGGCTTCTGTCTTGGTTAAACGCTTTAAAAAAAGCAGAAGCTGATTCATTTGGAAAGAATACATTTATTCGCTCTTGCTCTTAAGTATGCCTTTTGCGTTATGCGACTCTCTTCATACTCTCCTGTTCTACGGGCAGTCAAGCCTGTACACCGCTCCGTCCGAAGTAAGCGCAAGCGATTTATAGATATTGTTGGTGCGTTATTGGGACTTTTGATTACGGCGATTTTGTTTGTGCCAATTACATTAGCAATTTGGTCTGATAATCGTGGACCCATTTTTTATACTCAGAGACGTTGTGGTTTATGGGCAAAACCCTTTAGAATTTTGAAATTTCGTTCCATGGTGACTAATGCTGAAAAGTTAAAGCACTTGGTGGAGAATGAAGCAGCCGGACATATTTTCAAGAACAGAAACGATCCTCGAATTACTCGCGTAGGTGAGTTTCTTCGTAAAACAAGTCTCGATGAATTTCCACAGTTTTTCAATGTGTTGAAGGGGGAAATGAGCCTAGTGGGTACTCGCCCACCCACTCCGGATGAAGTAGAACACTATTCTACATATCATTTTCAACGCTTAAATGTTAAACCTGGTCTAACTGGGGAATGGCAAGTTTATGGACGTTCTAATGTGGAGGACTTTGACAAAATCGTACAGATGGATCTTAACTATCAGAGAAAATGGTCAATCCCCTATGATCTGTCTTTGATCCTAAAAACCATCACTGTTGTTTTAAGACGAAAGGGCGCTTATTAGACAATTTTGGTTAGGGCTTTAGTTGGTAGCAGTTTGCACTTTGATCCCTGTAGGATGCTTGATGAGTCTTTGGCAACTATCCTATGAGTGCAAGAAATTAGTAAACACAGGCCTTTCTAGTTGCTCAGAATAATTGACTAGATCGTGTTCCCGAATATTTAGTGTTCCCAAGTATTTTGATTTATTTGTTGTCATGACGAGCTTTTCTCAGCTATATAGGGCTAGTCAGACTACTGCTAACTAAAGTGCGCCTTCTCTATTACTAAAACATCACAGGATATTGCCCCAATTAGGAGCTGGCAAGCAACAGAATACGAACTTGAGATAACGTCTACCTAACCTTACTGTCATTCAAACTACCCCTGAATTATCACTATGAACAACTTCCTATCAGGGGGAGTGGGAAATCGACAAAAGGGAAATAGCCATCATTCAAATCATGGGCTTGCTTTCTAGAAAGCCCTTAAGCTGTAGTTATTTGGTCTATCTATGTTGACTAACATATTAGAGATCTCTCCAAAAGCCATTATTTCGCCGATGCCAGATCAGATCTCATCTGAGCTCAATGGTGAAGTCGTTATTTTGAACCTGTCGTCCGGTGTTTATTATGGTCTCAATGATGTAGGAACCCGGATTTGGGAACTGATTCAGCACCCTTGTCGGTTTGAGCAACTCCATGACGTTTTGCAAGAAGAGTATGATGTGCCACCAGATACCTGTCGGCAGGAATTGCTAAAACTCTTACTAGAGCTAAAAAATGCCTGTTTGATTGAGGTGAAAAATGAAACAGCCTCGTAATCTCAAAAAGTATTTTAAGCTTTTCTGGCGACAGCGTAGGGTACTATTCTACGCTAGTCTATGCCTAAATTTAATCCGGGTGGCGTTATGGCTGCTGCCATTTAAGGTAGTACGCCAACACTTGACCACCATGGCTACAAAATGGGAGAAGCATAAGCCCCAATATCCTGTTTCTATCAATGCCATTATCTGGTCTGTCACCGTTGCTGGCTGCTATACCCCAGGCGGGGCTAAATGCCTCGCAAAGGCATTAACGACTCAGCTGTTGCTGACCCGATACGGTTATACTCACCAGCTACACATTGGTGTGGCCATGGATGGTGCATTTGAGGCTCATGCCTGGATTGAGTATGAGGATCGCGTCATTATGGGGGGCTTGCAAAATTTGAGTCGATTCAAATCGCTTTCTAGTAAGGGAGTAACCCTATGAGCGCTATTGTAGGGCTGTATTATCTGGATCAGCGCCCGGTTGAATCTCAGACACTCTCACAAATGGTCGATGTATTGGCTCATCGTGGTCCCGATGGACGTGATATTTGGTGCGATCGCAACATTGGCTTTGGCCATTGCATGCTATGGACCACACCCGAGTCAATCCATGAACAGCTCCCTTTGACTAAAGGAAAGTTAGCAATTACCGCCGATGCCCGCATTGACAATCGTCAAGAACTAATAAACACTCTTAGCCTATGCGATTATCCAGCAGAGAAACTGAGCGATAGTCAACTGATATTAGCAGCCTATGAAAAATGGCAGGAACATTGTCCAGAGAAACTCATAGGCGATTTCGCCTTTGTTATCTGGGATGGCTATCAGCAAAAACTGTTTTGTGCGCGAGATCCCATGGGGATTAAGCCTTTCTATTATCACTGCTCAGGCCAGCTTTTTTGCTTTGCGTCTGAAATTAAAGCCCTGCTGGGTGTGCCTGGGGTACCCCAACAATTAAACGAACTCAAAGTGGGGTGTCACCTGGCACTATTTGGAGAGGACCCAATTCAGACCTTTTATCAGGATGTTTTAAAATTGCAGGCAGCCCATTCCTTGAAAATAGGTCATACTCGCCAGCTCAAGATAGAACGCTATTGGTCGTTAGACCCCCACCAAGAAATTCATCTAGGTTCAGATGATGAGTACACAGACGCTTTTTTAGAGATTTTTACCGAAGCTATTCGATGTCGTCTGCGCAGTGCCTTTCCCATTAGTTCCACATTGAGTGGCGGGCTAGACTCTTCTTCCATCACCTGTGTAGCTCGAAAACTCCTGGCAGGTCGTCAAAAGTTGCATACATTTTCAGCCATTTTTCCCAGTCTTCCCTTAGAAGAAAGACAGTGGATTGATGAGCGCCATTATATGGATGCAGTCAAGCAGTTGGAGGGAATTGAGGCCCACGATGTCCATGCCGACCAGCTAAACCCCTTGATCAATCTCCTTTGGCAAGATGATGAACCCATCTGTGCCCCTAATCTCTACATTCATCAAGGCCTCTACCAAAGCGCTCACAATCAGGGAGTACGGATTTTTCTCGATGGTATTGACGGTGACTCCACCCTATCCCACGGTTGGTCATACTTGACCGAACTAGCCTATACCGGGCATTGGCGTACGCTAACTAAATTAGTGACCGCATCCGCTCGCAACCATCGTATATCTCGTAAAGCAATTGTTCAGAAACAGGTGCTATACCCATTGTTGGTCGAACCACTAGAAACGATCTGGCAACAACTGTGTCATTTAGCAAACTGGCATTTCCTAGGTAACAACACGCTGGTGGGTGATAGACTAGCAACAACTATCGGCTTAGTTCATCATATGTATACTCTAAGCCAGAATCAGCATAGCTCCATCAGCCCTAGACAACAACATTGGTCAGGGTTAAGTTCAGCGTTTTATCCTAACGTGATGGAAATCACAGATAAAGCCACGGCAAGATTCTCTTTAGAAGGACGCTATCCATTTTTCGATAGACGCCTAATGGAATTCTGTTTGGCACTGCCATCCAACCAGAAGTTCCGTAACGGATGGTCTAGAAGCATCTTGCGATTTGCTATGACCGATATTTTGCCATCTAAGGTGCAGTGGCGGCGGGGCAAAGGTCAGTTGGGTGCCAATTTTATTCGACGCTTTTTGGCCCTCGAAAAAGACACCTTAGAGAGCATGATGCAGTCTCCTGAGTCCATTCACCCCTATGTAAATAGAAGCACGTTACAGTCAGCCTACAGCAACTATGTAGTTAGCAATAAATCTGATGGCGATGATGCCATGACGTTATTGTCGGCAGTGACCCTATCTAAATGGTTAGAACAATCATTCAGTGGTGCAGTTTGATTATCTTTATATACTAACGACTTATTGAAGCACCTATATCGAATATACGTGCCTTTAGCATTCGCTAAAGTATCGACCCAACTGTTTATCTCTAAGGAGACCTGAAAATGCACAAAACATGGACTACACCCAACCTTCAAGAGCATGGTGCAGTGGAAGCACTCACCCAGCAGACCAAGACCATCGGTTTTAACGATGGTGTCATTTTGGTGATTCCTGGCCTGACACCTCCCGAAGGTGTTCCTATTGGCGAAGCACCCGGTATTAGCTAAGTAACTGTCTCAATTTTATCTCTCAAGTTATTTACAAGGAAGCTTAACAATGAAAAAAACATGGACTACACCCAACCTTCAAGAACATGGTGCAGTGGAAGCGCTCACTCAGCAAACTAAAACGCTGGGTCTCGGAGATGGCGTCATCCTTGTGATCGATGGTCTGACGCCCCCCGAAGGTGTTCCTATCGATTCGCTGTAGTCTAGGCTTTTAGCCTTAGGCGCTATCCCCTGGAGATGTCATTAGCTCAGGCGCACGAGCACACACCCTTACGACTGCAACTAATGACATCTCCAATATAAATAATCATCCTTATAGAGGAAGAGAAAACGTGTTTTCATATTTTGCCTATGGCCTCAGGATTCAGTCAGAAATAGCTATACCAGAATTTATCACAACCGATTCAGACTACGATCCACAGATCACCATTCACCTGGAACAGGAGCGTTCTCTGAGCGATCATTTACCAGAACGAGTGATTAATGAGGCTGGCTATTTTAAGCTTACGCGGACAGATTCTATTTTTTACATCAGAAATGTAGGGTTATTTTTTATTAATGCTGGCGCTAAGATTTTCATTCTTCCGGCTCCAGATACTTCTGAGGCTTTACTGCGCTCCTATCTTGTTGGTACCGTGATGGGAATCTTGTTATACCAGCAAGGGCTACTGGTGCTCCATGCCAGTGCTGTGAATATACACGGAGACGCTGTCGCATTTTTAGGCGTTTCAGGCGAGGGAAAATCCTCTGCCGCCGCTGCTTTTCAGGCAGTCAACTATGATGTTATGACAGATGATGTTGCCCCAGTTATTCTGGGTGGTGCTGCCCCTGTCTTGATACCTGGATTTCCCCAAATAAAATTGAGCCAAGAAAGCGCAACAGCTCTAGAACATGATTTTGAAGCATTATCATTACTGGCTTCAACACCAATTAAGCGAGGCTATCGCCTACATCAAGAGTTTAGCCATACCCCCCTTCCCCTTAAGCATATTTATGTCCTCACATCAGATACGGATTTTGACGCAGGCTTTAGTATTGAGCGTCTAAGTCACCAAGAGGCTGTCGTTGAATTATCGCGTCACTCACGACCGTCCACACTGTTCCATAAACCCGATGTGCAGCATTTCTTACAATGTACCAGTCTAGCGAAAGCATGTCCTGTGTATCGTCTCAAACGACCGCGAAATATAGCGCTGTTACCAGAATTAGTGCATCAAGTAGACCATCATCTCTCACTGATGTCCCCGATTAGTGCATGATGAAATTTGTCTCAAAACTCAACACCTTTATTCAAAATGCCCAACGTCTGGTCCCAGCGCTAAGGCTAGTATGGCAAAGCAGCCCCAGGTGGACCCTACTTAGGCTGTTGTTGGTTATCTTTCAGGGCTTTTTGCCCCTAATCTCCATCTATTTGGTCAAGCTACTGGTAGATGCCCTGACCAATAGGGCAACCCTCTCTAATCCAGAGCGTATTCTTCAGCAAAGCACCCCGCTTCTAATGGGTGTGATCGGTGTCACTTTAATTACACTGATATGCAAAACATTTTCTGATCTGGTGAACACAGCGCAGACTCAACGAGTAAGCGACCACATGCGCAGTATTCTCCATGGCAAGTCGATTGCCATTGACTTAGCCTATTATGAAAATCCTCGCTATCATGACACCCTACAGCGGGCTCAGCAGGAAGCAACCACACGCCCAAACCAGATTCTGACGCGATTAGCCCAGGTGGGACAAAATGGTATTTCGTTAGTGGCGATGGTAGGGCTATTGTTGACGCTCCATTGGGGGATTGCCATTGTTCTCCTGCTAGCTGCCATGCCTACTGTCCTGGTGCGGCTACGGCATATCCGTCAGCTTTATCACTGGCAGCGTACCTGGACCCCGATAGAGCGTAAATCAATGTATTTTTCCTGGCTGATCATCGGTGAGATGTTTGCCAAGGAGATCCGTTTATTTGGCTTGGGTGAGTTGTTTAGTCAACGATTTGATCAGCTTAGAAAAAAGCTCTACAACGCTAAACTGCGGCTGATGGCCCAGCGATCGCTATCTTTTTTAGCCGCTCAGTTGCTAGCAGGCATACTTGTGGGAAGCATCTATGGCTGGATTTTGCATCAAACCCTTTACGGCTCGCTAAACCTCGGTGACTTAGTGCTTTATCACCAAGCCCTGCAGCGGGGTCAAGGAGCACTCAAATCTTTGACATCTAGCTTATCCGGCCTGTATGAAGATAATCTATTTCTAACTAACTTGTATGAGTTTCTCGATCTGACCCCTACCATTGTTAGTCCCGCTAGCCCCAGAGCAATGCCTGTCCCCATGCGTCAGGGAATTATGTTGGAGCGGGTGAGTTTTAGCTATGCTGATTCCTCCCGCCAGGCGCTCCACGACATTTCACTATCGGTAAAACCAGGAGAAACTATTGCCCTCGTGGGAGAAAATGGGTCCGGCAAAACCACTCTAATCAAACTATTATGCCGTCTTTATGACCCTACTAGCGGTCAGATTACCATTGATGGAGTAGATCTACGAGATTTAAACCTCACTGAGCTAAGACAGCAAGTCAGCGTTATTTTTCAAGACTACGCCAAATATCATCTCTCTGCCCAAGAAAATATCTGGCTAGGCAATACTCACCTAGCGCCATCAGACAGTGCTGTGGTTTCTGCCGCTAAAAAATCTGGAGCCCACGACGTAATTGCCCGTCTACCCCAGGGATATGACACCATGCTGGGTAAGCTGTTTAGCGGTGGTGAGGAGCTGAGCATTGGTCAGTGGCAAAAGGTGGCATTAGCGCGGGCCTTTTTGAGAAAGTCTCAGGTGATTGTCTTGGATGAACCGACCAGTGCAATGGACCCCAAAGCTGAGTATGGAGTGTTTAAGACATTCCGTGAGCTGATTCAAGACCAGGCGGCAATTTTGATTACCCATCGTCTATCAACGGTGCGCATGGCCGATCGCATTTATGTGATGGATAGCGGTCGCATTGTGGAAAGCGGTAGCCACGATCAGCTGATGGACCAACAAGGCACCTATGCCCATTTGTTTAACACCCAAGCACAGAATTATGTTCTGGTTTAAGACTAGCTAACGGTGCGTGTTTGATAACACTGAGAGCACCCAGACCGTACAAGACTATGAATATTACTGATGTGCAAAGTTTAGTAAAAGTCCCAAAAGAGGATAGTTGCCCCTAACTTGAGAATTTTATTCTCTTGAGATAAAAACATCAGCTCATATCTCCGTTACAATTTGCTATGTGGATGTTGGTATTGACAAATTTTCTAGACCATAAGTGGTCAGATAGATGAGATCGCTTTAACCGCTCATTTTAAGATCAAGCCAAAATGATTCTTGCCCGGCTAAACGGTCTGATATTGTCCCAAATTGTATGGTTAGCAATGACACAAGTGGAAAGGTTTTGAGGCAAAAACGAAATAAAACTTCATGTTTTGCGATTAACATGAATGAGGATTTTGTTGCTAGAGTAGTCATCAATACTTTAAACAACGTAAGTATTGTTTAAAGTAAAGCATCTGGTTCTGATATATAAAGCGGACACAGATTTAAAAAACGTACTCAAACGGTGTGAGGAGTTCTATTTAAATAAAAGATACTCTCCCATGAAGGTCGCTCAATCTGTATCTCTCTAGGCAAAGTAATGATGCGCTATGCATTTCTCAGCTTACTAGAGAGTCTAGATTGGCATCCCATAACCAATTATGAAAGCGATTCCAGAAAACCAATTTAGATCCACTGTTCCTAAATCGCCCCGGCAAGCTCAACCATACACTTCTCAAGTTGACCAAATTCAGTGCTGCTACATTAACAGCACAACGCAATTTCAGATTGTTCGAGTGGTAAATATCGCCAACATCTTTCTCGAACGAACCGTAATGCCCAATACAAAGCTTGTCTTTGAGGCTGATCAAAATGATTATTTAGAGATTCACACCGGGACTCCAGTCAGCTCAATTTTATCTGACAAGATTCTATGTCAGCATTTAGCTTACCGAGGGGAATCTAGCCGATGATATCACCAAATAACTCATTGCTTCTCTTCTTACGAGATAGCCTAGCCATTCCTGAGGAGTCGATCGAGTCAGCCTTACAGCATAGTGAGCAAGACTTAAGCTTGTTCCCGATTATCTTGTGGCAATATAAGTTAATTACCCTAGAACAGCTCGATCAGATTTTTGATTGGCTAGCGACTACCTACGCCAACAAAGATACTGACACCGTACTGTCTCAACAGTTCATGCCCGAATGAGATGAACCAATCTCCCAAGACAGGAATTGCCCAGTCTTCTAGACAGGCAATTCCGCTGGCATTATTAGGAATGCTCGGAATCGGTCTGCCCTTACGCTGGGAAAAATCCCAGCGTCGGAAACAGCTATCCATATTTCGGCACTTATAAATCGGCACTTATCAAGTGCTAACAACTCCGGTTCTTCAGCACTGGCTGTACCATGCAGGCACTGCACTTCCAAAAGAAGTGCAGTTTTTTAGCTTTGTACCCATAGTTCACAACAAGAGACTGGTTTAAAGATGGAGACACTGGTGGGCTCGATAATCAAAAGTGCCCTCCTGATTCCATCCGTTAAAATTAGCCCGGAACTGGCCCCAAAACTATCAGTATGGAGCAAAATCCCCAGGCGATCGCGTCGTGTTAAGAGCAACTAGGCGTCTGGGTGTTCCTCTCCATGAAATATCGACATCCAGCTTGGTTAGGCAGGCTGCTACTGTGATATACAAGAGGTGAGCACGGACTAGCCATGCGGCCATGATGTCCGTTAAACTCACCCAATTCTGTTCACCCTACGATAGGTGTCCTGTTTTCACATAAATTAAACAACCTGTTTCACTAAACGGCGTATGTATGCTGTCTGGTGGGTTACGCAGCCAAGTCCCTTTAGGATAGACACCCTGCTCATCGGCAAAGGTGCCGTCTAAAACAAAGATTTCTTCGCCACCCCAATGGCGATGTTGTTGAAATCTTGTTCCAGGGGCCCATTTTACCAGGGCTACCTGCTCAGTACCATAGGCGTGTAGAGGCAGGACCTGTAAGCCAGGCACAAGACCGGGAGCCCAGCCAGACCTATGGGTGTCGATGGTGACCTGCTGTTGATCTTCGGGCTCCATTTGTCGCAGTTTGACTAGAATAGTCGCACCGTTTTTACTATGGGGCGTGTGACTAGATCCCACAGGATTACGCACATAGGCTCCTGGGCCAAAGTCTCCGTGCTCGTCTGAGAAAATGCCATCTAAGACAATAAACTCTTCACCGCCGCCGTGGGTGTGGGCTGAGAAGTAGCTGCCAGGAGCATAGCGGACAATGGACGTGGCACGGGCCACTTCATCACCATCGCGTTCGAGCATGCGCCGTTGCACACCTGCCATGGGAGACTCTACCCAGGGTAGAGCATCGGTATGAACAACGGCTCGTTTTGTTAAGTCAGCATTGATTTTCATGATTAGCCAAAGAACCGATACTGAAAAATTGATTCAGGGTTAGATCAGATCTTGCATCTGGTGGAGAAGCACTCACCCGCATCGGGTTTAAAACCCAAAGCTAACCGCAGGATGTCCACTTGAAGGGACACAATCATCGGAGATGAGTTGTTAGGGTTTGCTTCTACAACAATTAACTATTTTTCGATCGTTCCACGACCGATCACTAGCGCTTCTAAATCAAATTGTCCCTTTTAGCAGACAACTCTCAGCTAGCGCTGGCGTTTCAACCTGGTGTTAGCTTTGGCTGTAAAGCCAATCTTAGTGCAAGATATGAGCCAAACAGTAATGCTGCTCGTTAAACCAGAAAGAAACACGATTGTCTCTATTTCATTGACAATAAATGTCGTTTAGAGCAGATTAGTCTGTGTTTCTTAGGAGTTGGTAAAAAAACTTAGCTCATGCAAAAGAAATTGAGCTTGTTCCCATCGAGATCACGGAAATAGCCAGCATAAAATTTCAATGTCTGATTAGTGCGCGGACCGGGGGGGCCTTCATCAGTCGCTCCCAGTTCTAAAGCTTTGGCATGTAAACGGTTAACGTCTTCAGGGTTCTTTGCTCCCAGAGATACCATGGAACCATTTCCTATGGTTGCTGGTTGGCCATTAGCGGGCTGAGCAATGCCAAAAAATGGGGTGCCCTCGGCACCCGCATAAAGAATCACGCGATCAACCGCAACAGCTTGTTTGCCGCCTATTTCTGCCAGTAAAGCATCATAGAATGTGACTGATTTTTCGAGATCGTTGGTGCCAACCAATGTGTAGGCAATCATTGCTAATCTCCTCTTTTTGATTAAGTTTTGGAAAATTTGGCTGCAAGCAATGGATAAACAATTTGCTCAAATATAGCGGTGCTGTTTGCTGACGACCGAGCTAACAATTGGGCTCCTTGCAACAATGCGATCAACCCTTTTGCTTCTTGTTCAGGCTGACAGTCCCAGCTGCTGACGTCACACCCTCGCTGGAGCAATTGGGTGAGCCAGGTTTCGGTGTCGCGAAAGAAAGCTTGAATCTCGGTGTGAACAGGCTTGGGTAAAACGGCAAAATCCGCCGCCAACATGCCGCACAGACAGATTTGGCCATCCTCCAAACCATTTCGGTAGAGATTGGCAAATTGGATGATTTGTTGGTCGGGGGATGCGGGGGATTGAGCGATGAGATCGCACGCCCTCACCATTCCTTCCCGATATCGCTTAACCAGCTCCGTTACTAACTCATCCTTAGAAGGAAAGTGGTAGTGAATACTGGCTTTGCGAATGCCTACCTGCGTTGAGATATCGGCATAACTAAAGGCGCTATAGCCCCGGTTACGCACCATATCTTGAGCTACATCCAAGATACGTTTAGCTGTATTGTTTTCCATAAACCAAGCATCTACCATCTAGTAGGTAGATGTCAATAAGGCCTACACACCACGTGATGTTTTATGCTCCTGGATGATGTCTGCGCCACATGAAATTCGCACTACTTCGAGAAACTTCTTCTTGCTTCATTGTCAATGCAATTCCTTCAAATAACCGCTATGCAATCATTGAGGCTGCATCGACGTCATTGACACAATAGGTAAACCATATCGGCTGCTGCCCCTTAATCCCATGTTTACTAAACTGTGTCGCTTTCTGCGACGTTTTTTACACCGTACGCGCACCATCAACAATGAGCCGCTCAATAAGGTCAGTCTGATTGTTGTGCTCTTGATCGATATTGTGATCTTGAGCAATGTGTTTATTGGTCTCAACGATATTGCTTACTGGCACATTTCCCCTACCGATGCGTATCCTTGCTACAACGAGTGGCGTAGCTATCGTGACCAGACTACTGATAATAAGGATTTTGAGATTGTTCGCCAGGCGGCTGCACCCAGCTCGACTACAGCTCAGCTACGGTATCAGCAAGGCGATACTGATCGCTTAGGTGAGGTTAGTGCGGTTTGTGGGCGGTATGGTGAGGTGAAAGATGCGGTTCGCTCCGCTGATAATGAGGCTATTTTGCAGGAGTTGAGGGCGGGGGAGGATGAGATCGCAACCCTCAACTCCACCAATTCTAAAATCCGTAGAGAATATGATTCCACACTACTAGAAGAGATCGCTGGACAGCCTCGTGACCAGTCGATCAACCAGGTCAGTGCTGCCCAGGCAAAGACAACGCTGGCTGAGAATGAAGCAAAGATTAACACGCTCAATGCTAAAGTCTCTGCGTTAAAAGATCAGCTCCTGACACAGCCGGACAGCGTAGCATTTTTAGCTTTACTAGAGCAGGATGCCCCATTTCAAACGGTTAAGCAGGGATATGAAAAGGCAGATTTCTGGTATCCCAGCATTCAATTGGTGCTTCAGGCGGTTTTCCTGATACCGCTAATTTTGGCAGCCCTGGTAGCCTATACGGTGGCTCAGCGTAGACACTATGGGTTGATTGCCCTGATCAGCTGGCATCTGTTAGTGATCTTTTTTATCCCACTGATTCTCAAGGTGTTTGAGTTTCTACAGATGGGTGTGATCTTTACGATTGTATTTGATATTGTCGGTGCCCTGTTTGGCAGACTCTTATTTTTAGTCAGCTATGTTTATATTTTGCTGATTCCATTGTTGGGGTTTGGAGTAATCAAGTTTGCTCAGCGGTTTATCTTTAATCCTAAACTGCAAGCCGCTAGTCGAGTACAAAATTCACGCTGTCTTAAGTGCGCAAAGAAGATTAAGCCCCGTGATGCCCACTGTCCTCACTGTGGCTATCATCAGCATCGAGAATGCGACCATTGCCAGCAGCTGACGTATCGGTATCTGCCCTACTGCAATCACTGTGGAACTGCTCAAACAACAGAGACTCTTGGCTGAATGCATTTCGACTTGGCGTGCTGTTCTATATTTGGTATCACACAGGCATGCTTGCGATTCCCATTCAATGGGTCTTGATTCGAGATCCTAAGGGCCGACTTGCAACCCAAGCGTTGCTCTGCAATGACCTAAGGGCTGAGGTCGTTCAAAGAGATCTCTTGAACACTTGGGCTGACTTACTTTGCTATGCCGCTTGATGGATAAAGTCGAGATAAGGGAACGTAGCGGTCTAACTTGTTGACTAAGGCCGTTGGGAAATCCAGAAGAGTAGCCTACTTCAGCACAGGAGCAGGGATTGACTGTTTTGGCTTATTAGTTTTTGACAGGGGACGCCGCCGACCGTGAGAGTTTTGATTTCTGTTGCGAGAGCGTCCTCCTCCGTTTTGAATTGGTTCTGGTTTAATCCTGGGGTCAGGTTCATATCCAGGCAAAACCACCTTGGGAAGGTCCTGTTTTAAAAGTCGTTCAATCGCTTTTAATAGCTTAAGTTCGTCCACACATACGAGAGAAACGGCTTCTCCTTCATTACCTGCACGTCCTGTGCGGCCAATGCGGTGGACATAGTCTTCTGCCACGTTGGGCAGTTCATAGTTCACCACATGGGGTAACTGGGCAATGTCTAGACCTCGGGCGGCAATATCAGTGGCCACCAGCACCCGCACTTTACCAGACTTAAATGCTGCTAGCGCCCGAGTTCTGGCTCCTTGACTTTTGTTACCGTGAATGGCGGCTGCCGTCAGTCCGTCTTTTTCTAGCTGCTGGGCTAAGCGATTGGCACCGTGTTTAGTGCGAGTAAATACAAGTACTTGCTGCCAGTTACGTGAGCCAATCATATGGCTCAGCAGTTCTCGTTTGCGGCTTTTGTCCACGGGGTGGATTATCTGTTTGATGCCATCTGCTGTAGAGTTTTGGACAGCGACCTCAATTAGCTTAGGACGGTCTAGCAGGCCGTTGGCTAAACGTTTGATGTCTTTTGAAAAAGTGGCAGAGAAAAGCAGATTCTGACGCTGGTCTGGCAGCAGGGCCAACACTTTGCGAATATCGTGGATAAAGCCCATGTCTAGCATGCGATCGGCTTCGTCCAAGATTAAAACTTCCACCTGGGAGAGATCTACGGTTTTCTGGCCTGCATGGTCTAACAGTCGACCGGGGGTGGCTACCAAAATATCGACACCGTGCCGCAGCTGTCTAATCTGAGGATTAATTTTAACACCGCCAAAAATGATTGCTGAGCGCAATGATAGGTGACGACCATAGGTTTCGACACTGTTGCCAACTTGAGCAGCTAGTTCTCGGGTGGGGGTTAATACCAGGGCCCGTACCGGACGCCGACCCCTGGGGATGGGTTTTTCGCTCAGACGCTGCAGCATCGGTAGGGTAAAGCCGGCGGTTTTTCCCGTGCCGGTTTGGGCACCTGCCATTACGTCTCGACCAGCCAGAATAAATGGAATGGCCTGGCTTTGAATGGGCGTTGGTTCAGTGTAACCCTGCTCGTCAATGGCACGCAAAAGTTCGGCGGAGAGGCCGAGGGTATCAAATGGCATGTAGTTAATTGCTCCAGTTTTGCCCCATCAGCTATCGTATTGGCTGGCACCGGTCCGGGCTGGATAAGTGGAAGTCTTGAATGAGACAGGAGGTCATATTCCTGGGTAATGCAAACGGTTCAAGAGTTTTCTCGATGACGCTGGGTCACAAGACACGGTCACAAAGGGTTACCAACCGGCGGGTCCCCGAGAGGTTCTTATCATAGCAGTAATTGTATAAAGCTGCTTTACGGTCGCAGGGGGGCTAGTCAGGGCGGTTTTAGTCAGACCAGTTACTGTCGGGCTGATGTTTGGTCAGATGTCTCAGGCTATCCTCAGATAAGGTGACTGGCAGGGCTGTGTTGGGTAGGTGAATATCTCGCTGAGGAAAGGGGATTTCGATGCCGACTTTACGAAAGGCGGTTGCGATCGCAAAGTTCAAGTCACTTCGAATCTGCGGATAATGCTGGGGTTGACGGATCCACACCAGCAGCTCAAAGTTCAAGGAGTTTTCCCCAAAGCCCATTAGAAATACCTCTGGGGCAGGGGCGGCCATTACCTTAGGGTGTTCGCGACCTACTTCCAGCAGGATCGCCTTGACGGTTTGGGGATTGCTGCGGTACGACACCCCAATGGGAATATGAATGCGAGACAGTGGATTGCGATGACTCCAGTTGATCACATCGTGCTCTAAAAATCGGGAGTTAGGCACAATAATTGATACCTGATCGAGGGTGCGAATATCAGTGCTGCGGGGACCAATTCGATCTACCACCCCTAGTCGACCATTGAGTTCAATAAAGTCGCCTACCTGGATCGGACGCTCGAATACTAGGACTAAACCACTGCTGATGTCCTTGGCAATATTTTGCAGACCCAAACCAAGTCCCACACCGAGGGCACTGGCCAGTAGTGTGAGGGAGCTAAGGTCGATGCCCCATAGCTGTAAGACCGCAATCACCCCCACAAATAAGATGGCATAGCGCACCAGGATGGCAATGGCAGCCTGCATCCCCAGGCTAAGGCCAGAGGTGTTTAAAAGGCGCGATCTCAACACATTGGTTGCCAGCTTTGCCAGTAGGATCAGTCCTCCCAGCTGCAGCAGCAGCACCAAAATGTCCACCAGTGACAGATGAGTTTCCCCCAGCGGTAGCGACTGACCCACAAGCAGAGATTCCAGCTTACCCTGCGCCCAGGTAGCCCCAATCCGCGTTATGCGAAACTGCCTGACCACAAACAGCAGTGCCCATAGCCAGAGAGCTGCCCGCAGCGACAGCAGCATCAGCTGTGCCGTAAACCGTGCCAGCGAAAACTCGCTGCGCCCCAGCGCCGTTGCCCCAGGCTGGGGTTGAGCCGCGACGGCAGGTAGCATTGAAAACACGTAGCGTCGCCACAGATACTTCAATACATACTGAAGCACCAATGTGCTAAATAACGCGCTGAGGGAAATAACAACAGCCCGCAGCAAGTATTTACCACTGAGTTCCTGACGGGCGTGGATCAGCCACTCTTCAATTTCCTCAGCCCATTTTTTAGCCTGTTGCTTCAGCGTTTCTTCGTTGACCTGGACATCGGGATTAACCGCCTGCAGATCGTCAGCTGTAACCGATAAAAGTTGCCGCCTTGTTGTTCGTCCAAACCCTTCATTATATATGATTGGCGTATACTCTGGCACCGTTACCATCACCGATAGCGGTTCGCTGGAGTTCATGAGTTCTGTCAGTTCGCCATTAATGCCCTGGGCTCTTTGCTTAGCGGTTAGATCTTTGGTTCCTGCAACTTGAAACAAACGCTGACCCTCCACGACAATCCACGCCGTAGAAATGTTTTCTGTTTGCTCTGTATTTTCTTGCTCCTGAGTTGCTTGCGTAGGCGATTTTTGTGGTTGATTGCCTTGGGCCAACGGTTCTGGAGCGGCTATCAGCGTTAAACTTAGAACCACGCTGAGCAGCAAACCGATCACAAATTTGCCCATGGGCTGCCAGCATAGCGAACATTTTATCAAGCGCCCGCTGTGATCTTTAAATCGGCTAAACACTGTCCGCTATCCCATTGATTTGGGCCTATCCTACAGTGTTTAAACAAAATCTGTGGGTGTCTCGGTATAGATTGTTGCCCAGGGTATGGGTAGTGGTTACTCAGTGAGTAAAGAACGACGGTAAGGGAGCGGTAAGGGGAGGTTTAAAGGCTGAGCAGTTATCTAACGCAGCTCGCCCCGGCGATATCTCTGGGCAACAATCGGCATCAGTGACAGCACTGTCAGTAAACTCAGACACAGTGCCACGGGCCACCAATCACCGCCGCGTAGGGCATCTACACCTGTTACCCCCAGCCAGGTATAGGCCATCGTGCCAGGAATAATTCCAATCAGAGTACCCACGGCATAGGGCGTTACCGAAATATTGGTCAGACCAAATAAAAAGTTCACCACATTAAAGGGCGAAATCGGCGCAAATCGGATTGCTAGCACACAGGCCAGTGCCTGCTCATCCATGGTGTGATCTAACCGTTTAAACAGCCCTCGAAATCGAGGATGGTGACAAAAACGCCGCGTAAACCAACTATGGAGCAAGTAGCGTGCCAACCAAAAGGCAACCACTGCCCCAGCTGTAGCTCCTAGAATGGACCATAGGGTGCCCCAGACCAATCCAAACAGGACTCCTCCTATGACCACCAGTACGGTGCCCGGCACCCCCACCGCTGCTGCTAAGGTATGGGCTCCAAGAAAAAGAGCAACCTGCCAATTGCCTGCACCATGAAACACGGCCATGAGTGTTTGGTGGTCAAGGAAAAAGACAACCAATTGCCAACAGCAAACCACGAGCAGGCCTGCTATTAACCAACCTAAGGTTTTTTTCTTAAGCATAGGGGCACTGGAAAAATTGCTAAGTCGCTGACGAATGTGTAAATACCCAATAATCTGAGTCAGGATTCAGCTGGCATCCCCTCGTCTGACACCCCCTGCAGCGCTTTTCGGGCAATTCGTGTAATGTACACTGTGATGGCGACCACCGTAACAAAGATCAAGATTTTGATCGTCCAGTCAATAACTGGATTGGAGGGGACATCACCGGTTCCTAGGGTTGCTAAATCTTTTACCAGGGATCCTAGGTACACATACATAATGGTACCTGGAAGAATACCGGTTGTTCCCAGGATGTAGTCAGTCAAAGAGACCTGGGTTAAACCGAGGGCGTAGTTTAACAGGTTAAAGGGAAAGGCCGGGGATAGCCGAATTAAAAAGACAAGCTTTCTACCTTCTTTTGCGATCGCATCATCAATAGCTGCAAACTTTTTATTGCCAGCAATTTTTTGAGCGATCCAATCACGGGCAACATAGCGACCGATCAAAAATGCTGCTGTGGCCCCCAGCATTGCTGCCACAAATACCAAAAATGACCCCTGGACAACACCAAAAATAAACCCCGCTCCCAGGGTGACAATCGACGCTGGCAAAAACGCGACCGTAATGACGATATACAGTAGCACAAACACAATGGGAGCCCACAGACCCAAGGACTGAATCCATGCCAGGGTACTGACCAGCTGATTTTGTAATCCCTGAAAAAAGCCAACAGACTCCCCCGCATCCTGGGCCATGGCCGGGGCTGCCGCTAGTAACACCATTCCGATAGAGGCAAACGCCATAAATTTAATCAGCCCCTTAGTTAGTTTAGGCAGAGTTAGCTGAGATAAAATCGACTGGCCAGGCCTTAGACCAAGCACATTTCTAAAATTGTTCATGGATACTATTCCAATAGTTCTAGGGTAATAAACAGATCAACTCATCAAAGTAGCTGTATCTTTAGACCAAAGACCCCCCACAGCTAGAACCGCTGCCAGCCGTACAGCCATAGCAGTAGGAGCGGGTTTGCACATATTCGATCACGTCTAAGGTGCCACGGTCTAGCAGTGCTTTCACCGTCACTGGCTGTCCTTGCTCATCTTGGGCAGGGATATCCTCCATTTGGTTAAAGTCACAGTCATACACCTGCCCTAAATAGTCCACCGACAGCTCATTGCGACACATCAGATGAGCCACTGTACCGGCATTGTGGTGCTGAGCCAAAAACTTGAGGTAGGGCACATGAAGCCGACGATGATTCAGATGAAATTTAGTCCGACCGATGGGCAAATTAGTAATGGTAAATAAACTGTTGAACTGAATACCAAAATGTTCACTAAGGTAAGCTTTATAAGCCACTTCCAATCCGGTCTGCTCTGGCGTCAGTGAAAAGTCTGTCGATTTGGGGATTGGAGGGTTGTAAACCAAATCAATCCCCAAATTTGGATCTTTTCCATAACCTTGTTGATTCAAGAGCTGCAGAGCCTGGATGGAGTCTTGATATACCCCTTGTCCCCGCATCTTGTCCACATTGTCTTCTAGGTAGCAGGGGAGCGACGCCACCACCCGCAGCTGATTCTGAGCAAAATACTCAGGTAAATCTTCATAGCCAGGTGTAAAAAAGATGGTCAAATTTGACCGCACAATCACTTCTTTTCCCTGGCTGCGAGCGGCCTCAACAATGGGTCGAAATCCATAGTTCATCTCCGGTGCACCTCCCGTCAGGTCCACCGTTTGAATTTGTGGAAAACGATGAATCATTTCCACCAGCTGATCACACACCTCAGGGGATAACTCTTCAGTGCGCTGAGGTCCAGCTTCCACATGGCAATGGCTGCAGCTGAGGTTGCACTTACGGCCTAAGTTAACCTGTAGAACGCTGATGGGCGTCTTGGTCAAGGATTGACCTAACGCCGCCTCAAAACTAGGCAATGCCTCAAAACGGGGTAGTTTTTGTGGAGCAGGTTTGGATTGGACCATAGTTTAAATAAAAGATTAGGTGATTTTACTGAAGGCGGTCAGAAATTATTGATGTCCACGGGTGTCATTGAACGACACCTTGCTGAATTTTTCCTTAGAAGTTGGCGGTAATCATCTTAAATCTGAATGGACAATCTAAATGCATATTCATTACCTGTCGTCATAGATATTCCCGATAAAGAAGCGTTGTTAGGTCGAACTAAGATTTACAAATTATTGACAAATAGAGAATTTCACAGATTAATCCATTCTCTAAATTAGCCACAGCAAAAAATGCGCCCTAATACGGGCTCATTGCCAGATATGATTCCTGTCTGGAATGGGTGCCTTTTGGTAGAAAAAATTAAATTTTAACTGAGATGTGGGTTGTCAGCGCCTTGATTGTTGTTGGCGAGCAGTTTGGGCAGTAACAATCCCGAGTTCGCTTTATAGGTCTCAAATTCAGGATAGCGGGAGAGAGATTTTTCTTTTTTGAGTATGTTGGGCACAAATATCCCAGCGATAAATCCCCCTAGAATAAAAAAGGGCAGCCAGTGCATTGTCAGCATAGCAAAGGACAAATAAATTAAAATCTCGCCCAGATAGTTTGTGTTGCGACAGCGAGAAAACAATCCTTCTGTAATCAAACCTGACTTGTACTTGAGAGTGTAGTATTTTTGGGCGTCACTGACATAGTGTAAAAAGACACCGAGTATATTCAGAGCGATAGCAGCAGCGACCAGGAGAAGAGGAGGTTCTACACCGCTGCTAATTAAAATAAAAGGAGCGACCCAGTATAAGCTAACGGCACCAAAACCAATCAGACCCAATGGCAGGGGGACCTCCTGCTCCCACTGTTTATCGGGGTAGATTTTGTCCTTGAGCAGCCATAAAATGCCATAGGTGCCATGCAGTGCTAGGTAGACCCAGGGGCCCAGAGTAAAGTTCTGATAGACCAGCATCAGTCCTAGAACAAAGAAGAAGGTGGTCCCTTTGTGTAAGTTGATAAAGTATTTGATCTTCATGATGTGCTTATGAAATGTGTCACAGGATAACGCTAGTGTACGATCGTCGCTAGCTCTCATGGCCCTTATGGCATAATAATTTCAGACTATATAGGGTGTTGAATATATTGAAATGCTGAGATTACAAGGATTGAGTATGTTAACTCAGGGGGCTGGGTAAAATAGCTGGAACAGTGCCGATATCAGACTACTGATGGCTCGAATAATACTTGTTAGCATTCTCGATATTGACAACCTGTTTCAGTCTTTGATTTTTTCTTCTCCCTATGTTCCCCACAGACATTGCTATCTGTAGCAAACACCGCTAGTAAGTCTGTATATGAACCGTGATCTGCTGATTGCGATCGCATACTTTTCCACCCCAGCTATGTTGCTCTACTGCGTACGCAAGCGCCGCGATACGCCCTTTACTCAGGTCTTTCTGTTATTTAATGATGACCATCAAACCCCACTTGCTGCCTCCATGGCGCACGTTTTTTGTCCTTGGGTAGCTTGGATAACCCAATCCGTATTGCCGTATCGTTCATACCAATCTTGATTACAATTGCTCGCACTCAATCTGGAGCTGCCAGCTCATTGAGAAAATGTATGCAATTACACAACGCAGACGAGACTCTCTGGTCATCCTATATAGGACTAGGCAAACTATATTTACGTATTTACACGGTGAATAAATCATGAACACATTCCAATGCGTCTTCTGTTAGTTGAAGACGACACTCAACTGGCAGACTCTTTGACAGATGTCTTAGAAGCTCAGAACTATGTGGTGGACACCGTCAAAGATGGTGAGTCTGGCTGGTGCCAGATGCAGCTAATGGAGTATGACCTTACACTGCTGGATGTAACATTACCGTATCTAGATGGCATTCAGCTATGCCAACGGATGCGTAGTCGTGGGTACGGACTGCCAGTGCTTATGCTGACGGCAAGGGATACCAGCCAAGATAAAGTGCTTGGGTTAGATTCTGGAGCCGATGCTTATATGGTTAAGCCATTTGACCTGGCTGAACTGCTAGCTCAGATTCGGGCGTTGCTACGTCGGGGCAGTGCGCAATCTCCCATGGTGCTTATTTGGGGAATGCTTAGCCTGGACCCTAACACTTATGAAGTTAGTTATAACAAGCAGCCCCTACGACTCACACCAAAAGAATTTTCAATTCTAGAGTTGTTAATGCGTAATGGACGGCGGGTACTCAGTCGTTCATTTATATTAGAGTCTCTTTGGTCTATGAAGAATCCGCCGGATGAGGAGACCGTTAAAGCACATATCAAAGGTCTTCGTAACAAACTTAAAACGGCTGGAGCCCCCAAAACACTGATTGAGACTGTACACGGTGTTGGGTACCGGCTTCAGGAGATGTAAGCAGCGCTCTATTAAGTGTGAACTTTCATCTCATGCACTCCAACTATTACTCGTAAGATTTATAGTGTGAGTGGAGTAAGTCGCTCCCCTGACAGATAACCTGACAGAAAAGTCACGAGGCTCATTAGGGCTGAGGGGCTTAGTATAGCTGAATCTCAAGAATCTATCTCATCAAAACAAAAGCAGCACTCAATTTTGTTATCAATATTTTCTCTAATAGATTTGTGAGAGAACTATGGTTGTACCCTTCTGGGGTTTCAGCATGTCTCTAATTAGGGTTTGCTGTTGAAGTCTATCCTTCATACTCAGCAAGGGTTTCATTCTATTGAGATTCGCTTAAGTGCACGGAAAATTGGTTAAACTGCTCAAAACCCTTGCACCTACTCAGGGAAATGTACCGACAATCGTCC
>JBCCHX010000038.1:0-68650 GCA_039028535.1 Cyanobacteria bacterium P01_B01_bin.77
CCTTTCTCGATAGTGCGCATTTAGCGAACGAAAAACAATTAGATCAACACGGAGAAAAGAGTGTAAAAAATCAAACACAACCTGACAAGTCTCTAAGTCTCAGATAACTCACTTCTGTCAGATGAAGTTTGATCTATTACAGCACAAGCAAAACTTTGCCATACAGCATTACCTAGCTCTGTCCAAGGTATAGACCCAGACCGTGATTGTGAAATCATGCCTGAATTATTGGTTATGTACTATGAGGCGCTACTGGCAAGAACAGACTTCTTTGATATGGTCACGTTGGCAGAAGCTCAGCAAATAGTTGAGCAGGCTCGCCAACGGGAATGGGATGATTTGGAATAAGGGTTGTTTAGGAACTTGCAGGTTCAATAGGAGCTATTCTCTCGTTCCCCTGTAGTAACGATACCTCCATCCTGGGACTCAAGGATATCTCTCAATCGAAGCCGATTGAATATGTCAGTGTAACGGGACAGAGGTTGAGATGAGAGTTTTTTTGAAGATAACTGCATATGAGAAAAATAAGGTTTTTGTCTGTACCATAAGTGTTGATGGCAATGCTCACCCTACCTGGCTAGGATAAAGATGTATACGCACCAGATAAAAAATCATAATTATTAGAAGCAAAAGACTCGACATCAATCGGACTGTTTACATTGATAGTGGCGGTGACGGTCTGCGAGTCTCAATCCGCAAACACATAGAACAAAGAACAGTATGCAAACAGCATTCCCATCAATATAGCTCCTGAACGTGTAATCGTCAGAAATAATACTTGATGGGCGTTTGGTGAGACCATGTAAGCATAAACTGCAACACAAATCGGGACTACGAACATTAGTACCCCAGCTAATAACTTCCATTTAGCGGATAAGCCGTCCTGACGCAGCTTTGGCATCGTGCGATTGAGTTCAATAGCTGCCAGTAATGCCAATAGAGGTAAGCCAATAAAAGTACTACCATGCTGAAAGACGCTGTAGCCGGACACATGCAATCCACCCATTTCGATGGAAGAATTCAGCATGGGAATTAATTGTGTCCCCCATCGGCCTTTGTGGGTGAAGGCATCCCATATCTGATGTGTATAGGCACCCACTACGATGGCAAACGCAATGGCAATAATGTAGCGAAGTTGGTTTCCCAAGAGGGAGCGTGTAGGAATATTGGGTGTAGATGATAGCCTAGATGCAAGCCAGACTGGCAAGATAGCGACCATTGGCTTTCGCATTACAAATTCAAATAGGAAGAATCCACCCAGGCCAAGGGGTAAACATATGGAGAATAGCCCTGCCGGAGAATGGGCCTGGTTGTAATTGACAATAGGAAAAAACAGCGGCAGGTCAGGAATCATGGCACCAATTGCGAATGCGGAGAAAGGGGCGACGCGACGCAACGACCAAAATGGGAGGACGGCTACAATATGTGTGGGTGTAAATGGCATACCGATCGTAATTCAGGTGACAACGATTAAGTCTTTACCTCCTCTATTCGTTCTAAAACGGTGTCGATCAGATGTACAACCGCTTGGTTTTTCTGCGAATTTAATGCGTCGGCATGGGGGGCGGCAAACTGGCCCGTATCGTTGTCAAAATACTGTCCAGAAGCCGTCGCAAATTCATCAGACAGAGCCGCGCGACACAGCACTTTTGCGCCGATACGGATATCGCTGCCAGCGATACCAAAAGCCTGTTTTACCATCTTGCTGCCCAGCAGCGACCCAGGATTAACAGCCACAATTATCGGGCTGTTCTGCGCCAGGGCCAGACTGTGGGACCACATGGTCAGTGCTAGTTTGCTTTGGGCATAGGCCATACCGTCAGACAGATTCCGATGTCCGGCCAATGCCTGAGGATTGACGGGGGACTGAGCCGCGGAAGAGAGGTTGACCACCCGTCCGGAGGTGCCAAGTAGGGGCAAGAGGCGTTTGGTCAGTAGATAAGGTGCGATCGCATTTACAGCAAATCGGATATCCAGCCCGTCCGGCGTGATCGGATTGGCCGCATTGTATACCCCTGCATTGTTAATCAGGACGTCAAGTTTGGTGTGTTTTTGAGTCACCGCCTTGGCTAGTGCTTCGACATTAGCCATCAGCGACAGATCAGCTACATAGCTTTCAACCATGCCACCATCTGAGGAGAGTGTTTTTTCCACCTCTTCTAGTTTTAATGGATTGCGCCCATGCAACAGGATGTGATGTCCCATCGCCACCAGCATCTTCGCCGTTTCTAACCCGATACCGTCGGTGGCACCGGTAATTAGAATTGTTTTTGCCACAGAAGTATCCTCCTTTATTCTAAGAATTCTGGCAGTATGTCATCGGCCAGCCGTTTTAACGTTGTCTCAATATCTGTCTGGTTAAAGCGCAGGTTCAGCGCTACATGGTTGATGCCAATCTGTTCTAGCGATTTCAGATAGGTGCGCAGAGAGTTCACACCCAGCCGAAAGCCCAGATGGATGGGATGGGGAGACACTTCAGGGTTCTCGGTGAGATCAATATAGAGCGGCTGCATTACAGGCTTGGCAGGAGTGCCAACCCGCGTCCGCCAGTCGCGAATGATTTGTGCTTGCACAGCCAGATTGCGTGGATAGGTCATCCAGCCGTCGCCGCTGCGAGCGATCCAATCTGGATCTTGCTGGCTGCTACCAGTGATTAGTAGAGGTAATTTCTCTGACACCGGTTTGGGCAGCATATCCATTCCGCCGTTGAGGCGGCCAAAATCGTTGTCGAAGTTGGGAACGTTCTCGCCCATCTGTCTGATGTAGTCAAAGCTTTCTCGAAACCGGTCCCCACGTTCGGCAAAGGGATGATTCAGGGCCGGATATTCCTCTGGCCGATCGCCAGAAGCCACCCCCAGAATCAGCCGCCCACCCGATAGCTGATCGACAGTGGCTGCAGCCTTGGCCACATGGGCTGGATGACGCAGCGGCAAAATAATACTGGCAACGCCAAGAGCAATCCGCTCAGTTTGGCCAGCCAAAAGCCCCAGGTAAACAAATGGGTCATAGGTCTGACCAGCATCGCCAAACGATGGCACATTAAACGGCACATCGCGTAACCAGACGGCAGAAAACCCGAGTTTTTCAGCTAGCTGAATCCGTTCGAGCTGACGGATCATGGTGGGCACCGGTCCCTGTGAATAGGCCTCAATCGGCACCACTAAACCAAGGCTCAGCCGATTTGGACGGAAGACAGAGTTGTATGCCCGATTAATGGGTTGAAACCCCACATTTTCTAAACTCTTGAGCATAAGAAATAGGTTTGGGTATTGTTGAATCCGTGTTGTTTTCAGTGTTCATTAGTTAATCTCCTGAACACCAATGACCATCTCTTCCCAACCGCGTTGGTTGTTCATGTCAAACTGGGCATTGTTATCGTCAGCCCATTGGAATCGCTTTAGTGCTGGGGTCTGACTCGTTGCCTGATAGAGCCAATAGGCCTCTTCTCTCAGGGCTTCCTCAATCGGCTGATCGATGGAAGCATAGACAGTCTGTTTGCAGGCATTGATCGACTCAGCGGGCCAGAGAGCAATGCGGTTGGCCAGCGCTTCGACAAATGGGCCAATTTCGTCAGGGTCAAGCGTCTGGTTGACGGTGCCATAGGCTGCGGCTTGGTCAGCATCATAGTCTCTAGCACCCAGGATAATTTCTAGCGCCCGTCCCAGACCTACTTGTCGAGCCATACGTGAGGCCCCACCGCCACAGGGCAGAATTCCCATGGCAACCTCCATTTGCATAAATTTTGCTTTGCCACGGGCGGCAAAGCGCATATCACAGGCGAGGGCAAATTCGTGACCGCCGCCACGGGCAAAGCCTTCTATCTTGGCGATGGTGGCCTGGGGCAGCTTGCTGATGCGCTCCAGTACAACTTGTAAATCGAGCAGTTTGACTTCATCGCGAGAGACTGCAGTTGCAGACATATCCTTGAGAAAGTTTGTGTCGGCATGGGCCACAAAGATCTCAGGGTGTGCGGATTGAAACACAACAACTTTGATATCGCGGTCCGTTTCAAGCTTTTGGGCCAGCATATTCAGATCGGCGAGCATCGGCAGGCCCTGGATATTAACCGGCGGATAGTCGAATGTGACCCATGAGATCGCGTTCTCAACCTTAACGTTAAAAGTGGTGAAACCGTCGTAGTTCATTTGAAATCTCCTTGATTTGTTTAATCACTAGCAGTGCTTCGCGCCATCGGTTATTGGATATGGTTGCAAGTAGGTAAACCCAATCTTTTATTAAGATTCGGTTGTGACCCTCTATATCTAGAGCTTTCAGCGATCTTCAACCCCTTTAGTGGGTTTTGACTCTGTTAGCCCTGACACTTTGAGTGCAGGGCGAGTTGGCGCTTCCCCACCAGGTGCAAGATGTGAGATTACCTACTTACTTGCTGAAGCCGTCCAACACCGTCTTGCCAATCGCCTTGCCACTTTCTTGTAGTTCGTGGGCAATGCGCAGATTTTCGACCGTTAATACGCCACCATGATTGTTGAGCGTCGAGAGCAACGTGCCATCATCTAGAAGTTCTGAGACTCGGTTTAGCAGCTTGTGCTGTACATCTATATCCTCTGTTTGGAACATCGACCGGGTAAACATAAATTCCCAGCTCAAAGACAGCGCTTTAGGCTTTAGAGAAGCGACATCGAGAGAGCCAGGATCATCGATCAGGGCAATCTGACCACGCGGTTTAATCAGTTCTTTAATGGCTGCGAAATGCTGTTTAGTGTGAGTAAGTGCGGCCACGTATCGTGGTGAAATCCCCAGAGCTTTGATTTCTTCATCAAGCGGATTGCGATGATTGATCACATAGTCAGCCCCCATCTTTTTCACCCAAGCGCGCGTATCATCACGTGATGCTGTAGCAATAACCGTTAACCCCGTGAGTTTTTTAGCAAGCTGAATCAGAATCGAACCCACACCACCGGCACCACCAATGACCAGCAGCGATTCATCAGTTCCTTCACCTGCTTTAAGTCCTAGACTATCGAATAGGAGTTCCCAGGCCGTAATACTAGTTAGAGGCATGCCTGCGGCTTCTGCAAAACCAAGCGATGATGGTTTTTTGCCAACAATGCGTTCATCCACCACGTGAAACTCAGCATTTGTCCCTGGGCGGGTGATGTCACCTGCATAAAATACCTCGTCGCCGGGGCGAAACCGCGTTACCGCTGCACCGACCTCTTTTACGACTCCAGCCGCATCAAAACCCAAAATGCGAAACTCACCATCTGGCTGTACGCTGGCTCTCAGTTTGACATCGACTGGGTTGACGGAAATACCGCGCACTTCCACCAGCAAGTCGTTGGGACCAGGCTGTGGCACGTCCGTTTCAAATTCGCTCAGGGCGTTTGCGGCTGAGATGGGTCCTGCCTCCGCATAGCCAATTGCTTTCATCCAATCTGCCTCCTTTCGATCTACCCGTTGCCAACATCATAATCGTTCGGATAAAAAAGATAATCAGGCTAATCTCGAAATGACAATTCGGATATTTTTGACAATGGATACCTTGTCGCTCCGCTTATTTTTGAGAATTGCAGATCTTGGCAGCGTCTCGGCCGCAGCTTATGACCTGTCGCTTTCACCCGCCAGTGCCAGTGCCCGTCTGGTCAAACTCGAAGAAACTGTGGGGTTCCGTCTGTTCAACAGGACAACCCGAGCCGTATCGTTAACGACTGATGGTGAGGCGTTTCTGCCCTATGCGCAACAGTCTATAGAAATGCTGGAAACTGGGCTCAGTGCGGTCAGGGGACACAGGCTTGAGGCGCAGGGGTTACTACGAGTAGCTATGCCCGGCTCCTTTGGACGAATGTATATCATTCCGACGCTGGCCAAATTTCAGGCACGCCATCCCCTCGTCAGCCTTGATTTACGCCTATCGGATGAAGTCCTCGATGTTATAGAGGGCGCTTATGATCTGATTATTCGTAATGCACGGTTGGCTGATAGTAGCCTGATTGTACGAAAGTTAGCCTCTGACCGGCGTCTGCTCGTGGCCGCTCCCACCTATCTAAAACGGCATGGCGTGCCCTTAACCCCTGACGACCTTACAGAGCATCAATGTGTCATCCTTGGCGAAAATACCCGATGGCAGTTTGAGAACGGTCAAACTGTTAGCGTTCCGCGATCGCTTGCCGTTAACGATGGTGAGGCTCTGCGTAAACTGATCGAGCAAGACATGGGGATCGGCATCAAGTCTGTCTGGAATGCTAACGACAGTCTGAGGTCTGGACAGCTGGTTGAGGTACTGCCAGACTTTCCATTGGTGACAGAGACCGCTATCTGGCTGCTGTACCCCAGTCGTCGGATCGTTGCCCCGAAAGTTCGCGCCATGATTGACTTTTTAATTGAACAGTTCCAGCCTGTGCCGCCTTGGGAGTGCTAGGTGAATGCGATCGCAATCCTAGAAACTACAGTCTCGTCTTAATCATCAGGTCGTTAAACTTCAACGGCTCCTAAGGCCTTCAAAGATTCTTTTTGAGCCTCCGTTAAGCCTTGCACATCGGTAATATTCATCCCCTCATAGGGTCTCGGTGCCCTCAGCGTCTTAAGGCCTTGACCTGTGGCCACATCCCAAAGACGAATTGTTTCATCAGCGCTACCACTGGCCAAGGTTTGACCATCGGAACTAAAGAATACTGAATTGACACGCCCTTGATGTGCATCCAATGTTCGGATCAATTCACCTGTTTTAGTGTCCCAAAGTTTAATGGTTTGATCATCACTACCGCTAGCTAAAATGCTGCCATCGGGGCTAAAGTTGGTAGCCCAAACAATGGCCTGGTGCCCCTCAAAAGTTTTCAGTAGTTCACCTGTTTGAGCATGCCATAGTTTTATGGTGCCATCGTCCCCACCACTAACTAACTGTTGACCATCGGGGCTAAAGTCTACAGTCCATGTTGAAACCTGTTGACTTTCCCAGGAAAGCATTAATTCTCCTGTTGCTGTGTTCCAAAGTTTAAGCACCCCATCAAAACCGGTACTGGCAAACCATTGACCATCTGGGCTAAAACGAGCTGAAAATATCCAGCCATCATGGGCCTCAATGGTTCTAATCAGCTTGCCGGAGGCCACATCCCACAACTTGATAGTTTGATCAAAGCAGCCACTTAACAGCAGCTGACCATCCGGACTAAATTCTACAGACTGTACAGCAAAGTTATGCCCATGCAGAGACTTCAAAAGCTGTCTCGTTTCAATATCCCACACATTAATAGTGCCATCGAGACCACAACTAACAATTTTCTTTCCATAAGGGCTCATGGTTACCCCAGAAACGCCGTCATTATGACCTTCTAGGGTGCTGATGATGGCACCTGTTTCTATGTTCCAAAGTCTCACTGCATGATCGCTACTAGCGCTGATAACCAGAGATTCAGTAGGATGAAAACAAACCGAGTTAACCCAACAGGAAAACCCCTGTAATGTCTTAAAAAGACGTTTCTTAGGCATTTCCCAAAGTCGAATAGTATGGTCATTATTACCCACTGCCAAATATTGACCGTCTGGGCTAAATTCCAGGGACCATACTAAACTTTTGTATACCGTGGATGTGCGCAGAAGCTTCCCCGTCTTTGGATTCCAAAGCTTTGTTGTGGCATCCATACTGCCACTGGCAAGGTAATTTCCACAAGGGCTAAAATCCATGGATGGAATCCAATTTTTGTGAGCTTGGAACACTAACGTGATTTTTCCAGTTGGCAAATTCCGAATCTTAATTTTCCCATCGTTATGACCGGTAGCGAGGGATTGTCCATCCGGGCTAAAACTGACGCAGTGGGGTTCAGTTTCACAGTCCCAAACATTCAGCAGTTTGCCTGTCTGGGCATCCCAAATACGCAAGGTTTGGTCAACGCTGACGCTAGCAATCTGTTTCCCATCGGGACTAAAAACAGCGGTATTGATCTGTTGGGTATGTCCCGTTAATCGATGTCTCAAGTCATAGGTAGTCAAATCCCACACGATTAAATCAGTATCAAAACTGGCACTAACCAGAAAGTCATCGTTTGGACTCGTATCCATCGTCCAAACAATCCCCGTATGCCCCTTAAGGGTTTTGACGAGTTGACCAGTAGCCACATCCCAGACATTAATTTCTCCTGGATTTCCTTCACTTACCAGTCGTTTGCCATCGTGGATAAAATCTAGGGCCATAATCCAGCTGGTTGAGGCGTCGTCTATAGCGAGAATGGGGCGTTGGTCCACCGCTCGCCAGACAATAACTCGGCCCGCACCGTCCCCTGTCGCAAACACCGAACCATCAGGTGCATAAACAATTTTAGAGATGGGATCTAAGGGTTGATTAAAGGCAGTCTCTTTGAAAGCGGAATGGGCAAAATTAACCCCGTGTAAAATGACATGCTGTAGGTAGGCATGATAGATAGTTAGTCGAGACAAATCTAATTTGCTAAAGTTTATATCCAGTACCCAAGCAAGATTTATCAGATTACCTGCACTGTAGCCAGTAGCCTGTAGTGTCTGCAGTACTTTAAGATGGTCTAAAATAGCCTCTGCTGGAGTTCCCATAGACTGCCTTAGCTGGTCCGCAACAGCCCGTAAGATAAATCTTTCTTGGCTCTCTCGAACAAAATCTTTAACGGTTGTTTTCATCAGTGCATAGGTCACTGTTGAGAGAGAGTTTGGTGATTGGCTATTAAAACAATCAGGAGCGGTCAACTCCTCACTAATCTGTTCAACTAGCTTATCAGTGACGTATTCCATGATCACCGGCTGTTGGGTGTAGGTATTGCCGCGACGCTGGATCAGTGAGCGCCAACAGAGTGATTCTAGGGCTTCAATTAGTTTTGTTTTATAACATGATGGATAAATATCGGCCTTAAGTTCAGCAATAGTTGTCCAATCGCGATTGATCGCCAACCAGGTCATGACTGTTTGTTCTAGGGCAGAGAGACGTTCAAACTGAACATCTAATAATTTTCGTGCACCGTTGAAGAGTAATGCATCTTCTTCTAGAAACAGCGATATCTCGCCGTCAAACACATCACGGATAGAACTGCTGATAATCTGCAGTGATAAGGGGCTGTTGCCGTAGCGATCGCAAAGCCGTTCTTTATCATCCTGGCTGCCTGCCAGGTGCTTTGCCTCAATCAGAGCCAGCGCCGCTTCAGGCGAGCCTGCTAGCTGCAGCACCTGCACTGCAGGATTTGCCTCTGACAGGGTTGCCACCTCAGCTGGTTTTTCTCGACTGGTTAGCAGCAGACAGCTTTGATGATTCGCCTGACCTACCACGGATATAAGCTCGCTATAATTCTCATAGCCCTCACGATATTGACCAGCCCGTTCTCCCCCCTTAAACAGGGTTTCCACATTGTCTAAAATCACTAGACATCGCGATTGACGCAGCCAATGGACTAAACGAGGGAGCGAACAGGTATTCTCTTGTTGGTTAGACACAAACGGGACTAAATCTTCTAGCAATGCCTTTAGCGACGGTGCATTACGCAGAGATCTCCAAATAATAAAGTCAAATTTTGTCTGCAGCTCATTAATCACCTTCGCTGCTAGGGACGTTTTGCCTATCCCCCCCATCCCCAATACGCTCACCAGGCGACATCGGTCTTGCTCGATCCACTGATGCAGCTTGTCTGATTCCTTCGCGCGACCGTAGAAAAAACTAATATCTGGGGATTCACCCCAATCGATTTGGGTCTTAGGGGCAACTGCCGTAGCCACAGTCAACTGATTGGCTGGCTGGGGCTGGCTAGGCTGCGGTGATGGCGTCTCATCTAGAAGCAGTTGCTCATAAAATTGGCGCGTTTCCGCACTGGGGTCAATGCCCATTTCCTCACGCAGCAGCGTCATGCACTGGTGGTATACCTGCAGCGCCGTTGCCCGTTCTCCCTGCTGGGCATGGCACTGCATTAATGTCAGATAGGCCGATTCATTTAGAGGCTCTAGCTGGACTAGACGTTGAGTAGTTGAAATCGCACCTCGATAATCCTTTAGGTCAAACAGGCACACACTCAAATCAGCTAATGCATTAAGAAATAACTGATGTAAACGATGGCGTTCTGGTTCAATCCATTCATCGTAGCAATTGGGCAGCAGGTCCCCTTGATAAAGTTCTAAAGCTTGCTTTAAAGACTTGACCTTTTTGTCAGGCTGCTCAGATAGATGGGTTAACGTCGCCTCGAATTCATCCACATCAGACCGAAATGGAGACTGAGGCTGCCATTGAAGGGTTTGAGCCGTTACCAAAACATACTGATCTGCGTCCGGCAATAGTTGTCTGAACCGGTGTAGCTCCCTCCGCAAATTTGTTTTGGCTTTTTGATCCGTAGTTTCTGGCCAAAGTGCGCTGGCAACCTGCCCCCTTGGTTTGGGTGTTTTTGTATATAGAATGAGGTAGGCGAACAAGGACTGATATCTATCCGCCTGCAATTTTTCAATAGGCTGATTATTTAAGGTCAATCGAAAATGGCCCAACAAATTGATACGAAGTTGTTTGGAAGTGTCCATCTCGATATTTTCAGCCACCATTAACCCTAGGTAAACAAATCTACCTTAATCTAGGCTGCCTGATTAAATCTACGTATTAGTTTTGAACACTAAACGCATAACTTCGGCTTGGTAGATGTAACTAATATTAATGACCAAAAGGATATTACTGACCAAAAGGAAAAGCTTACTCAAGTCACTACCCCTAGCAAGGTAGCCTCAGTTGTGGTGATATTTTATTTACGGTTGTCGCTTTACCATTACCCAAAGGCTGTTCAGTAGGAATAGCTGAAAAGTAAAGGGCTGCCAGAATGCTCAGCTAGTGCTTTTTGCGATCGCAAAAAGCACTAGCTAATAACAAGAGTCTTAGACTGATTGTTTTCGCTAAAACTATAGGGCAACAAACGTTGATAACGTCCTGAGGATTGATCTCCTATGTGGAGCGGGCGGATAGATTCGAGACGACGACCAAAGCGAGCCCCTGTAAAGTCAGTGTCTTGCAAATTAGCATCGTCGAATATGGCCTGGTCAAGACGAGCCCCCATGAAGCTAGCTCCACTTAAATTAGCTCCAGAGAAATTTGTTCCTCGCAGGTCGGCTTCACTAAAGTCAGCCCCGCTAAGGTTAGCGCCGGTAAAATTAGTGCCGTGAAGTTTTGCTCTAATCAAAATTGCCTGGGCTAAATTGGATTTGATCAAGGTTGCCTGGTTGAGATTGGTATCAACAAAACGGGCCTGGGTCAAATTTGCCATAATCAACATGGCCTGAGTGAGATCAGCACGGCTAAAATCCGCCTGTCGTGAATCTGTTTGCATCAGGTTAGCGCGTTGGGCATAAGCCCCATTGAGATCAGTCTTTCGTAAAGAAGCATTACTCAAGTTAGCCTGCTCCAGGTGAGCGCCACTGAGGTTAGCTTTGAGTAAATCATTGCCATGGAAATCGCTGTTACCCAAGTGCGCCCCAGCTAGCTGATAGCCTCGGCAATAGCCCCGATTAAAATCAGGACGCAGGATTGATGTCTTTTGTCGCCACTGGTTCCAGACGAGAGCGCCCTGTCTCAGCTGTTGGATATGTTTAGGATTAGCCATTGCCCTGCTCTCCACAGTTGATTTCATGGTTTAACTGTAATAAGACCGGTGTCTCTAAGGCGTCTCCAAAGCGTCCAACCCCTACTAAAGCTTGCAATCTCCGAACTTGTAGGGAGCGAGCCTTACGATGACTCCCCCATCAATGATTTTTGGGAACGTACCATGTTCATACGGAGCTGCTTGCGTTGAAACCCTGAGGCAGATAATGATCAAGCCTCGAAACATTGGCCATGATTGAACATTTAAAGTGCCGTGCATGATTATTATCCAAAATGAATCACTGCTTGAGTTCATAAAATCTCGATACTCACTGGCAGATATCCAGACACTGATCACATTTCTGCAGCAGCAGGGCACGTTTGACTTTATAGCGTTATCCAACGGTCTATTCCCGGCTGCACTCTTAACAGACGAAACCGCCTATACGGGTTATGCAAATGTGTGGGTACGCGACAATATTCATGTTGCCTATGGCCACTATGTTATGGGCGAAACGGCAGTTGCTGTGAAAACAGCACGCACATTGTTGACCTATTTCGGTAAGCATAGCCATCGTTTTGAAGCCATCATTCAAGAGCAGGTTGACCCTCAAAACCCGATGAATCGTCCCCACATTCGATTTAATGGGCAAACTCTGGAAGAAAATAAAGAGAGATGGCCCCATGCTCAGAATGATGCTCTAGGTTACTTTTTGTGGCTCTACTGCTTGCTAGTGGGAGATGAGTTAATTGAACCGACTAATGAGGATGTGGAGACTTTAGCACTTTTCCCATTTTACTTTCAGGCCATCCGCTATTGGAAAGATGAAGATAGCGGTCATTGGGAAGAAACTCGTAAGGTCGAAGCTTCTAGCATTGGAGCAGTTGTCGCAGGTCTAAAAGCGTTGCGTCAGATATATTTGCAACCAGCATTTGCAGCCCGCTGTTATCAGCAGCTGATGACGCCCCCTCTTCTGGATGAGTTGATTTCTAAGGGGCAAGAATCACTGAATGAGATTTTACCGGCAGAGTGTATTCAACCAGAGCATGCCAGAGTTGAAGATGGGGCGTTGTTGTTTTTGATTTATCCATTGGGAGTGGTTGAGGGTGAAGTTGCAGACCAAATTCTCAACAATGTTCTCACCCATCTTGCTCATGAGGTTGGCATTTGCCGCTATCTGGGCGATTCGTTTTGGTGCGCTGACTACAAGCAAAAGCTCTCAGGTGAAAAGCGCACCGCTGATTTTAGCAACGATATAAGCCTGCGAGACCAGCTCCTAAAACCAGGAGAAGAAGCCCAGTGGTGCATTTTTGATCCGATTGTGTCATTAATTTTTGGTCTCAAATATCAGACCACAGGTGAAGAAGTCTATTTAGAGCGGCAAATTCACCACGTCAATCGAGCTTTAGGGCATATTACTGACATAGATAGTGAGTTTGGTGGCTTTAAATGTCCTGAGTTGTACCACCTGGATAGGGGGCGCTATACGCCCAGTGATGCAACACCGTTGCTATGGACCCAGGCGATGCTAAGGATAGCGCTAGAGATTATGACGAAAACTCTGTCCACTTAGCCGCTACAGCGACAGTAGTTCATTTAAACCAATGAAGATACGTTAAAGATTTCTGGATCACTCCGAGGCTGAGGGTATTATCCAGAAACCTTCTGGGCGATACGTCTATAAGATGATTATTCAGGAACTTTCTGGATCACTCTGGTCTACAGGGCATTATCCAGAAAGTTTCCATACATATATAGTTGTGTGTTTACGGCTTAGCACGCCCTTTAGATACGATATGAATGTACAAATGTCGGAAAAACCAAAACCATATTATGAAAGAGAGGTTGATCGCTTATATAAAGGGGACTTATTTCGACCTGAACAATATGTACAAGTAAGGCAATCAAAAGCATTCATGGAGAAGTACCATGCCGAGAGAATAGAATTAAATGATTTAGCCAAGGCTGCGTTTATGTCTCGATTTTACTATATCCGAATATTTCAAAGGATGTATGGCTTAACTCCAAGAAATTATTTAAGGGATTTGCGCATCTCGAAAGCCAAAAAGCTGATAAAAAAAGGCCTATCAATCACTCAGGTTTGCTTCGATGTAGGTTATGAGAGTTTACCAACCTTTTCTGCGGTCTTTAAAAAATGTACAGGTTATACCCCGAGAGAATATCGGAAACTCCACAAAAGCAATCTAGAATAAGTATTTAGGTCCGCTTCTGGCTATCGTTGACATGTTACTAATCTATAAGGAGTTTTTGTAACATGATCAAAATATATGTAACAAGTGTTCCAGTTGACGACCAAGAAAAAGCGCTAGATTTTTACACACGAGTTCTTGGTTTTATCAAGAAAACAGAAGTCCCTTTGGGGGAGCATAAGTGGTTAACAGTTGTATCTCCGGAGGAGCAATCAGGAGTTGAGCTATTGCTAGAGCCTATAGCGTTCGAGCCCGCAAAATTATATCAACATTCGCTAAAAGAAGCTGGCATTCCATGGACATCCTTCGAGGTTGACGATATAGAAAAAGAGTATGAGAGGCTTTCCAAGTTAGGAGTGGAATTTTCAATAACCCCTAGGGAAGCTGGCACCGTCATGATTGCAGTACTTGATGATACATGTGGCAACAACATTCAATTGATGCAAGAGCTGTAAAAACAAAAAAGACGTAAAATAAACAAATAACACAGGCCCTGAGGTGGACGAGGTCAATAGCAAAGGCTAAGCTTTTTTTCTACTTTGGCTTTAGCGTGGTGACTTTTTTGCGTCTCAGTACAGCCAGATATTTCTCTTCATCATAGGGTACGCCATCTTGCCAGCAACGTCAGAGAATTCTACCCCACTTATAGGCCAAGGCTCGAATCGTTCTTTGATGTGACTTACCCTGCCTGTGTAGCAGTCACCCACAGCCGAGCAGAACAAACGACCCTAACCCTCCCCAGGAGATTAATACTGATTAGTTCCTGTATCGTTGCTGATTTTGAGAATGGGGCGATCTGTAGCTGCTACTCTTTGACAGTTACCCTAGATGGGGTCAAGTGTTGTTCATAAACCCTGGTTGTGGCCATTCAAAGTTTTACTGATTTTGTCCTGGGCAGTTTGGCTGCCCTGTTTCCAGTTATTGATCCCATTGGCAGCGTACCTATTTTTCTGGTGCTCACCGCTGGGGTGCCGCAACGGCTGCGGCGTCGCTATGCTAAGCGCATCGCCTTGAATGTGATTTGGTTGCTGATTAGCTTTTTAATCGTCGGCGGCAGTATTCTCCGTTTTTTTGGCGTTTCCCTAGAGGTGGTTCGCATTGCCGGCGGCATTGTGGTCTTCCATGCTGCGTGGAATGCTATGAACGCAGACACTAAAAAGCTCACTGATCTAGAAAATCAGGAGGCGACTCAGCGGGTGGACGATCACGAAGATATTTCATTTATGCCCATGACCATTCCATTGTTGGCTGGGCCGGGTGCGATCGCAGTAGCTTTGGGCCTAGCCGCAGAAGCCAACCGGGGAGCGACGTCGGCGGAAACCCTCTGGAACCTGGCGGCCATTGCCACCGCCATCGCCTGCATCGGAGCCATCATCTACATCGCCCTGCGCTCCTCTAGCCTATTGCTCAAATGGTTTGGCCCCAGCGGTATCCACGCCCTCAGTCGGCTACTGGGTCTGTTTGTCATGGCCATTGGCGTACAGCTCATCCTCAACGGCATCGGCGATTGGATTGAGTCACTGTCGTTATAGCCTTGATTGCAAACCGTTGGTTACCAAATGAAGAGAGAGGTAGAACAGACCCGAGTCTGCAACCTAGCTGTTGTGAAAAAACAAAACATCACAAGGCGCATGACGAATCACTCGTCCTTCCATCGTACCTAGCCGATAGTCCACCGGTTCTGGGCGCTCAGCATAGAGAAAACTTAGGTCTACGTTTTCTCCTTTGGCCACTTTCACAATCTCAGTAGCTTTAGATTCTCAATGTTTAAATAGCTACCTTAACCTATTCTCTCAACCGACCTAAGTCTGTGACAACCGATACGAGTTTTCCTTGAGTGCAGGTATTTGAAGATACTCGCCCTACAACGGGAACATCGCATACAAAAACTTACTCAATACTGACCCCTTTAAAGGTGGTGGCCTTAGGCTTAGCCGCCACTGGCGCATCCTTAATCTGCTGTGCGCGCAGCCGATGCTTTTGAAAATACCCCTGCCATTCCTCAGGCGCATTGAGAGTCTCACCCCCATGCTGAGTAAGTCGTTTTCGCACCTGGCAAAGCACGGGAGTATTCACACAGGCCCCAGAGATAATCACCTGACCTTTGGTGAGGGCCGGTAGCTCCTTGAGCAGGTCTCGTCCAGCCGCTTCCACCCCATACTTGAGACTCTCCTGGTCCACCGGATTAACAATCCGCATGAGAAACTGGCTCATACACTGAGAGAGCACATCAGAGTCCAACTTTCCCGGTCGTTGAGTGATCAGCCCGACGCCTAAACCAAACTTCCGCCCCTCACTGAGGATAGTTCTAAGTACGGCCTTACATCGTGAAGGTTCTTTAGCTGGGGCAAACCGATGTGCCTCTTCAATCAGCACAAAGACCGGAAACGGCAGATAGTTTTCATCTCCCGCTTCGATTTTGTCGCGGGCGGTATTGATTCGGGCATGGTAGCTCTGGCGCAGTACCGCAGCACAGATTACCTGCTGCTCCTCTTGGCTGATTTCATTCATCTGCAGCACGGTCACCTGCCCCGGTTCAAATAGGTTGCGCGGGGCCATGTGGTTCATCTGATGGAAGTAGGGAGAACGGGCCAGCCGATCTAGCTTCCATTCTAGAGCCGGAGCCGAGGAGCCAACCTTATCGTTACCCTCATCATCCGCTGTAGTATCGGCCTCATAGACTGCCGCAATCAGGTCATTAACATCCCAACGGTAATCGCCTCGCTTGTGTTTCCCTAAGATGGTGAACGCCTTGTTGAGGATGGACTGCTGCCGATCACTCATTTCGGGCAGCAGGGTGAGAATGTCGTAATAGTCCAGGGACGACATCCGAATCTGAATATCCTCAGGCGTAAGAATCTGAACCTTCGGGGCATAGCCGTCGCTGGTTTGAAAAGCTGAATGCCCCCGCATTTCTGATAGGGTGTTGTACTCACCATGGGGATCAAAAATTAGTACGGCTGCCCGATTGTAAGGCTGCAGAAACTCTTCGATCAGCACCCCGGCGGTGTAACTTTTACCAGACCCCGTGCCAGCTAAAATAGCCATGTGGGTGCTGACAATTTCTTTAACATCTAAGGTAACGGGTACAGCGCCCCCCGGACGCAATAGTAAAGAGCCAATCTGAGCTGAGCCTACCTCTCCTGGCTGCTTTTTATTAACCACCTGCTGCAGACGATGATCGGCTGCAATAGAAACCTTTGCTCCTGGGTCAGGGGTAATTCGAGGATTGATAAAGCCAAGGGCTGGGTGGAAGTAACCAATCACATCCACCGTAACTTCATAAATTTCTGGACTGGGGTAGGCAAACCCGATCAGCGATGCGATCGCATCTGGACTAATTTGAGTATCCGCAAAAATCCGATCAGGCAGGTGGTCAATTAAACGGCGATCCGAAATTTTGCCTAAAATTTCCCAGAAACCATCGTTATCAGGCGCATCGATCTCATAAAAGACAAACTCGCCAATTTTCACCTGATGATTATCGGCAGTGATAAACACATATTGATTGCCGTCCTCACCGGGACCCTTGACAGTACCAATAACTGGATTGAGATCTCCGGGGGCCTTTCGGGTCATAGCAGTGCAGTAGCATAAGCAACCTGTAGTCAGGTCAAAAGCCAACATTACCCACTATAGTAAACCTGTATTGCTTGAAAATAACCCCATCTTTGCATGCCGCCTGGGTCAAACGTTCGCAGTAACGTCCGGGAAAGGTCAATAAACCTAAGTAAGAAAGGGAGAACGGCCTCGCAGCGCAACTTCAAAATGAAGCAGGAACGACGGCACGCTCTCCATGGGGGACATGGAAAATGACGTATAAGCTATGGCTGAGTTCCCCGTATGTGATCACAAGCATCCGGCAAAATAACCATGGCATCACCAAAAGAATAAAATCGGTAGCTTTGGGAAATTGCTTCTTGGTAAAGCTCCATCAGCCGCTGACGCCCCACGAGCGCACTAACCAGCATGAGCAGGCTAGATCCGGGCAGGTGAAAATTGGTGATTAACCCATCCACCACTTTCCAGTCATATCCGGGATAGATAAATAAATTGACTGGCCCTCGATAGGCTTTAAGACCTCCCTCTTGGGTAGCCACCCCCTCTAACGTACGCACGCTGGTCGTACCAACGGCAAAAACGCGGTTGCCCTGGGCCTTTGTTTCTTGGATTAGGTCCACGGTCGTCTGGGGTAAATCTACCCACTCTGCATGCATTTGATGATCGGTAATCGCCTCGGCCTCCACCGGACGAAAGGTGCCCAAGCCCACATGCAGGGTAACCTCAGTCCGCTGAATCCCCTTTTGGTCCAGCGCCTGAAAGACTTCAGGTGTAAAGTGTAGTCCGGCCGTGGGGGCAGCGACTGCACCAGGGTGCTGGGCATAAATAGTTTGGTACTGCTCAGGATCGGCCTGGGACTGGGTAATGTAGGGGGGCAGTGGCACTTCGCCCAATGTCTCTAGCAGGGTATCTACCGGGGTATCTGTGGTGGAGGTAAAGGTGATCAATCGTCCATTGGTGTTGCGATCGCACGCCTCCACATGAGCTTTAAGTAAAGGGTTATCTAAATCGGGGCCAAAATGAATCACGCTACCTGGCTGTAAGCGTCTACCAGGTTTGACCAGGGCCAACCAATGGTGAGGAGGACGCGGCTCTAGTAATAAAACTTCAACCTTGGCTCCACTGGGTTTATATCCATATATCCGCGCCGGTATGACTCGCGTATTATTGAGAATAAGCAGGTCTCCAGGACACAGAACGTTGGATAAATCCTTAAAATAAATATGCTGATGCTCAGTTTTTGAAGACACCACCATCAGCCGAGAACTATCTCGTGGTGTGGCCGGTTCCTGTGCAATTAGCTCTGGCGGCAAGTTATACTGATATGCTGCCAATGAATAATCATCATTGATTTGCCGTTGTTCGACTGAGTTATAGCCGGAATGTATGGGGAAGCTATTGGATAAAGACATGGGAAAAGAACAACAGACGAGATAGCGTTGATTTTTTTATAAAGGCTTATCATCAGCTTTACGCAGCCAATAGATTTAATGCCAGACTATAACCAGATGTTCTATGTACCGGCTGCCTACATGATTCAAACGATCTAGACTGTAGCACCGCTTTATACCTATGGATTACGTTTACTATCTATCCAATGCCAGTCTTGTTCTCCGGGTGGTTGAACGGTTGCATCGCCTGACTCAGCTACCTCTGGAATTTGTAAGCGTCATCCACCGTATTGACGGTTGGATACTGCGCATTAGGCTGCATGAGAGCGTCGCACCAGATATTGCCTCTAATTTTCAAGCCTTTTTAGATGAGGTGGGTGGCCGCTCTAAACCTGGTTATCGTATTCGCATGGCCCTATGGGGGTTGGAAACGGGGCAAACCGCCGTAGATGTAATGCGCCGCTATCAGGTCGCCGTTGTTTCCCATGGCAAACCCGATCGTTACGAAATCGAAGAGTTTCGCAAGCAGTTTGTCGAAGGTCTGGGGTATTGTCCTGAAACGTTGGCCTAGGGCGCGTCATCAATTCATCCATGGCCTGGCCCTAACGTTCAATCGCATTTACTAGGTAATCCTGTAGTGCCAGATACCGCTGCCCATCCGGTAGCTTGAGATGAGTTCTAGCAGCTTGAGGCTGGCTCCGATGACAGCTGACTAAGGCCACATCTAAGCGACAGGGCAGGTGGGCCAGGTAAGGATGACGGGTCAGAAACAGACGGGCTGTGGTCCAGAGTTTACGTTGTTTAGCTCGGGTAATGGACAGCAATCCATCTAAGTCCCAGTTACCCTGGCTGCGGGTTTTGACCTCGACAAAGGCCAGCATATGGCTACTGAGTTTGCCCCCCTGGGCGTTATAGCCTTGGGCTACGATGTCTAGTTCCCCCCAGCGGCAGTGCCAGCGCCGATACAGAATCTCCCAACCTTCCTGGATGAGCCAATCTTGGACCAGCTGCTCCCCGTATATTCCCAAGTCTTGATCAGCCATATATGGGCACCACAATGTCATGGCCAGAGTTCCCTGGAGGCTGGATGTAACATCAAGTGCCGCCTGATTAAAATTCTTCTACAAACTGGGTACCATGGGCACAGATCCCTTAGGTTTCCCAGTAGACGACGTTATGAGCCAAACACTGAAAGCAGACATTCACAAAGAGTATCAGCAAGCGTTTGATCGATGTTCCGTACGCTCAGAGTCTATGGGGTTGGTCCAGGGAATTGCCAAGCGTATAGTGAAGTTGCGATCGCACTACGATGCCGTTGAAAAAGCCACCACGGTACCCTGGTGGTTCTCTGGCATTTTGCATTACAAAGAGTGGAATTTTCGAGAGCCTGCCCTGTTTGAGAAGCAGGTTACCGATGTGCTCATTGCCAAAAAATATCATCAGGCAACCATCCGCACTTTAGCAGCCTATCTCTGGGGATTTGACCTTTGGAATGGGTTTCAGAATGGCTCCGGTAACCAGTCCACCTGGGTGTGGGGCCGCACCAATGTCCTAGCCCAGAAAACTTCAGAAATGGGTGCTGCCGGAATTCTCAAACAGCTCCAAAAACAAGGACTGGTAACGGCAGGCGCTCCGGTAACAGCCAAAAGCGCTCAACCAACTGCTAAAGGGCCTGCTGCGAAACCTGCCAAAAAACCTGTCAAAAAAGGCAAAAAGCTGCCTGTCATGTACTTTTCGCAGCGTGATAATGCGGCCCAAGCCCATCGCACCTGCAATACCGCCAGCTGCTGGATGGGAGCGCTGTATATGAAAACAGCCCTCTGGGAAGATTGCGGCGAAGACCAAAATGCAGATCTCAATTTTTACCTGCCTAAGGTAGAAGCCTATGGCGACACCACAGACCATGGAGCCCAAACCAATGCCCTATCCAGTCTAGGCGTTAAGTCTGAATGGCACACGTCCCTCTCTATGAGTGATGTCAAAAAAGAACTGGATGCAGGCCGTCCGGTAGTTCTAGGTGTCCTACACAAAGGGCATGTGAGCAGCCCCCGAGGCGGTGGTCACATGATTTTGGCCGTGGGCTACGATGACACCGGCATGTTTATCCACGATCCTTACGGCGATATGGACCTAGTCAACGGCGGCTATCCTGGCTCCACCGATGGTGCCTATCGTCACTACAGCTATAAAAATCTAGGCGCTCGCTTTGAGGTGGAAGGTCCTGGTAGCGGCTGGGGACGAATCTTTAAGGGCAGCCGTAAGTAATAGAAATAAGTAAATCAAGAACGTAGCTAACGGCGGACACTTTTTATCTTTGCTGAGGATATGCTTTGATCAGCCCGAGGCAAACAGCTAACGCCATTAGTAGAGCTACTAGGTCACTCTCAGGTACAGCGGTTGGGGTTGATACAAACGAGAAATTGCCTTGAACGCTGTCGATATCAATTGCCTTTTCATCCGAGGTTCCTACGATCTTGATAAAATTTGCAGGCCCTGTAAATAAGTCGTCGAAGTTAATTGCAGAATTTAAGCCGCTGATAGAGTCTATAAACGTGAATGATAATCCATCTGAGCTGAGAAAAATATCAGCAGTCTCCTCAGCTTGGCCATTAACTTCGACAATTTCTATGTCGAACCCATCACCAGTACCTACAGGCTCTGAAAATTGTCCAACAAAGAAACCGAGATTTTCTGGAGGGTCTAGAGTATCAGAGAGAAAAATACCGCCACCATCTGCTGGACCCGTAATATCACCACTATTGAATGGTGTCACGAAGTCTGACTCAACCACTTGATTAAGAAATATTGCCGCGTCAGCATCGATGCTTGACAACAGCACACTTAGGAAAACAAGGCCCGCACTAATCTCTTTTATCGACATTTTTATATCACTCCCAGATTGGATCAAACTGAAACAAATTTACTTTCCAACAAGCATGCTATAAAACCGTTATGCTTTCTCAAGAAAAGAGCAGTCTCAACTCATTGAAGTACCTTAATCAGCGATTTGAAAATCGACTGCCAAGAATATCTTGATGGGTTGTTTCTAGTGTACAGACAACTACGTCTTCCAGCCAATAGCTTACACTTTTGCCAGATAAAGAAGCGAGTGTTTCCACCCTCAAGCAGCAGCTGACACTCTCTGAGTGTCAGCCCCCTGAGTGTATTGTTGCTGACTTATAGTTCATCTATGTTGAGGTCAAGACGACCTCTCGGACTTGGTAAATTACATAGGTCAGTATTTCTTCTTTCATCAAAGTAGTCTTCACCGGAGCGTTCTGAGCTTCCAAGGTAGCATAGAGACTCCTCCACGATTGGGAAACCAGGTTGAGTAGTGATGAGACCATTCTCTTGTTCTAGCAGATGCCAATCATAGAGCAGGGTGTTGTCTAAACTTCTATTTGCTATCGAAGAAGAGAACGAGATTGGATTACTGAGAATAAAATCATTGCTCCATGGGCGTTGCCCCAACTCCTCAGAAGGTAAAAATGCGTCTTCAGACTGCAGACCCGTTACATCATCTGTAGACGACTTAATGGTAATGACAGTGCTGGAGAATATCCCAGCTGATGCCTCGCTGGGGTCAAGAGATTCAAAATCGCTACCGTTGTATGGCGTAAACCTCTTATTAGATAGCTGGTTTGCCGGAGAGCCCTCCTTTATAGAATTAGATGTTTGAGCTGGTTGATAAGCGAGTATGTTAGATCCTTTGCCAGGAGCGAAAGGCTTATCGTCTTGCTTCCGTGAAACCTCTTTGGAGAAAACAAAAATATCAGTGTTGTCTAAATCCTCCTCTAAAATTATTAAGGTTTCGCTAGGGTCTGATATCCCGACGATTTCATCCTGGGAAGGACTGATCGGCGGCTTGACAGTATCTCCACGATCAGCTGATGGCTGACCTGGAGGAGAAGAAGCTTTATCCATTGACGATAAAGCTTCTTCTCTCGGCGAAGTAATCACCTCGCTGGGATCATCAGTCGGTACCTGTTTTCGTCGTTTTGGAGGGCTGGATAGGTCCTCAACTACGGGAGGTACTTGCCGATTCTCTGGCGTAGGTAAAGCAGGTATTTCGCTGGGGTCGTCAGTGTCTTGGATATCTTCGATTTTGGGATGAGCATCAACTAGCTTATCCACTATCTGCTGATTGACATCAGACATTGTTCCCACAGGCTCCTCGATCTCCTTAGAGGAGGTTGGCATTGCACTCTGAAGAGAGGGCTGATCCGCCTCCTCAATAGGAGTTTCTAATGATTTATTAGCAGCATGATTGTTGTCATAATTTTCAAAAACGATAGATGAAGCTAGTAGAGAGGTTCCCCTAGAAGCTAATTGTCCTGATGCCTGATGCTCGGAAACATTGGAAACATCTTCTATCTCAGGATCAGAGGTTGACCGAGCATTAGATGATGCATGGCTTCCTTCGTCCAGTACCTGAGAACGATTGACAGGCTTAGCTTTCTCTGGGGTCTCTTCTTTTGCTTTTGCGGACGACGGTTGGCTATCGGCGGGGATGACTCCTTGAGCTTCATTGGGAGCATCATCCGACATAGCGCTCACTGCAACTTCTGGAAACTCCTGGTTAGAGTTTTCAGGTAGTTCACTTGGTAGTGGCTTTGCGAGCTGATGATCGGTCGATAGTTTGGCTTCCCCATAGTTGATAGTAGCTCCCAGCAATGATTGTATGATGGGCAGCTTGTTCAGCAACCGGGTCAACCTTGATTGCCTTCCCTTATTTTTAGGACCGTTTTGCTTGGCAGATGGATGATTGGTTTTGGCTTCATGCACCTGACGATGACGTAGTCTTTTGACTGCATCACGGTTTTCAGCAAACACATCCATATCTTCGGGACTGAGATATATATTGTCGGGCGTTAGATCTCCTTTGAAAACAAGGCGGAATGATTTAGCAGAGCCCCCCTGTGGTGCCCGAAAAGTGACCACCAGTTTAGTTGATGTAGACTTCTGGTCCACACGACCACACTCTGTTTCCCACGCCGCAATTGCGGTGACTAATCTAACGTGTTTCCCAAAGATATCTCCAGTTTTCTGGATATCTTGGCTCATGGAATTTCAAATGTTCCGACTCTATGATCTGCAAATAACTATTGACAAAAGAACGCTAGACCAACGGGTGTAGCGTATCCTGGCACAAGCGGATCAATAACGATACGAGTCATGCTGAATAACTCGCATTTGCTGTGACTGCAATTGCGATGAAGCTTCTTTCTCTCATCAAAGGTCTGAGGAGAGAATGTGCGCTAATACGGCTAACAACTAGCTCACTCGGCATTATGAGCTATGTAATTTATATGGGAAGCATGGGAACACCTCATAGCGAACGGTGTACCACAGATATTGACTTTGCAAATATTGAAGCCCTCGGTTCCCGCTAAAGACTCAAGGTAAGCTGTCTCTATCCACTCAGCAAATTCTGAGGTTGCAACCTAGGAGACCTAGATTACGTACTACATTACTCACTTTTCTATAAAGCGTCAACGTAACTTTGTACAATCAAAATTGATAGACAATAAAAAAAAACCTATATCGTGATCAGGATCACTGCAGCGCTGGTCAGTACCGATTACGAACAAACTGATAACCTTCACCTGGATTTTTAAGAAGCTTACCAATCTTAGAAGCTTTCACAAGGGTACAAGCTTATTAACTGCCGCAAATGTAATCCCCTCAGTTATTGGATTACAGCTTGTAGAGTCTTTAGCGGGAACTCTAGTAAATCTATATTCACACATCCATTTGTATCCTGCGGCTCATTTTGGGGGTTGTTGATTGAGCTAAAAGTAAGCTAAAAGTGAGCTATCGAACATGTATCAACGATTTCAGTTATGGCTATTAGTCTCCGAGCCTCACCTGAGGGAATAACGCTTGCTGACTCCGCAAGGAAAATCAAAGGCTGGACAAAGACGGCTCAGAGCTGCTGTGATGCTGCCCATACGTCAGTAGCAACTTTAAAGCGGTTTTGGCAAGGCAACCATATTCGTCGAGAGACATTCATCGGTATTTGCTCTGCCTTAGAGGTAGATTGGCGTTCAATAGCGGCTGAAGCCGAGCAGTCAGAGGTCCAGCCAGCGAACAGCTACCTTGACAATCTCATCCAAAGAACCCGTGAAACGGTCAAATTTAACTTTGAAGGATTTGAATATGGTAGCTCCATTAATCAGCAGCAGCATCTGCACTGGATTCAGCACAACTTTATTGACCTGGATTTAATTGAAGTCACCTATCTACCGTCTGAATATCCGGTGGATGATCCATCCTTACTGAAAGCAGAGGCAAATAAAAATGATGACTATGACCGCCTTGGGCTGACTGGACTGAGCTCTCTGAAAGGTAACAAAACCAACAGTCATCAGGTCTTGAATAACTATCACAACATTTTTCTTTATGGAGAGCCAGGTTCGGGTAAAAGCACCTATCTCAAATGGATTGCACTCAAGTGCCGCGAAGGTGAACTGTTAGATAACTATGTACCGATTTTTATCGAGATCCGGCGATTTGCAGCGATGGAACCGGAGCTGAGCCTCGTACAATTAACGAAGAATTTATTCAAGCAGTGGGACGTTTCTGCTGAAGATACCCATAGCATTCTCAGTTCCGGTCGGGCTGTTTTTATATTCGATGGATTCGATGAGACGCCAGCTCGAGAATGGACTCGTATCAACCGGGCGATTGAAAAAATACTGCTTGTCTACAGTGAATGTCGTTTTATTTGTAGTTCACGCTTAGCAACTCAGTTTCCATCTTTTAACGGATTTCAAAAGATTATCATTGCACCGTTTGACTCCAGGCGGCACATACCACAGTTTATTCAGCAATGGTTTAGACAAGAGGATAAAGACGAAAGTCTGGCTCAGGCTATGTTGGAAAAATTGCGTTTACGGCAACACCATGGCATTCGTGAGTTAGCCCGGCGGCCCATTTTGCTTAAGATGCTGTGTGTTATTTTTGAGCGTAACCAAGATTTTCCAACCAGACGGGCTGAGGTTTTTAGCAGAGGGATTGATCAAATGATGAGTTCTACTCATCAGGTGGAAACTCGGCTTGACAAGATGCCCACCCTGGGAAAGCATCATGTTGAGAAAATTCTACGCCGTATTGCTAACCACTTTTTTGTAAAGTCAGAGTTGCAACTTCTATTTGAGATCAAGGATGTCGAGAAGATTATCGTAGATTATTTTGAAGATGTCTACGATATGAGGCCGGAAGAGATTCCTGCTGAAATCATATTAAACGGCATCGAACAATCTACAGGCTTAATTGTTCGATGGGCTAAGAATCTATGTGCATTTTCCCATCTGACATACCAAGAGTTTTTTGTAGCGGATAATCTAGTCAGAAGTCGACAGCAGAATTTTATATATCAAAAACTAAATAATTCACGCTGGAACTTTGTAGTTGGTCTGGTCTCAGAGCTGTTGCCTAGCGGTCTAGCAGAAGATTTTCTATCAGGGATGAAACAAGAGATTGATAAAATCATTCTTGATAGCGACCAAAGCAGTCCTAAAAATTCCACTCAGGGTAAGACTTTATCAGAGTATCTAAACTGCTTGGATATGGCAGCTGAAGAAACTTTTAAGTCTATTAAGCTTGATTCTTTGAAGTATAAACCCTATATACGTGCCTGGTACTTTGCCTATGCTCTTGAGAATTTTGGAAAGACGACTAATCCAGGTTACCAACCTAAGGATTTTGATTTACCGGACTTAGACTATGCGACCAGCATTGTTGATAGTCGGGTGTTAGAAGGCCATGAGTTGATTTATCAGGCGTATCATTATCTTTCCGGGGATGCCTATTCAGGCAAAATTCCTAGAACACTCAAAAAAATTCAGAAGTTTCTAGAGCAGAAATCTGACAAACAGCATCAGACTTCTGCTGCAGTGGCAGGTTGGTTGAGTTCGATTGAATCAGAGCAGTTGCAGTATGAGTCCAAGAGTCAGTGGTGGTCAGCGAAAAGGGATGCTTGGCTACAACGATTGGTAAATCTAATGAACACTCTTAGGCTACCCTGTATATCTGACTTAACAAAAGAACAAGTGAACAAACTTCGCACTTACTATGAGTCAACAAAACTACTATCTACCTGTATGAATCGTTCTCGATTAAACTCTGAAGATCGAGGTCAGCTGATTGATTCTATGCTGATTATCAAAATGCCAAGTTTTGGAGGTTTTGTAGGGTTCGGTGATGGTGAGGTTCGTTAAAAATCTCCAGAATAAAGCAAGTTGAATATTAGCAATAGACAATTCCTGAACCTGACTGAACAAATATTGGGACTATCCTTCTAAAGCCGTGAAAAAAAGTAATTCTAAAAAAAGTTTTAATGCAAGACTGTCATGGTGGGAGCGTTTCTTACAAGATATCCCTACATGGACAGTAGTATTATTAGTTGCTGTGCCTTTCTCAGTTGGAGGCATCTTTTTACTGGGGCTCAATGAAGATGAGAATAAATGCAGCAGTCGAACACTAAATACTGAATGTGCAATACAAATCATGGCAGCAGCCTTTAAAAGTATTGAAACAATCGCTATCTTTTCAGCGGCAGCTGTGTATTTGAAAGAGTCTCCAGATCGTAAAGATAAAAAACATTATGAAGCTTGGCAGGTGGTGGAAAAAGCGGAGGGCCGAGAGACTAGCTACTCTCGCTACAAAGCCCTACAGGACTTAAATGACGATAATGTATCTCTAGAGGGTTTAGATGCACCAGGCGCTGATCTATGTCGTATCCGGTTATCAAGAGCCAAACTCAAGGGTGCAAACCTTATCGGTAGCGACCTTTCGATGGCAGATCTTTCAAATGCTAACCTGGTCGACGTTAAGCTTAAGGCTGCTAATCTGGAAGCCGTTAATTTTCAGGATGCCCGACTTAATGTCGCTAACTTAGCTACGGCCAATCTGGAAAGAGCGAATCTAAGGGGGGCTAATCTGGAAAGGGCAAATTTGGTGCGGGCTAATTTAATGGGAGCAGATTTAGTTGATGCCAACTTAGAAGGAGCAAATTTAGAGGGAGCAAATCTTACCAGAGCTAAACTTACAAGTGCCACTTTAGATGGGGCAAATCTTTCGTCAGCTAACTTATCAGAAGTTAGTTTAGAGAATGCGAGCTTGGAAAAAGTAAATTTGGAAGGTGCTAATCTTAAAAACGCTAATTGGTCGTTTAAAACCACCGTATGGCCCAATATGAATGAGATAACAAAGGCTCGAAATATTCCTCAAAAGCTTCAAGCAAAGATCGGCTTAATTCCCTCTCCAATCTTTCATAAAGAGGAAAACACATAAAGCATGTTCTTACTTATTTCCGTATCTTAACCATCTAGCTGGCCATAGAATTCACCGACCCAGGGTAGACTGGCCAAATCTTCAAAAGCAACCTGTCGCTCCTGGTCTAATTCGGCAATGCGTTTCTTTTCGGCATAGCTTTGTTTGTGATAGTAGGCGCATTCATTGGGCTGGGTTTCTAGATCGGTTTCTTCCCAGAGTTTGAGAAAGTAGCGATAACGCTTTTCGCACAGCGTTTTTTCCATACAGGCCACAGCTGCTCGGATAATCAAGGGCGCGCGGAGAATATCTCGCTGGGTCTTTTCGTCGAGATAGAGTAGATGATGAACCTGGGAGAGAGGGCCCGTGGATTCTGATGCTAGGTTACGTAGTTGTTCTAGGAGCCCAACAGGAGAGGGTTCCTGGGCGTCATCTGCCGCCTGCCACTGCAGCATCATGCGCCAGAGGGCACGATGGTGAGAAAAACTGAGTTGTAAATCGCGTTCTTCAAGGGCTTGTTTAACGACCTGACGATTTTTAGGTATGTGAATGTAGACCCGCAATAGCCAGCCTTCCGCTTCTTCTAGGGCGCTTTTTTTGATGGCGACTTTGAACTTTTTCTTAGCCTCTTCAGGTGAACGACGCTGACGACGGACCTGGGCCAAGAAATTCTCGGCTAGCAGAGGTACGAGACGAGCATCACCCTGGCTAAAGATTTCGGCACAGTGGCGAATATAGTGGGTACGCGTATCAGCGTTAGCGATGTCCGCTAGCAGTTTGACAATATCCTGGGACGCGGTTTGAAACTGATCAGCCTGCTTGAGATCTAGGGGCTGTAGGGTTTGTTGAATTTGCCAGTCGAGCCACAACGGAGCGGCTTCAACCAGGGCATGGTATTCATCCGAGACATGGGTCCTGAGGTAGTCGTCCGGGTCCTTACCGTCGGGAATGTTTAGAATTCGCAGCTGCACATCGCCTCGATGGGCCATTTCAGCAACCTCGCCAATGGCGCGCTGGGCGGCTTTGATGCCAGCTGCATCGGCGTCAAAGTTAAATACGATTTGCTTGGACTCGGTGTAGCGTAGCAGCTGACGTACCTGCCCCGCATTAAGGGCCGTGCCCAGGGATGCCACTGCGTTGGTGATGCCTGCAGCGTGGAGGGCAACCACATCGAAATAGCCCTCGACGACAATGGCACGGTCTTGTTTTGCGATCGCACCCTTTGCCTTATCTAACCCGTACAGCGTTTTACTTTTATCAAACAGCTCCGTTTCTGGCGAGTTCAGATATTTGGGTTTTTCATCCCCCAGACCACGCCCACCAAAGCCAATGATGCGTCCATTAGGGTCGTAAATCGGTACCATCACCCGATGGCGAAAACGGTCGTAGTAGCCGGTGCCATTTTTGTTAGGCACCACCAACCCCGCCTGTTCCACCAGTTTGACGGAGTAATGCTTTTGCTCGACCAGATAGCCATAGAGAGCCTGCCAACCATCAGGGGCATAGCCAAAGGTAAAGCGTTTGAGGATATCGTCGCTAAATTGGCGCTGCGATCGCAAATACTCTAGCACCTCCTGCCCAGCACTTTGGTACAGCGCATGCTCATAAAACTTGGCAGTAACCGTAAGAATTTCAAACAGCTGCTCCCGCAGCGTGACCTTACGCTGATATTCCTGCTGCTTTGCCGGTTCTAAGGTTTTCACCGGAACCTGATAGCGCCGTGCCAGGTCTAGCACTACCTCAGCAAATGACTGCTGACCCAGCTCCATCAAAAACTTAAACGCGTTCCCCCCGGCTCCACAGCTAAAGCAGTAGTAAAACTGTTTAGACGGGCTGACGCTAAAACTCGGGGACTTATCATCGTGAAATGGGCACAGCCCGGTAAAGTCCTTGCCCTGCTTTTTAAGTACCACATGCTCAGACACCACATCGACGATATCCGCGCGCTGGCGAACATCGTCGATGGTATCTGGATGGATGCGGGGTGAACTCATGCGAGCATCAATGATATGTCTTTGTGACTATCATATGCGCTTCTCAAGCAACCCTGAACGGACACCCCCCCGAGCGAAGTCGAAGGGGACGTTTTTGCGCATCCTGGATGTAGAGCGACTAGCCCTGACTTAGAATTTTTCTGTCGGCTCAGAGACCGAATCAGGAGCAGCTTCAGGCTCAACTTCAGGAACCGATTCAGACTCAGCTTCAGGAATCGATTCAGCGCAAGCAGCTAGATTATTATCAATCTGCTGATGTTGTTCATCGGTCAATAGCGCCATCACATCTTGTTCAAAAGTAGCCTCAGCCATCTCAATGCTGGCTTCTTGCTCAGCACTAGGACCTAATCCTGAGGCATCTACTTCCGCGTCAAACTCTTCTTCGATCAGTCCCACTTGTTGTTGTTGTTCAGGAGTTAAGAGGCTTTGAAAGTACTGATCATACTGTTCTTCAAGGGAATCCAAAGCCGCTTCTTGATCGGGAGTTAAAGCCGGATCTGCTTCCGCTGTCAGTAACTCAGGGGCAATGGTGGCCATTTGCTCTTCGGCCCAGGCATCTAACTGGCCCACCTGTTCTTCTTGTTCAGGAGAGAGGAGAGCAGCAACCTGACTATCAAACTCTTCTTCTAATTGAGCTAGCTTTTCTTCAGATTCAGGAGAATCTGCTTCAGACGTGGCCAGAATTTCAGTGATTTGAGTGTCTAACTCTTCTTGCAAGGTCAATAATTCTGTTCTTTGAGTCTCGCTGAGTTCGATACCATCGTACTTGGTCGGACAGGCCGCTTCCTCTGCTTGAACGTGACGGGTTAGAGGCATGGCCAGCAGTGAAATCGCGCCTAGTAACGTAGACAAAAGTTTAAGTTTCATAATCTTTTAGAAATCAACATTTCCTTGATGCGACTTCTCTACGTTAGAAAGTGGTTTGGGAAAATCTGAGGAATAATTCGGGGAGATATCGGTTAGGTCAGGGATCAGGACTTTATAAGTTTCAGAAGGTATATCTGCAAAGGTTTGCCATGGAAGGCCTGCACGCCCCCCAAAATTTAGAACTATGGCCCAGGAATTGGTAGCCTCGAATACAGACACATCGCAGGGCTACTTAAGAAACCAATTTGTAACGTTTGCTACTAGTCAAATTCGGCGAGCTGAAAGCATGCTAGGGCTCAACACCACCATGATGTTTTATTTGTGGTCCAATGAAACCTTATAGGTAGTTGGCAAGTCAGGACAGGTTAAGGCTTCTCCAGTAATAAAACCGTTACAATCTAGTTATCTGAGCATTATTCATCTGAGCATTGAAATGCATCCTGTATCCGGAACTCTGCCGGATTCTTCCAGATTGCTAATGGTGGTGAGTAATAGTGAATTATGGCAGGCCTCTACATTTACATGGGTGTAAAAACATCATGGGTTGAGAGATACACCATTTTTTATGCAGAGTAAATCGAGCGCTAATACATATCAGTCACTTTATTATCTTGCTTCTATTAAGATGTCTTCCGTTGTTCTCGATCTCAAAGCTGCCATTACGCGTAACCCAACGATCATTACGCCACAAACCACGCTTCAGGACGCAATTGCTCATCTGGAGAACCCCCATGCCCCCTGTCTGGTTCCTCAGGAAAAACTGCAGACCTCTCGCACTGACTTTGTTACGCGAGAACTCCATGATGAACTGCGATCTCGATATTTAGTCGTAGTGGAGCATCAAAAAATCATTGGCCTGCTAACGGCTCAAGATATTCTTGCCTGCAACCATCCAAGCAAAAATACAGCCCCAACCATCGCTCAATGCATCCCCCTCCCCTTTGCCACGCTCAGCGAATCAGCATTGACGGAACTCTACACCCCCCTAAATTTACTGCGGCAGCATCGGCTACGCCCAATTGTGATCTTAGATGAGCACAATCAACTGGCAGGTTTACTGACCTATGAAGAAGTACACGCCATCGCCTTGGCCAGCCAAGTGCAACTCGTAGTGCCTGTGCTCTCCCAGATTTCCACCACTGCTCAGACACGACCTGAAGCACCCCCAACTCCGAGCCGTTCAATGCAGCGCGAGCAAGTGATCAATAAAATCATCGCTCAGGTGCACTCATCGCTTGATGTGCAAACTATTTTGGATACAACGGTGGCTGAATTACGAACGGTATTGAGGTGCGATCGCGTCATCACCTATCGTCTGCAGTCGGACCTCAGCGGGAAAGTGATTGCTGAATCAATTGATGATCCCTCACGATCGGTACTCCACAGAGAAGTCCACGATCCCTGTGTTACCCCTAAATGGATTGAGCCCTACCGCCAGGGCAAAGTACGCATTGTCGATGACATATATGAGATGGAAATGACCGTATGTCATCAGGAAATGCTCACTGGTTTTGATATTCGCTCAAAGATGATGGTGCCCATTATCGTTGAGGGCGAAATTTGGGGGCTGCTCCTGACTAGTGAGCAGGATGGGCCTCGGCAATGGCAACCTGACGAAATTGAACTAGTGCGTCAGTTGGGGGTACAGGTTGCGATCTCAGTGCAGCAAGCCCAGGCCCATGAACGGGCACAGTCCGAACTCGAAGAACGCCGCAAGGCCGAGCAACAATTACAAAAACTACTTGAGGTCACCGCGACCAAAACAGGAGCTGATTTTTTTCCTATCTCTGTGATGCAGCTAACGGAATCCCTGGGAGTTGCCCATGCCATTTTAGCGGAGCGCCATGGCGATAAACTGCGCACATTGGCGTTTGTTGCCGATCAGGTGCTACAACCCGCCTATGAATATCCGCTTGTGGGCACCCCCTGTGAACGAGTGCTGCAGGCGGGTGAATTTTACTGTAGCCAGTCTGTCCAGGAGATATTCCCTAAGGATTCAGATTTAGCTAGTTTGGGAGCCGAGAGCTATCTTGGCTTTGCCATGCAAGACTCTCAAGGAGACATTGTCGGACATCTTTGTATTCTGGACCGAAAACCGCTAGAGCATTCAGACCGAGCCGAGAAACTCATTCGTTCTTTTGCCGCTCGGGCCACAGCTGAACTAGAGCGCCAAAAAGCAATCGATGCCCTCGAACGCCTTAACCAAGCCCTTGAAGCCAAAGTAACGAGTCGTACGGCCGATCTCCAAACCTCTTATCAGCAGCTCAAAGATGCTCAGCTACACCTGATTCAATCGGAGAAAATGTCTAGCCTCGGACAGCTTGTGGCAGGTGTTGCCCATGAAATTAATAATCCAGTCAGTTTTATATATGGCAATCTAAAGCCATGTCTGGAGTATGTTGAGGATCTATCGAATTTAATTTCGCTCTATCAAAAACATTATCCAACCCCCCATCTAGAAATTTCAGAATTTATCAAAGACGTAGATATTCAGTATACGCTCGAAGACTTTCCCAAGCTGATCAACTCTATGCAAACAGGCGCAACTCGCATTCAAACGATTGTGCAATCACTACGTACATTTTCTTATGCCCAGCAGGAAGGTGCTAAAGTATTTAACATCCATAACAGCATTGATAACACCTTAGTGATTTTGCAAAATCGCTTAAACGGTCGAGCTGGAAATCCAGCCATCAACGTTGTCAAAACCTATAACAAACTGCCGTTAGTTGAATGCTATGGTGGGTTGCTAAACCAAGTTTTTATGAACTTGTTAATCAATGGCATTGATGCCATTGAGGCACAGCAGAAGATCTCTTCTGACCATCATGGTTGTCTCACCATTACGACAACAGCGATATCCTCCGAGAAAATTACGATCAAATTCCAAGACAACGGCATCGGCATGACACCAGAAACCCAGGACAAAATCTTTAACCCCTTCTTTACGACCAAGCCTGTGGGTATTGGAACGGGTATGGGCCTATCTATTAGCTACAAGATTGTCACTGGAGACCATCAAGGACAGTTTTATTGTTCTTCGGCGTTAGGTGAAGGGACTGAATTTGTCATTGAACTACCTGTCAAGATAACCAGCTAATATCCTTAGAGTTGTTTTAGGCGATAGCCTACACCATGGACCGTTTCAATAAAATCTGACGGTGCCCCCGCCTTTCTCAATTTTTGGCGCAAGCTTTTGAGATGGGATTTGACGGTTTCCTCATCGGGAAGGGCCTGAGCTGACCAGCACTGATCAATCAGGACCGACCGACTTAATACCCGGCGACCGCTGCGTAGAAACAGCTCCAGTAGGCTAAATTCCTTGGGGGTTAGTTGCAGGGGAGTACCATCGTAAAAAACTTCGTGGGTGGCCGCATCCAGATGCGCCTGTTCCCAAACCAGCAGGGTGCCTGTATCACTCAAGGTGCCGCGCCGCAGCAATGCCCGCAGTCGAGCCAGCAATTCTAGTAAGTCAAAGGGTTTGACCACATAGTCATCGGCCCCCGCATCTAGACCTGCGACCTTATCGGTATTAGTATCACGAGCCGTTAGCATCAAGATTGGTAACCGTCTACCCGCCTCCCGCAACCGCCGACAGAGATGGATACCATTGATCTTGGGCAGCATGACATCCAGTATCATCAGGTCGTAGGTTAAATCCGTTGCCTGAATCCAGCCCATTTCACCATCGGTTACCCAGTCTACGATATGGCCTTCATCAGTTAGCGCTTCAGTTAATCCTTCACCTAGCTGCAGATCATCTTCGACTAAGAGAATGCGCATGGGAAAACGTTTAAAAAAGTTGCTTCCTCCGACTATAACGACGGTTAAATCGAGCTGTCTAGACTATGGTGGATCCTGCAAGCTGAAGATTCAGTATAGATGCCTCCTAACAGAGGCAACTGTCCAATGCCAATGACCTTTTCACGCACTCAGCAATGGTTAACGATGGGAGTTGGCATTGCGATCGCAACATTACTCGGCACGGCCTTGCTAGCTCGAAATGCCATTGTAAATCGGGTGTATCCGTCTGAGTGGGTCGAGCTGGAGGGCAATGCCTATGCCTACTTGAATGGATTATTGGTTGCGATCTCAGAAGCAGAAGCCAGCCACCGGTCCTATCTCAATACCGGGGATATCGAAATTTTAGAGCGCTATCAGACAAAGGTAGAGTTAATTAGCAGCTATATCCAAGAAATCGACACAGTACATAAAAGTTTAGAAAATGAACAAGCAGCTACCTTCGAAGAAGATTTAGTCTATCGAGAGACCTTAGAACGTCTACAGGTAGCCACTGAAACCCACCTTAAAATTTTAGAAGAAAGTATTGAACAATATGAAAATGAACAGCTGAATCTATCAGAGCAGCTAGATATTGCCCAGCAAAGCAGCGAAGTTAGAGTAGATGCCCATCTGGCCCTACAAGCCTTATTGGACGAAGGCAGCGTCGAACGACAATGGGACATGGCCGACACTAGCGTCAGCATCAACAACAATCTCTGGCTAACCGGTCTGATCGCTGGGCTGGGTGTTTTGAGCTTAGGAATTTTGTACGGATGGCTGATGCAATCTCTCAATCAAAACCAAAGGATATTGCTGGCACAGCAGCTTGCAACAAAGTCCCTCACGGAACAGTTGCAAACAAAAACAGATGCATTGCAAAGTACAGAAGAAATTTTAACCACTGAGTTAAACCGCCGTCAGGAGATGGAAACCACCTATAAAGAAATCGAGCAGGCCAAAGAACTCACCGATCTCAAGCTCAATTTCTTCTCTCTTGCATCCCACGAATTGCGAACTCCCTTAAGCGCTATTTTAGTCTCGGCCCAGCTATTAGATAATCGCAATGTAGCCTGGTCTGAGGAAAAACGTTCCCGTAATCTCAGACGGATCCAATCGGCCGCTAAGACCATGGCACAGCTGCTGTCAGATATTTTGCTACTCACTAGAGCGGAGGCAGGCAAACTAGAATTTAATCCTCAAACTATTGCCCTACAGGCGTTTTGTGAACAGTTGGTAGACGAAGTCAAATTTAACACCCAGTCACAGCACCATATTTCAGTCCAGCAGCAGGGCAACTGCGATCTCGCCTGTCTAGATGAACGACTCCTGCGGGCTATGTTGATGAGCTTACTGACCAATGCGATCAAATATTCACCCCAAGAAAGCAAAATTCAACTTACCATTTGGGGCGAGCAGGGCTATACCCGATTTCAAGTCAGTGATCAAGGCATCGGTGTGCCAGCAGCCGATCAGCAACATCTGTTTGAATCGTTTCACCGAGGAGAGAATGTAAAATCATTTTCGGGAACTGGTCTAGGTTTAGCCGTTATCAAAAAATGTTTGGAACTCCATGGCGGCAAAATTGAGGTAGAAAGCCAGGTAGGTATAGGCACAACCTTTTCTGTCGATATGCCCTGGGTCAAAGACAACGAGCAGCCCTCTGCCGAGATTAGCTCGTCACAAGACGATGTCTAAGACAACCCCAGACATCGCTTTAAGTGCTTACCGATACCCGATTTGGGTAACAGCCAATTCCGCTGAAGATTAACCCGCACAAATTCTAACTCTGGCCCAAAGCGCTCCCCTGGAGCAGGCCAAATGTCTTGGGGGGGTGCCTCACCCAAAAAGTGCCTGTAGCTAGCCAACGTATTTGTATACCAGTCAACAAATTTCCCATGTTCCGCCCCGCCCCCTTGGGTAGGCTCATGGTGCAACGGTGTTTGTAGAATTTTTGGGCAGAATGTTTCCCAATAGGAGCGGGTATAGGTGAGATGTAAGTGCCACACCTGATCCACCTGATCAGAGGGAGTGACCGGATGACCGGCAACCACCGCTAAAAACGCAAACTTTTTATATTCCTCGATCACTCTGGTCGTATAAACGACTGGCCAACAGTTCTCCCTTGCCAGACGCTGAGCAAAGGTAAATTGAACCGTGGCTGGGTCAAACGAATAGGTTTGCAGTCGTTGTAAAAGTGCTGTTTTCTGAAAATTCATTACTGGCTAGTTTAGGTAATCTTCTAAAAACTGTTCTATAGATTTTGACTGATGGATATCACCTGCTTTTCGATACAGATCCTGCGCTCGTTTGAGCGTGACAGTAGCTTCTGCCATTTCATCATCTTTCCACTGCAGCAAACCCAGGGCATGATAGGCTTCGGCAAGTTCACTGTCATCCGTAATAGCCTCCTGATATTCTTGCTTGGCCTGTTGTCTGTCTCCTTGATCTTCCAAGAGCTGCCCTAAGTAGTAATGGGACCAGGGAAAGTCTGGAGCCAGCTGGTTGGTAAACTGGTAAGCACGTATTGCTTCGAGGGAAGCTCCAATTTCTTCTAAAGCAAGCGCGCGACCATAGTGGGCATTAGCGTATTCGAGATCTAGAGCAATAGCATCGTCATAAGCTGAGATTGCTTCATACCAGTTTTCTTGTTTTGCTAAAACCCAACCCATCCTGTAGGGATAGGCCGGATTCTGTGGCCGCAGTTTCATTGCTGCGGCATAGGCATTTTCGGCTTCAAACCACTGCCCATCTGCTTCAAACACTAGCCCAAGAGCGGAATAAGCGGTGGGTTCTTTGGGATTTATTGTTAGCGATTGCAACAGCCATCGTTGGGCATTTTTCGGCTGTTCTTGATGGGAGGCGTAGACGCCTCGCAGCTGATATCCAGCGGCTATAACGATTCGACGCAAACGCACGTTGAGGGTCAAAAAAAGTAGCAGTCCAGCCAACAACAGTGGAACTCCTCGCATGACCAGCAGCCCAAACTGGATCCTGTACAGAAAAAAGCGAGCGAGCTTTAGTGTCGGATCAAGCCTCAGAGCCTGACGATATTTGATTAGGGCACGCTTTGCTTTTTTAATACTAAACGGATATTCGCGGTTGGTTCCCGCATACATGTGAGCTGGAGCGAAATTAGGCAGGTGTCGGACGGCACGATTAAAGAATAAGGCCGCCAAACGCAGTCGAAAACGCTGGAGAAACCCTAATCCTAGGTTATAGTGGCTGACTCCCACAGTGTCATCTAACTCGATGGCATGGGTGTAACAACGTCTTGCCTGGGTCGGTTTTCTTTGCCCCTGATAAGCAATCCCTAAGTTGTTTTGAATAAGCGCGTTTTGGGGATATTTTTTGGATGCTTCAATTAAAATCGACTGGGCTTCTTTGGGCTTACCCATCAACAACAGCATCGTTCCTAGCAGATTGTAGGCCCAATACTCATCAGGATACTGTTGAATCGCATCATTTAGTAAACTAATGGAACAACTGGTCTGGTCTAACTGATCGAGAATAGCCGCTAGAGAACAGATATCGCGATAGCGGGCTTCCCCCTGCTCTAGCGTCTGTGTGTAGGTTTTACACAGTACTTCAAGCTGTTCTTGGCTGTGCAGCCTTACAAAGAATATGTAGTAACGAGCGTAAAGCTCTGGAAAATGTTCGAAGATTCTCTCCCATTGCTTGATAGCCTCTTGATTTTTTCCTTGTTCTTGTAGCGCTGCAACAGTGCCAATATAGGCTCTACTATCACTAGGATTGATTGAAATTGCCTGTCTGTAGTGTTCGAGCGCAGCCGGTAGGTTATCTTGTTCTGTCTGACTTAGACCTAAAAAATAATGAGCATCGGACTGATTGGGGTCAATGGCCAGCGATTTTTGCCAGTGTTCAATGGCTCGAAACGTCTGGCCGACATCGTAAAGATGAATGCCTAACTCACAATGGGCAGTAGCATTATCTGGATTTTGTTTAATCCTCTTTTTACAGGTATTAATTGACTGGCGAACCTCCTTAAGAGGGTTTAATGGACTCATAAATATTTCCTCATCTTTCAAGCAGCAATAGCGTTAAACGTTTTATCAGCAATAACTCCTAAGAAACACAGACTAATCCGCTCTAAAAAGCATTTATTGTCAATGAAATAGAGACAATCGTGTTTCTTCCTGGTTTAACGAGCAGCATTACTGTTCGTTAAAGGCTCAGATCTTGCATCAAGAGTTGGTTATGAGGCTGAATCCCGCGCCGGGTTGAAAACCCACCGCTCACTGAGGGCTGTCCACTGGAAGGGACAGTCGGTTGCGAGATTCTGATATCGGGCTTACAGCGATTCTTTACCCCCTTTAGTGGGTTTTATTCAGTTAGCCCTTGAGACTTTGAGTCCAAGGCGGGTTGGCGCTTCCTTGCCAGGTACAAGATATGAGATAAGTTAATGGAGCCCCGTTACTCCTCTAACCCCCACCGCCGCAGCCACCGCCACCGCAGCCACCACCACCGCAGCCGCCACCACAGCCGCTATCGCCGCCACCGATCCAGCCGCTGCCGCCGCTGTCGTGGCTACTCCAAACGCCACCAGAGCCTAAACTAGAGGATGATTTTCGAGGAATGGACCGATTAAATCTGCGCTCGTAGTTGCAGCGCTGACAGGTATGGCTGATTTCTCTTGTACCGTAGCTATATCGGGTTGCTTTTTTAACCACTCGATTAGTGCGTTTGAGGGCAAACTGACCACAGTTAGGACAGCGTTTTCTTATAGCTATCACGCTCCCAATAATAGCCGCGATCGCAATACCCAGACTTGCCCATCCAAACAACGAAGCCGACTTTTTGGGAGTCCAGTAGTCGGTCTGAGCCTGAGCGATATTGAGGATACTGGCGGGAAACTCCAGCCGTATATTTAGCGCCTGCTGAGGCTCTAAGGACGCCTCGGCAACAAACTCGTAGGTGGTGGAGTCAACCTTGCGATCGCGACTCATCACCCCCTCACCTTGAAACTTGGTGATCTGGCCCGCTAGCGCTTCTGGCACATGCACCGTCACCTGACCTCGATTAATGGGGGCACTGCGTTCAGGAAATAGAGCATTCCAATAAAGTTGACTGCGATTTCCTTTGGTTTGTATACCGCCAACAACCCGATACTGCAGCACAAACGTATGAGTATCCGGAACGTCCAATGGATGCTGCCAACGCATCCAATAGTTGTTGTTACGAGTCCCCGTTTCTACCGGTATGGGCTCATTGTTTTCAGATACCGTGACATCTGTAATCGTATCAATCCCATCTAAGGGAATATAGCGGTAGCGTTCGTTGCTATGGTCAGCTGTGAACACATATTTCTGGGTTTCACTGACTAAAAGGTCGCCGTTAGTGTCTAAGGTAATATCAACATTAATATAATCCCAAAAGAAGGGAGATGACGCCTGGGCTATCCCCATGCCGAGACACAGCAAACAGGTCAACGCTGCTGCGCACAACCGCCAGCCAACTCGTTTTAAGTTAGTCATACTTTATTTCTGTGAGTTCGATTTTCTTAACCCCAGAATAGGAGCGCTCTTAGTTGGTGCGGCCATGCCCCTGGTTATGAAGTGGGTTATGAAGATGATTGAGTTGAATCGTGATAGCCGATTTCCCACCCTGTCCAGCTGTTGAGTTCATGACACAGCCACTGAATCTCCTCGTGGGAACCCTGTAAATGGATCGTGTAAGCCGACGAGCGATCGCCAATAAAATTCATCCGATAGTGTGTGTCATCGTAGGGACCTGCAGAAATTCCTATCAGCTGCTGCTGCAAAATCCGACACTCAACCCAAAACGTTTTTTTAAGTAAGTGTAAAGAGAGGCCGCTACTGCTCTTTTTAGGCATCAGCCTGAGATAGTACCTATCAGGAGAGTAGATTTTGTTAACCTGTTCCAGCATAGGGCGTACGAACAGGGAAAACCCTAGAGCTAAACCCATCCAGAGAAGGATGGGTAGCCAAATAAACGACACAATCCCAGGGGAGCCAAACATCATCGGCAACATTGTTATCATCAATGCCCTCAGCCCTACTTGCTTGATTCGCACCAGCGCCTTCGCCAACGCATGGCCATGGTGAAACGTTTTCTCTAACTGCTGGTTTGGTATCCGCAGAGTCAGAGAAGCCGAGTTGCAGTCGACGAAAATAAAGCTGTTATCAGGCTGCTGTTTTTTGACAGCCGTGTTTTGAGCAAGTGCCAGCTGGCTAGGGGGACGCTCAAACAGTGCAATCGCGCGCTCAGCGCTTTGCGGTCGCTGATTCAAATCGGGTTCTAACAGCCACTGTAGCCAGTGACAAAAGGATGCGCTCAGCTGTGCCCGGTCGGAAAACTGTAGCCGCAGATCTTGTTGGGGCAGATCCGCCGGGTGCTGTCCGGTAGCTAGATAGACCAGCGTCGCACCCAGACTATACAAGTCTGAAGCCGAGACGGCCCGACCGCCAAACTGCTCTAGGGGCATGTAGCCATAGGTGCCCACAATCGTCACCGTGCCGCCATGCTGAGGACCTTGAATTGCACCAAAATCCACCAGATAGACCTGTCCTGGATGGTTACCACTGCGATCGCTCAAGAGCACATTGCTGGGTTTAATATCGCGATGAATCATCGATGGCTGGCGATGGTGGAGGTAGGCCAAAATATCCAGGATGTCCTTCGCAATGTGGTGTAGCTCAGCTTCGCTAAAGGTACGTCCCTGCTCAACCCAATCCTGCAAAGACGGCGCGTCAATGTAGGTTTGCACCAACAGAAATCCTTTGCGATCGCTAATCTCCACATCGGCAAAATCCAGATAGGCCGGAATCGCTGTATGCTTTAGTTCCTTTAGAGCAGCGGTTTCTCGCTCAAACAGCTTGAGATTTTCCCAGGTGAAGTCAGCGTCAAACAGTAACAGCTTCACCACTACCCGTTCTCTTGTAGTTAGATCCGTGGCCAGGAACGTTTTACTCCCAGGTTTGTGATTCAGCTTTGAGCAAATTTGATAGCGCTGGTGCAGGACCTGGTTGATCAGAGCATCCATAGGGAAACGGGCAAGTATTCTTTCGAACCTCACGTTAGACGGTGCGAATTCCGGAAATTATGGTCGGGAAGTCGGTTATGACAGTGAGTTATGAATCGACTCGCAGCTCTAAGCAATCGGTGGCAATCGGTTAGAATTGCCCATAACCTCTGATCTGACCGATGGCTACAGAACAACTTTTTGTCCAGGCAGCAGCACAGTGGAATCTGGACGCACTCTATGGCAGTTTGGCTAAGGCCAAGGCTGAACTGATGCCCCATAAGCGCTATGGACTGACGGATCTAGAGAAAACGCGCCTGAGAGGGTTGCTGCTGAGATATAGTCCAGCGGAAATCTCGGACCACGAAGGCATAGAAGCACGTACGGTGGAAGTGGCCCTGAGCCAGGGACTGTATCGGTATGTAGAGCAGCTGACAGGGCGCGATCGCAACGCTCTAGACAGCTGGCGTGATGTGGCCGACTGGCTAGAAGCTGCTGGCTATCGCAGCACCCAGGTGGCCATCAACTGGGACCAAATGCCCGATGTGCCCGTGCTCTATGGCCGTCAGGTAGAGTTAGACCAGCTGCAGCAGTGGATGCTGGGCACATCGGCTTGTCGGTTTGTATCGATCATTGGGCCGGTGGGCATGGGCAAAACCTCCCTGGCCATCACCTTAGCCCAGACCATACAAACCCGGTTTGACGGCGTCATTTGGCAGTCTTTGCGCCATCGCCCGACCCTGGACAATGTGCTCGGCCAGTGGCTGAATGAACTTCCTGACGACGTTACCCCCCATTCCGATGAATGGTATGACCAGCTCAGTGCCCTGATGGCCTATTTGCAAACCCACCGCTGTTTGGTCGTGTTAGATAACCTGGAAAGTATTCTCAGTAGCGGCAGTCTCGTCAGTGAGTATGAGCCAGCCTACAGTAACTATCGTGAACTATTAAAGCGTCTGGGCGAACAGCCTCACCAAAGCTGCATTGTGGTCACCAGCCGTGAACGCAATCGAGAATTAGCTGGGTCCAGGGCGGCCAATAGTCCCGTCCGGTATCTAGAATTAGGAGGTCTGAGATACGATGACGCGACCCAGCTGTTAGCCGCCGAACGCCTACCGGCTTCAGGCAAGCCCCATTGGAAAAGTCTGATCGCCCAGTATCGGGGCAATCCACTCATGCTGAGAATTGTCGCCATGACCATTCAGGAGCTATTTGACGGCGATGTGGATCGCTTCCGCAGACATGGCCGCACCATGTTTGGCGATATTAAATACCTCATCGACCAGCAGTACGACCGTCTGTCCGCAGCCGAGCAAGATATTCTGGGCCAGCTAGCAGAGAAAGCCGAACCCATGTCCATTGAAGACATTCAACATCCTGACTGTCTAGCCGCCATTAGTGCCCTGCTGAGCAAATCCCTGATTGAAAAAAGCCCCGCTGGCTTTACCCTAATTCCTGTGGTCATGGAGTACGTTCGTGAGCAACTGCCGTGAGCTACTGCATTAACCCCCGGTGCGGTCATCGCGAGAATCCGGACGGGCTGTCCCACTGCAAGTCTTGTGGCACTCCGCTGCTGGTGGAAGGCCGCTATCGCCTGCTCCGGCCGCTACGAGATCTCGATGAATGGGAACCCTCTGAAGTCTTTGAGATTGATGACCAGGGCCAGACCAAAGTGCTTAAGGTGCTTAAAAAGAAAATCCTGCAGCCCCTGTTTGAACGAGAAGCAGCCACCTTGCAAACCCTTAACCATCCAGGTATTCCTCAGGTAGAGCCCGATGGCTATTTCTCCTTGGAGATAGAAGGACGACCGCTCCATTGCCTGGTGATGGAGAACATTCAGGGGATTAATCTAGAAAATTGGCTGCAGCAGCATGGCCCCATTGACCAAGCCCAGGCGATGAACTGGATGAAACAGCTGGTGGACCTGCTGGCGCTGCTTCACCAAGAAGAACTCTTTCACCGGGATATTAAGCTCGCTAACATTATGCTGCGCCCTACGGGCAACTTGGCCCTGGTGGACTTTGGCACAGTGCGGCCCATGACCAGTACCTACTTTGCCAAGGTCGCTGGTCAGCGGGATATCACCAGCGTGGTGTCACCGGGGTATACCCCCCTGGAGCAGATAAACGGTCGGGCAGTACCTCAGTCTGACTTTTATGCCCTGGGACGTTCGCTGGTGTATTTACTCACGGGTACCCATCCCATTGATCTACCCGAAGATGAGAATACGGGACGTCTGACCTGGCGAGATCGCACCTCCGCAGACGACTGGTTTGCCCAGCTACTCGATGACATGATGGCCCCGTTTCCAGGCCAGCGCCCTCTCAATGCTGAAGCGCTGCTGGAGCGGCTGGCGAATCCGATTGCACCGCAGATGGGTACAGAGAGAAGCAAAGAAATCAGCGAAGTCAGCGAAAAAAGAGACGAAGAAACTATAGCACGCTGGCTGATGGCCGCTAACGTCGGGCTGTTGTTAATACATCTGTTGGTGGGCTGGCAATGGTGGGTGGCTCGTCAGCGTCTGGCCGAGCAGTCTTTTAACCGCCCTGGGCCAACGGCTGCAACAGATTTTCAGTCTCCTTTTGAGCCCAAGCCATAGCTATTTCGGCAGATTGCTGACCGCTTAAAATCTCTCCCAGCGCTGTTTGCAAAATTTCTGAGGCTATCCCGTACTCCTTAATAAAGGGTCGGAACGTGGATGAACTTTCTAGATAGTCAGATAGCTGTAGCATATGGGGATATTTTTTCATAATCTCTGAGTCTTGAAACAATTTAGACCGGCTGGGTAGAAAACCCGAGTCTCGGACAAATCTTTCTTGACCGATTTCACTGGTAAAGTACTTAATCGCTTCCCAGGCTGCTTTTGGATGGGCAGAATTTTTAGGAATGCCAAAGCCCCAGCCGCCGCGACAGCCTACGCCAGAGTCTGGGTCTGCGCTAAAGGAAAAGAGAGGTGCGATCTCAACCTTTCCTTTTAATTTCGACTCCAGCTCTACCCAAAAATAGGGCCAGCCCCGCAAAAAGACTGCCTGGCCCTGAATAAATCGATCAAGTGTATCTTCTTCAATATACGTAATCACCTCATCTGGTGAAATCCCCTGCTCAATCAGCCCATGTAATGTCTCAGCCGCTGCGATCGCACTGGGGGTATCCAAACCCACTTTTCCGGTGACTGGATCAATCCACGTCGCCCCCATCCCTGCCATCACCTCGACAAAATTAGCAACCAACCCCTCATAGCGGCGGCCCTGCCACAGATAGCCAGCGGCTGGGCTTAAGGCAGCAACAACTTGCGATAGCTCCGTTAGGGTACGAGGCGGCGATAGACCTGCCTGCTTGAGTAAATCCTGACGATAGTACAAAACCGCTACATCCGACCGCATAGGCAAACGATACAGCTGCCCATCCAACTGCCCAGCGTCCACTTCACTGGGTAAAAAAGCGGAGAGATCTATCTCATCTCTTTTGATATAGGGCATTAAATCCTGAAGATTATCGGCAAACTGCAGCGGCCAGACAATATCCATGTACACCAGGTCATATTGAGCCACCCTGTTCTGAAAATCCGCCGTGTAGATGGCTTTCCGCTCATCGGTTGTATAGTCCGTTGTATCATCTGGCTCGGTAACTAAGTTGATGTAAATGTTTGGGTGAGATTTCTCAAAGTCAGCCACCAGGATTTTCCAGGGTTCAACTTCCTCGCGGGGCACCACAAATGAGAGTGTTTTCGGCCAGGTTAACCCCCACAACAGCAAACACACGACTTGGACCACTAGCGCCAGGATCAAGAGCTTTAGCGGCTTAAACCATCGTCTTGTCAGGCTTCTAAAACGCACGTTACATCAACCAGATAAGCATCTCTATCATAAAGCGATCAAGTCAACGCTTATTGGATCTACTCAATTCATAACGACGGTTATGGCCTCCCTGATGGGTTGTCTTTCTACGATGCAGGGGTCGCTCTAGAACATACCCATGGATAGTCGCTGGAGATTTGCACTGTGCAAAATTTTTGTTTGGTTAATGGCAGAAGTGGTGTTATCGATGCTTGGGATTGATGATTTAGCCGATTATAGCGAATTTATTTTTGCGCAAAACACGCCAGTACTCAGCGCACAGGAACTGACGGTGAAGTCATAACGTAGATTATGAACAGCATAACCAACTGGCCGTCTACCGTATGTATAGCTAGCAAGTGCACTGGTGGATACCCACTAGTTTACGTACCGCCGTCAAACTGCTGGGGCTCATGGGCCTCTGGAGTTCAACCCCTGATAAGGTTATCGCTGCCCCTGGCAGCTCCCCCCTTTCACTACCATTGAGCAAGTGACATTGATCAAGTGATATCGGGATTGAACGGCGAGCGTAAACCTTGTGTAGATCAACTGGCCATTCCAGGAATGCCGCTCCAGGGATTGGTCCGTTGATTTTCCTTCTATGCCTGGTTAGCAATACCGTCCACTACTATTGAAGACGAGTGACGGCTTTAATCACAGCGTATGGAGGTAAAAGTATATGCCCATTAACTGGCCAGCCCTGGGACGGCAGCCTCAGACGTATTTATTACTGTTGGGTACAGCGTTTGGCTATGGTCTGCTAATTGCCCTGGTCGGCAACCGACCAGTGGCTTGGTTGGGTGGCGGCGCTGTAGCCGCAGTCATGGCAAGCAGCTGGGTAACGGGCTATCGATCGTCACCTATGGGTGTACAGAATGACAGCGATTTACTCAATGTGGCTAACTTTCAGCAACGAATTGATGCCATTCAGTCGGAGGTAGCCCGCAATCAAACCTGGCAGCCAGTAAAAAACTGGGCGCTACAGTCACAAGCCTTTGCAGTGCGAATTTGCGATCGCGAACCTACCCTGCGCCCTGAGCTGCTCGAAGCCCTACATACCGTAGTAGAGCTAGCCCAGCAGGTAGCCGACGGTCTACGGGTGCAGGCCCAGATTCAAACCCCGAAATATCAGCAAATGGCCAAAAAGCAGCTGCAGCAAAGTTGCGATCGCATGCAGCAAACCTACCAGCAACTCCAGCAGCTGCAAGATCAGGTAGCCCTGGCCAGCCTTTCCCAGGGAGATGCCTCTCTACCGAAGTGTATAGAAACCCTCATTGCTGCCAACAAAGAGATTTTAGAAACCTAGCTTTCAGATTCTCTCTTCGATCACGTTCTCATTATCTTCAATGTTCAAAATACTAATTCCAAATCGCACCTATCGTCAGCTACTCAGCGCCGCCCTGGGACTACTTATTACCCTAAGTCTAGGATTCCTAGGCGGCTGTCAGTCCCCCGTTACCTCTCTAGAAACCGCGCAGGCCACCTTAGCAAAGCAAATACTGCCCAAAATCGACGTTACCAGTAATCTGGTCGCCGACGAAGTCGCCAGTCGCTATACCGTCGATCAAATTGCTGAGCCCCTGCCCAATATTGAAGATTTCCCTCTCTACGCCGCCCAGCCCCAGGCAGACCAAGTTTATCTAGAAATTTACAGCTCCTCTGAAAAAGCTAACATCGAGCGGCAAAATGAGCGTTGGCTGGTGGAAGTAGCTGAAGCCTTTAACCAGCGACAGGAGAAGAGCAGCTCTGGCAAAGTGATTCAGGTAGGCATTCGTAAAATTGCTTCCGGTACCGCTGCGCGGTTGCTCGGAGCGGGGGCAGTACAGCCCAACGGCTATAGCCCTTCTAACGATCTGTGGGTGTCGATGATCCAAAGCCAGGGGGTGAAGGTGACGCCTGTCGCCGAGCGGCTGGTAGCAAATACGGCTGGCTGGGTGGTGCCCGGTGATGTGTATCAACAGCTGGAGAGCAGTGGTGAGGTGACGTTTGATAGTTTGCTAAATGCGATCGCAGCAGGTCAAATTAGCGTCGCCTACCCCAACCCCTACAAAAGCTCCACCGCCCTCAACTTGCTATATACCCTCTACTGGCGCGCTGCCGGTCATCAAAAAGACGGCGGTACCCTCACCAAAGCCGAGCTACAAACCCCACAGGTAAAATCAGTTTTTGATCAGTTTCAATCCCAGGTGTTAATCACCACACCCACCACCCTAGAACTGCAAGAACTCTTTCTCAGAGACCAGACTAAGCTCCAGGCCTTCCCCTTGGAATATCAAAACTATCTGGCCCTTAAACAGGTTGCCGGATTTGAATCCACCGAGTTTATTCCCTTTGGCATTCCTCACAATAACCCATTAGTCGGCTTTGACTGGAACTCTCCCGAAACTGCCGCCGCTTTGCAAAAGTTTGCCACCTTTGCCCAGTCTCCTGAGATGGTCAAACTAGCCAACAATCAAGGTTTTGTTGACACCGACTATCTCCAGGCTACCCATCCCCCTATCCCCGATGGCGAGACTCTGCTAGCCGCTCAATCCAGTTGGAAAATCAATAAAGACAGCGGTCGTACTGTTTATCTCGAAATGGTCATCGACACCAGCGGCTCCATGGAAGGAGAACCGCTGCAGGCCGTTCAAGCCGGTTTACGTATCGCTAGTCAGCAAATCAACCAGGGTAATCAGGTCGGTCTAGTCACCTTTGCCGACCAGCCCGTCCGTCGTCTGGAGCTCACTCCCTACGATGAACTACAGCAGAAAAAAATGTTGGCTGCCATTGATCAACTCCAAGCCTATGGTGGTACTGCCATGTACGACGGCGTCATGGTTGCTCTTTCCGAACTAATGGAAAAACGCGCCAATGACCCCAACGGTCGATTCTATCTGTTGCTACTCTCCGACGGTGATGTCAATGAAGGCCACCTATTTCGCGATGTCAAAGACATTATGGAATACAGCGATGTACGTTTTTACCCCATCGCCTACGGGGACGTCAACGAAGCTGAACTTGAGGCCATCGCGAGCCTGCGAGAATCAACCGTCAAACAAGGCAACCCTGAAAACGTACAAACCTTGTTTAAGGACTTATTCCAGGTAAATCTGTAATGGCTCCAAAAAATCCAACCAAACGTCTGTTAAGTACCTTGGGTCTGGGCTGGCTAGCCTTTGGGGGCCTGGGACTAGGACTGCGCTATGCCGTACAGGTCCCTCAGGTAACCGTCATCATTGACCAAAGCTACTGCCCTCCGGCCCAGTGGGAAACAGCTGTAGTTCAGCCCTACAGAGATCTGTATGCCAAGAGTCAGAGCAACCAGCGCCAGATTGACCAGGTGGTGGTGGTCACTGATATTGACCAAACTACACTGGCAACAATTCCAGCTCCCGACGACTTGAGCAAGCCCTTTGGTCAAGCACCCAGTCCAGAAACCTTGACAGAACTGCAGCAACAGTTTTCAGACACCATCATACTCACATGCAAGCCATAGCCCCACTCAATTTATAAGCTGTTACATAAAAACAACGTCACGGTTTTAGATAACTTCCCCCCTAACCCAACCGTAACCCAGCCTCCACCTAAATCATCGCCATGAACAATACCCCCCTTTCGGGGGGTGTGGGGGAGTTTAGGTCCCCACTCTAGGAGGGTTTCAGGGAGGAAAGCCCTGAGCAACTCCTATTACTACTAGCCAATATCTGTACCTTGAGTATTGGCCTATAGCAAAACCGGCTGCGTGGGGTCCCGCCGAGTTCCCCACACCCCCATGGCTAGGGCGGACTGCCGCCCTAGAACCCACAGAAAAATATTAGTGATATCCCAAGTGGCGTGTTTGGGTGGTCGGTGAGGTGGTTTAGAATTTTGTGCGCTGCGACAAAATTCTAAAAGGAAGGGTGCTCTGGCTCGTTTGTACACAAAATCACCGTTACTAAACTTGTGAACGTATAACCTTTAACCCTCACCATTGATTCAGGATGCCCCTTGGAGTCTTTGCCACCGACGTTAGGGTGTATATTCGATCAGGCTTAAAAAACTTTTGAAAATAATCATCCACTGTAAAACTATGACTACATCCAGCCTGAGCGTAAAAGCGTTATTTCCTTTAAGTTTGCTGCTTTTTACTATTACATCCTGTGGTGGCAACACCTCAAATACAGGCGACACCAGTTCAAATACACCCGAGCCCTCCGTTGAACCTACCCCTGTTGAAGAACCTGTCGAAGTCGACGAACCAGCCTCCCCAGAAGAGCAGGCAGAAATCGTATTGGCCCTATCTGGAGATGGCGTATTAGTCGTCGATTCACAGTCTGGAAAATCTCAAAATATTCCTTTTGAAACCACCGATTTGGCAACATCCCAAACAGCAATCTCTGCAGCTTTAGGAGAGCCCACAGAAACCGGCAAAAATGCCGAATGCGGTGCTGGACCCATGAGTTTTGTTACTTGGTCCAACGGTTTTCAAATCAGCGCCATGCAGGATCAGTTCGTTGGCTGGTCAGTGCGAGAAAACACCGCTGGTGACAGTTTGACAACGATAGATGGAGTAGGAATAGGATCAACGTTAACGGATTTAGAAGAGAACTACGACGTTGGCGTGATAGAAAGCTCCTTAGGAGTAGAATTTAATGCATCCAATAGTCTATTTGGCTTACTTTCAGCCAATGAGTCCGATGGGGTGATTACCAATATGTGGGCCGGTGTAGTTTGTAATTTCCGCTAGAAAGGCTACGTGGCTGAAGCCTGTGCTGGGTTAAAACGCCAGCACTAACTGAGGGATGTCCGCTAAAAGGGACAATTTGGTGTGGAGGCACTAGTGGTCGGCCATAGACCAGCTTACAAACAGTTAACAAAATTGGAGTGTATCTCAAAAACACCTCTGATTGTGTCTCTTCCAGCGGACACCCTGCAGCTAATCTTGGATTTCTAACCCTGGGCGGGTTAGCACTTCCTCAACATCAAGCCAGAAACATAGCAGATGTTACGATTCTGTTTGACCGATTGCTTGTATAAATCTAGATCGGTGTTTTGGGGAAACGAGAATAGAGCGGTTGGATCCGTAGCGAATTTCAAGACGGTCAAGAGACAGCGCTGGACTAGACAAGGGATTGTGAGTAGATTGGACTGATGAAATAGAAGGGATGCTCACCGTCCAGCGAAACGGACCACTGCGGACTCGAAGTTCTTCCTCGATAATCACATATTTGGTGGACAGTAAAATCCACATGGGTAATCCTGCTCCTAGAGCCAGAGTAATCAGAGCCATCAGATAGTTACGCTCTGTCGCTAGTAATGAGATCGCAGAAATGCCACTGAGCATTGCAACCGCAACAATAATTACAAATAGCCAAGTATCAACCTTAGATGAGAAAACTTGCATAGGATACTTCTCCTGACATATGCGATATGAATCAGTCTCTGAATTACTTCATTCATATCGCATATGTCCAGGGTCGGACACTGACCGTTATTAGTTGTTACTGAAGTGCTGTGGTCGAAGGTCTCAGGAGAGCACTCGTTTATAGCTTAGCCTTGGCTCGAATGTTGGGCGTAAGACTCATGGTAACGCTGACCAAAATCGACTTTTAAATATTTCCGTAGAAGACAAATTTACATATCCCCACCGCCCGCTTTCCAAACGAGTCTCTAAAATCGGGCTCGCGGTCCCATCGTAGCCGCCCACGTACTCTACCCAAATACCACCATAGTTTGCCTGAACGTATCCATGCGCCATCTCTCTAACAGCTGAGAACTTTGGTTTAACAACATTTCCCTGACGATCAAGAAAGCCCCAATAGTCACCCACACGAAAGCTAGCAACACCATTCACAAACCGCCCTAACGCTAACGGCTGTTCACCTGCAGCGGCCAACAGCTTTTGGGGTGTAATGATCCACTGGCCTCTACGGTCAATGTAGCCATTCTCATCACGGCCAGCCTGATCTGACTGACGTCGTGCAGCAGCTAAGCCGTCAGAAAAGTCTCCTCCTGGCTGGCTCAGGTCTTGAATAATCCAGGCACCTGTTTTGTCAATATAGCCATAGCGTTGACTGGTTGTATCGTACGTGCCAACAGCAGCCAAACCCTCAGAAAAGCTGCGGGCTACATTAAAGGTGGGTGCAATTACCTGCTGTCCCGTACGGTCTATATACCCATACTGACGCTGCCAACGAGACGCACCGGGTACTTCAATGCGAGCGAGTCCTTCTGAGAACGGTGAGACTCCAGAGAACTGCGGCTCAATTACCCAGGTACCTGTACGATCAATAAATCCCCACTGGTTTTTGTCACGTGCGGCGGCAAAACCTTCGCTAAAAGACTGTAATGCTTCAAACTGCAACGGTGTGACCAGATTTCCCATCGGGTCAACAAATCCATATTGGCCATTGCTAGAGACAGCTGCCAATCCTTCAGAAAACGGCTCAGCGGTATCAAACTGAGGTGAGATCGCAACATCCCCATTCTCATCTAAATACCCCTGCTTCGAGCGACCTTCACTACTCTGAAACGAAGCGGCTACCCTATTTTCTGATGGCTGAAATAAGCCTGCAATAGTCCATTCAGGGGGAGCCGTGGCCATAACGGCTATTTCTCGCTGTGGGTCAAACCAGCCAGACTGCCCGTTAGTTCTTGCCCGCTGCAGTTTTTCCAATTCTGGCGACAGGTCAAAGTGTTGGTTACCTACCACAGCCGTCATGGGCACTAACCCATCCCAACCAAACGACTGACACAGAAAAGCAGCGATATCAGCGCGACTGCTGGCTACCTGCGGACGTAGTTGTTGGCCGTTAGGGTAGTCCACAATTAAAAAGCCGGTGGCTGCGGCGGCGATCTGTTTCTCAGCCCAGCTAGGTGTTTGGGCTGCATCCTCTAGAAAACCTGTTAGCACAGTGCCGGGATTGTCGGGAATCGCTAATCCACGCGGTCGATCTTGGTAGCCAGTGGGAATTAGCGTCGAGAGAATCGCTAAGGCTTCAACCCTGGCGATAGGCTGATTGGGGCGAAAGGTATTGTCGGGATAGCCGACAAAAATTCGTTTTTGATAGGCGGTTGCGATCGCATCCTTAGCCCAATGCTGAATAGGCACATCGGTAAACTGAGGGGTCTCTGTTGTCTGCCTCCGTACACTTGGAAAACTATTGAGCATCAGCACTGCAAACTCAGCCCGCGTGAGCTGGTTATTGGGTCGAAAGCTACCGTCGGGATAGCCATTGAGCCTATTCTCGGAGGCTAAGCGTTCAACACAGGCATTGATCCAGTGCTGTTGCGTATCGGCAAACGTCTGAGCTGTGGCAGGCAAGGTAGGTATCAGAGCAGCAGACAGACCAAGACCGACCCATGGGCTATTTTTGAAAAATCTCACAAATTTGCCAACCATTTTTTAGCCCACCTATAGTTATCTTTTTCAACAAGCTTAATCGACTGTTTACAGCTAAATGTCACAACTTATCTATCTGTAGCAAAGGTTTTATTTTTAGAGCATCCGCATAAGCTAATTTAGGAATTAAGCTTGTTATACGAAGGCCAGTATTTGATCTGTGCTGAGGGTGAAATCTGGAATAATGGTTTGAGTATCAGCGTTGAGTAGCCGGACTAGTATGTCCAACACCATTACACTATTGACAACTGTGAGGGCTCGCTCTGGCTCTATGCCGTCTAAGTGTGAAGTTAATGGACCGACAACTTGAAGTTTTTTCCGCTCTACTATCGAGATAGGTAATCAGTGAACCGACCCTTTAAAATAGCCATAACCATACCCTTAAAGTACAAGTCATAGCTATTACTAGTCATTGTATAGCTACTAAAAGCTTATTCCTATTACTGAAATACTCCCCCATAGGCTGCTAACGCTACCCTCACAAGAGTATCCTTCTATATCGCTTAGTCTTCTACTGCTTACTTTATGTTCCGCTTATCTTATCGTCACTGGCTCGCATGGGTTGCCGTTTTATTGAGTCCGATGGGATGTGAGATCGCAGCCCACGCTCAATCCATCACCACCGTCGATCCGGCCACCTCTATTCAACAAACAGGCAACTTTTACCAAATCGATGGAGGTAACCTATCGGTTGATAGTGCCACCCTATTCCATAATTTTGGGCAGTTTGGATTACTCACGGGGGAAACGGCCACATTTACTAATCCAGCGACGGTAAATAGCATCATCGGTCGGGTGACCGGAGGCGACGCTTCGATTATCGATGGTTTGCTGAGCGTTGGGGGCAGTGCCGATCTCTATCTATTAAATCCAGCGGGAGTCCTGTTTGGCGATAATGCTCAGCTAAATTTAGGCGGATCGTTTTCTGCGTCTACCGCCACCGGGCTCATGTTTGGTGATGAGCTATTTAACGTCCTCGGCAGCAATAATGCCCCCCTATTCAATGGCGCTCCTACGGGATACGTATTTGGTAGCGATCAGGCCAGCGCCGTCATTAATACGGGAAATTTAGCCGTTCCCTCGGGACAGTCTTTAACATTGTTGGGAGGACAAGTTGCGAATACAGGACAGCTTTTAGCACCCGGTGGTGAAGTTCTGGTGATGGCCGTCCCCGGTGAAAACTTGGTGCGACTGAGCCAGACGGGGTCGTTGTTGGGTTTGGAACTCGAACCATTGCCCAGTGAGCAAGTCTTGCCGAACTCCGCTGTTTCAGCTTCCACCATTCCTGCTTTGCTGACCGGAGTCGGGAATGTGGGGCTAGCCACAGCGATTGTTGTTAACCCTGACGGAACCGTCAGTCTGGCTGATTCATCGTTGCAGGTTCCAGTAGCTGCAGGCTCAGCCCTTGTCAGTGGTCAAGTAGATGCCACCAGCTCCCTCGGCGGCAATATTGGCATTTTGGGCGATCAGATCGCCCTGGTAGATGCGGCAGTGAATGCTTCTGGTGATACAGGGGGTGGAACCGTATTGATCGGTGGTGATCGCTTGGGAGCAGGCAGTGTTCCCAACGCTTCTGCCACCATTATTGATGAAACATCTGTTGTCCGAGCGGATGGACAGGATGGCGGCAAGATTGTTGCCTGGGGTAGCGATCTGTTGCGTTCAGCAGGGCAGCTTTCAGCTAGAGGTGAGACTGGTGGCGGCTTTATTGAAACCAGCAGTCTGGGGCTACTAGAGGTGAGCACGCCGCCTGATATCTCTGCTACAAACGGAGCAGGCGGGCTGTGGCTATTGGACCCAGCTAATATTCGCATCGTGGCTGGCAGTGGTGCCACCAATATCAGTAGTGGAAACCCATTTGTTGTCGGCAGTGCGCCAGAAGATGCCACGTTAGGCGTCGAGCAAATTTTGGCTGCACTGACTGGGGGCGTAAACGTGGAGGTTAGAACCACAGGCACAGGTCCCGGAGATGGCAATATCACACTAGAAACCCAGCTTGATTTTGACGATACTGGCAACAACAGTCTGAGCCTGATCGCAGCAGGTGACATCAGCCTGTTAGAGGCTATTTTTGACTCTGATCTCGTTGATGACTCTCTAAATCTAACTCTGTCAGCCAATGGCGACATTACAGCCGATCAGGGTATTTTCTCAGGAGGAGACGGGACTGGCGATATAGGCAATATTTCACTAACAAGTCTCAATGGAGAGGTTAACTTAGATCTTATTACAGCTGGTGGCTTCGTGCTGATTGATGCTGAGGAAGATATCACAGCCTCTTTTAACATAGCCAGCAACAGTGGCATATCGATTAACAGTACATCGGGAGGTTTTACGGGTGACGTTTTCATTACCTCTATTGCTGGCGGTCTTGCTGATGGCGATATTGAGATAACAGCCGCCGAAGATATTACAGTAGAAGATGGAACGAGCACCGCTGGTGGGGACATCACTTTAATCTCTAACAACGGCTCTATTACCGTAACCAATGACGATATTAGAACTAACTCTTTTCTGACACCATTGGTAACTCCAGCTCCATTTCCAAGAGATGCTGGTAACGTCACTTTGCAGGCTCTCAATGGTGATATTGATTTTTTTGCCATTGATACCAGCGCAACTGATGCCACGGCAATTAGCGATGGCAGCGCCAGCGGTGTAGGCGGAGATGTCATCATCGAAGCTGGTGGTAATGTTCGGGGTACTGGAGATGTATTATTCTCAAGTCCAAGAGCTACGATTTTGACCGATGGTACCGATGGTGCTGTTACCGATGGCGATATTATCATCACCCATAATGGCGGTGATAGCGATATTTTATTTAATGTTGGCGACTCCACAATAAATGGTACAGAATTTTTGATTTCTACAGGGACAACAACTCTGGATAATGAGTCATTTCTAGGCAGTATCACCAGAGGAAATATCCAGATTGATCCCGATCCCATTCCTCCGACAGTTTTTCCGCCTGTTCCTCCGACAGTCTTTCCACCTATTCCTCCAACAGTTCTTCCACCTGTTCCTCCGACAGTGTTACCTGTTACTCCTCCATCTGTGGTTTCTCCAGGAGCACCAACGGTTGTTCCCGAAGGATCACCACCAGATGTTCCCACAGAAGTGTCAGTTCAGATAGCTGAAGAGACCGCTGCATGTATCTCTGACTGCGGTACAGAAGATAAGTCTGACTCGACTGACCAGGCCCCAACAGGAGGATACACAATATTGTCGGCTCCTGAAATAGCTCTACAACGCTTTGAAGAGAAACTGACAACTGAAGTTGTGGACTATTTGAGTCCCGGTCTGTCTGAGGCTGGTAATGAGACAGCTGAAAAAGGGCAAGAAACATCTACTCAGGAATCGTCCTTTCAAGCCGTGGATGCGACAGATTTAATTACAGCACAGGCTAACTTACTCAAAGTGCAAGGCCAGACGGGCAAGCGTCCCGCTTTAGTCTATGCGGTGTTTGGCGCTGGCGATGCGTTCTCAGAATCCAATACAGATTTTGAGAATAATATTTTACAAGCGACTACCCCCACCGATCGTCTAGAACTGATGTTGGTGACGGCTGAAGGAACACCTAAATATATTCAACTGGAAGCGACGCGTAGTGAGGTGCTGAAATTAGCCCAGAGGTTACGGCGTCAGGTGTCTACTCCCAGTCGAGTCGGTACCCAGACCTATTTAGCACCAGCACAAGCGCTATATCAGTTGCTGATTGAACCGTTAGAGGCGGAACTGGCCGCCCAGGAGATTGACACCATTAGCTTTATCACCGATGCTGGGCTGCGTTCTGTTCCCCTGGCAGCACTCCATGACGGGGAGGATTTTATTATCCAAAATTACAATGTTGGGCTGATGCCTAGTCTGAGTCTCACGGACCTCACCTATCAAGACATTCGCAACACCAGTGCCTTGGTGGCTGGGACATCTGCCTTTGCCGATCAAGTGACGTTGCCCAGTGTCCCCGTTGAGCTAGGGGCGATTTCATCTCAATGGGAGAGTAAGGTACTCCAAGGGGACACGTTTAAGCTCGGTCAGTTTAGGGACGAGCGCCAGGGTAATCCCTACGGCATTATTCATCTAGCGACCCATGGTGAGTTTAACGTTGGCGATCTCTCTAAGTCCTATCTGCACATGCACAATGAGAAAATAGGACTCGATCAGCTGCGGACTCTCGGTTTACATCGACCGTCTGTCGAACTGATCACGTTGAGCGCTTGCCAAACTGCGTTGGGAAATCGTTCGGCTGAGTTAGGCTTTGCTGGCTTTGCGGTTTTGACTGGGGCCAAGACCTCAGTGGCTAGTCTTTGGAATGTGAGTGATGAGGCTTCGGCCGGGCTGATGATTGAGTTTTATCGACAGCTGCAGGCGGGACAGCCGACCATCAAAGCGGAAGCGCTACGGCGGGCACAGCTGGCCATGATTAATGGCGACGTTTCTGTTGAGGGAAATCAGCTGAAGGGTATTGAGCAGGCTTGGGATTTACCAGAGGAACTTGCGATCGCAACCCAACAGGACTTTACCCACCCCTACTACTGGGCCGCATTTACCCTAGTGGGCAGTCCCTGGTAGAGACTACTGGCCCAGCATTTGCAGCTGATACAAACTGGCATACAGTCCGTCTGCCGCCAATAGCTCATCGTGGTTGCCTTGTTCCACTAGATGCCCCTGCTTGAGCACCAAAATCCGATCCACATGGCGAATGGTCGATAGGCGGTGAGCGATGATGATCGCTGTGCGATTCTCTAATAACCGATTCAGCGCTGATTGAATCCGCGCTTCAGTGCCCACATCTAGATTGGCAGTGGCCTCATCTAACACCAAGATGCCAGGATTACGAATCGCAGCTCGGGCAAAGGCTAGCAGCTGTTTCTCGCCACCGGAGAGATTAGTGCCTCGCTCCCGTAGGGTAGTGTCATACCCCTGGGGTAGCTGCTCGATAAAGTTTGCCACATTAGTAGCTTCCGCTGCATGGCGAATCTGGGCAGAGGTGTACTCCTCTCCGAGGGTGATATTGCTACTCACATCCCCTGAGAAGAGAAATCCGTCTTGTAAGATAATCGCCATCCGCTGACGCAAATCGCTCTGGGCCAGGTCACGAATATCCACTCCATCGAGCAAAATCTGACCGTCGCTGACCTCATACAGACGACAGAGCAAGCGAATGATAGAACTTTTGCCTGCACCCGTGGGTCCCACCAGGGCTACTTTCTCACCGGGACGAATGGTGAAGTCGAGATCTCGCAGAACGTATTCATCCGGTTTGTAGCCAAAGGATACGTGGTCAAACCGAATTTCGCCGGGCAGGACATTGCCGCGCTCATCGGTGGGCTCAGGCAGTACCGCCGGATCGTCGATATCTTTAATTTCAATGGGTTCATCCAGCAGGTCGTTCAAGCGCTCAACGGCGGTAAAGCCAGCTTGAATAGCGGTGAACTTATCGGCGAACTGACGTAGGGGCTCAAACAGCCGCTGGGCAAAGAGAATAAATGTAGTCAGGGTGCCGATCTCCATGTTTTTCCCCAGCACCAGCCAGCCACCGATACCTAGAACGCTTGCGATCGCAACCAAAGCAATCCATTCCAACGTCGCCGACACTGCCGAATCATTAAAGATAGTGCGATCTACAGCAGTGATGTAGCGCTCATTAGTAGTACGAAACAGTTCAGCATTAAACTGCTCGCGACGAAACAGCTGCACCACCTCAATACCGGCAATATTCTCCTGCAGGTTTGAATTAAGTCTCGACAGTTCCTCACGAGCCTGATAGTTAGCGATACGATACTGTTTCTGAAAGTAGATGATAATGGCTGTGACCGGTATCAGCAAAAACATCAACAACAGCCCTAGCCGCCAGTCGATCAGTAGCATCGTGACACCCGATACCACAATGGAAAACATGTCGCTAAAGATGCCAATGGCCCCAGTGGAGAATACATCGCCTAGGGCACTTACATCACTTGTCAGTCGGGTAATCAGTTTGCCGACGGGAGTGCGATCAAAAAATCGCATCGACAGAGAAGTAACGTGATGAAACAGGTCGTTGCGAATATTGCGGGTAATATCCTGGCCTACTTTCTGTACCAGAAAACTCTGCCAGCCATCCAAGGCTAACCGCGTTCCAATGCACAGCAGCAAAAGCAGGATCAAAATATTCAAGCCATCCTGCAGCGGCTTATTGGCCAAAAAGTCCCAAGCTCCAGACTCTTGACCAATCAGCGAAATTGCCTGACCGATAAGCACCGGCTGAAACGCCTGAGCAAACGCCAGGGGTATCAGCAGCAGCAGCGGAAGCACCAGATGTTTTTTCTCGTGCAGAATGTAGGGCAAGAGACGCTGGAATAATTGCCAGTCGTAACTCGACCCCTGTTTAGGAGCTTTAACTGAGGAGGAAGTCATTAGGGTGGGATTTTTTTTGCACTAAAAACAATCTTGTCAAGCAGCCACTAGCACCTGCTGCCGGATCAAATCCACATACTCGCTGAGATTATCCACATTGAGGCGATAGCTCAGTGGATGGGCCACTAATCGTGCTGTACTCTCAAACAGCACCTCTAACTCCATCAGGTTATTTTCTTTGAGAGTACGTCCCGTGGAAACCAAATCAACAATGGCCTCGGACATGCCGGTAATGGGGCCTAACTCTACAGACCCAGAGAGCGGAATAATCTCAACTGGTAGGTCAATACTCTGAAAATAGCGGCGGGCACTGTTGACAAATTTAGAGGCAACTCGACAGTGGGGGGGTAAATCCAAGGCCGAGCGGTAGGGACCATCTTTTTTGGTGGCAACAGAGAACCGACAGCCGCCAAAACCTAAATCAGCTAGCTGGGCTACATTGGGTTCTTTTTCATAGAGCACGTCGTAACCGACAATCCCTAGCTGAGCCTGGCCATATTCCACATAGACCGGCACGTCCTGGGCTCTAACTAGCAGCCCCTGGGCACGACCGCTACTTTCGACAATTTGAAGCTGTCGGTTGCTGCTGTCTAGAAATCCACTAAAATCTAACCCGGCCCCTTGCAGCATCCGGATCGTGTCTTTGAGCAGTGAGCCCTTGGGTAGTGCAACGGTAATCATCGGGGGCGGTGGTGAATTGTGTGTAGTTATTTTAACAATTTAATTAACGTCAGCTACCGATGATTCTGGATCCTCTCTATTTTGCTGGGCCGATGGCTTGGGCTGCCGCTTCGGCTGCGATCTCAACATGGGTCCAATGGGTACCACCCTGGCAATAAACCACATAGGGTTCGCGCAAGGGTCCATCCGCCGACAGCTCTGACGTACTGCCGTCAATAAAAGTCCCCCCCGCCATCACCAGTTCACTTTCATAGCCAGGCATCCCGGCAGGTACCGGATCCACATAGGCCTCAATCGGCGAATGCTGTTGAATTGCTCGGCAAAACGCCACCAGCTTATCGGGGTCTTTTAGACGAATCGCTTGAATCACATCCCGCTGCGGGGCGTCCACTGCCGGGTTAACGTCATAGCCTAGTTGGCTAAATGTTTGAGCCAGCAAATAATTTCCCTTGAGGGCTTCACCCACCATTTGCGGAGCTAAAAAGAGGCCCTGAAATAAGAGTCGATTTTGATTCAAGGTGGACCCACCGGAGCTACCGATACCAGGGGATGTCAGCCGACGGGTTGCTGCTTCTACCAGGTCAGCGCGACCGGCCACATAGCCCCCGGTAGTAACAATGGTGCCACCTGGATTTTTAATCAGCGATCCGGCCATCAGATCTGCCCCTACAGCCGTGGGTTCGCGCGTTTCTACAAACTCACCATAGCAATTGTCTACAAAACACACCGTATCTGGATTTTGGGCCTTAACTGAAGCCACAATCTGAGCAATGTCATCCAGAGTCAAACTAGCTCGCCAGCTGTAACCACAGGAGCGCTGGATCAGCACCATTTTGGTCTGGGGACGAATCGCTGTGGCCAGCCCTGACCAATCTACGGTGTTGGCTGCCGTCAACGGCAGTTCTCGATAGCCAATGCCAAAGTCCTTGAGCGACCCTTGCCCACCCCCACGGGTACCAATCACCTCCTCCAGGGTGTCATAGGGGGCTCCGGTCACCGCTAACAACTCATCTCCCGGTCGTAATACACCAAATAAGGCACAGCTAATGGCATGGGTACCCGACACAAACTGAATTCGGACTGCTGCGGCCTCTGCCTCCACCAAAGTGGCAAAAACGCGATCTAAAGTTTGTCGTCCTAAATCATCGTGACCATATCCTGAAACCCCTGAAAAATGGTGTGTCCCCACCTTATGGGTACGGAATGCCGCCAAAATTCGAGAAATATTTGCCTTGACCTGGGAGTCAATTGCGTAAAAAATCGAAAATAGTGCTTGTTCTGTCGGCTGCAGTGTCTTCAGGCTATTCACTCGCTTACCTGGGCTAATGACGCGGGCTCTAATTGTGACGCAAGTTGGCCCCTACGTTAACGCAGAGATTTTTACATGACTGTTGCAAACGCTCAAAAACCACCTATTAATTGGCCTACAGCGATCTTTATGATCGCTGTACATATCATTACCTTACTGGCATTCTTACCTACAAATTTTAGCTGGAGCGCTGTTGGCGTAGCGCTTTTTTTACATTGGGTTACCGGCTGTTTGGGGATTACCTTGGGCTGGCATCGCCTGGTGGCCCACCGCAGCTTTAAGACACCTAAGTGGCTAGAATACTTTTTCGTATTTTGCGGCAGTTTGGCTTGCCAGCATGGTCCCATTGAGTGGATTGGGCTGCATCGTCATCACCACGCCCATTCAGACCAGGCCATCGATCATCACAGCTCCACCAAGGGGTTTTGGTGGAGCCACATGGGATGGATTTTTCATGAAGTTCCCGCCGACAGCGATGTACCCCGTCTGACGAAGGACATTGCTAACGATCCGTTCTATCTCTTTTGCGAAAACTACTTTCTGCTTATGCAGATTATCTTGGGCGTAGTGCTCTATGCCATCGGCGGCTGGTCCTTTGTACTGTGGGGAATTTTTGTCCGACTGGTAGCGGTTTATCATTGCACCTGGTTTGTCAACAGCGCTACCCATAAGTTTGGCTACCAAACCTATGACGCTGGTGATTATTCCACTAACTGCTGGTGGGTTGCTGTTGTTACTTATGGCGAAGGTTGGCATAACAACCACCACGCATTTCAGTTTTCAGCCCGTCATGGACTGCAGTGGTGGGAAATCGATGTAACTTGGATGACAATTAAGCTGCTATCCAAACTAGGGCTGGCGAGTAGGGTAAAACTGCCCAAGCCAGAGGATATGCAAGCGGCTTTATCGACCTAGAGCACTAGCAGCAGGCTAGCGCCGTGACGTCAGAATGACACCACTCGCGACACCTGCTGCTAGCACCGCTAATACTCGAAAAAACATAGGCAGGAATAGCCACCCACCGGCAAATGCGAGCACTATAGCAATGATGATTAACAGACCCAGCCAGCTAGATATTGGCAGCTGATTATATTGCCTCCACTGGTGTCCTGTCCATCGCCACAGCCGTCGATAGGGGTGAGCACCGGACAGCTGCTCCAAACCAAACCCACCATCGCGAATTACATAGATTTGTTGACAGCGATCGCAACCGAAAGCCTCAGTCAGAGTAATCTCCTGAATCTGACCTCGATGGCGACATGACGGGCAAGGATAAACCTCGTTCAAATCAATCTTCTGAACTAGCTTTCGAGATCGTAGAGCTCGGTCCTTAAGAAACTTACAATGGCGCAGCACTAGCTTGAAGAGAAGGGAGGTTATCCCCAAAATAGCCACTACCTTAGGGAATGTGAGCCATTGTTAAGATCGACTTTAGAGTTGATACAGACTGTAACGACGTTTGACCTCAATACTATCTATTGAAAAAAAAATCTTACAGCTCGCTCCATAAAGTTAGCGTTTTGAAAAAACTCCCACTAATATATATGCGTGGGCTATGACTCTCTGCAATGAATATCCGCAGTATTTCTGCAGATCTCATCTGTTTAGATACACATATCCCAACATGACATTCGACCTTGGTATAGCTACCGGCGGTCTGTTTGTCGTATCTCCTTATAACTCCTGTGATTTTGGGTGGCGTTAGTCCACCCTTTTTTTTGTCCATGGCATGGCGACTATGATTTCGCTACGGTCATAACCGAGTCCCCACCGCCGTGAAGTGCTAGATTAGGAGTTTAAACCTATTAGAACTCTATTCAGAGCTTGTGAAAGCTATCGCCGTTATTTCTTTGAATCCATTCACAGAAGCAGTGTATTGTCTAGGCTCCGTCTGTGAGACAGCCGCCACAATTTAGCAGCCGATGGCAACCCCGTTTGATATTACTCTGCAAATCGTCTTAGCCGTTCTAGCTGGTATTACAGCCCAGGTGGTCGCTGAGTATCTGCGGTTACCTAGTATTATTTTTCTGCTGAGTTTAGGCGTAGGTTTGGGGCCAGATTTACTCGGGGTCATTGAGCCTAAGCTACTGGGCACAGGCTTAGAGGTCATTGTCTCCCTTTGTGTCGCCCTAATCTTATTTGAAGGCGGTCTCAATTTAGAACTCAAGGAGTTGGGTCAAGTTTCTGGCAGTTTACGCAACCTGATCACCATCGGGACCTTTATTACCTTATTAGGGGGCGGCATGGCAGCCCACTGGTTTGGCGAGTTTCCCTGGCCTCTAGCTTTTCTCTATGGGTCATTAGTAGTCGTTACAGGCCCCACTGTAATCACCCCTCTGCTGCGCCAGGTGCAAGTGGAACGAAAAGTTGCCACCATCCTTGAAGGGGAAGGGGTGCTCATTGACCCCGTAGGAGCAATTTTGGCCGTGGTTGTGCTGGATATTTTGCTCAACGGCGATACTGATGTGGGGTTTATTGTAGGTGGCCTAGCCCAGCGTTTAAGCATTGGTGCTGTAATTGGTGGCGTAGGCGGTGCCCTCCTGGGACAGTTTCTAAAACAGGCAGATTTTTTATCGGAGGAGCTACGCAATCTGGTTGTTTTGGCCAGTGTGTGGGGTCTGTTTGGTCTAGCTCAGGAGGTTCGCAGCGAGTCGGGATTGATGGCAGCTGTAACAGCTGGCTTAGTATTGCGGGCCCTGTCAGTACCGGATGAACGTCTATTACGACGGTTTAAGGGGCAGCTGACGGTCTTTTCAGTATCCGTCTTGTTTATATTGCTAGCAGCGGATCTGTCCATTGACAGTGTATTTGCCCTAGGAATAGGGTCAGTTTTTACAGTGCTGGCCCTGATGCTAGTGGTCCGTCCCCTCAATATCTATGCCTGCACTATCAATAGCGATCTCAATTGGCGGCAAAAATTATTTCTAAGCTGGATTGCACCTCGGGGAATTGTATCTGCCTCCGTGGCCTCTTTATTTGCGATTCTTCTGACCGAACGTGGCATTAACGGTGGGGATTCTATTAAAGCACTCGTGTTTTTGACCATTATCATGACGGTGTTTATCCAAGGACTGACGGCGCGTAGCATAGCCAAGTTTTTGGGAATTACCCAGGCGGATGCAACTGGCGTGGTGATTGTGGGCTGTAATCCAGTAGGGCGGCTGGTAGGACGGCTGTTTGCCCAGCAGGGAGAATCGGTGGTGATGTTCGACACCGATGAAGAAGCATGCGAACTGGCTAGACAAGATGGGCTGCGGGTTTACTTAAGCAGTGCTCTAGATGCGGAACTGCTGGATGAAGCAGGTTTAAGTTCGATTGGCACATTTTTGGCGTTGACCACGAATGGTGAAGTGAACTCGGTGGTTGCAGAGCGCGCCGCTGAGGAGTTTCAGCCTCCCCGTGTACTGGCCATATTGCCCCGCAGTGATAAAGAGACAAAGCCCAACGGCAAAAGCGGTAAGGTTACCCCCACACCGCTGGCTATTAAAACCTGGAACACATACCTCAAAGATGATGCCGCTGAATTACGCACCACTCAGCTACAGCCTGAGGACTTTGAAAAACAGCGCGATCAACTCAATAAGTTGATTACGGCTGGAGATTTGCTCCCCATCACGTTGCAGCGTAATGGCAAATTAGATGTGATTCTGGGGCCGAGCACCTGGCAGCCTGATGATACGGTCGTCTATTTAATCCACGACCCTACTCCTCAACTACTCAAGCGTTTGTCTGGAGGGAAACGTACTGGTCGCTTGGTTACAGAGACTTTACCCTCCGCTCTGCCCAAACCAGATACTACTGAGAAAATAACTGACACCGAAAAAAAGCCCCCTCAGGAAATCACCCCCCAGAAAAAGGAGCAATCCGGTGGGTTGCCAGCATCATAAGTAAGCGTCATGGGTGGGTTTTGACGAGCTTTATCAACGGGTTTGCGATTGAGCAGACTGACAAGGCAGCCTAGGTGCGATTTTAAGATCGCACCACTTAGGTGCTACAACTATTCACCAAATTGTCTATGCTGATCTCAGCAGCTTCAATCTTGAGGTTCCCAGTTTATTTTTTCTGATTTACCAAGTTTGCCCTTGCACTTGGAAGTAGTGCTCTCAACGTGCCATGCCCAACCTTCCTAAGCTATCTACCCAGCGTTCAGTCACAGCTCCACAAGCTGTGCAGCAGTTAAAAAGCGTTCTGACTACGCCCTATGCGATCGCAGCCTTTGTTTCCATTGGCTTTCACGTTGTGGTACTGGCCGCCGTTGCTCGCTCTTCCTCAGCCGCTTTCGCAGCCTTTGGTGAAGACGGTACCGGCTCTGAAACACGTACGGTCCCCCTCGTCACACTATCGCCAGCTGAACAGGGACGACTGCCTAACTTTAATCAGCCCCAGCTGTCCTCAATTCCTGATATCACCGCCAGTACGCCTCTCAGAAACTTACCAAATTCCACTCTCTTTAATCCGCCCTCTGGCAGTCGGCTAAGACCCCCGTCCAGCGGTTCGTCTAGTCTTTTCAACCGCAATCGTCCATTTAATAATCCCTATATTCCTAGGCCCAATTTATCTATTAGAAATACACCGTCGCGCTCATCGCAAAGCAGTGAGCGACGGAGCACCCCGATTACCAACATTCCCGTCCCACCATCCTTAAATGAGCGCGGCCTCAGTGAAGAAGAAATAAAAAAAAGACAGCTAGAAATTGAGCAACAGCAGGAAGCGGCCGCCGCTGCCGAGCAGGAAGCGGCCAATACCCCAGAGCCAGCCTCAGAGCTTCCCAACCTGCCGGATGGCCCCATCGCTGAAGATACTGAAGATGTTGACGATAACGCTGTAGCTGCCAATCCTGAAGCAGAAATTCAGATGTCTCGACTAGAAGAGCTGCAGGCTAGTTCTGGATTGAACTATAACGAGACCAAAACAAATCCAGAGACAATAGAGGAAAACTACACTCTCTGGGAAACCGAAACTCCCCTAGAAGAAGATGTCGCCCTTCAAACAACGGAGGAAACTGAACCCGTGAGTGTAGGCGAGGGTTTGAATCTCCTTTGCAACCAAGCGGAGCCTCAGAATGGTGAGATTGGAGTATTAGTAGCCCCCGATGGCACTCCCATCAACGCAGATATTTTGCTAAGTACCGGTTATGCAGCTCTAAATCAGGCTGCCCTGGATGAGGGATTTAATGGCAGAGCGTACGCTGAAACCGAGACAGCCACGCGCTATCGCATCGGAATCACTGTAAACTATGACCATGAAGCAACCTGTACCAATGCTGCAGAGATCTTAGAAAGCGCACAAGCCAATCAGCAAGAGGGCCCTTAAGTCTCTTACAACTAGTAGAACTACTTGTCTAAACTCGACGAGTCAGGTTTAGACCATGACTATCTGTACCACAGGTGCTCAGTAACTGATGGGTGTTGGCCAGCTCTTGGACACGTTCTGTTTTTTTAGGTGTCGGCCGCCACTCTGCAGGATGATCGTAGGCATAGTAGGTCTCTACCCCATCAATACCTAGCGCCGCTGCCGCAGGAATCAGCTCTTCTGGAGGACGACGATATCGGACTGGATGCGCTAAAACAGCCATACCTCCAGCTGCTTGAATCGCTTGGATCACAGGTTGGGCCTGACGTTGTTCGCCACTCGGAGCGCCCCCCTGTAAATAGTGGCTAAGCGCTACATGTTCAGGGTTAAACGCGTAGCCCAAAATATGCACATCTACGTCCAGCAAACTAGCAGTAATTTCTACGCCGCACCAAAGTCTGGGCAGCTTAACTTTTTGACTTGCAGACCAGTTAGACGGATGGGTCCAGCGCCAATTTTCTAGCCATTGACATGCCTGCTGATAGCCTCGAATCGTATGGTGATCGGTAATTGCAAAGCCCTTTAGTTGTAGATCTATCGCCTGCTCCATCAGTGCATCAGGACTGAGCTTCCCATCAGAACAATGGGTGTGCATATGAAAGTTGTAGTGACGAGGGCAACTTTGAGCAGTGATTTGCTGGAAAACATTTTTTAAGTCTTCAGCAGCCTGACTAGTGGAATACAGTGCACTGGGGCGGGCAGAGGACTCAGCCATAGATAGGGCAAAAAACTATTGCATGATATTAATATACCCAAGACTCTTAAACCGCAAGGGCCTAAAAGGCTTTAGCGCCTGAACCCATTTTCAAAAAAGTCTTGAGTTACTAGTCTAATACCCTTATTTTTTAGTTGTTTGAGAATTATTCACCGTTTTCCCTTATAGAGGAACAATCCTAGCAAGGGGTATCACCTCAGATCGGGAAAACGAATTTACTGATTCTTTAAATGAGTCGGTACTGAGTTTGGTTAAGCTGCGTAATTAAATAGGGTATCTAGATAAACTCGAGACGTTCGACGATCGCTATCGCCATTTTGCATAAGGAATAATGACAGCGCTGCCGAAAAGACTCGGTCTTGATCCCATGCAGGATGATTTTCCAAATATCCTCTGAGAGATTCATGGAGTTCTTCAGGAATCTCGGCCAGGATACTAACAGTAATTTTCATAGATAGGAAAACCTCAATAGTTGCAATACGTCCGTCCTGCAAACTTACAGAATAGGATCGAAGTGGTCAGATAATTCTGCTAATGGGGTAGAGCATTGTCAATGCCAATATGATTTTCCCTCTGGCTATCAGCAATTTCCAAACCACCAACTTAAAGGGTTAAGCCCAGCTTTTTGTTACATTTTTTCACTTAAGAATGCCCTTTTCTCAGATTTATCTCTGTGCCAACTCTATCCCCAAAATCGAGGACAGGGTCCATATTTCATTCTATCCCTGTGGAAAACCTGTGGAAAACCCCCTTTACCCTGTGGAAAACCTGTGGATTCTGTGGGGAAAAGTCCAACCAAAAATAAAATTCAATTTCACTACGAAAAGGTATCTATAGCTACAAATAGCATGTATAAAAAATCACTAATAGCCTGCGTAAAATGTCAAAAAAATCATGGGCAGTATTTTATGTAAATGGATCGTGATTAAAACTACAGGTCTAGCTGGGCTAAGCCGAGATAGGTGATGCCAGTGGGAGCAATATCAAAGCGACAGGGCAGGACTTCGACGCCAGCTGAGACCGCAGCTCGCAATAGCTGACCATACTTAGGATCGGCACTATCCCCCGGTGCAAATCGGTCACAGTCGCCTCGGTTGATGAAGTACAGCATGACCGAGCGAGCCTGAGGAACAAGGGCTGTAAGTTCACGCAGATGTTTTTGGCCTCGGGTGGTCACCGTGTCTGGAAATAGGCACAGACGTTCTTTGGCCCAGGTGGAATTTTTGACTTCTATGTATATGGGGCGGTCGTCGGTGGTGAGGAGAAAGTCAATACGACTCTTTTCTCCGTAGGGCACTTCTCGTTTGATGGTGTTGTAAGTGCCCAGGGACTCAAAAATATGCTGGTCGAGAGCTGCTTGGATAACCCGATTAGGTAGTGCTGTATTTACCCCA
>JBCCHX010000039.1:0-67305 GCA_039028535.1 Cyanobacteria bacterium P01_B01_bin.77
ACCCGCTAAAAAATCGACTAATATTGGCGAAAAGGGTTGTAATCATTTTCGCCGGGGGTTGTTTGGGGGGTGGAATGAACCGCCCCTACGACGACGATCGTCAATTTCCCAAAATATTAATGAGTGCCCCAACAGCACCGCCCTGAACTGCATTCTCAATCAATGAATCATCATTAGTAATCGTACCGACTGCAGCACCGGCAGCAGCACCAATAGCGGCATCCTCAGCCAGAGTAGACTCATCGCCACCAAGCACCTCAACAGCCGCACCAGCCGCACCGCCATTAATCACGTCATCGAGACCCACATCATCACCCACCACGGTGCCCGTGATGATACCAGCACCAGCCCCAATGCCAATATTTTCTAAAAGCTGAGCTGAGCTAGGAGTCGCTAAAACTGAGCCCAACGTGCCAGCTGTTAACCCTGTAACAAAAAGTGCGGTAATTGCTTTTTTCATGGTGATAGTCTCCAATCGGAAGTGCATCAACGATTGATTCAACTATCCATCAGTTGTCTAGTAACCATCTGATTACACCCTGAGCTATCCATAAACGTTGGTTAAGCTGGGCTGAGTCTTAGATGTGATAAGCGTCACACAGACGGGCTAGAAAAAACATGCAAACTCCTAATTTTCCTTCCGTACCAGAGGATTCACCAAATCATTTAAACCCTCACCGATCAGGGATAACCCGGTTACCATGCCGGTAATGGCCAAGCCAGGAAAAAGCGCCGTCCACCAGATACCCGTTGGTAGCGCATCCAGCGCCTGACGCAACGAGCTACCCCACTCGGGGACCTCATCCGGCAGCCCCAGTCCCAAGAATCCTAAACCACCTAAAATCAGGACCGCATCCGCCGTGTTTAAGGTAAACAGCACTGGCACACTCTGCACTACGTTCAGAAACAAATAGCGGGACAGCACCGCCCACGTAGACGCGCCCATGGCCTGAGCCGCTTCGACAAATAGCTCTGTTTTGAGGCTGACCGTATGGTTCCGCACCACACGATAATACTGGGGCACATAGGCAATGCTGAGGGCCGCGGCCGCATTGACCACTCCCTTGCCCAGGATAAAGGCCAGAGTCACAGCCAGCAACAAAACCGGCAGCGTATAGATCGTGTCCATAAAGAACAGCAGCCCCCGGTCTAGTTTGCCGCCCAGATAGCCACTAAGCATCCCCAGGGGCACCCCGACTACCACACTCATGGCAGTAGCTAGCAGCACCACCTGCCAGGCCGCCCGCGCGCCAAACAGCGTCCGCGAAAAGACATCATAGCCCTGACGGCTGGTGCCAAACCAATACTCACCCGACGGCGGCACATGGACCGGATTTTCCAGGGTGACCAGCGGGTCTTGGATCCATCCCCAGCCCTGCATCAGCGGTGCAAACAGAGCGATTAGGACAAACAGCAGCGTAATGGCAATTCCCACCCACATTAGGACTCTAGAAATTGTCCAGCGTCGCACCCGCAAAGTATCTGTCATAGCTATGAGCGTCAAAGTAGGCTCTATTGTCTAATGACAGGGACCAATGGAAAAGGGCTATCGGCAACTCTGACCGCCCGCTTTTATTGATTTAACAACAGGTCTACCAGTTCACTAAACCCCTGACCCTCTTCAGCTTGGGTAATAAAAGTAGGGTGATGCGCCAGTGCGTCTAGATAATGCCGTACATTAGCGACACCAACTGAGTTAGGGAACTGGCTAGGGTCAAACATACTTTCGTCATTGGGGCTGTCGCCGACGGTGAGAACCTGCGCGTGGGACAACTCACAAAACTGCTGCGCCACGACCTGGGTCAGACCGCTGGCTTTGTCCTGAGGTAAAGGCTTGATATGGCACTGGACGGTGCTGTAGGTAAAGCCCCAGCCGTTTTCGTGACAGCTGTCGGTCATCCACTGCAGGTCATCAAGGCTTAAGCCGGTCACATCAAAGGTCCAGTCGGTCAGGCGAAAGAGGTTATCGCTGGACTCTTTAAGCTGGGGGTATTTTTTACGCAGACGCTCAAACTGTTGTAGTAGCAACTGTCTGTGGTTGTCGGCAAGAGGCTGCAGGAAAGTGGGATAGCGATTGTTTTTGGTGAAGTAGAGACCGCCATTTTCTGCGATCGCAAGCACCACTGGCAAATAATGCAGTACACCATGCACCCAGCCCGCTGAGCGCCCCGTTGTAATTAACACTGGCATCCCTAACGCGTTGAGTCGTTCTAACGTCGCCATTAGCGCTGGCGTAAACGCTTCATCCTGGGTCAAGGTACCATCCATATCCGTTGCCACCAGGCGAATCTGCGCCAATGCTTGGCGACCCACCTCAGTTGTCAGTGCCTGTAACCGTTGTGCTGTCATCGCTGGTATACTTTCCCTGCTTCGTTTCTAGGGGCAATAGTGCCAGACAAGCGCTAGATTTTGATTAAGGAATTCCAGGGTTAGCAAGAAACTGATATACGTTAGAGGCCAGTTCTTAACGACTCTGAATACATTTTGTTTTGTGCAAATTGCCGATGAAATGGGCCTCCGCGTCCTACAATCAGCCCCTTGCACTCGTTAAGATAAAACGTTTTAGCTCAGCTAACCATGGCAGAACTCGTACCCGATCAGCGCAACTACTACTATCTCCTCGAGGCTGAACGAGCCGGGATCCATAAACCGATTCTGGCAGGCCTCTACGCCGTACACCAAGCCCCTCGGTTAATGGATGGAGAAACTGGACTAGGGGTGGCCGCCGCCAATAAGATTCCTGTCGACCAGGTAAATACGTTTCCCGAGCAAGTCCAGTATGCTGCCAATACGCTGCGGGGCCTGACCAGCAAGCTCACTGCGGATGGCTGGGGTGGTAATGATCTATGGGATGCGGCTAAAGGGCGCTATAGCGATCGCTTTATTGAACGGATTGCCGAGGGCTACATGCCATCAGGGTCTGAAGAGGCCTCTGCCCGGTTAGAAAGCTGTAATGCTGAACAATTGCTAGCGGCCTATGTCGAAGATATTAGTTACGACTATGGGGCCCAGCAGTTGCCCCATAATCTCGCAGAGTTGGATGATGAACTACTAGCTTTTTCCGAACGGATTGCCCCCAACTATGGTCGTCTCGATTTTCAACGAGAATCACTGCTAGAAGCCGCCCGCATCTGGCGCAAACTAGATTCCCACCAAAGCACCATTGAAGCGATGAATGTGCCGAGCACCAATGATGTGGTGGATGAAACTGCCCTAGATAAAGCACTGACTGACTTTATCCGCCAGGTCTCTCGCTTTTATTCCGGCTATCCCCACCAGCGTGAGGCTCTGCTGCGTGTGAGCCAGCTATGGAAACAGCTAGACTCGCGCGAAGAAACCATTGAATGGTTGCGCACCAGCGATCCACGAGCAGCAGAAACCAATCTACAAATCGTAGACCCGGCCTTGATTGCCTTTGTACAGCGCATTCCTGATTACTACAAGGGTGACGGGTATTCCCGTTTTGCTCTAACAGAAACGTATCGCATGTGGAAGGGATTAGATTCACGCCCAACAGCCCTCAGTGAGCTAGGGGCCACACCCCAGTTTTTAGCAGCTAATAAAGATAACCCAACCGCCCTGGCTGAGGCAGCTCAACGTGTTGATAAGTCCTTGCTAGCCTTCATAGAGGAAATACCACAGGTCTATAAAGAAACAGAAGAACAGCGCGAAGCTCTGATCCGCTGTATTCAAATCTGGCGAAAGCTAGAGCGACGGGTAGACGCGATTCAGTCTCTCTTTGAAGATGTCCGCCGTATGACTCGGGCCAATCGCGATTCGGTCGAAGCGCCGCCAGTCCCGAAACCGCCACCGCTACCGCCCCGCCCTGCCCGCTGGACTCCTTACAATATTGACTTGGGGACCTCCATTATTCCCAATGGAAACTTTACTTGGGCTGAAGCAACCCGTGGTGGCACCCGCATGCCACCTAATCAGGCAACCGTAGATGCTATGGTACGCATTGCCAAACTAGCTCAGCAGGCTCGCGATCGTTTGGGCCGTCCCTTTCATATCACGAGCTGGTATCGTCCGGCGGATATCAATCGCCAGGTGGGCGGAGCTTCCAACAGTCGTCATATCGTCGGAGATGCCATTGATTTTTATGTCGATGGGCTCTCTGGAGATCAAATTTACTGGGCGCTAGATCCTTGGTGGCCCGGTGGATTAGGACGATATCGTCGCTTTGCACGTCTGAGTCACCTAGATGCTCGGGGATATCGCGCACGGTGGCGTCACTAAAAGCACCTAAGGCCATCGAAATTTCACAGAGGTTTCACATGGGTTTAGATATATCCTCTTAGTCCGGAAACGACCGCCCAGGGCATGCTAAATGTAATCGGATAGCACTATTCCTTAGCTATGTCTCATTCCGTTATTGAGCTCAATCCCTTAATAGCTCAGGCCCCGACCCCTGATGTTCAGCCGAAGAATCCATGGCTGTATACTTCGATCGGCTTGACTGTGCTTTTGCTGATCCTGGGCGTTGTTTCTCAGCTCCAGTTTGCACAGGTCCGCAAGAAGCTCAAATTTGAGGCTTATAAAAATAAAGAGCTGCAAAAGCGGGTGAAACTGGCGCTAACAACCATCAGTAAGATGGAAAAAAATCCAGATCTCGTACATTCGCGCGACTTTAATCTGGATTACCTCAGAATGCGCATGGAAGAAAAGCATTTTCATGCCTCCGTGGTTAACCAGTTAAAAGTCAAGGTGAAACAGCGGATTACCCTGGCGCTAAGGCCTCAGCAGACTGAGCAAGGCGTGGTGGGAATTGCCTCATCCAAACCTCGGGCCGTTGATCAAATCTTTGATGTGGAATACCAAACCATCCAGGATGATCAAAAGAAAAAGCGAGTGTTGTTTCGTATTCAAATTAAATTAGTCAAACTACCCACCCAAGCTACATCCATCACAGTCCAAGAGATTATTGATTGCATTGAGAATTTCTTGAGTCCAGAACGGGATGAAAAGTTTTGGCAACCTACACTGCTAGGCCGTTTGGCAACGATGCATTGGGATCAAAAAGCCAAACCGACACCGCTACTGGTGCTAGAACAAACCAGTGAAGGCGTAAATGTGACATTCCGTAGTACGAGTAATCGCGTTGCGCTTTAAACCTTTATCGGGGGTGTTCCATGGAACACCCCCGATAAAGGTTTAAATATCACAACACGGATTAACCAGGTTCAGTCCAAGACCTTAATGATGGGTAGCGCTGTATGGCCGCTGCTTGAAAGTCATCTCCACAAAAGGGGGGACCTGCTGGGGAAACACCGCTCGCATATCGGCGTTAACAGCCGCTCCCAGGCGTTGGCGCAGGTCCGGCATAACAGCCAGAGCACGGGTCCAGTCAGGAATTTCTGTCCCTGTGGGATCCTCTAGATACTGTTCCCCAGCATTGACAATCACTTCCTCAAACTTTTCGAGGGTGTTTTCTTCTTTGTGGCGGTCATACTGCAGGCCATTGAAGCGGGCATCGACAAAATACTGCCGCGCTAAGTCCTGAGCCTCGCGGCGAAACTTAATGCGTAACGATCTCAACTCGTCTTTACCAATTACCACCTGCTCGGTTTCTGTCAGGGTCCGCAGAAGTGACTGCAAAATATCTCGACACATTTTTTGCAGCCCTTGACCAGGAGCTTGCCCCACAGCCTGATGTTTGTGGTCAAAGGTGCCTAGATCCACCTGGGCGATGCGCTTGAGGGCCACATTACGATAGACTTCAGCCAGTAGCCCCACCTCTAAACCCCAGTTGGCAGGAATACGAGTGGTCAAGGCCAGATCGCTGGTGAGGGCAAACTCGCCCGACAGGGGATAGCGGTAGGCAGCTAGGTAGCACAGATAGTCCGTATGGCCACAAACCTCCATAAGTGAACTGAGCAAGGGGGTGACAAACAGTCGAGTCACCCGGCCGTTCATCTTACGAGGTTCGCTGCTGATGCGGGCATAGTAAGCCTTGGTAAAGGCGATACCAAACTCAGGCTCTAGAAGGGGAAAGAGCAGCTTGAGAGGATAGGAACGGTCATAGGTAATAATGTCAGCATCGTGTAGTGCGATCGCACCAGCATGGAGAGTTGCCAATCCTAGCCCCAGCCAAACAGCTCGACCTTTACCCCGATGCATCAGAATATCCAGCCCCTGTTCCTGCAACTCTTTGAGCAGGGCAATCACCCGTGGACCATTTTCCCAAATAATATGGGTCGTTTGAGGTAATGGACGAAAAAATTCAACGGCTTTAGCATATTGCTCCGCTGTATCCGCATAGAGACTGACAACAACCGTGTTTACAAAGGCACAGTCTTTGAGCTGGTCACGAATATGGGCCAGAGCAGGTCGTTCTAGTTCTTCATAGAGGGATGGAATTAAAACAGCAGTCGGAGTATCGCGGGTCAGTTCACAGGACCGCTCTTCTAGTCGCGTTAAATCGCAACCAAAATCATGGATCGTCGTGATTCGTTCCTGCTTATAGTCCATGGCATCCCTTACACGTGTAGTGTTCAGTCACATCATAAGAAAAATATAAAAAAAATAGTGTCCCTAGCGCTACAGCATGCACTGTAGCGATGTACACCTATTTTTTGGGCAATCGTATCTGGCTACCAGAGTGAAAGCCCTCCAATGCAAACAACGCATTAGAGGGCTGTAGCAATTTATCCAGAGTCTCCCCTGGGCAAGAGAGTATCGCTAGATACTTAGCGTTTTTTGCATTACCGTAGCCAGTTTTTTAGGCGAGAAGCCACTTGAGGACGGCGTAACTTGCGCATGGCCTTGGTCTGTATTTGACGGACACGCTCCCGCGACAGATTAAAAATACCGCCCACTTCTTCTAAGGTATGGGGTTCACCCGTAGTCAAACCGTAGCGCAACGAAATAATATCCTTTTCACGCTCGGTCAGAACTTCGGTTAGAACATCGGAGATTTCCTGCCGCATCATGGACTCATTCATCCGAGATTCAGGCGACAGGGTACTGCCATCTTCTAGCAGTTCCATCAGTTCAGTATCTTCCCCTTTACCCACCCGATGGTTTAAGGACAGTGACTTACGACGTACCTGCTGTAGACTCCTCAGCTGCTCAGGAGTGAGGTCTAACTCTGCGGCTAATTCAGCTTCCGTTGGAGTTCGATTGAGCTGCTTACGAAGTTCTCGCTGAGTCTTTTTCAGCTTATTAAGCTTTTCGACGATGTGAATCGGCAGTCGGATGGTGCGAGCATCGTTAGCAATGGTGCGGGTAATGCCCTGGCGGATCCACCAGTAAGCATAGGTGGAAAACTTATAGCCCTTGTCAGGATCAAACTTTTCAGCGGCTCGGTTAAGACCAAGGGCTCCTTCTTGGATCAAATCCAAAAACGGTACACCTCGATTGAGATAGCGCTTGGCAATGGATACCACTAGTCGCAGATTAGAGCGAATCATCTTTCGCTTTGCACTGCGCGCGTATTTTAAACGATGGGTAAATTCAGCTTCGCTACAGTCTAAGGCAGTAGCCATCTCCAACCGACTGGGGGAACGCTTTAACTGCTCACCCAAGTCCTTAGATAACTTTTCGACATCGGCCAAAAACTTAACCTGACGGGCTAACTCAATTTCCTCATCTGCTTTGAGCAGTGGATAGCGAGCCATTTCTTTGAAAAAGGCTCCCACAGCATCATCCGCTAAAGTTTTCTTATAGGCGGAAGTCTTTTCAACACTAAGTTCAGTGCTTGGATCGGCATTTGGATCAACAGTTAACTCATCGTCCGGCTCGCCACCCTCTGCGCGCTCCCAATTGGGAGCACTCGATTCTTCGCTAAACTGACTGTCTTGAGAATTATTGTCCTGGGACTTGGGTGTTGGGTTCACCTCAGCCCAGGGTTCAATAACTGCCGTTTCGGGGGAATTAACAGAAGGAGCCATAGTTCCGAAGGAGAATTCGTTGCCTGAAGGATTCTGGAAACGTAGCCGAGAGATGCCGCTATCTAATAGATGGGACTAAAGGGACTAAATATGGATGCAATTACACTATACCAATCTGATTCTGAAACGCTGTCCACCATGATATTTTTTGAACGATGAAAACTCTTATTTATCAATGTTTTTGTAGCTTTTGTAACGTTTAATTGTATTTTTTGCGACGTGTAAAGCTTTCATAACATTTGCGATTGAAAAGCATCATTATACCCCCTATTTTTTGTCCTTTAAGTTAGTAGCTTAGGGTTTGGGTTTTGGGGTTAGCAGATGTCTATAGACGTCTATATTTCTCGATAATTTGGATTGCATGTCTCAGCCTAAACATCCTGATTCATATAGCTTTGAAGCTGTTGAAGCTTTAGTGGACTGTCCTGGTATCCAAGGACTTTATACTTACAGAATTCCTAAAGATTTCACGATAGAGTCTGGAGACATTGTCAGCGTGCCTTTTGGAGGCCGTCAGCTGGGTGCGATCGCAATTCGATTGATATCAATGTCATCGATATCAACGCTGGATTACAAACTTCGCAATGTGGAGAGCATTGTTAGCCGGGGGTTTTTTTCTAAAGATTATTGGAAAATATTAGAACGTGTTGCTGACTACTATCAGACTTCTCTGATTCAAGTAATTCGAACGGCCCTGCCACCGGGTCTATTAGTCCGGTCGCAACGTAGAATTCGACTAAACTCAACTGCGCAAGCGTTGACAACGCTCGCGCAGTTGAGTCCCCCGGCTCAGACCCTGCTAGATGTGCTGCAGCGTTCTCCCCAAGGCGACTACACATGGCGTTATTTGCAAAGGCAACATCCCCAGGCGAGGACAGGGCTGCAAATGCTGCTCAGCTACGGATGGGTGGAAAGTTATTTAGCCATTCCGGCAGGACCCCGCCCTCAGCAGAGACAGGCGGTCAGTCTGACGGTGTCAAGTGTGTCCCCGGCTGATACGCTGACCCAGCGGCAGCAAGAAATTTTGATCACGCTGCAGCGGTATGGCGGTGATTTATGGCTGAGCGATGCCTTGCAGCGGCTACAAACAACGAGTGCAACTTTGCAGCGGCTGGCGACCAAAGGCTATCTTGCCATTGGCCCCCGTGAACGGCTACGGGTGGGCAGTCATTCCCAGGCCGTCGCCGACCGCCCTAAACCCCTCACCCCCGATCAGCAGCGGGCACTCACTGCCCTCAATGAATTAACCGGGTATGCCGAAGTATTGCTACATGGCGTCACCGGGTCTGGCAAAACTGAGGTCTATCTGCAGGCGATTGTGCAACGGCTACAGACAGGAAAGTCCGTATTGGTTTTGGTGCCTGAGATTGGTCTAACACCGCAGCTGACAGATCGATTTCGTGCCCGCTTTGGGAGTCAGGTGTGTGTCTATCACAGTGGTCTGTCCGAGGGAGAACGCTACGATACCTGGCGGCAGATGTTAGCTGGGCAGCCCCAGGTGGTCATCGGCACCCGCTCCGCTATTTTTTCTCCTCTACCTCGGCTAGGCATGATTGTGCTGGATGAGGAGCACGACAGTAGCTTTAAGCAAGACCAGCCCGCACCTTGTTACCATGCTCGCATGGTGGCTCGGTGGCGAGCGCAGATGGCCGATTGTCCGCTGGTCTTAGGGTCTGCGACACCTGCGTTGGATACATGGCACGATGTGGGGTCGTTCCATGGAACGACCCCACATCGTGGAAAGACCCATTATCTGGCCTTGCCCCATCGGGTTCATCAACGGCCCTTGCCCCCGGTGCAGGTGGTGGACATGCGTTTAGAACTCCAGGCAGGCAATCGTTCTGTATTTAGCCGTCCGCTACAAACGGCCCTTGAGAAAATGCAGTACCGAGGAGAGCAAGGGCTGCTATTTATCCATCGTCGGGGGCACAGTCGCTTTGTCTCCTGTCGTAGCTGCGGCCATGTGATGGAATGTCCGGACTGCGACGTATCCCTGGCCTACCATCAGCCGCAAGATAATGGAACGGCCCACCTGCGCTGCCACTACTGCGGCTATGGGCAGCGCCACCCTGAGCAGTGCCCCAGCTGTAAATCGCCCTACCTAAAGTACTTTGGTAGCGGTACCCAGCGGATCGTACATGAATTACAAAGCCAGTTTCCAGGGCTACGCTGTCTGCGGTTTGATAGTGATACGACGCGGGCTAAAGGGGCACATCGAGCCTTGCTAGAACGGTTTGCTGCCGGTGAAGCCGATGTCTTGGTGGGAACTCAAATGCTGACCAAAGGCATTGATTTACCACAGATTACCGTGGTGGGGGTGGTGGCAGCAGATGGCCTGTTGCATATGCCTGACTATTGGTCAGGGGAGCGGGCATTTCAAACATTAACCCAGGTGGCCGGACGAGCTGGACGGGGGGAACGCCCTGGGCAGGTGATTTTACAGACCTATACACCTGAGCATCCGGTAATTGAAGCGGCCAGAGAACATAATTATCAGGCCTTTATTGACCATGAAACAGAGCACCGACAGCTGTTGGGCTATCCTCCCTATGGTCGGCTGGTGCTATTGCGACTAAGCAGCCCCATAGAGGCAGAGACAGAAAGGGCGGCCCAGCGCTGTGCGGAGCAATTGCAAACTCTAATGGCGGGTTCAAGCAGCAAGGCAGACTCGGAATCGGCTGAGCTGAGCTGGTTGGATCCCAGCAGCTCTAGCAACCCCACAGTATTAGGCCCCACTCCAGCTCCGATCTATCGGGTGGCACGACGCTACCGCTGGCATGTGTTGTTGAAGCTGCCAGTGGGTGGGATGGTTCCTGATTTGAAGATCTTGCGATCGCACCTCCCTAAATCCGTCAGGCTAACCATCGACATCGACCCGTTAAACCTAAGCTAAGTCAGTAAGCCATTTCCCCCAGGATTAGCATGTGTCTATAAATAAAAGCGTACATAGGCCCACCACATCAGGGCATTACTAGCAACTAATAGAGCTTTTACCCAACGAGATCGCAACAGATACCACACCCGCCAACTAGCGATCAGCGCCAGTGAAAACTCCACCAGGGCAAAAACTCCCCCGTGGTGATCCGGGTCCCAATAGGAAATAGGACTCTCAAAGCGAAAATTGCTCAGGGGCCAAAAGTGTCGGTGACCATCGTCCACATGCACAGGCAGATCCCCCAAACAGTGCAAAATCACGCTGAGGGCTAGAAAGATGACACCATCGGCCAAAGCTTGCCAGTGAGGATAGCGGCGTTGGCCCCAAACAGCCACACCAATAGCCAATAAGGCCAGGGGGATCGAGTTGCCCGCATCAAATATATTTTGCCAAAAAGGCTCATAGTAGGTTTCGCCCCAAATGGTGGCCTCATCCAGATTAGCGATTAGCCTAGCCCAGCCATAGAAGCCAAACATGGCCAAATCTGGCAGCATCGCTCCCCAAAAAATGGGACTGTTCAGCTGGGGGCGCGTCCGACGACCTAGCAAGGCCAGGTTGAAGATAACGTGGCTAGGAGTATTCATGATTTGCCCTCACTCACAAACCAGTCAATGAGCTTCCTAGCAATGCTCAGTTTGCCAGGGACTGGTGGCAGTGTGTCTTTGGTAAACCAGGCAGCTGACTCGATTTCGACCGGATCGATAACAATATCGCCGCTAGCATAGCGGGCAGTAAAGCCAAGCATCAGCGAGTTGGGAAAGGGCCAAGGCTGGGAGCCAAAATAGCGAATGTCCTGAATTTCAATCCCCACCTCCTCACGCACTTCACGGGCTACGGTTTCCTCCAAGGATTCTCCCGGTTCGACAAAGCCTGCTAGCACACTGTACATACCATTGCGAAACCGATGGGCACGGGCTAGCAGCACCTCTGGCCCTCGATACACCAGCATGATCACCGCTGGGGACAAACGAGGATATTGTCTGAGACCGCACTGGGGGCACTGTTTTACCCGTTCATAGAGGGATTGTTCCATGGGGGTGCTACAGCAACCACAGTACTGATGGGTGCGGTCCCACTCCACTAGCTGGGTGGCTTGCCCTGCGATCGCAAAAAGCGGCTCGGCTATCTGACCATAGAGTTCTCGTAGGGGTTGCAGCGCCAGATTAGGCGGTAGGTCCATGCCTGGGAGCAGCTCAGCCGCATAGCAGGGATAGTTGGCTAAGGTGCCGAGGTACTGCGATCGCACCGGTTTAATTTCCAACTCCTCCAAATTTTTTACCTGGGGCACATCGATCCTGCTGGCCTCCGACCGCTCCCCATCATCCGTCACCATCACCAACAGCCGAGAGCCATTAAACCCAAACCACCACCCTGGTCCATCAGGTGCCGTAGCCGGATTTATGCCAGCCACAAAGTCTGATGACACCGCAAATGGATTCATCGAAGAGTGCATATCAGGAACTACCCCTGTCGTCATATCGCCCCGTCATACCGCTACGTAGCCGCTCCAAACCACCTGCGTTATCTTACGCTAAGCTCGATTAGCTTAACCGCCCTCCCCTGATCGCCTTGATTAAAAAACCATAATGACCATTTTCTCTAGCATCCACTCAGGCCATGCCCTCGTTGTTGGTGGCAATCGAGGTATCGGGTTAGGCTTTGTTCGTCAGCTATTGAGCGACAAACGGTTCGACCGCATCTTTGCAACCTATCGCACAGAAAGCTCATCCGCTGAACTCCTAAAACTCGCCCAGGCCCATGACAGATTGCACTGTCTCGCCATGGATATCACCGACGAAACCCAAATTGAAAACAGATTGGCAGATCTAAGAACCATAGCCCCCCAGCTGCACGTCGTTATCAACTGTGTTGGCTTTTTACACGAAGGCTCCATTACTCCTGAGAAAGCGTTACGACAGCTTAATCCAGAACACCTGATGCGCTACTTCCAAGTCAACAGTATTAGTGCTGCCCTACTGGCTAAACATCTATTACCGTTACTGAGCCACCCCCAACCCAATATTTTTGCCACCATCTCTGCGAAAATTGGCAGCATCGAGGACAATCGCCTGGGAGGCTGGTACGGCTACCGCGCCTCTAAGGCCGCCTTAAATATGTTGCTTAAAACGGCAGCCATTGAGTATAGCCGCCGCAGCAAACACACAGCCATTGTGTTACTTCACCCCGGCACTACTGACACGCGGTTATCAGAACCCTTTCAGCGGGGAGTGCCCCCAGGCAAGTTATTTCCAGTCGAAAAAACGGTGGGCCTGCTGAGCAAGGTCCTAGAGCAGGTCACCATCGAGGACAATGGGGCATTTTTCTCATGGGATGGCAGCCGTTTGCCTTGGTAAAGCACTAAGCTGACATTTTTAAAGTTTTGCAAGCGACATTGGCGTTTTATTAATGTCCTCCTCAGCCAATTCCATTACTCCGATAGACTAATGCCAGTCTTCAGAGTTTAGGACCCTCTGAAGTTCAATATCGAACCGGTTCATTTAAATTCCTCTATACGCTAAGGCCGCTCCAGGTTAAAGCTGCTCTGCTACCTGGAGTGGTTTTGGCATGTTTGGTATTTTTTTGCCTTACTTCTTTTATAGATTTTCTTTATGTTTTCAAAATCCCCCCGTTTCTTGATGGTATGGAGCAAACAGAAGTTGTTGTCATTGGTAGCGGCATCGGAGGACTATGCTGCGCCGCTCTCTTAGCTCGCTATGGATACGATGTTGTTGTCTGCGAAAGCCACAGTATTGCAGGGGGAGCCGCCCATGGGTTTAAACGAAGCGGGTTCTCATTTGACTCGGGTCCATCCCTTTATTCAGGTCTGTCCTATCGTCCCTCCCCCAATCCGCTGCGCCAGGTTCTAGATGCCGTTGGTGAAGATGCTCCGTGGCTCAATTACGACACCTGGGGCTGCTGTTTACCCGAAGGAGACTTTGACACTACTGTTGGTGCCGAGCAGTTTTGTCAGGTATTAGACCAGCTGCGGGGTCCCGAAGCCGTCCAAGAATGGCGAAATTTACAGCAGATTATGCAACCCTTAGGAGCAGCTGCTATCGCCCTACCACCAGCAGCCATTCGTTTTGACCTCGGAGCTTTGCAAACAGTCAGACATTTCTTACCCTCTTTGCTTAAACAGGGACCGCAGGTGGCTCGGCTTACCGGACCCTTTAGTCGGATTATGGATGGCATTATTCAGGATGACTTTGCTCGTCACTGGCTGGATATGCTGTGCTTTTTGCTCTCCGGTTTACCTGCTGAAAGCACCATCGCCGCTGAAGTCGCCTTTATGTTTGCAGACTGGTATCGACCGGGAGTGCAGCTGGATTACCCCAAAGGAGGCAGTGCCGCATTGGTGGCAGCACTGGTGCGCGGCCTACAAAAACAGGGAGGTGACCTCAGGCTAAATGCCCACGTTAAAGAGATTTTGTTAGATGGCGACCAGGCTACGGGTGTGCAGCTTCGCAGCGGCGAGACAATCCAGGCGTCTAAAGCAGTGATCTCAAATGCCTCCATTTGGGACACCCTCAAGCTGTTGCCGTCTCTACCCTCTAGGTTCCGTCAGTTTGTCCAAAAGCGCCAAGCGACCCCTGAATGCGACAGCTTTATGCATTTACATCTGGGGATAGATGCTACTGGTCTAGAAGGATTGGCCTGTCATTATATTGTTGTCAATGATTGGAGCCAGGGGATAGATGCGCCGCAGAATCTCGTGCTCATCTCTATTCCATCGGTGCTCGATCCGAGTTTAGCACCGCCAGGAAACCACGCGATCCATGTGTACACACCGGGGAATGAACCTTACCATCTCTGGGCTAGCATAGATCGTCACAGCACTGAGTATGCCCAACTAAAACAGCAGCGCGCCGAGGTCATGTGGCAGGCATTAGAGCGTATTCTCCCCGATATTCGCTCCCGTTGCCAGCTGGCGCTGGTGGGCACTCCTCTCACCCATGGACGTTTTCTGCGTCGCTATCATGGCTCCTATGGACCTGCTATTCAGGCCGGTCAGGGTGTTTTTCCGGGGCCACGCACTCCCATTATCAGCCTCTGGTGCTGTGGTGATTCTACTTTCCCAGGCATTGGTCTGCCCGCTGTGGCCGCTAGCGGTATGATGTTGGCCAATACGTTAGTACCCGTGGCTAAACATATAACGATGCTTGGGGAAATCGGTGTTTTGAATCCGTAGTATCCCTTGTAAGTCGTGCGTCTACGTTCTCATGATGAAATACTCGGCTACTGGAGCTCTACCTGTGAACTCAATGAATTTACGTCTGTATTTAGACACGGCTGATACCACGGCTTGGGACACCTGGCTACCGACAAAAATTTTTTATGGAGTGACCTGTAACCCGCTGCTGTTAGAACAGGCTCAGGTACCTTGTACGCTAAGTTCTCTAACTCAATTAGCCACCACAGCGTTTGACTTGGGGGCGCAAGAAGTGCAGCTGCAAACCTGGGGGGAGACCAAACACGCTCTGATAAAGACAGGGCAAGCGCTGGCCAAAATTGATCCGCGAGTAGTGGTGAAAGTCCCCATTACTCAGCTAGGTACAGTCGCCGCTGCTGCTCTAATTGCCGAGGGTCTACGGGTGACGATGACAGCTGTTTATGAAGTTCCTCAGATCCTCATTGCAGCAGCACTAGGGGCAGACTATGCCGCTCCCTACCTAGGACGTATTAACGATGCTGGCGGCAATGGTCGTAAAGCCCTAGCCCAAATGCAGCACGTGCTAAATGGCGTGCAAAGTTCTACCCGTATTCTTGCCGCCAGCATTCGTGACGTGAACGATCTGGCGTATCTAGCTACCCAAGGTCTCGACACCTTTACCTTTGCTCCAAGGATTGCGACTGCCTTATTTGCCAGTGAGAAAACTGCAGCCGCAACTGCTGCCTTTGAGTGGGCGGCTGAGGCTATGGGTAACTCTGATTCTGTTTAGCCGGCTTGTGCTAGAACGGTAAGGCAGCTGTAAATCAATCGGTACACTACTACCGTAAAGCCATGAAAGTCAAAGCGTTTGTAGGCATCGCAGGGTTGGGAGCATTAGCCATCGCGCTCAGTGCAACTAATCCTAGTCAAGATCAGTACAATACCTTTGCTGCAGATACGCTGCAAAATGAAGTCCGGTCGTCCTTTTGTCAGGCAAAAGAACTGGACAACTGGCTAGGAGATTTGGGTAAAGCCCTGGGCGATATCTGCGAGACGGCGATTGAACAAGAGCGTGTAGTCGGTCAAGATGACCTTGAGAATTTTATTGAAGACAATACCCAGCGTCAGAACTTTTGGCTCTTTAGTCTCTACACCACTCAAATTCCGGCAGTACAGGTTAAAACCCTAGGTATTTTTAATCGATTCATTCCCATTCAACAAACAGTGGGGTAGAGTCCGTGGCAGAACGGCCTATTTATCTCGACTGCCACGCAACCACACCGGTTGATCCGCGTGTTGTTGATGTGATGTTGCCATTTTTTACAGATTATTTTGGTAACCCCAGTAGTCTTCATAGCTATGGTTGGCAAGCTGAAGCAGCGGTTAAGAAGAGTCGTGAAACAATTGCTAAAACAATTAATGCTCAGCCAGGCGAGATTATTTTTACCAGTGGAGCAACAGAGGCCAACAACTTAGCGATTAAAGGGGTAGCAGAGGCTTATTTTAGTCATGGAAAACATATTGTCACTGTGCAGACGGAACACAGTGCCGTATTAGATCCATGCCGCTATTTAGAATCCCTAGGATTTGAGGTGACCTATTTGCCCGTGGAGGCTGATGGCCTGGTTTCGTTATCTACCCTTGAGCAGGCAATGCGGCCAGAGACTATTTTGGTATCAGTCATGGCAGCCAATAATGAAATTGGAGTCTTACAACCGCTGCAAGACATTGGAGCCCTATGTCAGGATCGCGACGTTTTATTGCATACGGATGCAGCCCAGGCCATTGGCAAGGTCCCTCTAGACGTTCAGGCGATGAACATCCATCTAATGTCGATGACGGCCCATAAAGTCTACGGTCCTAAAGGGATTGGTGCACTGTATGTGCGACGACGGCGACCTCGGGTAAATCTGGCAGCTCAACTTCATGGGGGCGGGCATGAACGGGGAATGCGCTCAGGCACTTTATATCCGCCTCAGATTGTCGGCTTTGGCAGAGCCGTTGAACTGGCCGTGGCAGAGATGGGGTCGGAAACTGAGCGGTTGATTGGATTGCGATCGCACCTTCTCAAGCAGCTCAGTCAGCTACCTGACGTTTACCTTAACGGTCATGCCAGCCAACGTTTATCCGGCAATCTCAATATCAGCTTTGGCGATGTCGATGGTCAAAACCTCTTGCTGGCCCTGCAGCCGATCGTAGCGCTCTCGTCAGGGTCCGCCTGTAGTGCAGCCAGTACAGCCCCCTCCCATGTGCTCAAGGCTTTGGGACGTAGCGATCAGCTGGCCTATGCATCCCTGCGTTTTGGGCTGGGTCGCTTCACCACAGAGCAAGACATCGAACGGGTGGGGCAAGCTGTGGTCGATGCGGTAACGGCTCTACGAATGCTTTAGGCCCATTATTGTTTGAACGAATGGACATGGCTATCCATCAATTCAGGCTTCGACTTCGTTCAGCCCTAATCTTCTCAAAATGAGCTGGTTGAGCGGAGTCGAAACTAGCGGTGTGTGAGACGCTGACTTTCGGCTGTCTACTTACCCATCTGCCGTTTAAGTTCTTCGAGTTCTGCTTCCGTTTCCCAACGCTGAAAGCTTTCTTCTAGGGGGTCTAGGGGCTTCGACTGGAAGGGGCTGCGATGCCAGCCTGTGGTACTCGAATCCTTAGGCGGTGCCTGAGTAGCCGTTTGAGCGCTAGCGATTTTAGCTTTTAGTTCCTGGCGTTTGGTGTGAATCCGCTGCTGCAGGGCTTGGGTCTCGGTCAGACGTGCTTTTACACTTTTCATCTGTCCCCATAAATGATTACCCTGGCGCAGCAGGGTGGCTTCCCGTTCTTTGGCTGGTGTAACCAAATCTAGACGCTTGGCCGATTCTGCTTTCGCAATCCGCTCATGCCAGCGTTTGATGTCTTTGGCTGTGTCTAGAACGGCCGTTTCTAATTCAGCTTCGCGGCGTTTGAGGTTAGCCAGAGTGGAAATCGCATCCTCTTCTTGCCCTCGGAGCTGTTCTTCAAGGGCCATCATTTCTAGATGGGGATGGGCTTTGAGGAACTCATCTAAGCGAGTCTCTAAAAACTGGCTAAAATCATCAAATATACTCATACCTTCGCCAAGCCATTCCCATACAGCCAACCATCAAATCATAACGTTGGCCCCGTGCTTAGACTATCGCTCAAGTTAGACACGGACAATGGCACTCTTAAAATTGCTGTCCGATATAGATGGAGCGAACTTCGCCGTTGCGCCGGACTACAACCTCTTCGTCGCCGATGGAAACAATGCTCCAACCGCTTGCCCCAATGGTTTCACCAATATAAACTCGCTGGGATGAACCATCGACTTCAAACAGAGCTGCTGAACGCTCGCCTAACTCTAAGACTCCTACCAGTTCATAGCTGCCAGCGGTAGCAATGTTAGGAATCGAGCCAGAAGCAACGCCATCGTTCGTGCTCCTGGGCTGCGTTGTGGACACGTTCGGTGCCGGTAATGTGGCCGTGGCCGCATTAGGTGCCGTAGCCGTCCGTGGATTGGTCGCTGAACCCGGCTGCAACAACGGTACAAACACCCGCTCAATGACACCGGGTTGTCCAGACGGCTGATTTCCCGACGGAGCGGTCGGGGGAGCCGTAGCCACATTGCCCGTACCTTGAGCATCGGTCTGAGCACTACGCTCACCGCGAATCACCTGAAGCGAGCGCTGCAGATATTCACCAAAGGCTGTTTCCTCAGAAACCGTAGGAGCCGTATCTGTCGGTGGCGCTATTACTGTCTGTGATGTGGGCTGCTGACGCATCCACCAAAATCCGCAGGCGGCCAGTATCGAAAGCCCCATGGCCCCCAACAAATACTTCCTCCACGGTCGCTTCGCCGATTGCTCAGGCGATACTTGCTGTTCATTCGTCTGAGACGTACTCTCAGGTTCTGCGACCGGGGCAGCAGGGGACTCTACGGCCTGTCCGGCGGCAAATGGCACAATCATGGCTGGAACAGTGACCGCCTCAGCCCCAAACAGAGGACTGTCCGACACCATCTGCTCAGTCGTTTCTGCATAAACAGCAGAGTCATCGCCCGCCAAAATGCGGTCAACATCTTCAAAGATGTCATCCATCAAATCTTCAGCATATGCTTCGACCAGAGTGTCGGCGTCTGGGGAAGTGCCTACACGGGCAGTCGCCGTGGAATTGGACTGTCTAGATTGGCTCATAACTTGACATGTAGGATTTGACAGCAACGCCGATGGACAGAGCAATAATGGCACATCGCCCATAAACGTGTAGAAGATGCCTAGCAAGTTAACAGACAATACAGCAAACTGAAAAGAAAAATCTCAATCTTATTAATTTCTTTCAGAAATATCTGGCTCAATTTCGCTCCCAACCCAGCTACAGTAAACGGGTCTGGCCATTTATCATCGGACAAACGAGACCGCATTAAATCGTATAGCCCTGTGGATAGGGGCAAACCTAACGCCAAACGTCTCCTACGGAGTTAGCCTGGCTCAGGCGAAGTTGATTTAATTTCTGCCGCTTAGACTAAAGCGTGGGAGATATCAAGGTGGCCAAACGTCAGACTCAAGGCTAAGTTTAACGTTTCTAGCATTTTTACTAGCCAACCCACCGAGTCTTGCTTGGCCGACTCATAGTGACTAAATAAGGTCGATAGCCGCCGTTCCAAATAGGGCTTTACCTTACGACACAAAAGCAAAATTCTCAGCAGTAGCCCGGTAGTCAGAGTAGCACCTAAATTATTAATCAAGTCGATAAAGACAAAATGACTGTGAGAGCCAGCAGGATCAACGACTAAGAAGTTAAACAAATTCGAGCATGTTCGCACCAGCAGAAAGTCATTAAGACGCTGGCTGTTATTCTCAGGGGAAATATCCTTTAGTTGCTGATGGAGAGCATCATTAAAATGCTGACGTCCATAGGCTGGATCGACGCCTGATAACAGGTAATCATAGAAGCTGTCCTTAAAGGATTTGAAGGTGACTGCCTCGCAGCACTGGCTTCGAAATAGAAGGGCAAGGTCGTTATAGGTGCGTCCGTCGGCATTTTTGCCGGAAAACTGCTGCAGGGAGTCCACCAGCTCGCGATCGCTAAGCAGCGTAGGGTTTGTAGAGGGGCGCAGCCACTGGCCATGCTGATCTAATAGCCCCTGACGCTTTAATCGAGACCGCCGGACTCGATAATTAACATATTGGGACAGATCTAGCTCTACTTTCTTTTGAGCCTTGTGCTGCATTCGACGCACATGGGTTTGCTGCTCTTCAGGGCTTTCTTCACTGAGCAAACAGTGCTCGTACAAATACGGGTAGCGGCCAATCAGAGTGCCCAGCGGTTGACGAGAGCGCAATGGTGCCGGTGCACTAGTCCCAGCCGTCGCCTGCACTAGGCGCTTGAGCATCAAATACTGCTCAGTTTCCTTAAACTGGGCAACAATTTCCCGTAAATGACGCACAGAGCGAGCCCGTGACACTTCACGGACAGCATGGCTCGGGCAATAATCAAAAAGATTAACTAGCTCAGAAATCGCAGGCTGATGATCTCGATTGTTCTGCCATCGGTTGATGAGAATATGGCAGCAACGATTTAGAATGTGATGAAAGTACATATCTGCGTGATTATCCAGCAGAATCGTATCGAGACTTTCAACTACTTCGCGGTCATGATATCCGGTACCGTCAATGAATAGGGCATTGAAACGCTGAACTATTACATCTGGCTGCTCTGAGTTGACACAGCTAAGCCAATGGTCATAGAGCACTTGTTCCTGTGGACTAACTAAGCGCGCACCATAGTCAGGTTGCGAATAGTCTGATTGAACATTCACCAGTGAAACCTCAGCAAATACACCTTACGTCAATACAAATCTGTACAGGGAAACACATATCGACTACCACCGTAGCCGAGCTGTTCTTAAGTCTAACCGCTTATGATTCCTCAGACAGCATGAAATCTTACAAAAACCCTTGAGATCCCTTCTAAGGGGACGTAATTTGGGTTAAGTGCTGAATTGAGCAAGCTCAGATTGTCAAAGGTCCAGTTGGAAGCGCGAAAACTAATCTGGGGAAACACGGTTAGTGGGTTGTAATACATCGCAGACGATACACCTGACTAGGCTAAATAGTAATATCCCCCCTGAATCGATAACGGTTATGTGATACACATTTGACTTATGCTCCCATAGTTTAACCCACGGGGATTTTGGGATGGTCTGCGATGAAACGAAACTCTGCTAAAGCTTGTGTAAATTCACTGTTTTGTCTTCATTAAGCCTATACATAGTGAGTGGCTTGCCATGTTTTTTGCCCTAATTCATTGATTCCATACATTGATTATGTCTAGCCTTACTCCTGTTTCTCAGGTTTTAGCGGCCCTTCGTAACGAACGGGTGGACCATACGTTACTCCCGACCCAGCTGGAGCAAGAGGTGAGGCACATTAGCACAGATACGCGCACAATTCAGGCTGGGGATATATTTGTAGCGCTGGAGGGAGAGCGATTTGATGGTCACCAATTTGTGAATCAAGCGATCGCAGCTGGTGCGATCGCAGCTATTACGCGCCAAGGTGTGATCACCGATGGAACACCTCGCATTGAGGTCACTGATACCCTAGCCGCTTATCAAACCCTAGGAAGTTGGTGGCGTCAGCGTTTAGGGCTACCGTTGGTGGCCATCACAGGCTCCGTTGGTAAAACCACCACCAAAGAGCTAATATCTGCAGCCCTAGGACGCCATGGATCTGTCCACAAGACTCGAGCTAATTTTAATAATGAAATCGGTGTGCCCAAAACCCTATTAGAGATGGCCGCCGACCATGACTATGCCGTTGTTGAGATGGGCATGCGAGGACCGGGGGAAATTGCTCTACTGGCCCAAATTGCTCAACCCAATGTGGCGGTGATTACCAATGTGGGGACAGCCCATATTGGCCGCTTGGGCTCGGAGCAGGCCATTGCCGATGCCAAATGTGAGCTATTGACTCATATGCCAGCGGAGAGCATTGCCGTGCTCAATTATGACAATCCCCGACTGATGGCGACGGCAGCGCGGGTATGGTCGGGGAAGACCCTCACCTATGGACTGACCGGGGGAGATATTCAGGGTCAGTACCAGGGGCAAACCGTGGTGGTGGATGATACCGTCCTGCCGTTACCGCTGAGTGGTGAGCATAACGCACTGAACTATTTAAGTGCGATCGCAACACTCCAGGCATTAGCTCTAGATTGGCGTGGTCTAGCCCAAGGGTTAACTGTTGAGATGCCAGCCGGACGAGCACAGACGTATCAGCTAGAAAATGACATTCTGCTGCTAGATGAAACCTACAATGCTGGCGCTGAGTCCATGGTGGCAGCCCTGCGCATGCTCAAAGATCACCCAGGCAAGCGCCGCATTGCCGTCCTGGGGACGATGAAAGAATTGGGTCACAAGTCGGTGGAGCTGCACCAGACTATAGGCAATGAGGTACAAACACTCGGCCTAGACCAGTTACTGATCCTGGCGGATCCAGCGGAGGCAGAGGCAATGGCTAAGGGTGCTGGCACTGTTTCAAGTCAGCAGTTTGCCAGTCATGATGAGCTGACCCAGCATCTGCAGCACATGATGCAGCCAGGGGACCGGATACTGTTTAAAGCATCACGATCGGTGGCCATGGATAAGGTGATCGCCCCCCTAGTCCGCTGAGCCTAATAGTTCTGTTGTGCTAAATCAGGGGGTGTTAAATCCATAAGGATATTTAGCGTTACAGAATCTGCTCTACAATAAAAAATCTGACGTTTTTGATACAGTCTGACTGTGGCTCTTACCCTAACCCGAGAGCATATTGCCTCCATGCAAGCCCATGCGGAACAAGCCTATCCCCACGAAGGCTGCGGTTTGCTGGTGGGCACATTGGACGCTAGCGCTGATAAAACGCTGGTCAGGTTAGTCCTGTTAGACAATGCCTGGGCGACTGACGTGGCCACTGATCTGGTAGAGCAAGGGCACACAGACTCAACCACCATGACCAAAGCCCGCCGATATTGGATCGATCCCAAAGATTTGCTTGAGACCCAGCGTCAGGCCCGAGAGGATGGATTGGCCATCATTGGTGTATATCATTCCCATCCCGACGCTGACGCTGTACCGTCGAAGTGCGATCGCGACCTCGCCTGGTCCACCTATGCCTATATCATCGTATCTGTCCGTAATGGTACCGCTGTCGATCTGCAAAACTGGCAGCTTGATGACAATCATCAGTTTCAACCTGAACCCATGAAAATCGCCCCAGCTTCTGCGGCTCGGGATCGAATGCCGCTCTTGTCGTCCTGAAATAAAAACGTCTCCTCATCTACCTGGAGCGTCGAACAGACCCATTTTTAATCTTTTTTCGTTCTCAAGGAACCATGCTGAATCCTAATCTGGATGACATCCAACTTACAAAAGAAGACTACGAACGCTACTCTCGGCATTTGATTTTGCCTGAGGTCGGCCTTGACGGTCAGAAACGACTGAAAGCTTCCAGTGTGCTGTGTATTGGCACAGGTGGCCTCGGTTCTCCTTTGATTCTCTATTTAGCAGCCGCGGGTGTTGGTCGCATTGGTCTGGTTGATTTTGATGTAGTGGATTATTCTAATCTGCAACGTCAAATTATCCACGGCACCTCCTGGGTGAATAAGCCTAAGATCGAGTCGGCCAAGAACCGTATTCTTGAAATCAATCCCCACTGCCAGGTAGACCTCTATAACACCCGTCTTAGCTCAGAAAATGCCCTTAAGATTTTTGAGCCCTACGACATCGTGGTAGACGGCACCGACAATTTTCCAACGCGCTACCTGGTAAACGACGCCTGTGTGTTGCTCAATAAACCCAACGTTTACGGTTCCATCTTTCGATTTGAAGGGCAGGCCACCGTCTTTAATTATGAAGACGGTCCCAACTATCGCGATCTCTATCCCGAGCCCCCGCCGCCGGGACTCGTTCCCTCCTGTGCAGAGGGCGGTGTGCTAGGTATTCTCCCCGGCATTATCGGTGTCATTCAAGCCACTGAAACCATCAAGATTATTCTGGGTGAGGGGAATACCCTCAGCGGTCGATTGTTGCTTTACAACTCCCTAGATATGAGTTTCCGGGAGTTAAAACTACGGCCCAACCCAGTGCGCCCTGTCATTGAAGAGCTGATTGACTACGAAGAGTTTTGCGGTATCCCCGATGCTAAAGCAGCTGAAGCCGAGCAACAAGCAGCCATGACTGAAATAAGCGTTACTGAACTTAAGAGCCTGATCGATAGCGGCAGCAATGATTATGTCCTGCTAGATGTGCGCAATCCTAACGAGTATGAGATCGCTAAGATTCCTGGCTCAGTGCTAATTCCCCTGCCTGAAATTGAAAACGGTGGTGGTGTGGAGAAAGTGCGTGAGCTGGTCAACGGCCATAAGCTGATTGCCCATTGCAAAATGGGTGGTCGCTCTGCTAAGGCGCTGTCTATTCTTAAAGATGCGGGTATTGAAGGAACTAATGTTACCGGCGGTATCCTGGCCTGGAGTCGTGAGGTAGATTCTTCTGTTCCCCAGTACTAGATAAGCGGCCTATCTTAACTCTCTCCCTAGGGAGAGAGTTATTTAATTTTCTTGCATCAAAAAAGAGAAGATCAATACTCGTAGTAACTTAGCTCCTTAACTAAGATCTTACACTCAGGTTGGCTGGGTAGGCAAAGCCCGTGCCAGATTTAAATTCCAGCGCTCATTAAGAGTTGTCCGCTAAATAGGGACCATTTGATGTGGAAACGCTGGTGGGTGGTCGTGAACCGATTGACGCATAGTTAACGATTTGTGAGCCTATCAATTTGTTGTATATAGCCGTTGCATGCGACGGTTTTTCTCTCCATGTCTCTCAAAGACCGCATCAGCGACGACATCAAAACTGCAATGAAAGCTCGCGATAAGGTTCGTCTAGAAACCGTACGCAGCGTTAAGAAAGTCATCATTGAAAAAGAAACTGAGATGCGCCCCAAGGGACAAGACGCACTCACCCCCGAACAAGAACTTGAAGTCGTTACCCAACTAGCTAAACAGCGTAAAGACTCTATTGAGCAATACACTAAAGCTGGTCGTGACGACCTGGCAGAGAAAGAAGCTCAAGAACTTGCGATCCTGCAAGAATATTTACCTGAGCAAATGTCCGATGAGCAAATCGAAGCGGTGATTGATGAGCTAATTACCAAAACAGGTGCTAGCGGACCTCGCGACATGGGCAAAGTCATGGGACCTGCCATGAAACAAATGAAAGGCAAGGCCGATGGTGGAAAAGTACAGGCCCTTGTCAAAGCAAAGTTAATGGGTGGGTAATTCGGACAGCCCCATACCACACAGTACACTGACCGGCATAGGCCACATAGGACTGGAGCATGCAGCTAACTGGCAACGAAAATCTAGCTAATCGCACCTGCTGGGTATTTGATATGGATGGTACGTTAACTGTGGGTATCCATGATTTTGAAGCCATCAGAACAACGTTAGAGCTGCCCGTGGGTTCACCCATTTTAGAATCCTTGCGCCGAATGCCGCCAGATATGGCTGCGGTTAAACATAAACAGCTGCGAGAAATAGAGCTAGACATTGCCAGTCAAGCAACCGCTCAGCCAGGAGCCCACGAACTGTTAGAGCTGCTGATCAACCGAGGTAAGCAAATTGGCATTCTTACCCGCAATGGTAAGGATATTGCCCATGCAACCCTCAACGCCTGTGGTTTAAGTGAGTTCTTTGAGCCGACCCTCGTGCTCAGTCGTGACTGCCATGCCCCTAAACCAGAACCGGATGGTATTTTGGCGCTTTTAGAGGTCTGGGAGGCCGTTCCCACAGAAGCTGTCATGGTAGGAGATTATAAGTTTGACCTGATGGCTGGACAGCGGGCGAAGACAGCAACGGTCTACATTGACAATGCAGGCGAGTTTATGTGGTCAGAGTATGCAGACTATGGGGTGCGATCGCTAAAGGAAGTCGTTGATTGGCTAGAAGCAACGTAACAACTTCAGAACACTATGATATCTGACATGAGGAGATAATCGAGGCTCGTCAATCTCCCTGCGAGTACACTGCTCCTGAAGGAAAAACAATTTTCGTCTTGTATCAGTGACGTCTTAATACTCTATTCCAATGGCTGAACTCGATCAGATGGCCAATAAATTTTGTAGGCTACACCTAAAATATTAGCGTCAGGAACATACCCCCAAACGTGGGAATCATAGCTATTTGGACGGTTGTCTCCCAACACAAAATAACTATTTTCAGGTACTGTTTCAGGTCCCCACTCATAGGTAGGTGTTACTTGTTTATAAGACTCTGCAAGCGGGCGTTCGTCAATATAAACCCGACCCTCTTTCACAGCTACTTGCTGACCTGGTAAGCCAATCACACGCTTCACATATAAAAGATTTTCGTTTTTCTGAGAACGATCTTGCAGGGCTTGTTCAGGTGGGGTAAAGACAATAATATCGCCCATCTTAGGGTTATACGTTTGATCACGTCCCACAAACAAACGATCACCGATTTGTAGCGTTGGGGTCATCGAGTCACTGGGGACAATACACTGCTCAACCGTCTGGCGAATCCAGCTAGGTGTTGATGCTAAGGATAGTCGAAGAACTAAGAGACCGACAACAAGAAGTGCGATCGCACTCGACTTATATCTAGCTCGATGGGGAAAACTCACATATACGTGATAACAGCTCAGCGCCCAAATCAGCGGTGGAATCGGGACCAGCTGCGGAACAGAATTTGCCAGCCATGCTGTCACCAGGCCTGTAATCAAAAACAGTCCGCCAGCCAATGCCTGCTGTAAATACAAGTGCCTTAATCCAGGCAACAGCTGCGATAAAAAAACGGCGTACCACGGATCGGACTTGCCCTGCGGTACTGAAATGCGGGTGGCGTATCCCGGCTGGGTACCGCGATAGGCATCCAAGATGCTAAAGCTATAGACAATGAGGATACATACTATCGTCCAGAATCCCCACAGGGTTTGGCCATTCGCTCCAAAAATAGACCAAATAGCATAGACAAGCATGAAAACGGTAATCAGTAGCAGGCTGATTCCTTTCACCCAAAACCCACTGTATAGCTGCCCCAGCCCTGGAAACACTAGCGAATAGTTGACCGCCAGCCATGGGTTCAGATGGTTTATTGACCGAAAAGATGATTTCATGCGTTAAGTATCAGCCATGGGCGAGAACCTGGGGATGGCTATCTGCTGAGAGGATAGGAATGCAAAGCCACTGCAATGCTAGCAATGTCATCTTACGAGTGTCACTGTTGCTGCCTATCCGGCTTTGCCTGACGGAGGCAAAGCCGGTATGAAATTGGAGAGTGCTATTACTTGAGTGCCACTCGTTTGGTCAAAATGACCATGACCTCATTGGGTCGGCCGGTGGAGATGGGTTTACTCCAGTCGTTGGGCTCAGCATAGCGTCGTTTGTGGAAATCCTGAATGTCAGCCGTTACGATACCCCCTCTTTTTTACTAGGATGGTATTTGACGGCGTTCACGGCTCTGCTCAATCGTTATGGAGCAGCTTTAGGTTGTCGGTGAAATAATGAAGCACTACTGTGAAATCATCTACTAATATTTAATGTGATCATTGATGTTGAACTTCTAAAAAATGTAGAGATAGGAATGCTTGACAATCAGTTATTGATGTTTGTAGGAATTGCTTTTTTCCTAGCTATTACACCTGGTGCAGATACTATGCTGGTCATGCGTAGCGTGCTGACATCCACTTGGAGAGCAGGAATTGCAACTAATCTGGGCATTTGTTTAGGCTTGCTTGCTCATGCTCTCTTCTCAACACTGGGATTGTCGCTAATCTTGGTTCGTTCAGCAACTATCTTTGAGATTGTTAAGCTCATGGGTGGGTGTTATCTAATCTTCCTAGGAGTACAGGCCATATGGCAAGCATTCAAAAGTAAATCTACATTGATACAGATAGAAGCATTACACGGTAAACCCAAGCGTCAAAAAACAGCTAGACAGTTTTTTATCACTGGGTTTGTCACAAACCTATTGAATCCTAAGGTAGCTTTGTTTTATTTAGCATTTATACCACAATTCATTAGTCCAGCAGATGCGCCATTGTTTAAAGCGATTCTGTTAGGTAGTATTCATCTGTTCTTTTCTTTTGTATGGCTAATTGTTGTAGCCACCTTTGTTGTAGGGCTCAAACGATTCTTAGTACAACAAAAAATCAGAAGTGCATTAGAGGCAATAACAGGTTTGATCTTAATAGGGTTAGGGACAAAACTGGCATTAGAGCACAGGTAACTTCATCTTTGAGCACACTGTGCATATTCGCAAAATGAATATTGATGATATTAGCGGTGTCGCTGGTGTACATCGAGCTGCATTTCTGCATCAGCAAATGTCTCGGGAGTGGATAGAGGAGAACTTCAGAGCGTTCCCACAAATGCGCTTGCTCCAAGCATCCGACTCAACGGCTCCAATACTCAAATCCTGACAGACTAGTTTCAGAGTCCAAATTGTTCACAACGATTACGCGCTCCTAATAATTTAGGTAACCTGACGTTAACCTGCCCCAAGTGCAAACATCAGTGACTGTGGTCCCCAGATGCGTAATGTAGCCAAAGGACAGGGGGGAAATACAAACACATCTCAAAACCTTACCTATCAAGGCGAGGACGTTTCTAGGACTATTTGAGGACGGTGTCTTTCATAGTCTAGTTTTAGCACTAAAACGGAAAACTTCCCAATGCCACTCACCCCCTAATGCCTTCCCAAGGAGACCAGTATATGGATTCTTTTTATATCAGAAGACCTTTCTCAGCAGGAAGGAAATCATAGTGATGTTGAAACTAAAACATACGTCCCGGCTTGGGCGGGTGATTTCCCTGATTGCGATCGCACTAGTCCCCCCCAGTTTAATATCCAGTATCACGCTCAGGGGAAATACCCAGCCGATCTGTTCTTCAACCTCTAAACCAGCCCGATCTCAACTTCAGCCAATTTGGGATCGGGTCAACCAGGCTCCATTTTTACACCTTGTACATCAGGACCATTCTGAAGGAGAAAACTTCACGGGTATCGAGCAGTATGTACGCCCCGAGCGATATCGTCGAGTTATTTATAGTCCTCGCTATCCCCAGAGTGAATCCCCCATCGCTGGCATTGAAACCATTATTGTTGGCGACCAGGTTTATCACCGCATTGGGGAAGAGTCAGTGCAGTTGTATACCTCCGACCAAATCGCATTTCATACCCGCCAACCTTACTTTGGCGAGTACTTTCTACCAACTGATATCACAGAGCTGGCCATTTCTGGACCGGTTACCCTGCCCCAGGGTGAAACAACCTGCGTGTATACCTACCAAGTTGCAAGTCAGGATGAATCCGGGATGATCACGTATCATTCTGCTGAGACACTTTGGGTCGATTCGGTAACAGGCTATCCTCACCAAATGAAAGCTAAAAGTACTATTTATGACATTAATCCTCCAATTTTTACGGAGCGGCAGACAAATTTTGACTATTCAGCGTCGCTCCAGATTGAGATTCCCGAACACCTAAATTTCTAGGCCAACCCACCTCGGCTTGGCCATGCAGCTGATACCGCTTACAGAACAAAGAGTTCACATCTGATCATGGATTTCAAACGACTAAAACAGATGCCTGTCACATTGTTAATCGCTTATGTGCTGGGCAACCTTAGTAGTATGGCACAGGCCACTCCGCCGCGAGGCTTTACTGACTGGTGTCTTAATCAGGACACCGCTACACCTGGGCAACAACAGGTTATTCAACTTCTACAAGAGCTTTCTCGGGAGGACGATTGTGCGGCTGCCGATGAGCATTTACGAGAACGCCTAGCTCTAACCATTAATGGATTAGACCTAACTGACGTGGAGGTCTTTACTGCGCTGCCTCAGCTCACCCACTTGAATTTAGACAACAATCACATTGCCGATTGGCGTCCTTTGACTCGCCTGCCCAATCTTGAGTCATTAAATCTACGGGACAATCAAATCTCAGATGCCAGTCTGGTGACAGCCATGCCCCAGCTAAATTGGATCGATCTTTCGGGCAATCCGATTCAAAACTATGAGCCATTGATTGCGATCGCACATCAGGTTCATGTCCGGGCACAACGTCCGCGTCAGGCCCTACTGGTACCCCCATCCATCGGCCAGCAGCCTGGCTACCAGCTTGGTAAGATTCATGGCTGGGACCGTAGATCACTCAGGCTCTCGCCAGCAACACCCGCAAAGGTCTTTGAATTCCAGGTCGAATCCGGTGATTTACAGATATTGCTTGACCCCGAAAGCAGTCAAACCCTGGCCATGTCCCTATATCAAAAGAATGAGAATAATGAGAATGAGCTGATTCCATGGTTACCCATCGATTTTCCCCAGATCAATCAATATGGCGAACAAGTAATTCAATATCAAGGGTTAGATGCGGGCAGCTACCACCTGTTTGTGCATCAAGACCCGAGCCATTCCGAAGATACTGACTTTAGCATCTTGTTGCTCCATGGGCTCCCCTCTCCTTATTTAGAACAAGAACCCAATGATACCCCTAATCTCTCTGGAATCCAACAACTGCCACCACTTCAAGCAGAAACATGGAATCTACAGGGAAGTATCAGCACCGACTCTGATCCGGTAGACAACTGGCAGTTCACCCTTGAGCGACCCAGTCGATTAAGCCTGTTGTTAAAAGCTTACCAGGGACCCGCCGCGATCTCGCTGTATGACGAAAATGAACAGCAAGTAGCGTTTGCCCCCACCCTGGGCACGAGAACATTGCGGACCCTACGAAAAGATGGTGTCGCTGGAATCGATCTCGATCTGTTACCGACAGGTACCTACTACCTACAAGTTCGTCCAGATGATGAGGTATCGTCAGTGAACTATCAAATTGTCCTCACAGGCAATCCTATCCCACCCAATCCTGTAATTGAACCATGAAATTCTCTAAGGTGGATACTATCCAGAAAGTTTCTGGATACCTAGTAATTAGACTGCTAGCAATCAATAAAAATTATGCATTGTGAGGCTTTGCTGGCATTGGCAAAAGGTCTGCTTTGATAGAATGCTATAAGTTCGAGAGCACAACGACAATGTCTATTAAACTTGCTGCTACTTTTATCAGCCTCACAGCCTCTGCGATTCGTGCTACTCCCAAAACATCCGTTACCTCTATTCCCTCTGCTGCTTCAGTTCCCTCTACAACGCCTGAAGTTTCTGTTACACCGTCACCTGCTGTCGCATCCTCATTACCCTTAGATGGAGTAGTTCAGTTTGCCATATTAGCGTTGCTACTTGCTGCGGTTACTTACATTCGCAACATTCCAGGAAAGGAGTTGAATGCTGCAAGAAAGGAATGGGAGAAAAAGCCTTCTGACACGCCTGAGCAGAAAAAGAAGAAAGGGAATAAGCTCAGAAGCATATACTTTCAGATGATTGCACTTGATAGTTTCCAGATTATTTTAGTAGGTCTTGCGGTAGCAATCACTGGAAGACTAGTGCTGTGGAGATCAGCGTTGTTGGATAGTGTTATTCTTTGGTTTTTATTCGTTTTTGCTTTACTATTTCTAGTGTTTCATATCTGGATAAATGGTTTCAACATCATCAAGTCTGTTGAAGCTTGGACAAAATTGCGAAACTGAGTAAGTTTATAGATGAAAATCACATACTACGTCGCCGCGAGTCTTGACGGTTTCATTGCGAGAGCAGATGGCGATGTTTCCTGGCTCGATGAAATGGACCTTGGTGAAGACGAAACCGATCTCGAGGAGTTTTTTGGTACAGTCGATGGTCTCGTCATGGGTCGGAATACATACGATTTTATTTTCAACTATGGATCATGGCCATACGATGACAAACCGACGTGGATCTGCACAAGTCGCGAGCTGCAACCACTTGAGGGAGCTAACCTGATTGTGGTTGGGAATATCGACGACGTCGTCAGCGGAGCAGCAAGCAGAGATTGTAGCCATCTCTGGCTTGTGGGTGGCGGGCGGCTAGCGTCTGCCTGCCTGGCTAAGGGATTGATTACTAACGTGAGTATTGCCGAGATGCCCATCGAACTGGGAGCCGGTATCCCGCTATTTTCCGATCACAGGCTGGGGGATATTACTTACAAGAAACAAAATATCATAAAGAAAAAGGGATTTCGGCAAATTGAAATCGTCCTTGAGAATAATAACGACATAATACCCGAATGAGCCAGAACAGCTGGGCCTAGCTTACTAAGCTCATGGTTGTTTGACCTTGAGGGAACAACCAAGGTTAAGTTGACTCTTTTATTTTTGCCTGAGCCGTAACAGGTGCGATCGCAACTTCCCCATCCGCCTTCGCAGTTGATTTCACTTCCGGCTTGGCTAATGGCGTTTCATAAATAGCCAAGTCAAACCAAAATGTAGTACCAATTCCCACTTCACTAACTAACTGCATTCTGCTGCTGTGTTTATCGATAATATTTTTGACAATCGACAGTCCTAACCCTGTTCCTTCTAGCGTATGGACCCGATTTTCCACACGATAGAATCGATCAAAGATAGCCTCTTGATCTTCCGGCGCAATGCCAATACCGGTATCTGAAATTTCGATGCGTACATTGCCCACATAGTCAGGATGATCAACAGTAGATGGAGCCCGATAAGCACGAATAGCAACGCAGCCTCCCGCCGTGGAAAACTTCAGACCATTGCCCACCAAATTACCAAATACCTGCAGCAGTAAATCATAGTTGCCTAGCACCGGAGGCAGTCCCTCCTCAATCTCTTGAATCAGCTCAATTTCCTTATCTTTAGCATTAAGCTGATAGGTGCGCAGGGTTTGTTCAATGGGCTGATGAATATCGACCGCTAAGAACTGATAGCGTCGATTAGACTCTAGGCGCGATAGATCTAACACATCGTTCACCAAGCGAGTCAACCGATCGGTCTCGTTATTCGCTGTTTCTAAAAACTCCTGACGCTCCCGCTCCGACAGGTCGTCACCATATTCATAAAGGGTTTCGATAAACGATTTGATGTTAAACAGCGGTGTCCTGAGCTCATGGGAGATATTACTAATAAACTGGCTTTTGGCTGCATTGAGCGCCACTTCTCGAGTAATATCTTGCACCGTCAGTGCAATCCCTTTCACCGTTGCTCCTGACTGGTCTAACACTGAGTTGAGCAATACACGAATCGTCCGGCTGGTGGGCTCCATCAGCGCAATCCGAAACTCTTGACTCTCAGATGAATCTCCTTTGGCCGCCTGATAGAGCGGTCGCGTCATCTGCACCCTCACTTCCATCGGCAGATGCTGCAACACATTGCCGTCAGGAGGTAGATGCGCATCCCAGCCAAAAATCCGACTGGCAGCTGTATTGGCTAGCACGACCTCTAGATTGGCATCAATCAAAATTGCGCCGTCTGCAATGGTAGACACCAGCCGTTCTAATTTTGCTTTCTCAGCGGTCAGCTCTTCAATATTTTGTTCTTCATAGCGCTCCAGGCGCTCGGCCATGTAGTTAAAGCTCTGGATCAGTTCCCCTAGCTCATCGCCACCGCGAGAGACATCAATCCGCTGCTTAAAATCACCCGCTGCAATATTTTTTACTCCGGTCAAAAGTTCTTTAATCGGCTGCGTAATGGTCAATGCATTAAAGACAGCCCCTAAAATCACCATTACCCAAATACACACAAACACAGCAATGGTGACGTCGCGAGTCAGGTGAGAAGAGGCGACCACCGTGGGGTTAGGGTTGATCCCCAGGGCTAATATCCCCAGATAATTACCCTTATATTTGAGCGGGACAAACACATCCGTCACTTCGCCAGCCGGTGTCAGGTGCTGACGGACCATGGGCAGATCTACACTTTTTACGTAGTTATCTGGCAGCTGCATTCGCCGACTCAAGGTGAGCGAATTTTGCACGGCTGACTCTGTGTAGGGAATGCCAAAGAAGATATAGCCCTCTTGATTGGCATAGAGCATGTAGCGAATGCTGGAGGTGCTCTCCATAAAGCGACGGGAAAATAGAGCCAGTTCATCCAGCTGTTGGGACTCTACTAAGGGAGCGGTATTGGATGCTAAGAGCAACCCTAAGTCTCGCCCAAAGCGGGTATCGTTCAAGCGGGCATCGAGCTGAATTGTATTGACGGCCCAAAATGTCAGGCTGCTCATGATTAAAGAAACAACCAGCGTTGCTGCCGCCATCAAACGAGTCTGGAGGGTAAAGTCTTTCCACCAGTCTGCAATTAGCGTGCGAATTTTTTGAAACAGCTCAACCATTCAATCCTCGTAAACCGCTCAACGTTATTGTGACATGAATCCCACAATGGACAATGGGATCGGAACAGGCGGACAAGGTGAGTAGGGGTTTGGGCTTTATTTAGGACCTCAGTTCGAAGAGTGCAAGCCTTAGAACTGGTCCCTAACCCGATGACCAATATCCTTACGATAAAAGGATTGATCAATTTGAATGGCATCTACTGCCCGGTAAGCATTTGCGATCGCATCCTCAAATTTCTCCCCTAGAGCTGTCACCCCTAAAATCCGACCACCGTTGGTTTGCGCCACATCGCGATTGAGCTGGGTGCCCGCATGGAAAACCATCGCTCCAGTCTCGGTGGCGGCATCAAGCCCCCTAATCCCCATCCCTTTTGGATACTTGGCTGGATAACCATCTGCGGCAATCACAACACAGGCTGCATAGCCGGTCTTCCATTCAAAGGGCGGCAAATCTTCTAAGCGCTGCTCACAGCAGGCCAGCATGATCTGCTCAAGGGGAGTGTCTAACAAGGGCAACACCACCTGGGTCTCGGGATCGCCAAACCGACAGTTAAACTCAATCACTTTGGGCTCCCCTTCCGGGGTAATCATCAGACCGGCATAAATCACACCGCGATAGTCAATCCCTCGATTGCGCAACACCTCCACTGTGGGCTCTAGCACTTCAGCTTGAATGCGCTCCAACAGCTCTGGAGAAACGACTGGTGTAGGAGCATAGGCACCCATACCGCCGGTATTTGGCCCTGTGTCACCTTCTCCAACTTGCTTGTGATCCTGAGCTGGCATCAGGGGTCGAACCGTGAGGCCGTCGGTCACTGCGAGTACCGAGGCTTCTTGGCCTGTGAGGTATTCTTCGATTACAACCTGGCGACCTGCTGCACCAAACTGTCCGCCCAAAATTGCTGAGATCGCACTCTTTGCCTCTGCCACAGACATAGCAACGGTCACTCCCTTGCCAGCCGCCAATCCATCCGCCTTAATCACAATGGGTGCCCCCTGTGCCTCCACATAGGCCACCGCCGCATCGCTTTGATCAAATACAGCACTCGCTGCCGTAGGAATCCCCGCCTCTTCCATCAAAGCCTTAGCCCAAGCCTTACTAGCCTCCAACCGAGCCCCATCTCGATTAGGACCAAAGACTTTTATACCCTGGCGTCGCAAACCATCTGCGACACCATCCGCCAATGGCTGTTCTGGGCCGATCGCTACTAAACCAATATTTTGCACCAAGGAAAACCGAGCAATGCCCTCCACATCATCTACCGACATCGCCAAATTACTACACCCCGGCAACGTAGCTGTACCACCATTACCGGGAATGCACACCACCCCAGTCACCTTCGGTGACTGTAACAATGTCCATGCCATAGCGTGCTCTCGCCCACCACTACCAATCACAATGGCTTTCACAGCGTTTTAAATCCTGACAAAATAAGCGGGCTTCATTTTCCCACGTCATGGGTGAATTGGGAAAAGGGTCTTAATCTTATCTCCACCCTGGAGCTTTATTCAACGGTCTTTTTGCCCTCGCCTGATGTTGCCTCTTGATTGTTGTCATTACCGTTGGTTTTGGTATCTTCGCCTTTCTGAGCATCTGCGTCCAATAGCGCCGCAGCGGTGATCCCTTCTGTGCTGTTACCGAAGCGCCATAGGACAGCGGCCGCCTCAGCACGAGTTACCCCCTTATCAGGCTGAAATAGGGTGGTATAGCCCAACGCCCGACGAATATTAGCAAACTCCCCATTATTATGATCGGCAAGAACAGCTTTAAGCGCGGCTGGTTCAATTTTGCCAGCATCCTGAAATCCCCAGGCTTCCGTCACAGCTGTTGCAATAGCAGCTGGCAATGCGGCGCGCGTATCTAGAGGAACCTTCCACAGAATCAGATCCTTACGAGTCAGGGGAGCATTCGGACGAAAAGCTACCGCTGTAGAACTGCCATTTAACGGGCTAGGAATAATGCCAGCCTCTGCCAAGCCTTGAATTGCAGCAAAATCAATATTAGCAGTACCTACATCCTGAAAAGCAGGCTGACTACTACTAACCGCTGGACGAATTTTTTTAGCGCGCTGATCACCATAGAAACGATTATTGACAGCCAGCAACCAACGAGCATACTCCCGACGAGTAATTATTTGATTAGGCAAAAATTCGTTTGGGTTGCGTTCGACATTATCGTCAGCCTCAACATCGATCAGCATCAGCACATCCAAAGCAACTAAGTCCTCGATATATTGCTGTAGCTCCTCAGGTGCTTCTCCAATATCGGTGTAGCTGGGCGTAAAGGCAGGAGGCTCAGCAACCGGCTCTTCAGCATTCGTCGCTTCTGAGGTCTCAGCCATCGTTGCATCCTCATCCTCATCGGCTATACCTGCAACCGGTGCGTCTGACGCACTCGGAGTAACGGCGGTCTCGTCATTCTGCGTTTCCTCCTCTAGCAAACGCGGATCAGGTTCCAGGTTTTTTTCTAAAGAAGTCCCCAAGGGACTACCTTCGCAGCTAGCCAGGAGCAAACACAGAATAAAACTTAAGGATTTGACGAAATGCTGACGAGGGAGGTACTGCATTCAACTAATGTCCGACAGAAGCTGCGTTACCACGCTAGCGTAACACCGCAATAAGCCGCAGCCCTTGTTACACTTGCCCATCTGGCTTCTCCACCAAGCAAGCTATCATCCTCATCCATAATCACACTGCCAGCACCCAAAATTTAGGCTGCACTTCAACTAAAATTCTTCAACAAGTCCGTTACTTTACTGCACAGGCTAACAACGCTTGATAGAATGCCAGCAGGCCATCCCATAGAGTAATGACCTACACCACCCAGCAACTTATCGATATCCTCGATCAAGAACTCAAAGCCGCCTGGCGTGGAGAACGCGTATTATTATCGACTGATGATCGGCTGGCAAATCCAGTGGTCTCTAAAGCTATTGGTGCTGACAAACTGAGTAAAGTCTTTGCCTACCAAGACTTTCGTGCTCAGATTCATCAGTATCAGCGCGATCACAATGTGTCAGGCCTCGTTTGGCATCCTTGCAGCTTCAAAGAGCAAACGATCAAACTACCCGAAATTCATCCAGATCTGATCGCTATTCAGGCAGATAAAGTAGCCCTCGCCGCCGCTAAAGCCAGTATTCTTCAGTTTTGGCATGCCTCTGTTGAGGGGTTACGCCTTTGGGAGGCTGGCCATGATCCAATTGAAATAGACACCACCAAAGTTGAAGGCTATATTCAAGACGCAGAATGGGCTGACCTAACTGCCACCCGCAGCGAACTTTACCTAGGCTTATGCTGGGGCAATCCCAAGGAATGTTACTGCGGCTGGGCCTATCCAGAGTCAGGCTGTCATCGGATTATTGCTGCCGCTGCTGAACCTAGTGCCATTAAAGTTTGAACAACGGCACCTCTCAAGTCCATCCCAGAGGCCTAATATTGTTGAAATTTAGAGCATCAATACCTTGACTTTGCAAATAAGCTGCAAACTTTAAATCATCTGTCAAGACTAAATATGAGTTCCTAGCCACAGATGCAATCCCACAATCGGTTAGACCATAGGCATAAAAAGACCAGTCTTGTACAGCTACATCACTACTAGGAACATAGCTTTCATACAGTGTTTTTTGTATATCCTCTGCAAACAGGCTGTAACATCGCGAACGCTCTGGATAACGTTCGCTATCAAGCAATTGATTAATACAACTACTAACCTCAGTCAAAATATTAGGTGTAGCGACAACTTTTTCAAAAGACTGTAAGAACGACACAAGTAAGGTATAATCCTCAGCCTTAAATTGCTCAGTACGCTTGAATTTCTCAATGCGGTGACGATTCACAGCACCGACGTAATAAAGCAAGAGAATATTAGTATCAACCAGTACACCTTTCCGAGCATAGAGTTCAATCAAGCGCTGAATCTCAGAGATCATAGCTGCCTGATTTTAATTGCTTCTACTTCACCGCTATCAGCATTGACCTTGAGTAACTTGTATCCTCTATCTAAAAGATTTTGACCAAACAGCCCACTACGAGAGGGCAAACCTAGGCGGACAGCGTCAGCAGCTCCACGATCTTTATTATCTTTAAGCTTGTCATACCCTAAAGTAATCAACCAAAAATTTCTATCTTCAGACACCTCTGCTTCTTCTAGACGCACATTATCTAAGGGATCACCAAGTATAGCAATCGCCATATAGGTCTGGACATTGGATTGGATTGAAAGAACTACAGGTCTAAAATCTTTGCCCCAACGTTAGTGGCGACTGCTATAAATCCTCAATAGATTGAATGTATCTCTGGGCCTGTAACGTAGCATGACGAATATCAATCATTAGAACTTCGTTATACTCACATATGCTGTAATTCCATAAGACCTCTAGCAAAAAAGGGAGGCTCCAGAGGAACCTCCCTTTTTACTTAACTCAGTATCTATTCAGTACTAAGATTTCAAGCCATTTAATAGCGGTAGCCGCCACCAGAACCGGGCTTATGCACGATGAAGCTAAGAATCTGACACTGCTTCACGTTGTCAAAACCAACAACGCGGATAAAGCAGTCGGGGTACTCAGAACGGCAAGCCTGAACTTCATCTAGAACCTCACGAGTGCTCTTTGCATTAAACAAAGGCAGCTTCCACATGGTCCAGTAATAAACTTCAGGATCAGAGTTTTCGTTGAACTCAACAGCGGGGAAATAACCCTGCTCGAGAACATACTGAATCTGACGCTCGATTTGAGCATCGCTTAGGGGGGGTAGGTAAGACAGCGTTTCGTAACGACGCTCTTTGGGCAGAGTTTTCATAATCTACTCGTCAGTATCGGTTTACAACGTTAATCAGACGGGGAATCTTTTTCGCCTGCATCAGCGCTACTTCGTAAGTCTTCAGAACTCATTTGAGTCATACGTTCTAAATGCTCTTTACGATGCTCGATGTTTGCCTGCTGAATACCTGTGACCACCATTTCTGGAATAAATTCAGTCACTTCTTCAGCAATGTGCTGACGAACAGTCATTACCCTCAAGGCTAAGTCAGCCTGCTCCTGCATGAGGGAAGCAATAAACGCTTCACCATCCTGCAGCTTATCTCGGGTAGCAAACTCGTTGAACCAGTAGGAGCGAGGTAAATTTGTTTCTCGCAATTGCCCCATGACCACTCGAACCGCTTGATAGGTTAAATAGCTTGTCAGCGTCTTAGCCGTATCTTTTGCAATTCGCTTTAGGTCCATAGGTAAGCCCAATGCATCAAAAGGCATTAAAGCAGGTTCAAATAGCCGATGCAGTAACCAAGGCAGCAATTTTTGGTGACATTGCCAAGAGCGTTGGCAATAGCAACTATTCTGCCGCCCAAGCCATAGCGATTAGATAGTGTCCATGGTCTCGAATTCGAACTTGATTTCTTTCCAAAGTTCACAGGCTGCAGCCAGCTCAGGAGACCACTTACAAGCTTCACGAATGATGTCGCCACCTTCGCGAGTTAGGTTACGACCTTCGTTACGAGCTTGAACACAGGCTTCAAGCGCAACTCGGTTAGCAGTCGCACCAGGAGCATTACCCCAAGGGTGACCCAGAGTACCACCACCAAACTGCAGAACGGAGTCGTCACCGAAGATTTCCACGAGTGCAGGCATGTGCCATACGTGAATACCACCGGAAGCTACGGCCATAACACCAGCCATGGAAGCCCAGTCTTGGGTGAAGTAAATACCGCGAGACTTATCTTGCTCAATGTAGTTCTCACGTAGCAAGTCTACGAAGCCAAGGGTACCGGCGCGGTCACCTTCGAGCTTACCAACAACAGTACCGGTGTGAATATGGTCACCACCGGACATCCGCAAGCACTTAGCTAGAACGCGGAAGTGAATACCGTGGTTCTTCTGACGGTCAATTACCGCGTGCATCGCCCGGTGAATGTGCAGCAATACACCGTTATCACGACACCAGTGGGCTAGCGTAGTGTTAGCGGTGAAACCAGCTGTCAGGAAGTCATGCATGACGATGGGCATGTCGAGTTCCTTGGCATACTCGGCACGCTTGATCATCTCTTCACAGGTAGCCGCAGTCACGTTTAGGTAGTGACCTTTGATTTCGCCAGTCTCTGCCTGCGCCTTGTGAATAGCATCCGCTACAAACAAGAAGCGATCGCGCCAACGTTGGAAAGGCTGAGAGTTGATATTCTCGTCATCTTTCGTGAAGTCAAGACCGCCACGTAGACACTCATAAACTGCACGACCGTAGTTCTTAGCAGACAGACCAAGCTTAGGCTTGATCGTACAACCGAGTAGGGGACGGCCATACTTGTTAATTCTGTCGCGCTCAACCTGAATACCGTGGGGAGGGCCCTGGAATGTTTTGAGGTAAGCAACGGGAATGCGCAGGTCCTCTAGACGTAGAGCACGCAGGGCTTTAAAACCAAATACGTTACCCACTAGAGATGTGAGTAGGTTAGTAACGGAACCTTCCTCAAACAAATCCAGAGGATATGCTACGTAGCAAATGTACTGGTTATCTTCGCCGGGTACGGGCTCAATATCGTAACAACGGCCTTTGTACCGATCCATGTCGGTCAAAAGGTCAGTCCATACAGTGGTCCAAGTACCGGTAGAAGATTCAGCGGCAACAGCTGCTGCACACTCTTCTGGAGGCACCCCAGGCTGGGGGGTCATCCGGAAAGCAGCCAGGATATCTGTATCCTTGGGCGTATAGTCCGGCGTGTAATAGGTCAGCTTGTAATCTTGTACGCCAGCTTTGTAACCAGCCTTCGACTGCGTCGACGTCTGAGAGTAAGACATATCTCCCTTCCTGTGAATCAAACTAGATGGCTTAGAACTGCCGCAACGCCTGTAGGGGGCAGCCTAAGCAAATGCCCACTAAGCTCCTGAGGCGGCAGAATTCAAAAATGGTATCGAGCAGCAAAAACTGCTTGACAGCCAAATTGACTGTTCTCCTTATCCTTTAGGTAGCGAAAACTACCTAATGCTTTAAGAATACTATCAGCGATTTGATAAGTAGCGTTTTGGAAGTTCTGTATAGATTCATAACTTTTGTTTATGAATCTAAGTGCCATACCATTAAGTTTTCAAAAGATGAGCCTTTGCATACAGATTGAAGCGTCTGACTAAGGATGCAAGCTAGGCGCAGCATTTTTTTGTCGAAATTACTATGCCATAAGGCTTGAGAAAGTCTTTTTTCTTCTAATAAAGTTTTTAGATTTACTGATGAGTTGCCGACTGAGATTTAGATTGACACAATTCCTGGGGCAAGTTATCAAAGCATCAAGTTAGCTGCATGTTGCAGGAAAACTAGGCTCATGGATTTATATGGACTATACGGAGACGTCACTGTGGTTTCTGCTAAACAATTGATTCAACTAACCGTAGGTGCAACACTCCTGTGGGGTGCTGTGCTTCCAGCTATGGCACAAGAATCAAATAGTACGCCCCTGTATACAGATCCACCGCCACGTGTTAATCCTCTGCCTTCAGAGCGAGCTGGGCAGCGCAGCCCTTTAGCTACTGATTTTCAGGTAGGAGCATTACAGGCAGACTATACCGGCAGCCTGTGGGTGGGCTCTCACCAAGGACTCGCGCGCATTAATCCAGCCACGGGAGCTATTCAGTCTCGGCTCAATGTCCCTAATCAGTTTATTGATGCCATGACCCAGGACCGGGTGGGTCGCATTTGGCTAGGTACTTACAACGGTCTAGTTAGAGTTGATCCACGGATCAATCAGATTACAGCTCAGAATTTCCGGCTGCCGTCCAATCGGGTATTGGATATGGTGATTGATGGCCGAGGGTTCCTATGGGTGGGGACCGACCAAGGGTTAGCCATGGTTAGCCCTGACCGTGGGCTGTTGATGACAACCCTACAGGAGCTACCGGGTATCAGCGCTAACGCATTGAGTGTGGACCAAGATGGCCAGCTGTGGGTTGGCACGTTAAACGGCTTGGTACGGGTAGATACGGCCACTGCGTTTATCATCAATCGCATTACGAATGTCCCCGGTAGGTCTATTCAAACCATGACAACGGGACCACAGGGGCAACTATGGGCAGGTACCTCCCAAGGGTTGTTTGTCTTTGATGCAGCAACAGGTAGCTTGTTGAGATCTGTGACCCAAATGCGAGGGAAGAGTGTTACAGATATCGCGTTTGACGAAACCCACAGTCTTTGGGTAGGGACTGAGAGTGGTCTGTTTAAGCTCAATCCATACAATGGTGCCATTGTTAGCCAAGTTCCTAATTTGCCGTCGGGGCATGTACTTTCTATCGAGACTGATGTGAGCGATAAACTCTGGGTAGGTACAACTCAGGGGTTAGCATGGGTGAGTCTAACCACGGGTAGAGCGAATGCCCACAACACCTTTAGCCGCGACGCGCTTGTACAGCAGTAGGCGAATTTCCTTAGCATTGCCTTAGACCATGACCATAACAGTGTCTCAAATAGCGAGTTGGAAACAGAAAGGACGCTCCATAGCGGTACTCACAGCTTGGGATTTTCTCTCTGCTCAAATTGTGGATGCTGCTGGCATTGATATTTGTCTGGTGGGGGACTCACTGGCGATGACAGTGTTGGGTTATGAAACGACGGTGCCCTTAACGCTCGATGAGGTCGTCCACCATGCCAAAGCAGTGCGTCGTGGTATATCTGAGGCCATGATGGTGGTTGATTTACCTTTTTTAAGCTATCAAATTAGCCCAGAACAAGCCCTCACTAATGCTGGCAGGGTAATGAAAGAAACCGGCTCCCAGGCGGTCAAACTTGAGGGTGGGCACCCGGCAATGCTCGCAACAGTTAACCGGTTAACTCAGAGCGGCATCCCTGTGATGGGGCATGTGGGGTTAACGCCTCAGGCCGTGCATCAGTTTGGTGGCTTTCGTAAGCAAGGTAAGACGGTTGAGTCTGCCGAGCGTATTTTGCAAGAGGCTCAAGCGTTAGAGGCGGCGGGGGCATTTGCAATTGTTCTAGAGCATATTCCGCCGGAACTCGCGCAGACGATTACAGACACATTGGCTATTCCTACCATTGGGATCGGGGCTGGCCCCCACTGTGATGGTCAAGTTCTGGTGGCCTCGGACCTATGGGGGTTGTCGGAGTGGCAGCCGCCCTTTGCTAAGCCTGCTGTAGATTTGAGATCGCAAGCTATCCAAGCCGTCCAACAATTTTGCGATCAGGTCCGCCAAAACACTGATGGAGCAGACGGCTGACAGATACCGCTAAGCTGGCTATGGAACCTGGCAGGGGCAGGTTCAGTCAGATACTCAAAACTTCCCCAGACCTTAGAAATTTGGGGTGAAACTCTTATTAAGTAACTTCTAAATCAATTTATTTATGGCTAAACTATCCGCTGAACTGCAGCGCTATTTTTTAGATGCGCCGTCGCTCACCCCTACACCACACGAAACAGCAGCGGCTGAAGTCTCCACCCCCAGTGGCGATGTCACCCTAAATGAACTTTTGACGCTAAGTGGGGAACGTACGTTTGGTTTTTTGTTTGTCATCCTATCGTTACCCTCAGCCTTACCCATACCAGCACCGGGCTATTCCATTCCCTTTGGGATTGTCATGCTATTGCTAGCCGTGCAGCTCATTATCGGTCGCAAAAAGCCCTGGTTACCTCAAGGATGGATGGCCAAAGGATTTGAACGTACGAAGGTGGCTGGGTTTATTAACAAAGGACTCCCTTGGCTGCAGAAAATTGAAGCCGTGTCACGGCCAAGGCTGTCGATCATTTGTACAAGTCCGGTGGGTCGGTTGATATTGGGAGTTGCGATCGCACTCATGTCAACATGTATGCTAATTCCCATTCCAGGCACTAACACCCTGCCAGCCATTGGCATTTTCATCATCGGCTTTGGCTTACTAGATGACGATGGAGCCATTAGCCTCGCCGGACTAACCCTCTGCACCTTGGCAATTGGTCTAGTCGGTTCCATCCTTTTCTTCGGTGTCGAAGCGGTGGATGGCATCAAAAATCAACTTCTAGGCCGTTGACTTTGATTTCCCCTCCTTATCGGAGGGGATGAGAAAGACTACATCAACTCAGGAAACTCGTAGACCACCACACCCGAACCAGGACGATTTGTCACATCCGCATAGCCAGACTTGACCATCGTTTTGAGTTCTTTTTCTATAACCTCAAAGGACTGTCCTGTTTCCATCACTGCCTGGGTCACTGTAATCTGACCACCATGGAGTTTAGCCAGCTGTAGCAGCTTTACCATCAACGCATCTTTGCTGACTTCAGCAGCTACTGCCGGTTGCTGGTCAAATTGAGAGGCCCGCCCGCCGGACAGCTGCAACTGACGATGTTCGGCCATATCAGAAATCAGTAGCAGATCCACTAGCTGGCCAACGCCAAATAGGCCATAGGTACACAGCCAGAGAATCCCTGACACATATTTGCCGTTGTAGAGCCGATGCAGCCCACCAATTCCCAACAAAATTCCTAGCCAGAGTAAGTAACTAGCTCTTTTGCGCTCTTGAACTTTTTGGGGTGGCACAATGGCAGACATGACTCAACCAAGTTTAGGGATATGCCCCTAGCTTACAAAAGGAAAACTGAGAGCGTCCATAAAGATCAGGTCGGGTTGACCGAACAGAGGACCGGTAAGCTAAAAGACCTATTTTTCTCGCAGCCGTTCCCACAGATCTCTAGCTTCTTCTTCACTTAGGTCTAACCGATTCCGAGAATGCTCCCAAAAACGCTCCCACCAGTCATCGGGTTCAGAATGGTCGCCTTCATAGTCCGTTGGGCGGCCTTGGCGACCATCTAGCACCAGACTGCCAACATAGTCAGCATCGTTATACACCTGCTGAATTTGGGCATGGATTTCGCCCATATCCTCGGCAGAAACCACGCCATTACTAGTGGCTTTATAAAACTGCACCGTCACCCGAATAGGAAAGTCTGGATCCCGTTCAATCTCAAGGTTGTCGATTTCGGTAAAGGGACCCTCCACCTCACCATGACCAATGACAGCCGCTTCCACATTGCTACGAGCTAGGGTACTAAACTCCGCATCTGCTGATTCCATTGCGGCTAAAGGCGCTTCCGGTAAAAACGGCTGCTTTTGTTTGAGGGGAACCTGAATCAACATAACCATGTTTAGCCCGGCATCTGAATCGGTAGTTGCGCCAGTGTTATCAGTGGATGGTGCGCTGGAACTGCTGTGATCTCCAACTTGAAAATCACTGAGTCGCTGCCCCGTCAGGCTAGCACGCTCACCCGCTTGATTAAAAAACAGACGCTGCCCCCAGGTACGACCCGCATCAAACCCATCGCGCTGGTTGTCAATAACAGTGGCACTGGTACCTTCACGGGTAACCAGCAGCGTCAGTACTGCAGGATCCCCTGGGTAGGACTGATAGTTAAAAAGAACTGGGTTAAACGTAGCCTCATCCCCTTGGGGAATCGGCAAAAACGCAGCCTGGGCACTGACCAGCACATGGCTATCACGGTCAGCTAACAATGATTCCTCGCTACCCTGCCAAGAATCAGGCTCACTAAGATAGTTTCGCAAATCCCCCAGCACATCCTGAAGAGAAACCCGCTGCAGATCGTCACCCTTTTCATTACCTGTGAACACATAAAACTGATCGATAGGTACATCCCCCGTAAGATCCGCGAAGTTGGGATAGCGGATCACCGGCATCAAATGCAACGAGTATTCACCCGTATCAGGATCCTGTTGCTGCACTTGGATTGTCATATCGCTGATGTTGGGACCTACCGCTGAATTATCGTAGCGACCAGTGTCTTCCCAGGTAACATCGAGAATATCCAGACCCCATCGGTCCGCAAGGGTTTGGCTGCTTTGGTCATGGATCATCGATCGTGTTTTTTCGATCACCTGACGATAATCTTCAAACCGCTGTTGGCGCACAATGCGAGGCATCTCCTGGGTTACGGTGGGTGCATTTAATCCAGCAGTAGGTTCAGACGATAAATTCGCCTCAGCCTGATAGGGCAACCCCACCATTGCCAATGCCCCTAATCCCAATAACCACAGCCGTCTAGCCATTGTCTCGATTACCTTGTGAACGTTAAATCCAGCATAGATGGGGATACAGCACACTTTAGGTAGGTTACAGAAATTGCAACGATTTTGCGTACTGACAATGTTGTCACAGCAAAGAGGGTGGCTGGATATTGTGCGCTATCAGAAGCTTTGTACCGGTAACTCGACTATGTCAAAGGTTTAACAAAATCTCAGGACGAGGCTCTGAAGATATCAGGAGCAGTTGAAGTTTGACAGCTTGTTGTCTCTACTTGAGAAGAGAATATGGTTTCTAGGATTGCGATCGCATCTCCTACACCATCTTCGGCCCGAATTTTCTCACCCAAAGCGTCAGCATTATGTCGCATAGTCTCGTTAGAAACAAGCTCTTGCATGGCTGCCGCTAGCTTACTGGTTGTCAGCTGCTTTTGCGGAATCGGTCTTGGCCCTACCCCCAGGGTATAAACCTGTTTTCCCCAAAAGGGCTGATCGCCAAAAAACGGACAAATCAGGGTGGGACGTCCGGCCCGCAATCCTGCCGCAGTGGTGCCTGCACCGCCATGGTGGATGACAGCTGACACTTTCGGAAACAACCAATTGTGGGGAGCTTGAGCCAGCTGAAAAACTGTTTTAGGTAAGTCACGGGTCTGAAGTCCACCCCAGCCCGTTGCTAAAATACCGCGTTGATTGGTGGTCTGCAATGCATCAATAACAACCTTGGCCAATCGCTGGGGTTGGCGGCCAGAGATGCTACCAAAGCCAATATAAATAGGGGGTTCTCCCACATCTAGAAATGCTTTTAAGTCATCTGGAGGCCGCCAGCTATCTTGCTGCTCCAAGAACCAGTAGCCACTAACATGAACAGATTCTGGCCAGTCTATAGGACGGGGAATGATCTGCTGGCTATAGCAATGGAGCACAGGAATCGGGCGGCCATCGGCCCGGTGCAACAGGTCCATACCTTTGGGCTTGGGCGGTAATTGCAAAACCTGCCGTCGAAATTCCTTGGGAATGCCCCCATACAACCCAATAGCTGTCTGCACAATCCAATAGGTGAGTCGGTTGTACCATCGGCCCAACGGCCAATCTGGGAACCCCATCGCAGGGGATTGATCTGTGGGAACAAACTGAGGAAACGGTAGAGCGACAACCAGAGGAATCTTTTGCTTATCCGCAATGGATTCAGCCATAAACGCGGCTTTAGATGCCAAAATCAACATATCAGGCTCAACCGTTTGTGTGGTTTGCCAAATATCTTGTAGAGTTTGGCGATACATGGCCTTTACCTGGGAAAACAGTTTTATGGTGGTGCGAATGGTCCCCCACAGGTTATGGGTATTTTCCATCGCATCTCGACCCATGTCTGAGTCCATCAGCTGCATGAGCTGATTATTCATAGGGCCGTAGTGCAACCCCTGCTCAGTGATAAACGATTGAAACAGAGCACTCGTACAAACAGTCACCTCGTGTCCGGCGATCTTTAGTCCTTTACCTAGGGCAACGTAGGGTTGCACATCGCCGCGAGAGCCCAGCGTAACGATTAAGACGTTCATGATGTATCGACTCCGCTAGGAGATTCTAATGCGTCTGCATTGTTATATCTCCAATGGTAGACCAGTCGTCTAAATATGTGTGGAGATAGCTGCAGACTAATGGAGCAGCTGAGGACGCATTAGAGACGGGTTAGAGACGCTTGCTTGATTACCTTTGGAGTAGTTGAAAAACAGTAACGTTTTCAACTCCTTTATGCCCCCATCATGCTCAATCAAGCCATGCTTTATCCATACTGGAGCCCCTTCAATAGTGCTGAGTTGCCCAACTGGATTCGGGCTGGGCAACTTTGTCTATGCAGTGAAAGCCCTGACATATCTAGCAGCCATATTGCCATTGATTGTTGGCTAGGAAATCGCTGGGCTAACCAACGCTCCTGGGCGCTGGTGATGCAAATTCCATCCCTGGATGATTCTGCATGGCATGGAGCATGTCGCCGCCCCTTAGATCTGCAACGTCCGATTATTTTGGCGGTACAGGACTCTCGTTATGGCGGTTTCCATTTAGGGCGACAGACCAGTTCTGATCATCGATACTGGCATGTGTTCCATGCTGGTCGCTGGTCCACTGTTTTAAGTACAGCTGTGGTGGGATGGTTGCCTATTCCCCATCGGCTATCCCATAGCTTTTCTTCATCACTAGAGACATCTCGTCAAAGATTATTGGCACAGCTTAAGTAGTTTGATCATCTGACCATCAAAGTATTTATAGATCAGGGAGGATTTGAACAATGTTGCATGTACTACGTCCTTACCGAGTTTCGCTTGAGCGGATTGCGATCGCATTTATCTTCACCTTCATAGTTGCTGATTTATATCCCAGTCCATCTCTGTCGCCGGGGGTAATCATGTCAACCGTGTCATATATTCAGTCCGCTGCAGATGAATAAATAACCTAGTCCGCTGCTTTTTCTAAAACGATTGTAAAACAAGGATTGGACGACCTAGAGACGGTCTGGAGACGCCGTCTTAATTAAGGTAAAACCATCCCAATCGGACAAAGCGCCATGAGCAATGCACAAGCTAATGTCTCCCTTATGGAGAGAACGTTCAAGCCAAATCTGGAAACAGTGTTTAGTTACTAAAAATCACTCTGCCGTACAGAAAACCTTTTCACCATAGGAGAACACAATGACTACTTTCACCAGCAAGCTTCCTTTCGCCGGTATTAATTGGGGAGAGTGCATCAGTGCCTACCGCACATTCCTCGCGCAACCGGCAAAAGGCATTAACCATATTAATGCCGCACAACGCTATAGCAACTGGGATGCCTGGGTGCGACAACGTCTGGAAAAACAGGCCGAGCACCTCCGAGGCAAGCCGCTGCGGATCGACCTGGCCGAGCTGGCCAAATTGCCTGCCGACACCTTGGGCGGCAGCTATGCCAGACACATGCTAGCTTTGGGCTTCGACCCCAATGTCTTCAACAATGTATTTGAGGATGAGGATTGGCTTGATCAAAGAGCCACCGTTAGCCATGATATTTATCATGTCGTCACTGGATTTGATGCTAGTCCTTTAGGTGAATATGGGTTGGCGGCCTTCGCCATAGTGCAGTACCGAGATATGCTTAATACTTTTATTCTCTCCTTTGTTCCCCTCAGTCTACTGAGGCCAAATTGGGCATTTCCCCTACTGAGAAATCTCTGGCGTGGATTTAAGATCGGCAGACAATGTCAGCCCATTATTGGCTATGCCTTTGAGCAGAACTGGGAAAAGCCGTTGAGTCAAGTGCGTCAAGAATTGGGCATTGGCTCACTATATTCGCAAGTACAGTCTGCATAAATCGGTCAGATGCTGCCTCCAATTGCAAGAGATGAATCCAGCATCGTAACGAACATTAGAATAAAGATCTTTTCCAGCACGTCCTGTTTTTCTAAATCTTTGCTTTGAGGAGAATAGTTTGATGTCTGACTCGATACAACACATTGGCACCAATGGCATTAATATCGCAGCAAGAGTCCAAGGTTCAGGTCCCCTCGTAATTTTGGTTCATGGATTTCCTGAGCTTTGGTATTCCTGGCGACATCAGATAGAGCCTATTGCCAATGCTGGTTTCAAAGTCGTAGCTATCGATGTTCGCGGTTATGGAAATAGCGATAAGCCCCACACCATCGACGCATACGACATGGTGGAGCTAACGACAGATATTGTCGGTCTCATTGATGCATTCGGGGCTGAGAAAGCTATCCTCATTGGACATGATTGGGGCGCACCCATTTGTTGGAATACTGCGGCTCTTTATCCCCAGCGAGTTGCTGCCGTTATCGGTCTCAGCGTGCCTTACTTTCAGCGAGCTGAAGTCTCTACCCTTGAACTCTACAAACAGGTCTATGCTGGCAAATTCTTCTATCAGCTTTACTTTCTGAAGGAAGGGGTGGCCGAAGCAGAATTAGAAGCCGATATCAGACGAACCCTAAGGATGATGTACTACTCGGCATCCGGTGAGGGCATCGCAGAAGCCTCGCAGGCGACGGCTCAGAAAGGAGCAGAGGCCAATTTCTTGGATGGCCTTATCGATCCAGCCCCTTTCCCAGGCTGGCTCTCTGAAAAAGATTTCGACTACTATACTCAAGCTTTTTCCAAAAGCGGATTTCGAGGTCCACTTAATCGATATCGTGCCCAACAACGAGATTGGGAGATCCTGCCCCAACTATCTGAGTTAACGATTGAACCACCCAGTTATTTTATTGCAGGTTCTTTGGATCTAGTCCGGTATCTCATGCCTGGTATGGATCTCTATAAAGACCCAGGAGCGAGCTGCACGGACTTTCGAGGAAAAGTGATTATTGAGGGAAAAGGTCATTGGATTCAGCAAGAAGCACCCGAGCAGGTGAATAAAGTCCTGCTAAATTTTCTATCGAGTATTGCTTAGCAGGAGAGAGTTGTGCTCCTTTAAGAATCTATCCAATGAAACTGTCCGGTTATTCCGGCAGTTTGAAATACACACTACGGCAGATCCCACTGCACGATAAAGGTTGGACGCTCTGGAGACGGTCTGGAGACGCTGACTAAATTAAGGTGCAACTATCCCAATTGGACGAAGTAACTATGAAAGATGCACAGGCTAACATTTCCCTGCTTGAACAATTGCTATCCCTAATACCGGATAGGTTAGATGAAATGAAAGAGTTTTTTGCTGATGATTTTGTCTGGCACTATATCAATCCTGAGCTGCCACAAATTCACGGTGACTATCAAGGTCTTGAAGGCTTGCAAGAGTTTTTTAGAAAACTAGGTAAACTGACTAACAAAACCTTTAGTGTGCGGATTCACCAGGCGAATGCCATCGGTAACGAATTTGTCGTGGCCCATGCCTGCCCGAGTATGACCCTCGACGGGAACTCTTTCGAAACCGATGCTGTTGTGGTTTGGAGAATGGTGGATCAACGCTTCAAGGAAGCCTGGGATATTCCGGGGCTTTATTCGTTGCGATCGCAACCCTCATAACAATCTCTTCAACAACAGAATGCTAACGAATTTTATTTGGGACAACCATAATGAAACAGGTTTTATATCGGAACTTTGGCAATCCGACAGAGGTACTGGAAGTCATAGAAAGCGATGCCTCCACTCTGACGGAAGGGCAGGCACGGATTAAGGTACTGAGGGCTCCCATTAATCCATCCGATGTGGCCCAAATTGCAGGCCAGTATGGGGTAAAGCCTGAACTCCCAGCGATTGCTGGCCTTGAAGGACTGGGTCGAGTCGTTGAGGTCAATGGTCATGGCATTGATGAGGGCCAACTGGTATTGTTGCCTTCCACGGGTACTTGGACTACAGAGATGGTAGGTGCCATCGATCAACTGGTGCCTTTGCCAGAGGGTGATCTCGACCAGCTGGCCATGCTCCGGGTGAACCCAGCCACCGCATATTTACTGCTGACCGAGTTTGTGGAACTCAACCCAGGAGACTGGGTAATACTATCGGCTGCCAATTCAGCTGTGGGTAGCTATATTTTGCAATTGGCAAAGGCACGTGGGATTAATCTGGTGTGTGTTGTACGCCGCGAGAGTGCGGTAGCAGCCCTTAAGCAGGCAGGTGCAGATATCGTTTTAGTCGACGGCATAGATCTGGCCAAACAGGTACGTGAAGCTACTGGCGCAGAAATGAAGCTAGCCCTTGACACCGTGGCGGGCGACACGTTTGGGCGACTGGCAGACACGTTAGAGGAAGCTGGAACCATCGTTCTCTACGGTGGAATGTCGAATAAACCTGCTTCGGTGGCAATTGACTTAATTCTTTTCCGCGATGTTCGCGTGCGCGGCTTCTGGCTGCTACCTTGGTTGCTTAAAACTAACAAAAAAGAACAAACAAGAGTTTATGGTGAATTGACCATGGCTGTGACCGCAGGCATATTACATGCCCCAGTTGAAAAATATTTTTTGCTAGATGAGATTACAGAGGCCATCACCTACACCCTGGCTGGAGAACGTCAGGGCAAAATTCTGTTGGCTCCAAATGGTTTCTAAATCATTGGCATTACTTTTGTTAAACGTTAGAACACTTGATTTTATCTGGTCTTAAATTTATCCCCGATTATCAGAAACGCACATCGATCCAAAATACCGATAATTGACCCAGCCGTATCCCCAAACTTAATGCCACGTAAAGATCACCTAGTACGGTGGGTCTTAGGGCGGCGTTCCGACCCTAACCAGGGGGTTTGGGGAACTCGGAGGGACCCCAAGCAACATCTTTAAACTCATCATCAGCACCACTCTATACTCCCTAAACAGCCTCTCTCAATGGAACTTCAACGTTTAGCTCGCCTGAGCGATCTCATTTTTGCTGTGGCCATGACCCTGATGGCACTTACATTTGACCCACCCCCGGTCAGCGGCATGACGCCTCAAGAAATTACCGCATTTTTGCAGGCACAGCTGCCCTCATTTGGAGCCTATGTTCTCACCTTCTTGGTAATCGCATTCTACTGGACTTCCCATCTCCACCAATTTAAGCATTATCAAGAAACGGATGCTATTCATCTATCGCTGGTGCTGTTATCGCTATTGTTTGTGGTTTTCTTACCCTATGCCAATGACCTGCTGACGTTTTATGACAATGTTCTTGCTGTTCAAGTTTTCTATAGTCTTGCAGCGGGTGGTGTGGGTATCTTTAGCGCAGCCACTTGGATTTACGCCACGCACAACCGGCGGCTAGTCGATCCCACATTGTCCGATCAAACCATTCGAAAAATTCGACGGGAAAGCTACGCTGAACCAACGATTTTGTTATTAGCCATTGGGGGAGCGTGGCTTCATCCCCTAGGTTGGACAGCGACGTTGGTGGTTGGGTTTCCATTAATTTTCCTGATTCAGTCATTGTTTCAAGAGCCAGATGATATCGGAGAAGACACTTAATGCAGGATATATTAGTGATTGGTTCAGGGCCAGCCGGATTAGCGATCGCAACCGCATTATGCAATCAAAACCTCAAGGTGCAGGGGCTCACACCAACAAACCCATCAGCCCCCTGGTCCGCTAACTATGGTATTTGGATTGACGAGCTAGAAGCTCTAGGCCTGCCCGATTTATTGAGCCATCGATGGTCAGACTGTGTTAGCTACTTCGGCCAACAAGAGCGGTCACTACATCGTGAATACGGCTTTCTGGATCAAGCGAAACTGCAGCAATACTTACTCCAGCAGTGTAGCTCGATGACCTGGCATCAGGGGCTAGCTGACACCATTGAGCACACAGAAAACGGTTCTACGGTCACCACCCAATCCGGTGAACAGTTTTCCGCCAAACTCATCATTGATGCCACCGGTCATGAGCCTGCTTTTATTCAAAGACCCGCTAAAGATAATGTGGCCTATCAGGCCGCCTACGGAATTTTCGCTAAATTTTCTAAACCACCGATTCAGCCAAGGCGCTGTGTCCTGATGGATTATCGCGACGGACACTTGCCCCTTGAGGAGAAATCTAAATCTCCTACATTTCTGTACGCGATGGATTTGGGTAATAACATTTACTTCCTCGAAGAGACATCCCTAGCCGCCCATCCCGCAATTTCCTTTAAAACGCTAAAAAACAGACTCTATCAGCGTCTGAAGACAAACCAGATTGAGTTTTTGGAGATCCAGCGTGAAGAGCATTGTCTGTTTCCAATGAATCTCACTCTGCCCGATTTTAAGCAGCGAGTAGTTGGGTTTGGCGGTGCCGCCAGCATGGTACACCCAGCAACAGGTTATATGGTCGGTGCGCTACTGCGGCGGGCACCGGTTTTAGCGGCAGCCATTGCAACAGCGCTACCGTCTTCAACCCCTTTGCAGCTGTCTCAGATAGCCTGGAAAGCACTGTGGCCGAGGGAACGCTTGCGTAAGCACTATATTTACAGCTTTGGCCTAGAGGCGTTGATGCGATTTGATCATCCTCAGCTCTGCAATCTGTTCAATGCGTTTTTTCAGCTGCCTCACTACCAGTGGTCAGGCTTTTTAGCCGATAGCCTTTCCACACCTCATTTGCTGGCAGCCATGGTGAATATGTTTGGTAAAGCCCCTAATTCTGTTAGGGGCGGTCTAATCCGCACGGTGGGAACCGATGGCCATTTGCTCTGGTCAGCTCTTCGAGCTTAATTCTGCTTAGGGATCGTTCTTTAGGTGAGCACCGGGTGAGATGGCTGTCCATTAAAACGACTGAATAACAGAGGTTAGACGCGCTACAGATACCCTGAGACGCTTTAGAGACGCCCAGCTAATTATGGTGGAACCAGCCAAACAGATGACGCCCCCTCATCTGCCCTTGCCGTTGACATCACACCAGTTCCATGAATGATGAAAACTCTAAGTCTCAGCTGTATTCCCAGAGCCTGGGACTCGTGCAAGCAGTTCAGCCCCCTGAGGTAGAACAGCCGGAAAGCACTGCACTGGCCAAACCTTCCCCATGGACCCTAAAAAAGCCCCTCTGGCCAGTCATTACCTTGGTCATGTTGATGTTAGCTGGTTTTACAGGCTGGAAAATTTACCACGGATTTCAACAACCGTCGCCTAGTGAAACCGTTGAAACTACACCAACCCGTTTGCCGGTGCGAGTCACCCGTGCACAAAAAGGTCTGGCCCAAGCTTGGGTCTTTGATGAAGGGATTTCGCTGCCGGTCCAGCTACGGGTTTTGAACTTCTATGCCGATGGCGACATTACCTATGTGGCCAAAAATAACGGCGTTGCCCTCAAAGAAGGAGACTTTGTTTCCCGTGATCAGCTGTTAGCCACGGTAGATGATCGCCGCCAAACATCCAGTATGGTGACATCAGAGGCTGATATCCAGGTAGCCATTAACGAGCGCGATCAGTCCCAGGCCTCAGTCCTTCAAGCAAAAGCCGAACTAGCAAAGGCTGAATCTGACTTGGCCCTAGCCCAAACCGAATACCAGCGCTATCAATCATTATTCGAACAAGGAGCCGTATCGGCCAGCTCACGGGATGTTTATCGGAATCGTGTCGATCAGGCCCAAGCAGCTTTCAAAATTGCTCAACAAACAATCACATCTGCTGAAGATAATGTACGTGTAGCCGAATCTTCTATTCAATCGGCGCAAGCCCGTCGTACTCGCACGGCAGTGGATTTGGAAGATACTCAACTAATCTCTCCCATTGACGGGGTGATTGCCTACATCAATATTCAAGAAGGCGAGTACTGGAGTTCCCAGTATCTGAATGTGAACACGTCTCAAGATCTGATTGAAACAGCCCCCATTGTTGTTGTCGATCCATCCACCTATGAAGTGGAGTTAGAAATTCAAGCCGATGATGCCAATACGGTGCGCTCTGGCCAAAAGGCCTATGTGGTTCTAGAAGAAGCTGTAAGTGCAGCCCAAGCCAGCGGAGCCAGCCAGCAGAATCTGCTGGAAATTGCAAAACAGCGGGGTAGTGAAGGTCGCGTCTTTGCCATTAGCCCATCCCAAACACCGGGAAGTCGGGGTACCAAAATCGTGATTCGAGATTTTCAGCAGGTGCGTAACCTAAAGGTGGGTGCTCGAGCCTATGTGTGGATCGAAACAGAGGCCAAAAAAGACGCCACCATTCTCCCCCTAGGGTCGGTTCTGGCTAGGGGGCAAGACTTCTTTGCCTTTGTTGTTAACCAAACTGACGGCACAGTGCAACAACGGCAGGTCACTCCGGGGGTGGAAGGACTGGCTGGCATAGAAATTTTAGCTGGAGTGGAGCCTGGGGAGTTGGTGGTCGTTGATGGTCAGAACCGTTTAGTGGATGGCACTCCTGTTGAGATGATTAATCAGGAGGACGTCAAGTGAAGTCTCAAGAGTTGCCACCATCGAGCGTTGCATCAGGCAACGTGGCCGATGTTAGACCAGGTACCGATAGACCCAGAAAATCAGTCCCTGGATGGATGGAGTTCTTTTTTACCCGTCAGATTTTTGCCATTCTCCTTTGCTTTATGCTGCTGATGGGGGGCCTGATGGGGTATTTCTCCATGATCAAGGAGGGCGATCCTGAAATTAAAATTGCTCGGGCCATGATCACAACAACTTGGGGTGGCACTGATGCAGAAACCATTGAAAATCAGGTTACAGATAAGCTTGAAGAAGAGATCAAGAACCTTCAGGGGCTGGATGATTTTACCAGCGCCACCTTCAATTCGTTTTCGATTATCAATGTCGCCTTTAAGGCAGAAGCCCCCGTTGCTGAGTCTATTCAAGAGCTGCGGGGCAAAGTAGATGACGCCGAATCAGAGCTGCCGGAAGAATCCACTGGGCGAGAGAAGCCAGATTTTGAACAGCTTTCTCAACAGGATACGCCAGTGCTTACCCTGGCGTTGAGTGGAGATGGGCTGGATACTGGTTTATTGAGTCAGGTTTCAGAAGACTTACAGGAGCGTTTGGAATCGGTTAAAAATGTACGGGAGGTAAACCTGGGCGGTCAGCGCGACGAGATAATTCACGTCCAAATGATTCCCAGTCGTTTAACCACCCTGGGGATTGCCGCTACTCAGGTCTACGATGCCATCCAGGAAGGCAACATCGACCGATCCTGGGATTTGGTGCGCGACGACGAGATCGGGGCTCAGGTACGCCTCTATGGTCGTTTTCGGACATTAGAGGATCTAAAAAATCTCCCGGTAACCCGATTAGATGACAGTCGAATTGTGCGATTATCGGAGGTGGCAGAGGTTTATCAGGGATTAGAACGAGAAACCCAACGAGCCTTTTTAAGCTGGGAGGGGAATGAGTTTAGTCCCACCATCAACTTAGAGGTGGTTAAAGTCGCCGGCAGTGACACCATTCAGGTAATCGAAAATGTCCTAGCCGAAATGGAGCTAGTCAAACAGGATCCGAATATCTGGCTCCATGGTATGGACTATAGGGTGATTACCAACGATGCCCATACAATTTGGGGAGAATTGGCGTCTCTGGGCAGTAATGTGCTGCAGGCATCGCTGCTGGTCTTTGCAGTCTTATTTGTGGCCCTCACCTGGCGGGAGGCATTGATTGCCGGTTTGGCGATTCCCATGACCTTTGCCGGAGTGTTATTTGTCCTATGGATGCTGGGCTATACCCTCAACAACATGGTTACGGTGGGCATGATCCTGGCCCTAGGGCTGTTGGTGGATGTGTTTATCCTCATGCTAGAGGGATTGCACGATGGCATCTTTGTCCAGGGGTTGAGCTGGCCCCAAGCCGCAATTAAAACTGTGCAAACCTATGCCTCACCTGCATTTACTGGACAGCTAACAACTATTTTAGCCATGGCCCCGCTGATGGCAATCTCTGGCACCCTGGGCAAGTATATTCGTCTGATTCCCATCAGTGCCATTACCTGTCTGGTGATGAGCTATGTACTGGCTTTACTGGTGGTGGTGCCCCTATCTAAATTGCTCTTGGGTAAGCAAGGTGGGAGCGAGTCTAAAACCTATGTGGATCGTCTGACGGAAGTTGCCTCTGAGAAGTTTTCCCGCTGGAGTTTACGGATGACGGTGCCCAATCGTCGTGTAGCTCGTCTGTGGACAGCGGGGACCATTGCGCTGTTTGTTTGTACCGTGATTCTGTTTAGCCAGCTACCCAGTTCGCTATTTGCTGTTAGCGATGACAACAAACTGAGCCTCAATGTAGAGCTACCCCCAGCGGCTACATTGACCACATCTCAGGAGGTGGCCGACCGTATGGGGGAAGTGGTGCGTAACTATAGTGATCCCAATGGTGAAAAGGTTTTTAAGAGTGTGGTGAAGCTGGTAGGACAGCGTAGCAATTTAGTCGCTTCCAGCGAAATCAAGCCAGGCAATGCTGACTACTTTGTTGGTCTATCGGCGGTATTTGTAAACCGTAAGGAGCGAGATCAGGACTCGTTTGTATACATACGCGAACTCAAACAAGAGTTAGAACAAACCATTATCCGCAATTACCCAGGTGCGGTTTTGAGTACAGCCTTCCCTCTATCCGGTGGCGGTGATGATCCGATTCAAATCGAGATTTTTGGTGATGATCTGCAAACTCTGAGAGAGATTTCAGGTCAGGTGCAACAGGCATTGCGAGAAATTCCAGGCACAATGGATGTCAGGGATGACCTGGGTAATCTGCGGGAAGATTACAAGCTAGTACCCAAGCGGGAAGCTCTGAATTTCTATGGCATTAGTCAGGATGAAGTGGGGTCCCAGGGGCGCTACATGATGATTGATAACGAGGTGGGTGACTTTGCCATTGGCAGTGGCGAGGAGGATCTTGAGATTCGCTTAAGTACGCGTTGGCCATCGCAGCAAGGGCGCATCGGAGGGCCTTCTCGCTTAGATGAATTTGCCACGTTGCGATTTATCAATTCTGAGGGGGATACTATTTCCCCCGATGCGCTACTGGAAGAAGTGCCGGGGGCAGTCCCCTTAGCAATTACTCACCGCAACACTCAGCGTAGTGTCACGGTATTGGCGAAGGTGATTCCTGGGCAAGATTTTTATGATACGGAAATCTTGGCTGAGCTGACGCCGAAGCTGGAAGCGATGCAGTATGACCCAAACGATAAGGATAGTCCTGAGCGCTGGCCTAATGGATATACCTATCGTTTTGGTGGGGATGCGGATACCAGCAGTGAAACCTTTGGTTCTGCAGGACAGATGCTGGTGGTGGCGATCTTTCTGGTGTTTGCGGTCCTGGTCTTACAGTTTGGTTCCTATACCCAGCCGCTGATTATTATTCTCACCATTCCCTTTGCGCTAATTGGTACTTTGTTTGGCTTTTTCATACTGCGACTCTCATTTTCTTTCCCTGCCATGATTGGTGTGATTGCTCTGGTCGGCATCGTAGTCAATGACGCCATTGTCATGGTGGAGACAATGAATGAGCGCCGGAAAGAAGGGTTAGATGTCCGTCATGCAGCAGCAGCGGGGGCTAGCGATCGGCTGCGACCGATTTTGACCACATCGATTACGACGATTATTGGTCTTATTCCGTTGGCGTTAAGCGATGCTCAGTGGTTCCCGTTGTGTATGGCGATTATTTTTGGGCTGATGTCGGCGACGTTGATTGCGCTGCTGGTTGTACCGGGACTCTATTTGCAGCTGACTCCCAATCGTTCTAAGGAACAGGCGCTTTAATCCCCTCCTGGGAGGAGTGCCCTTTGGGCGGGGTGCTTGAAAAGCGGAGTGGGTTTCCCCTCCTGAGAGGGGTAGGGGTGGGTCTCGATCACTAGCGCTAATGGCCAACCCACCCCGTGCCCCTCCCAGGAGGGGAGAAAATTCTGGCTTCGTTGGTAGGTGCTGTCTTTAAGTTTCGCCTCAATCTTTTTTATGTCCATTAGCTTTTTGATTTGGGATTGATTCAACCTTCTTTAACTTTTCTTTTGAACCTATGATGCTTTCTTCACTGTCTGTTTTTGCAAGTGCTTCACTGCCATTCCTTACCCCGCTACTGGCTTCAAACGGTGGTACTGAAGGGGAATCCTATGGAAAAATTCTGGCTGCGGCGATTTCTTTAGTCACCATTATCGTCTTTGTATCTGCCCAGGTGTTTGGTGCAATTGCCACTCGTTTTAGCTTGCCTGCAGTATTAGGAGAACTTGTTGTCGGTCTGATATTAGGTGTGTCAGGATTTCATTTATTGATGTTGGGTAGTGGCGGTGAAGTCGCTGACTGGGCAATAGCCAGTGTTCAATTTATTGCAGGTGGTGATACTGCGACAGTTCAAGAAATTTTCTCAGGGCCGATTAAAATTTTGCTCAATGACTATGCTGCAACGGGGGTAGGCGTTTTGTTATTTAAGATTGGTCTAGAAGCTGATCTCAAGGAGCTGATTAAGGTTGGTCCCCAGGCAGCATCGGTGGCTGTGGCAGGGGTGGTTATTCCGTTTGTCACTGGTTTTGTGGGGCTGACTTCGATCTTTCATCTATCTGCGATCGCATCCATATTCGCCGCCGCTGCATTAACGGCCACAAGTATCGGCATTACCTCTCGCATCATGCAAGACATGGGTGTATTGAACACCAAGGAAGGGCAAATTATTTTAGGCGCTGCTGTCTTAGACGATATTTTGGGCATCGCTATTTTAGCTGTGGCCATTGGTATTGCTGAGCATGGAACCGTGGAAATCTCTAGCGTTATTGGCACAATTGTCAGCGCTACACTTTTCGTGGTGGCGGCCATTGTCCTGAATAAGTTTTTTGGTCCCCGCTACATCAACTTTCTAAGCAAATTCAGCAACCCCTACAGTGTACTGATCGGCTCCATTATCTTTCTCTCATTGATGGGCACCATTGCAAATGTAATTGGGTTAGAAGAAATTCTTGGCTGTTTTGCAGCCGGTATTATTCTTGGCAACACAAAAGCAACGGCGGATTTAGAGAAAGCATGTGAGCCTTTGGTAGCTTTGTTTGCGACGGTATTCTTTGTGTCCATTGGGGCCAAAACGGACCTAACTGTTCTGAACCTGTCAAATCCTGAGAGTCGCACCGGTTTGGTAATTGCCGCATTTCTAACTATAATTGCCATTCTGGGCAAACTAGCCGCTGGATATTTTGTCTTTTCTAAAGAGAAGGTGAATCGATTGGCCATCGGAACTGGTATGGTGCCACGGGGAGAAGTTGGTTTGGTATTTGCAGGTTTGGGGGCTGCCACAGGGACATTAACAGGCCCCCTAAATGTTGCCATTGTGCTGATGGTCATTGGAACCACCTTTGTGGCTCCCCCCATGCTGCGATGGGTCTTCGCCAGCAAGCAATCGTCTACGGCCACGCAGAAAAAGCAGACCGTTTTGAAATAAATCATAAAATTCAAATTGACGGCATCAGTTATCCAAACAAACCCAAGAAATGACCATGCATTTTAGAACAGGTTCTCCCAAGGTGCTCCGACGGTTAGTGAAAGCTACGGCGTTAGGTGTGCTTTCTGGCATGATGGTCGCCTTGCCTGTTCGCTCAGCAGACAAACTTTACTTTGACTATGGTGTTTTGGGACGACAGATTTCGGTCTCGTCTCTCGAAATATTTGCCACAGACGGTATCATAGGGGATGAACTCACACCGTATCTGAATCAGATTTCACCGGAAAATCGCCAAGAACTTCAGCGCATCTTGAATACCCCTCTTTTAGCGTTAGGAGACGGTATCCCTGAGGAAATAGGCGATCCGTTTGTGCTGTCTCAATGGCTGTATTCTCCAATAGGAGAATTCGTTTTAGCGACAGTTGGACAGCTGATTAAAACCGAGGGGCATCAAAATGGTCAGCAGGCAATTCGAGGCGCGATGGTTCTAGCCGCAGCTGATTCAGCAGGTCTATCGCTGATCAATATTCTGCGGTTTTACCCTACAAATGGGGTCAGGCTAGATTTGCGACAAATTTTGGCAGTATCGGATGCCATTAGAACCAACATTGAGACTACTGATCGTTTAGTTAAGGCTACTATCCAACAGTCTGTTGCTACTGCTGCTACTGAGCCGACGTTGGACTACCAGGCGCTACCGATGTTAGCAGACGTGCCTCGGTTTGATGTGGTGACGCAATCGCTGATGTTGACGGATCGCGATCGCAACCGCACCTACCCCACCGATCTCTATCTCCCTGCCGACTTTAATGCTGTTCCCGGACCAATACCCGTGATGGTGTTTTCCCATGGCTACGGCGAGACCCGCACTACCCCAGATGCGGTAGCTGCGGCTCGCAGCTTAGCCACCAATGGTTTTGTGGTCGCTGTGCCAGAACATATTGGCAGCAACGCAGCCTATCAGCATAATTTGGCCCTGGGACTAAACCGTGAATCCTTTGATGTCATGGAGTTTATCAATCGCCCTCTGGACATTCGGTTTCTCCTTGACACCCTAGAAGAGAAAAACAACACTGATTTTCAGGGACGGCTGCAGCTGGATCGAGTCGGTCTGGCCGGGTATTCATTTGGGGGATACACCGTCTTAGCAGCCGCTGGGGCCACCGTTGATGTGGAACTCCTGGAGCAACAGTGTGATTTAGAAGCCGATTTTGTGCCGGACAATGTCAATATTGCTCTGTTGATTCAATGTCGATTGCTGGAGCTAAAAGCTTCCCCTCAGGTGCTGCAACAGTTACTCGATGGTAGCCTGGCCGATGAGCGCATTGGCTCGGTGTTTGCCATGTCTCCTTTAAGCAATCTTTTTGGAGAAAAGGGCATGGAAAAGATTCAAGTTCCAGTGGTGATTGTGGGCGGGGCCTATGATATTGCCACCCCCATTGTGCAAGAGCAGCTAGCGGCTTTTCAGGGGCTGACCACTCCTGAAAAGTATTTTTACCTAGCCCAAAATCTCTCCCATACCTCTGCCCTAACGCGGGCTATTCTAGACCTGGCATATCCTAGAAGTGACATTGTCGAAAGCTTTAACGCCAGTGAACAATGGTTGTTTAATCTGATGGTGACGCTGTTGATTGCCCATGGTCAGGTCTCTTTAGTGGGGGATGAAACCTACAGTCCCTATTTAACCGCTGCCTATGTGGAGGCCGTGAGCGTAGAGCCCACCCGACTGCATTTGCTCAGGGCTTTGCCACCATGTTTGTCGAGTCAGCAACTTCTAGAAGGCTGTGCTGCGAACTAGACAGTTAGTCTTCAGCAATAAACTGCCAGGTTTCATCTAACTTAAAATGGCTCCATGGATTAAATCGTAGGTTATCAGGGCTCGCTTGTACAAAGCCGGTATTTCCATAGGGGTGAACACTAGTCCACAGACGAAGTCCGTGATAATCAATGCCATTGGCAGCAGGTCCAGGAACTTCAATGCGTTTAATCCGAAACCAGCCAACACGTCGGGGCGTTGCTATCGTTTCTCCTGCCATCACCTGTTCAGTTACTTGGTCAAAGGCAGGACGGGAGAAAGCATAGGCTATCCTCAGGGGCCAGTTGAATACGATGATAGAAACCACTATGGCAAGTGATGCCGCCACCTGGCGCTGAAAGCGCTTTGGAGACTTGAGAGCAGCAATTACTATCAGTGCCGCCATTAGAAATACAGCCGCCAAGCAACCAACCAAACGGATTGAGTTAATTTCTAGGGGTTTTAGGGCTAGGAGAATAAGGAGGGTGGGGGGCAGTGCGATCGCACTCCAAACCAAAAATCGTTTCATGATGCGACGTACTGACAACAGCATGGATGGCTTCATAGTAAGTACATCCTAATCTTCTCAATCTAAACCTGTGGCAATTACTTAACTGCCTGTTTATGAGCTTTATCGATGGAATATCGATGGAACAAGGATGGACGCTTTTGAGACGTCTTGGAGACGCTTCGTTTCTTACAGTTAAACCATCGATTAACGAGAAATTCTAAAGTCCACTTCGAACCATAACGAAGGAGTCTGAATCATGAAAACTTCCGGTGCTGTACAACTGCAACCATCATCTGATGTTATTCATCTGCAGCAATCACAGGTTTTAGATGCCGGTATAGTGGCGGCTAAGGCATTTGCAGATGATCCAGTCTTGACGTATTTAATCTCTGACGATCGAGAATTTCGGCTACAGTTTTTGTCATGGTTGATGGGCAAGCTGATTGCGCATTCCACTCGCTACAATTATGTTTATACAACCCAGGATTTAGCAGGCATTGCCGCCTGGTTACCGCCAGGAAAACTCTCTAATAATCCGCTTGAGTTATTGAAAATGGCCTGGGAGCTGCAACTGTATACCCTACCCACAAAAATCCGTTGGAATCGATGGGGAAGATGCTTAACGTTATTATCAGCTGTTGATCAAGCCCATCAACAAGATATGGGCGATTGTCTCCACTGGTATTTAGGCATCATGGTGGTAAACCCCACATGCCAGGGACAAGGCGTGGGCGGTCGATTACTGCAGCCGATTTTGCAACGGGCCAGTAATGAAGGTGTCGTCTGCTATTTGGTGACGTTTACAGAACAAGCCGTACGCTTCTATCAAAAACATGGATTTGAGATTGTTCAAAGTCAAAAAATAGACCCCGCTGCCCCACCCTTCTGGACAATGAAGCGTAATCCATAGCGTATGCGAGTGAAGACAACACTGAAAATGGTCGGAACCTCATCTTAAACTATGTATAGTTAGAGATGGGTTTACCTCAGCTGCATTTACGACCGATTTTCCTAAAATTCTGCCATGCCATGTCTTTTTCCAAGTTACTACGAATCATAATTCTTGGACTGATTAGTCTGTTCGGAGTGCTGATCTTGATAGGGCTAGCAGCCTGGTGTCACTATTGGCTTTATGGCACCCTTAATCCAGATAAGGTAATGCCCGCTGAGGATTGGGAATTGGGATTAGGCATAGGCTCTTTTGTTGTTCAGTTATCTGCCTCAATAGAAGCCTTACTCATCAGCCTTGTAACCCGATTTCGATGGATAAAATTTAATCGAGGCAGACTCGCAGCTGGATCATTTGCCCTGATTCCGATATCGTACGCGATTCCTAGGTTTTGGAATGCTATTTCACATACATCCGTTAATTTTTGGTGGGTTTTACTGTACGAGCTAATCATCATATCGCCTGTGATACTTGCTTGGCGGGTACTGCGTTTGCAGCGTGTTTAAAGAATTTTTGTGATTCAGTAACTGCCAACGTAGCTCAATGTTATCCAAGCCCTCAAACTTAAGAGTTTGGGGGCTTGGTATTTTATCTCCTCAGCACAACTGAACGCTCGCCAAACGTCCAAACTTGAGTAACCCCTAGCATGCCTAATGGGAAAACGCAGATACTGCCATGTTGAAATGAGCATTCAAATTTAATCTGTCCCCCTGGCTAATGAGGAATAGACGCTTTAGAAACGCTTTGGAGACGCCTGTTTTTCTAGAGTTAAATTATCAAAATCAGTTAAAAAATAATGACTACTCAATCGCTTGCGCCGCTGTTTGACGATTCTAGGGTTGATGCCCTCTCGCAACAACTCACTACCATTTTTAACAGCAGTGCCCTATCTCTGATGGTGTCCATTGGCCATCGCACCCGGCTGTTTGATGTATTATCCCTGTTGCCCCCTTCTAGGAGTGATCAAGTAGCCCATGCGGCTGGCCTACAGGAACGCTATGTGCGGGAATGGTTAAACGTCATGGTGGTGGGTAGAATCCTTGATTATTCCGCTAGTGAAAAGACCTATTCTTTGCCCCCTGAACATGCCGTATTACTCACTCGGGCGGCGGCATCTCCCACAAATATGGCGGCTATTGCTCAATATATTCCGGTAATCGCCTCAGCTGAAGATCAGATTGTTAGATGTTTTGCTGAGGGAAATGGAGTCCCCCCTGGTGAACTCCAGCGCTTTTATGAAGTGGTGGCAGAAGATAATGCCCAGAGGGCTGTTGCTGCCTTAGAAGAGCACATATTACCGCTCGTTCCCAATTTGTTAGAGGACTTGAGGTTAGGGATTGATGTGCTGGATATCGGCTGTGGTCGGGGCTATGTTTTGAATAAACTGGCAACGCTTTTTCCCAATAGCCAATTTACAGGCTATGACCTGAATGAGGATGCGATCGCAACCGCCATCCATAAAGCCCAATCTCAACAGTTGCATAACGTTCACTTTCAGGTCAGAGATACGGCCCGTTTAGAAGAAATTGAAACCTATAATCTCATTACCAGCTTTGACGCGATGCAGGATCAGGCCGCTCCTGCTCAGCTGCTCAGGAACATTTACAATGCCCTACGCCCAGACGGTGTTTATCTGATGCAAGAAATCCATGCAGCTTCTGACGTCAGTGGTAACCTCAATCATCCCCTAGCACCGTTGCTTTATACCGTCTCCTGCATGCACTGTATGACCGTATCGCCAGCAGCAACTGCAGCGACTACCGTAGACGATCTAGAGTTAGTAACTGGCCGAGAAAAAGCGTCTGAGTTACTTCGAGAGGCTGGCTTTACTCACATCGAGATTAAACAATTGCCCCATGATGTTGTGAATGATTATTACATCATTTGCAAGTAACAACACTGCGCTATCCATCTAATCTTGACAATTACGACTGTCTATTTCTCATTTTGAATGACTCTAACTAAGGAGAAAAATTTCATGTCCAAGTATCTACTCTATGGTTCAGAGATGTCCTATTTTAGCGGCAAAGCACGGGCCTATCTACGTTGGAAAGACATCGATTTTGAGGAGCGCAATAGTGATGAAAAGTTCTACAATGAGGTCTGCATTCCACGTATTGGTTATCGGATGATCCCATTGGTGATCACTCCGGACGATCAAACAATCCAGGATACGACGCTGATCATGGATTATTTTGAGCAAATGACAGATGCCGGACCTTCCCTAACTGCCGCTGGTCCTGTCCAACAATTCGTGGCTCGGCTGATAGAGCTTTACGCAGATGAATGGCTGCTGATTCCAGCCATGCACTATCGCTGGGAGTACGATGCAGATGCCAAAATTACCGAGTTCGGCCTCAATATGCTGCCTGAAAAGTCTATTGAAGAGCAGCAGACAGCCGGGGCAGAGATGGCCTCCGTGTTTAGTGGTTCTGGTTCAATTTTAGGTATTCATGAACATACCAAAGCAGTGGTTGAACACTCATGGCGTCAGCTGCTGAGTGAACTCGATACCCACTTCCGCCATCATCCCTATTTACTAGGTAACCGACCATGCACGGGAGACTTTGCCCTCGTTGGCGCACTGTATGCCCATTTTTATCGTGATGCGACAGCAGGTGCGCTAATGCGCAAAGAAGGAATCGCGGTTGCTCAATATGTCGAACGGATGATGTTTCCACGGGGCGGTTTGATTGGGGACTATTTACCAGAAGATACGATCCCAGAAACCCTGATTCCCGTGCTGAGTCGTATGATGAGAGAACAAATGCCATGTGTTGATGTAACAGCAAGACGGTTGGCAACTTGGAAATTGGAAAATCCTGACGTCGAGATTCCCCGGATGATTGGAGAGCATGAGTTTTGGCTAGAGGGGCTATCGGCAAAGCGTGGTATTTTTCCCTATGCAACCTGGCTTTTCGGGTCGTGCCTCAGAAAAAAGTGGGATAGGAAGCAATGTCATTCCATGACCAAGGTTCCGTGGTTATCTCTGCTCTCTGAGCAGCAGTATCTCGTGTGCGACTATGCTGCCATATCCAGTTAAAGTAGGTCACGACCAGTCG